>NZ_JBQFSM010000009.1:0-197586 GCF_056538005.1 Ruegeria sp. BI11 | reverse complement strand
ACAACGCATACGGTGACCGAAACCTCGTCTGCACATGCCCTCCAATGGACGCATACCAAGAAGCAGCTGAGTAAAAGGAACACCCCCCGCCGAACATTTCGGCGGGGTTTTTCGCCAATAGGAAACCTGTGTTCCAAATTGCGCACCCTTCCTGTGTCGTTTTCTGCAGATGAACGGTCTTTTTGCTTGCTGCACCTGCAAAGGCCCCATACCTCTGTGCGTGGGACACCCCTCCCCAACGAGGGGCGTGTATCTGGAAGGGTAATACACATGACAATCGAACAACCGGCAACGCGGCCGGCCAATCCGCGTTTTTCTTCGGGCCCCTGTGCCAAACCCCCCACATTTGATCTGACCAAACTGGCCGATGCGTCGCTGGGTCGGTCTCACCGTGCGGCTGTCGGCAAAGACAAGCTGAAGGCGGCCATCGACGGCACGCGTGAGGTGCTGGGCATTCCGGCAGATTACAAAATCGGCATCGTTCCCGCCTCGGACACCGGCGCGGTTGAAATGGCGCTGTGGTCGCTTCTGGGCGAACGCAAGGTCGAGATGCTGGCGTGGGAGAGCTTTGGCGCGGGCTGGGTGACCGATGTGGTCAAACAGCTGAAAATTGATGCCGAAGTGAAAACTGCTGATTACGGGCAGATCGCTGATTTGGCGACTGTCGATTTTGCTAATGATGTTGTGTTTACGTGGAACGGCACCACCTCGGGCGTGCGGGTTCCCAATGGCGACTGGATAGCGGATGACCGTCAGGGCCTGACGATTTGCGACGCGACTAGCGCAGCTTTTGCGATGGACCTGCCTTGGGACAAGCTGGATGTCACCACCTTCAGTTGGCAAAAAGTGCTGGGTGGAGAGGCCGCGCACGGCATGCTGATCCTGTCGCCCCGCGCAGTGGAACGGCTGGAGAGCTATACCCCTGCGTGGCCGCTGCCGAAGATTTTCCGCCTGACCAAAGGGCGTAAGCTGATCGACGGTATCTTTACTGGTGCGACGATCAACACACCGTCGATGCTGGCTGTCGAAGATTACCTGTTCGCGCTGGATTGGGCGCGCTCGGTTGGTGGTCTGCAGGGTTTGATCGCCCGGGCTGATGCCAATGCCGGTGCGGTGCATACATTTTGCGCACAGAATAACTGGATCGCCAACCTGGCCGAGGATGCGGCGACGCGGTCGAACACTTCGGTTTGCCTGAAGTTCACCGATGACCGCATTCAAGATGGCGCAGCATTCGCCAAAGCTGTGGCGAAACGGCTGGAGGCCGAGAATATCGCGCTGGATATCGGTGCCTATCGCGACGCCCCGGCGGGCTTGCGCATCTGGTGCGGCGGCACGGTTGAGACCTCGGATATCGAAGCGATGCTGCCCTGGCTGGCCTGGGCCTTTGAGGCCGAGATTGCGGCGCAGACAGAAGCTGCCTGACCTTTTCCACCGGGCCGCGACAGGCCCGGACCTTCCATACAATTCAAGGACCAGAAATATGGCTCCCAAAGTACTCGTATCCGACAAGCTCAGCGAAACGGCTGTTCAGATTTTCCGCGACCGTGGCATCGACGTGGATTTCATGCCCGATCTGGGCAAGGACAAAGACAAGCTAGCCGAAGTGATTGGCCAATATGACGGCCTTGCCATCCGTTCGGCCACCAAGGTCACGCCGACCCTGCTGGAGAGGGCCGAGAACCTGAAAGTGATCGGTCGCGCTGGCATCGGCACGGACAATGTCGATAAGGAAGCAGCCTCGAAAAAAGGTGTGATCGTGATGAACACGCCGTTTGGCAACATGATCACAACAGCCGAACACGCGATTGCTATGATGTTCGCTGTCGCGCGGCAAATCCCCGAGGCCAGCACCTCGACCCATGCGGGCAAGTGGGAAAAGTCGAAATTCATGGGGATCGAGCTTACCAACAAGACCCTCGGCGTCATTGGCGCGGGCAATATTGGCGGTATCGTCTGCGAACGCGCCTTGGGCCTGAAGATGAAGGTCATCGCCTATGATCCCTATCTGGGCGAAGAGAAAGCCGCCAAGATGGGCGTCGAAAAGGTCGAACTGGACGAACTGCTGTCGCGAGCCGATTTCATCACTCTGCACGTGCCGCTGACCGATCAAACCCGCAACATCCTGAGCCGCGAGAATCTGGCCAAGACCAAGAAAGGCGTGCGCATAGTCAACTGTGCCCGCGGTGGTCTGGTGGACGAAGTCGCGCTGGCCGAGATGCTGCAATCCGGTCACATCGCCGGTGCCGCCTTTGACGTGTTCAGTGAGGAACCCGCAAAGGACAATCCGCTGTTCAACCTGCCCAACGTTGTTTGCACGCCCCATTTGGGTGCGGCCACAACCGAAGCGCAGGAAAACGTGGCGTTGCAGGTGGCCGAGCAGATCTCGAATTACTTGCTGACCGGCGCCGTGGAAAACGCGCTGAACATGCCCAGCGTCACCGCCGAAGAGGCCAAGATCATGGGCCCATGGATCAAGCTGGCCGGTCATTTGGGCAGCTTCATCGGCCAGATGACGGATGAGCCGATCAAGGCAATCAACATCCTCTATGACGGTGTTGCGTCCAAGATGAACTTGGCGGCGCTGAATTGCTCGGTCGTTGCGGGGATCATGAAAAAGTTTAACCCCGAGGTGAACATGGTCTCGGCCCCGGTCGTCGCCAAAGAACGCGGGATTCAAATTTCGACCACCAATCAGGACAAGTCCGGTGCGTTCGAAGGCTATATCAAGGTGACCGTGGTAACCGAAAAGCGTGAACGCTCGATCGGGGGCACGGTATTCAGCGACGGCAAGCCGCGTTTCATTCAGATCAAGGGTATCAATATCGAGGCCGAGGTGGGGGCGCATATGCTCTACACCACCAACGAGGATGTGCCGGGCATCATTGGTGCGCTGGGTCAGACCATGGGTGAAAATGACGTCAACATCGCCAACTTTACCCTCGGCCGGTCCAAGGCCGGGGGCGAGGCCATCGCGTTGCTGTACGTGGACGAGCCGGTTCCGGCTGAGGCGCGTGCGAAGCTGGCAGAAACCGGTCTGTTCACGCAGATCAAGCCGCTAGAGTTTGACGTTGCTTAAGTTGCGGCACTGACAGTGTAACCCATCTGATGCCCGCGCGAATAAAAGCGCGGGCATTGTCTTTTGCACGGCTTCGTTTTGCGCCACAAGGTAGGCAAACCGGCCACCGAGGACACGCCATGACAAATCCGATTTACGCCGTCGGCGACTTGCATGGGCAGGTTGCGGAATTTGAACGCGCTTTGTCGCTGATCGAACACGATGGCGGGCCAAACGCACGGACCGTGTTTCTGGGCGATTACATTGACCGCGGTCCCGACAGTCGGGGCCTGATAGAGCGGCTTATCGAAGGCCGCGACGCAGGGCGGGACTGGATCATGCTACTGGGGAACCACGACCGGATGTTCGCATGGTTTCTTGAGGATACTCCGCGGCATGATCCACATTTGCTGGTAGGCTATCACTGGTTGCATGAACGCCTGGGTGGGGTGGAAACTCTGCGCAGTTATGGCGTTGAGGTCGAAGAGGGAATACGGCTGGAAGATTTGCACCGGACGGCGCTGTCGGCGGTGCCGCTGTCGCACAGAACCTTCCTGCGTGATCTGGTGTTGATGCATCAGACGCCCGAACTGGCTTTTGTGCACGCAGGAATTCGACCCGGTGTCTCACTGAACGAGCAGAACGCGAATGATCTGGTTTGGATTCGGCAGTTGTTTCACAACCATTCCGGCCAGCATCCGAAACTGATCGTCCATGGCCATACTCCGGTGGATCGTGCCACGCATTACGGGAATCGTATCAATCTGGACACGGGTGCCGGCTATGGTCGCGCAGCAGGCGTGGCTGTTTTTGAAGGCCGTCAATGTTGGTTGCTGACCGAATCCGGACGTGTTCCGTTAGAGCCTAAGCCTGTGTGAATAGGTCCTTGTAGTCCTCGCGCAGGACATTCTTCTGCACTTTACCCATCGTGTTGCGGGGCAGTTCGTCCAGCACAATCAGTTTGCGTGGATGTTTGAATCGGGCCAGCGTGTTCTGCACGTTGGACAGGATAGCCTCCGGGTCCGGTGTCTGCCCCGGTTCGGCGACCAGAATTCCCAGCACGGTCTCGCCAAAGTCCGGGTGCGGGACGCCAATCACGGCGCTTTCCAGAACACCGGGCTGGTCGTCCAGCACCAGTTCGACCTCTTTGGGGTAAATGTTGTACCCACCTGAGATGATCAAGTCGTTGCCTCGCCCGACGATGTGGACATAGCCATCTTCATCCACGCGCCCCAGATCGCCGGTGATGAAAAAGCCATCTTCGCGCAGTTCGGCGGCGGTTTTCTCGGGCATTTGCCAATAGCCCTGAAAGACGTTCGGGCCGCGCACTTCGAGCATACCGATCTCGCCCGGCGGCAGGTCCGCGCCGGTTTCGGGGTCGGTCACCTTCAACTCGATGTCGGGTAGGGGGAAACCCACCGTGCCCGCTCGACGTTCTCCGTCATAGGGGTTTGAGGTGGTCATGTTGGTCTCGGTCATGCCGTAACGTTCAAGGATACGGTGGCCGGTGCGGGCCTCGAACCGTTCATGGGTTTCGGTCAACATTGGCGCCGAACCCGAAGTGAACAACCGCATGTGTCGGGTTAAATCCCCGGTGAACCGGTCATGGTCCAGCAGGCGGGTGTAGAAGGTCGGAACCCCCATCATAGAGGTGGCCTGAGGCATCAGCCGCAACAATTCCTCAACGTCGAACTTGGGCAAAAAGATCATCGACCCACCCGAAGCCAGCACCACGTTCGTGGCGACGAACAGCCCATGCGTGTGAAAGATCGGCAATGCATGCAGAAGCACGTCATCCACCGTGAACCGCCATTCCTGCACCAGCATCTCGGCATTTGACAGCAGGTTGCCCTGCGTCAGCATCGCCCCCTTCGACCGCCCCGTGGTGCCCGAGGTGTAAAGGAACGCGGCCAGATCATCCTCGTCGCGGCGGACCGGTTCAAACGCGGGTAACATCCCCAGCGCCCGTCGCATCAGGCTGCCCGACCCGTCGGCGTTCAGCGTCTCTAACCGGGCGTCCTGGGCGGCGGCGATGGGGGCCAGCCCCTCTTCCTTTGCGGCGTCACAGACAACCAGCTTTGCGCCACTGTTTTCGATGAAATATTGCAGTTCAGTTGTGGTGTAGCCGGTGTTTAGCGGCAAAAAGATCAGCCCGGTTTGCACGCAAGCCGCGTAGAGCGCCAGCGCTTGGGGTGATTTCTCCACTTGCACGGCCACCCGTTCACCTGGCTCAAGCTCGTACCCAGACAGGGCATTGGCGATTTGCGAGGACATGTCCAGAAAATTGGCATGCGTCACGGTTTGATCGTCCGGAAGATGAAGGAACGGGGTGTGTTTGCCCGCGTGGATGCCAAACAGCCGGTCGTACAGCGGGTTGCCCATTTCATCTTTCCTTTGCGCCTGCTCGATCCGGAGTGAATCTGTAACGGATTGATTTGGGGGTAAAGAGAAATTCGGATGAGCCTCAGAATTGCGTGGTCATGCGATACCCGGCGGCAAAGAACATCTTGGCGAATGTCACCGGCTGACCTTGCAACCAGGTAATCCGCTCACCGGTAAAGACCGGCTCTCCTTCGGGGACGTCCAGAAACCCGGCGATTGTCGCATCGGCGCGGCTAGCCAGAAAGCTAAGCTCGACATTGGTGAAGGGCAGGGTCTGGATCAGCCATTCATTCGGTCCGATCTGCGAGAAATCCGCCTGTTCCACCTGCGGGACCGAGGCCGTGACGATCCAGCGATCCTCATACTGAAACGGCGTGTTGCCGTTGAAATGCATACAGCGCACATGCATCACGTTTTGCCCCGGTGACAGGGCCAGACGGGCGCTTAGCCATTCAGGAGCAGTCTCTAACTTGGACGATACCAGCGCATATCGGTAAGTGCCGCCCATCGCCTCGACTTCGTCCCGGACCATGGGGATGGAGAACCGGGCCTGCCGTTGCGGTGCGCTCAGCACCCGTGTGCCGGCCTTGCGGCGGCGTTCCAAATACCCTTCCTCCGCCAGTTCCCGCAGGGCCCGGTTGACCGTAGTACGGGTGCAGGAAAACTCGACCGCCAGATCCTGTTCGTTGGGCAGCAGAGAGTCGGGTTGCCATTCGCCTGACCGGATGCGGGACAGAACGGTTTTCTTGATGTCTTTGTAGCTCGTGGTGTCGCTGGACTGGCGCATGATGACCGCTCCTTTAGACCGAGGCCAGCAAGCCTGCAATCGCGGATCTATAAGTGGGAATGATCTGATCACGCGCAACATGGCGGCCCTGTTTCACCATATGCCGCCCGGCGGACCACAAGTCAGTTACCAGTCCATCGGGGGCGGCAAAGCACAGCCCATCCAGCAATTGATCGTCCGTCAAGGCGCAGAGCGTCGGGTGGGTCCGGTCAATTGCCACCAGATCAGCCAGCTTACCCTCGGCGATCTCACCAGCATTACGACCAAGGGCCTGCGCGCCGCCTCGTGCCGCGCCGGTGTAAAGCGCATGCCCGACCGAGCCCTCGCCCGGCACCAGAACTGCGCGTTGTTGGTCGCGCAGACGCTGGGAGTATTCCAAGGTCCGCAATTCCTCGACCAGGGAAATCCGAATATTAGAGTCTGATCCAACGCCAAACTGCCCGTTTTCCGCGACATAGGATAGGCCGTTGAATATGCCGTCGCCCAGATTGGCCTCGGTGATCGGGCACAGACCGGCCACGGCACCGGACCGGGCTAGCGCTTGGGTTTCGGCATCGGTCATATGGGTGGCGTGGATCAGACACCACCGTTCGTTCACGTCTGCATTGTCCAGCAACCAGGCCACGGGGCGTTGTCCCAATGCGGCCTGCACATCAGTAACTTCCTGTTTCTGTTCGGCGATGTGGATATGCACAGGGCCGTCAGGTGTGGCCTGCAGTACCTCGCACAGATCGGCGGGCGATGTCGCACGCAATGAATGCGGCGCTACCCCCAATAAAGAGTCTGTATAGGGAAGGGTGGTGCGGCAATCTTCCACCAATTTCAGAAACCGGGACACATCATTGCTGAACCGTAGCTGCCCGCCAGACAGCGGTTCTTGCGCGACGCCACCATAGGTGTAAAGCACCGGCAAATGCGTCAGGCCAATCCCCGTCTGTTGTGCCGCGCTAAAGATGCGCTGGCTCAATTCTGACAGCTGGGCATAGGGTGTGCCGCCGGGTTGGTGGTGGACATAGTGGAACTCACCGACCGAGGCATACCCGGCCTCCTGCATCTCCATAAATACCAGTGCGGCGATGGCTTCGATCTGCTCGGGCGTCAAACGGTCCAGAAAGCGATACATCAGGTTGCGCCATGTCCAGAAGCTCTCGCGCCCGGCCATGCGGGTTTCTGTCATGCCGGCCATGGCCCGTTGAAAGGCGTGGCTGTGCAGGTTTGCCAAAGCGGGCAACAAGACATCTACGCGCGTGTCATTGGGCGATGCCGGTGCCTGAGTCTGTACCCGGCTGATACGTCCGTGGTCGATTTCAACCCGTACATCCTGCATCCATTCAGAGCCTATCAAGGCAGTTTTGGCAAAAACCGGCATTTGACTTCCATAATGTGTAGACTTCATACTTTTACACATATACATAAAAATCAAACAAGAGGGGAGCCGAAAAGAATCGCCATGACCAGAAAAGCGGTCTTACTCAGCGCCGGGATGGCCACGATGTCAGAAGGGGGCACGCCCTATGGGATGTGTCAGGATGCAGCAATTGCCATTGACGGGGCCAAGATCGTCTGGGTTGGACAGCAACAGGCCCTACCGCAAGAATATGCCGATTGGCCGGTTGAAGATTTTGGTGCGCGCCTAATAACTCCTGCGCTGATCGATGCGCATACTCACGTGGTGTTTGGCGGCAATCGCGCAGCCGAGTTCGAAATGAGACTGAACGGAGCCTCGTACGAAGACATAGCCCGTGCTGGAGGCGGTATCCTGTCCACGGTCAACGCCACACGTTCCGCCAGTGAAGAAACGCTTTTGTCGGACGCACTGCCCCGCGTGGACGCCCTGATCGCCGAAGGTGTTTGCACTATCGAGGTCAAGTCGGGTTACGGACTAGACACCCAGACCGAGCTGAAGATGTTGCGTGTCGCCCGCCGGATCGGAGAAGCTCGCCCCATTCGGATCAAAACCAGCTTTCTGGGCGCACATGCGGTGCCGCCGGATTATGCCGAACGTCCAGATAACTATATCCGCGAGGTCTGCATACCAACCCTGCGCACAGCACATGCTGAGGGTCTGGTGGACGCGGTTGATGGGTTCTGTGAGGGTATTGCCTTTACGCCTGCGCAAATCGCGCAGGTTTTCGATGTGGCGCAGGATCTGGGCTTGCCAGTGAAACTGCATGCCGAGCAGTTGTCCAATTTGGGTGGGTCGCAACTGGCGGCTTCGTATGGGGCTTTGTCGGCGGACCATATCGAATATCTGGATGCTGATGGCGTGTCGGCCATGGCTGAGGCGGGAACCACTGCGGTACTGCTACCGGGCGCGTTTTATACGTTGCGCGAGACGCAGGTGCCGCCTGTTGAATTGCTGCGTCAGCATCGAGTGCCGATCGCATTGGCGACTGATTGCAATCCCGGTTCCTCGCCACTGACCTCGTTGCTTCTGACCATGAATATGGGCTGCACACTGTTTCGGCTGACACCCGAAGAGGCGCTGGCTGGCGTCACCCGCAACGCCGCGCGTGCGTTGGGGATCAAGGATGTAGGCACCCTCGCACCGGGGCAGAGGGCGGATCTGGCGGTCTGGGATGTCACGCACCCGGCTGAGCTGGCTTATCGCGTTGGCTTCAACCCACTGCATAAACGTCTTTTCGGAGGGATCGAATGACGTCTCTGACTTTGCAGCCCGGTCAGGTTTCTTTGGCGCAACTGGCCGAGATCTATTGGGACCAAACGGCTGTTACACTGGATTCAGCCTGCAAGTCTGGTGTGGATGCGGCGGCCCAGCGTATTCAGACTGCGGCTCAAGGCAATGACCCTGTCTATGGGGTCAATACTGGTTTTGGCAAATTGGCCAGTCTCAAGATCGCACCGCAGGACACCTCGACTCTGCAGCGCAACCTGATCCTCAGCCATTGTTGCGGTGTTGGCCCCGCCATACCGCGGCGGCTGACACGGTTGATGATGACACTCAAGCTGTTGTCCTTTGGACGAGGGGCTTCGGGTGTGCGCTGGGAGTTGATCGAGCTGTTGCAGCAGATGCTGGCCCGAGGCGTTACGCCAGTGATCCCGGCGCAGGGTTCCGTCGGTGCGTCAGGCGATTTGGCACCGCTGGCTCATATGACGGCGGTGGTTATTGGCGCTGGTGAAGCCGAAGTAAACGGCACTGTCCTGTCGGGCATCGAAGCGCTAAAATCAGTCGATTTAGAGCCTATTCAATTAGGTCCAAAGGAAGGATTGGCCTTTATAAACGGCACGCAGTTCTCAACTGCTTTTGCTTTGGCCGGGTTGTTCGAGGCCTGGCGCGCGGCGCAAAATTCGCTGGTTGTCTCGGCGCTGTCCACTGATGCGATTATGGGGTCCACTGCGCCTCTGCGACCCGAAATTCACACTTTGCGCGGCCATCGAGGGCAAACCGAGGCCGCAGGTGCCATGCGCGCCGTGTTGGACGGGTCGGAAATTCGGGAAAGTCATCGCGAAGGCGACACCCGTGTTCAGGACCCCTATTGCATCCGTTGCCAACCTCAGGTCACAGGCGCGGCGATGGATGTCATACGGCAGGCCGCCGCTACGCTTGAGGTAGAGGCCAACGCAGCCACTGATAATCCGCTGGTTCTGGCAGATGGGATTGTCTCGGGCGGTAATTTCCATGCTGAACCAGTAGGGTTTGCGGCCGACATGATCGCTCTGGCCGTGTCCGAGATCGGTGCCATCGCACAGCGCCGTATTGCTTTGATGGTGGATCCGACGCTCAGTTTTGATCTGCCGCCCTTCCTGACCCCGAATCCGGGGCTGAACTCGGGCCTGATGATCGCCGAGGTTACCACGGCAGCGTTGATGAGCGAGAACAAGCACCTCGCAAATCCCTGCGTCACCGACAGCACGCCCACCTCGGCCAACCAGGAGGATCACGTGTCCATGGCGGCTCATGGCGCGCGGCGGCTGACACGCATGGTTGAGAATCTGAATTACATTCTGGGCGTCGAATTGCTCTGCGCCGCGCAGGGAGTGGAGTTTCGTGCGCCACTGGTCACCAGTGGCCCGTTGCAGAAGGTCATCACCCGGTTGCGGGCTGACATCCAGGCCCTGACAGAAGATCGCTATTTGGCACTCGAGTTGGAGGCTGCGAAGCAACTGGTTGCCGGGGGGGCGATCCTGCACGCTGTGGGCGTCCCAATGCCAGAGGTAACGTGATGCAAATAGTCAGTGTGCAGCACGGGAGTGGCCCCGTCGTGCTGGGGCAACCCCATGGCGGGACCTTTGTGCCAGATGATATCGCAGCGCGCCTCAATGAGAACGGGCGTGCGTTGGCGGATACAGATTGGCACATAAACAGGCTCTATGACCGGCTTTTGAGCGATGTGACGGTGGTTCAGTCACATGTCCATCGCTATGCTATCGATGCCAATCGTGATCCCGAAGGCGTTTCGCTTTACCCGGGACAGAACACGACAACTCTTGTGCCGTTGACCGATTTCGATGGGCAGCCAATCTGGCGCAGCGGGCAGGAGCCGTCCAAGGATGAGATCGCTCAAAGACGCGAAACCTTTCATGCGCCCTATCACGCCGCACTAGCCGAAGAGCTGGAGCGCGTGCGGGTAAAGCATGGTGTGGCGGTTCTGTTCGATTGCCACTCGATCCGCAGCCGCATTCCGTTTCTGTTCGATGGCACCTTGCCTGACATGAATATCGGGACGGATGGTGGCGTAACCTGTGCGTTAGAAATAGAGTCTATTGCGCATGAATTTGCCGCGTCATCGCCCTACAGCACCGTTTTGAACGGGCGGTTCCGGGGTGGCTGGACAACCCGTCACTACGGTCGGCCAGACGACGGCCTGCACGCCATTCAGATGGAACTGTCGCAATCCGCATATCTGACGACCGAAGCCGCCCCATGGAGCTATGACACAGCCAAGGCCGACCGCTTGCGCCGTTGGCTGCGCGATATTTTGGAAGCCATCCAAGACACTGCATTGGAGACGACGCCATGACCGACCCTCGCAAGAACACGCGCGATATCTATCCGCCGATAGGAACCGAGCTGAACGCCAAAAGCTGGCTAACCGAGGCTCCGCTGCGGATGTTGATGAACAACCTGCATCCGGATGTGGCGGAAAACCCGCATGAACTGGTTGTCTATGGCGGCATTGGTCGCGCCGCGCGCACGTGGACGGATTTCGACACTATTGTGGATGGTTTGAAGGATCTGGAAGACGACGAAACACTGATCGTTCAATCCGGCAAGCCGGTCGCCATCATCCGCACGCATAAAGACGCGCCGCGGGTGCTGATCGCCAATTCCAACCTTGTTCCCCATTGGGCGACCTGGGATCACTTCAATGAGCTCGATAGGAAGGGTCTGATGATGTACGGCCAGATGACGGCCGGTTCGTGGATCTATATCGGCACGCAGGGCATCGTTCAGGGCACTTACGAAACCTTCGCCGAGGCAGGCCGTCAACACTATGACGGTGATCTGACGGGCAAGTGGATCCTGACCGGCGGTCTGGGCGGCATGGGTGGCGCGCAGCCGCTGGCTGCCGTTTTTGCCGGTGCCTGCTGTTTGGCCGTTGAATGCAACCCGGACAGCATCGATTTCCGTTTGCGCACCAAGTACCTCGACGAAAAGGCCGAGACGCTGGACGAAGCGTTGCAGATGATCGACCGCTGGACCAAAGCGGGCGAGGCGAAATCTGTGGGCCTATTGGGCAACGCGGCTGAGGTGTTCCCCGAGATTTACCGCCGCATGGCTGCGGGCGGTATGCGCCCCGATATCGTCACCGATCAGACCAGTGCGCATGATCCGATCAATGGCTACTTGCCAATAGGGTGGTCGATGGCACAGTGGCGAGAAAAGCGCGAAACAGATCCTAAATCGGTCGAAAAAGCCGCTCGAGTATCGATGAAGCAGCACGTGGCCGCGATGGTTGATTTCTGGAACGCGGGCGTGCCGACGCTGGATTACGGTAACAACATCCGGCAGGTTGCGCAGGATGAAGGGCTGGAGAACGCGTTTGCATTCCCCGGTTTCGTACCAGCCTATATCCGTCCGCTGTTCTGCAAGGGTATCGGTCCGTTCCGGTGGTGTGCTTTGTCGGGCGACCCCGAGGATATCTACAAGACCGACGCCAAGATGAAGGAGTTGTTTCCCGAGAACGAGCACTTGCACCGCTGGCTCGACATGGCGCAAGAACGGATCGCGTTTCAGGGCCTGCCGGCACGGATTTGCTGGATCGGGTTGGGCGACCGCCACCGCGCCGGCTTGGCGTTCAACGAGATGGTCGCCAATGGCGAGTTGAAAGCACCGGTTGTGATCGGTCGGGACCATCTTGATTCGGGTTCGGTCGCCAGCCCAAACCGTGAAACCGAGGCGATGCTGGACGGATCCGATGCTGTCAGTGACTGGCCGTTGCTGAATGCGCTGATCAACACCGCCAGCGGCGCGACCTGGGTGTCGCTGCATCATGGTGGCGGGGTTGGCATGGGGTTCTCTCAGCATGCAGGCGTGGTGATTTGCGCCGATGGAACCGAGGATGCCGCCAGACGGTTGGAGCGGGTGTTGTGGAATGATCCGGCCTCGGGCGTGTGGCGGCACGCGGATGCGGGGTATGACATCGCAAAGGACTGTGCCCGCGCCCACGGGCTGCGGTTGCCCGCCATTCTGGGGTAAACACATCAACTGTCTCTGGTGAATTGACAGCCCCTGCGTTATGCGCAGGGGAGCCTGCAGGAGACTGAAGATGTACGTAGCCACTCTGTTGACCAACCCGAACACGCCAAAGCTCGAGCAGGCTCTGGTTGAGGCGCTGTGCAATGCATGGGGCGGTGGTGATGTGGTGTGGCTCAGCGAAGATGAGGCCGCGCAATTCACGTTTCCCGAGTTGCCTGACAATCAGTGGGACGTTTGGGCCGAGCTGCAGCTGTTAGAGGTCGACCTGATCGTGCAGCCGTTCGGGAAACGCCGCAAGCTGATGCTGCTGGCCGATATGGACAGCACCATGATTCAGCAGGAATGCATTGACGAACTGGCCGATGAGGCAGGCGTAGGTGATCGGGTCAAGGACATCACCGCGCGGGCCATGAATGGTGAGTTGGATTTCGAAGGGGCGCTAATCGAACGGGTCGGTCTGCTGAAAGGTATGGATGAGGCGGTTATCGACAAGGTTCTGGACGAACGCATCACTTTGATGCCGGGCGGCAAGGAACTGGTTGCGACGATGCGGCTGAACGGGGGCTATGCGGCGCTGGTGTCGGGTGGGTTTACGGCCTTCACCGCCAAAGTGGCCGAACTGCTGGGCTTTGATGAAAACCGCGCCAATACGCTGTTGGCCGAAGACGGCAAGCTGACAGGCGATGTGCAGCGCCCAATTTTGGGTAAACAAGCCAAGGTGGATGCGCTGGCGCAAATTACCAAGCGGTTAGGCCTGTCGGAAGCGGATGTGATCGCCGTTGGCGACGGCGCCAATGACTTGGGCATGCTCAGCAGGGCCGGAACCGGCGTGGCGCTGCATGCCAAACCTTCTGTCGCCGCAAAATGCGATATCCGGATCAACTACGGGGATCTGACCGCGCTGCTGTACCTGCAGGGCTATTCCCGCGCGGCCTTTACTGAGGTCTGAGCTCAAGGGGCTTCCCTTTATTTAACAATAATGTTAAACAGTGGTCATGAACACACTTCTGACCGCATTTTCAGCTTTGTCCGATGCCACCCGTTTCTCGATTGTCGAGCAGTTGATGCAGGACGGAGAGCTACCCGCCGGTGACCTGATCGAAGGGCGCGGCATGTCCGGGGCTGCGATCTCGCGCCATCTGAAGGTGCTGCGCGCCGCCGGGCTGGTGCAGCAACGGGTGCAGGGCAGTCAACGCATGTATTCCATCCAGCCCGAGGGGCTGCGGACCATCGCGGAATGGACCATCTCGAAACGGCAATTCTGGGAAAGCAGCCTCGACCGTTTGAGCGATTTGATTGAAAGGGAAAATTCATGGCCGACCTGAAACTGGAACGCGCGTTCCCCACATCCCAGGAAAACCTGTTCGCCTGGATCAGCGATGGCGCAAAGCTGTTGCAATGGTGGGGGCCCGAGGGGATGCATGTACCCGAGCATGATCTGGATTTCTCGCACCCTGGGCCGTGGTATTCGGTCATGGTGAATGCCGAGGGGCAGCGATACAAAGTGTCCGGCCAAGTTACCCATGTCGACCCGCCGAATTCAGTAGGCTTCACCTGGGGCTGGCATGATGACCAGGATAAGCGTGGTGCGGAAAGCCACGTGACGCTGACCGTCTCTGCGACGGAAACCGGTGCGAAGCTGGTTCTTGATCATCGCGAACTGGCCGATGCTGAGGTCGCGGAGAACCATAACCAAGGCTGGACCTCGTCGTTGCGCAAGCTGGAAGCCCAGTTTTAAGATTTTCATCAGGGAGGAAGAGAAATGCCTCAATTCTTGTTTGTTTATCATGGTGGTCACACCCCGACCGACCCCGCCGAAATCGAAGCAACCATGGCCGCTTGGGGCGCATGGTTCCAGAATATGGGCGACGCGCTGGACATCCCCGGAAATCCGGTGGGCCAGTCCTATACGGTCAGCAACAGCGGCGTTGTCGACAACGGCGGTGCAAACCCGGCCTCAGGCTTCACCGTCATCAAGGCCGACAGCATCGACGCCGCCACCGAGATGGCCAAGGGCTGCCCCATGGTCGTCAACGGATCAGGTTCGGTCGAAGTGGCCGAGATACACCCAATCGAGATGTGACGCCTTAGCCGGGGAAACTAGGCGCAGGCTTGATGATGCCGCATTCCAGTCCGCGACGGCTGTACTGAATGGCGTTCATGAATTTGCGGGTGGCCGGGTGCTCGGCCTCCAGCACACCCAGATAGACCAGAATGGATGCGATGGCGCATTCGGCGGCGCGGGTGGTGCCGTCGGTGATCTTCAACGCCACGCCCATGCGTTTTTCCGGAATGATGGCAATGAAAACGGCCTCGGCCCCGGTCTTGATCGCGGCACGGCCCTCCATGGCGCGCATCAGCTCGGTGCAGGCGCGACTTTCGCCAGCGACCAGTTCGGGGTGCTTGATCATTGCGGCGGTCAATTGCTGGGCCGCGTCGCTGGCTCGGTCCGACCGGTCAGCGGCTGACGCAAACCAAGCCATCGACCGTGCCAGCCCCACCAGTGAGGTGGCAAAGTTGGGGGCTGAACAGCCGTCGATCCCATAGGCTGGGCTGGTCTCACCGGTTGTTTCCTCAATGGCTGACAAGCAGGCTTGCTGCACGGGGTGGTCGATTTCCAGATATTCCGGTCCCGCTCCCATATGCTGGGTCACGGTCAAGAACCCGCAATGCTTGCCCGAGCAGTTGTTGTGAATCTGGCAAGGCGTGTCATCGGCCAGAATCAACCCGTCGCGCGCAGCCATGTCCTGTGGTTCCTGTGGGCCGCAGCGCAGATCGAGCTCGGACAGGCCCAAATGTTCCAGCCATGCTGTCACGCGGTCAGTATGAATATGCGCCCCGTTATGCGAGGCACAGGCCAGCGCCAGATGTTCACTGTTCAGCCCGTATTTCGCTGCGGCGCCCGATGTGATTAGCGGCAGCCCCTGGATCATCTTGGCCGAGGACCGGGGGTAAATCACCGCATTCGGATCCCCCCAACTGTGCACAATCTGCCCACTGTCATCGCAGATCACCGCATGGCCCAGATGCAGGCTTTCCAGCAAGGGCCCACGCCATAGTTCTGTCATTGGTACCGGCTGCGTCATCTGGCCCCTCCGTAATATGCGCAAAATTCTGCCAATCGCCCTTTCGCCTGTGGCGAAACCTGCGTTAGTGTGTGTATGTCGACAATCATCGGAATACGCAACTTACAGACGAACCGGCAGAGTTCGCAGCTATGTCCGATGGGTATGAGGTAATAGGTCGAGCTAGGAGGCTGGACAGATGGGATCGAAACTCGTCCATGTAATCGCGGGCCTGTGCCTCGCAGGGATGGCCACAACCGCAACCGCTCAGCAGGCGTCAAGCACAAACCGCGTGGCAGCCAAGACGGATTGGAGCGTGTTCGTCGAAGACGATCCCACGGAATGCTGGAGCGTGTCCGCCCCCAAAGAAACCGTCAACACGCGCGGTGGCCGGGTGGTCTCTGTCCGCCGCAGCGATATTCTGCTGTTCGTGTTCTACCGCCCCAATGCCGAGGTGAAGGGGCAGGTGACCTTTACCGGCGGATATCCTTTTGCCGCAGGCTCGACAGTCAATCTTGAGATCGACGGAACCGAGTTCGAGTTGATCACCGAAGGTGAATGGGCCTGGCCCGCAACCGAAGGCGAAGACCTCAAGGTGGTCGCAGCGATGAAACGCGGCACCGAGGCCGTGCTGACCGCCCGGTCTGAGCGTGGGACGCAAACCAAAGACACCTTCTCGCTGCTGGGCTTTACGGCTGCGATCGAAGACGCCGAGAAACGCTGCACGAACCAATAGGTATTTGCAGACACACAAAGCCCCGTCATAAGGCGGGGTTTTCTTTTTCTTTGCAAAGCGTCGACTTTACGCGACGTCTGTCCGCACATTTGATCCGCATCAAGGCGTGCTCCTGATTTCTCTGAACTAATCAGTTCAGTAGATCGAAAGGAGCTTGCGAATGCTGAATAAGTCCATTGTCGCGTTGATGATGACAGCTGCCGTGTTGTTAAGCGCGTGTGAAAAAGACACCAATACCTACCCCGTGTCCGGTGAACAGTGCGGGCCAGAGGATCCGGTGAAAACTCTGGACGCAGCAGATTGTGATATCCTGCCTGCGGGTGTCTGAAGAGGTTGACGAATAACGTTGATTTCGGTCGCATCGGCGTTGGCGGTGCGGCCGACTTGCATTTGGGACGCGGTTCCGCGCGTGCTACTGTCGGCTGGCAGGAAGCCTCTGACAGGAACGGATTATGCGTTACGTATTGACTACATTGTTATTTTCATCTGCGGCACTGGCAGACCCCACACTGGAATGTGCCGACGCCAGTTCTCAAGTGGAAATCGGGGCCTGCGTCGGCGAAATGGAGGAGCGGGTCAATCTGGCGCTAGAGGCGAGCTACGGATTTGCCGTGCAAGCCGCCAAAGAGTTGGACGAAGTCACCGGGCGCGTGGTGGCTCAGCCCGCCTTGGAGGCTGCGCAATCCGCCTGGGAAGGATATCGGGACGCACAATGCGAGGCCATTGGTGCCTCTTATGGCGGTGGATCCGGAACAGGCATCGCAATCACCGCGTGCCGGGTCGATTTAGGGCGTGCCCGTGTGGACGAGTTGCTGCGCTTTGCGAATTGATTGATACGATTCCTTTTGATCTTTGCGTGTGTTCCTATATAGAGGCGCATCCCAAGCCAGAATTCGTTGAGATAGCCACATGTCGCCCAAAGCGCCGATCACTCAAGACGTCATGACCATCCCCCGCAAATTGCCCGAGGGGAAAATTAACCTTGTCGGCCTGACTCGCGACCAGCTGCGCAAGGTGCTGATCGAAAATGGCACGCCGGAAAAGCAGGCCAAGATGCGCACCGGACAGATCTGGCAGTGGATCTATCAATGGGGTGTGCGTGACTTTGCCGAGATGACCAACCTCGCCAAAGCTTATCGCGCGCAACTGGCCGAGACTTTCGTGATCGAAATCCCCGAGGTCGTGACGCGTCAGGTCTCCGAGGACGGCACCCGCAAGTATCTGTGCCGCATCGCGGGCGGGCACGAGGTCGAGGTGGTTTATATCCCTGAAGAGGATCGCGGCACGCTGTGTATTTCGTCTCAGGTGGGCTGCACATTGACCTGTTCCTTCTGCCACACCGGCACGCAAAAACTGGTCCGTAACCTGACCGCTGCCGAGATCGTCGGTCAGGTCATGATGGCACGCGACGATCTTGAAGAATGGCCGACCCCCGGCGCGCCCAAGGATGAAACCCGCCTGCTTTCCAACATCGTGCTGATGGGCATGGGTGAGCCGCTGTATAATTTTGATAACGTCCGTGATGCGATGAAGATCGCCATGGACCCCGAGGGGATATCCCTGTCACGCCGCCGGATCACTCTGTCGACCTCGGGCGTGGTGCCCGAAATTGCGCGCACCGCCGAAGAAATTGGCTGCCTGCTGGCGATTTCGTTTCACGCGACCACGGATGAAACCCGCGATGTGCTGGTGCCGATCAACAAGCGTTGGAATATCGAAGAACTACTGCAGGCTCTGGCGAGCTATCCCAAGGCCTCGAATTCTGAGCGGATCACCTTTGAATATGTGATGCTGGATGGTGTGAATGACCGTGACGAGGACGCGCATCGTCTGATCGACCATATCAAGCGTCACAACATCCCGGCCAAGATCAACCTGATCCCATTCAACGAGTGGCCGGGCGCACCGTATAAACGCAGCTCGAACAATCGTATCCGGGCTTTTGCGAATATCATCTATCAGGCGGGCTATGCCTCACCGATACGCAAAACGCGGGGCGAGGATATCATGGCGGCCTGCGGCCAGCTGAAATCAGCCACTGAACGCGCCCGCAAATCGCGCAAACAGATCGAGGCCGAAGCCGGGATGCAAAGCTGAAACTTGCAATTGTCGCCAGAGGGTCGACAATAAATAAATTTCTGGCTTGCTGTTCTTTGCATGCAGAATTTGGTATGTTTGAGGCGTCGGGGCTGGATCAGCGCATGTCACTCTTGCGCACAAAGCGGTGAAAGCCGTGGTCTGGCCGTGGCGCGTTTGTTCAGGGCCGCTATCTTATTTCAAACATGATACGCGGCGTTCAGGCGAACCTTTTGAACCAGGTGGGCCATCCTTATGTTGTTACGATTAATACAAGTGTTTTCAATTTCACTAACAGTGCTGTCATTTGCGGGATTTTCCGCGACTGACGGGTATGCGCAATCAACCGCTGAGGACGCGCATATTGCCATCGAGAATCCGGCAGAACTGTCCAAGGAAGAGGCGTCGCGCATCTATGACTCCCTACAGCGGCGCATGGCGCGGGGATATGGCGCGGCACAGCTGGATTTGCTGATGAACTACCAGAACTGGCCGTTGTTCAATGATGCACCTTATATTTCGGCCACCCATGGTCAGCGGTATGTGAACAGCTATGCCAATCGCATGGCGCATAACTACGGAACGCTGGCCGAGGGGGAAAAGCTACCCAAAGGCTCAGTGCTCGCCAAAGACAGCGTGACTGTCACGGATGAAGGTAATATCCATCCCGGCGCTTTGTTCGTGATGGAGAAGCTGGCCGAAGGCGAAAGCCCGGAGACGGGCGACTGGCGCTATATCATGGTGATGCCGGACGGGTCTCTGTTTGGTGATACGATGGGCGCGCGCGCGAATGCGGTCGCCTATTGCCATGATTGTCACGAGGCGGTGGCCGACCGGGATTACACCTTTTTCGTGCCGGAAGAATACGTCGTCGGCAACTGATCAGCTGCGTTTGAAGCGGGCGGCTCCGATCACCTCGATCAAGGTCTGACGCACCGGTTCGGGCTGGGCCTCGACCGCGTTCAGTACCTCGCGCAGTTCCGCGCGCAGGCCGTGCATCTGGTCGATCAGCGAAATCATCATCGACAGCGCGTCGGGCTCCATCTCGTATTGCTCATGCAACTCGCAGGCCAGTTCCAGACGGGCAACGTCGAGGCTGTGATAGACCAGCCCCTGATCGGTTTGTTCGGGAATCACGATCTCGGCGGCCAGATACTCGGTCAACCGGGTTGAGGTCAGACGGGTGACGGCTCCGATCAGCTGCTCTTCGGTCAGGGTGCGGGTCATGACGGCATTCCTTTGCGCGGATCATAGCTGTGGCTCTTGCGCCAAGTCTCCATAAATTGCTTCAGTTCTTCGTCGATCTGATCTGGCATCGCGACTGTTAGTTCGATCAACTGATCTCCGCGCTCGGATGATCCGCGTTTCTTGATCCCTTTGCCGCGCAGGCGCAGGGTCTTGCCACTGCTGGTACCCGCCGGGACGCTGACATTGACACCGCCGTCGATGGTGGGTGCAGGGACCTTGCCGCCCAGAATGGCCTCGTCAATCGTGATCGGCAGCGTGATGTGAATGTCGTCACCCTGACGATCGAAAACCGGGTGTTTGGCAACCGAGACGGTCACCAGCGCATCGCCCGGCGGCCCGTCGCCAAAGCCCGGATCACCCTTGCCGCGCAGGCGGATTGTCTGACCGTCTGTTATGCCAGCCGGAATTTTGACCTCGATCCGGTCACCATCGGGCAGGGTCAGCTTTTGGCTGGCTCCAAATACTGCATCCAGAAAACTGATCTGCAGGCTGTAGCCGCGATTGTGCCCCGGCGCGTGGAATTCTTGGGTGCGTTGACCGTATCCACCACGGCCGCGCATGAATTCGGCAAAGATGTCCGACATGTCATCAGGGTCTGCCGACCGTCCGCGGTAGGGGTTCCCGGCGGCCTCGGCATAGTCGCGGTAATATTGCTGCTGCGGGCGTTCCTGACCCGAGGCGTCAATTTCACCATTATCGAACTGCGCCCGCTTTTCGGGATCTTTCAGCAGGTCATAGGCGGCAGCGGCGGCCTTGAATTTGGCTTCGGCTTCGGCATCACCGGGTTTTAGGTCCGGGTGACATTCCTTGGCGATGCGCCGATAGGCCTTTTTGATCTCGGCGGCGCTGGCGTCTTTGGCGACACCAAGGGCAGAATAGGGATCGTCGCTCATCTCACCTCTCGCGGGTCGGTCTGAACAGGATGGGTTTTATCATGCGATTTCAATGACCCAAAAGGAAGAGGCTTTTGAAACCGCTCGCAAATCCCTGCGGGTCTGTTAACATATGCATGTTTTGAATTGTTTTCTGACGGAGACCCCAATGACGCGCAGAATCAAATCCGCCTTGGCCCTGCTGGCCGGCAATGCCATAGGGTTACTACTGGCGACACTGTTGCTGTCGGGGTTTGCGATCAAGCCGATCTCGTTCATCGTTGTGGTGATCGTCTTTACGCTGGTGCAGGTGGTGGCCGAGCCGCTGATCCTGAAGCTGGGTGAGAAAAAAGCACCCTCGCTGAAAGGTGGTATCGCGCTGATCGTGACCTTTGTGGGCCTACTGATAACCGATCTGGTCACTGCCGGTCTGACGGTTGGAGGTATCTCGAACCTGTTGGCGGCCACGCTGCTGGTCTGGCTGGGGGCGTTGATCGCCAGCATTGTGCTGCCGATCTACGTGTTCACTGAACTGCGCGAGCCTAAGAAGTAATCACAGCGCGTTCAGGCTGGTTTCAACCGCCTGCCACAGTTCTTCGACCGGTTCACAGCCGACAGACATGCGGATAAAGGCGGGGTCGACATCGTCGCCCCACCGTGCGCGGCGTTCGGCGGAACTATGGACGCCACCGAAGGATGTGGCCGGGCGCAGCATCGGGCAGGCGTTGATAAAAGTTTCGGCCTTTTCTTCCGAATCCAGCGTGATCGACAACAGGAACCCGAACCGCGCCGTCTGTGCCGTGGCCAGCGCATGCGATGGGTCGCCCGGCAGGCCGGGATAGCGGATTTGCTTGACCGCTGGGTGGTCGGCCAACCGTTCGGCCAGCACTTGCGCCGAGGAACACATGCGATCAAAACGCACGTCCAGCGTTTCCAGACCGCGATGCAGCAGCCACGCCTCATGCGGGCCGGGGATCGCGCCTGAAACGCGCCTCCATTCTTCGACCCGTTCCATGATCTGCGTGTTGCGGCTGGTCACGTGGCCCATCAGCAGATCGGAGTGCCCGGCCATAGCCTTGGTATCCGAGGACACAACCACGTCGATACCCATACCCAGTGGCCGCTGGCCCAGCGGTGTCAGGGTCGTATTGTCGGCAATCGTAATCCCGCCTGCCGCGCGTACCGCAGCTGCGATGGCGGGCAGGTCCAGCATGTCCAACCCGGGGTTCGAGGGGCTTTCGACAAACACCACATCAAAGCCGTCAAACCCGCCCTCGGTAAAGGTGGTCGTCGGGCGTTCGATGACCGTTACACCCAGCCCGGACAGAAACTGATCAGCCAGCACCCGCGTGACGTAATAGCCATCCGACGGGATCAACAGCCGCGAGCCCGCCTTCAGGGTCGCAAACAATGCTGCCGAGATCGCCCCCATGCCGGACGGAAATGTCAGGCAGGGCGCATCCTCAAGATGGGCCAGCACATTTTCCAGATGCTCCCATGTAGGGTTGTCGACGCGGCCGTATGTGGGCAGCCCATCCGTCACGCCCGGCAGATGATACATGCTGCTTTGGGTCAGCGGTAGGGTTACAGGCTCACCCGCGTTCAAGGCATTGCCGCGCAGGTGCAGCATCTCTCCGGTCTTCGGGGCCATGGCTTAGCGCCCCGGAATTTCGTCGCGGGGCGGGGCGGGCTCCCAGTTCTCGATGATCTCGACTGCCTCTTGCGCGGTGTCGACGAAACGGAACAAGTCCAGATCTTCGTCCGAGATAGTGCCAGCATCGGCCAGTGCCTCCCAGTTGATGACCTTTTCCCAGAACTCGCGACCAAACAGCAGGAAGGGCACGCGCTCCATCCGGCCGGTCTGGATCAGGGTCAGGGATTCGAACAGCTCATCCATCGTTCCGAACCCGCCGGGAAAGATGGTGATGGCGCGGGCGCGCATCAGGAAATGCATCTTGCGGATGGCAAAATAGTGGAAGTTGAAGCTCAGCTCGGGGGTCACGTATTCGTTCGGTGCCTGTTCGTGCGGCAGCACGATGTTAAGGCCGATGGAACAGCCGCCCGCATCCTGTGCACCACGGTTTCCCGCCTCCATCACGCCAGGGCCACCGCCGGTGACGATCACGTTTTCACGGCATCCGGTTTCGTTTGATTTCTCGGTCATCAGCCGGGCGAATTCGCGGGCCTCGTCGTAATATTCCGACAGGTTGGCCAGCGTCTGGGTCCGGGCGGTGTGTTTCTGCGACGGCTCGGGAATCCGCGCACCGCCGAACATGACGATGGTCGAGGTGATCTCGCGCTCGGTCATGAGCATCTCGGGTTTCAGCAGTTCCAGCTGCAGGCGCACCGGGCGCAGCTCATCCCGGCACAGGAAATCGTCATCGGCAAAGGCAAGGCGATACGCGGGTGAGCGGGTTTGCGGCGTGTCCGGCACCTCGCTCGCGGTTGAGCGGTCGGTCTGCGCGTCGCGGAAAGGGCTGAGGCGGTCTTCTCTCATGGATAAGTGTTCCCTGCTTGCGTGTTCGTAAAACAGCTATAGGGTTCGCGGGCAGAGTGCCAGTCACGGAAGAACAAGAATGAATTGGAAGAATGAAATATTGGCGGCCACCGACCGGATCGCCGGCTATGCGCAGGTAACGCCTGTGATGGAAAGCCGGGCCTTGGGGTTGGATTATCCGGTCGAGATGAAGCTTGAGCATCTGCAGCATACGGGCAGCTTCAAGGCACGTGGGGCGTTCAATACGTTGCTCAGCCAAGACGTGCCCACGGCAGGCATCGTGGCGGCGTCCGGTGGCAATCATGGAGCGGCAGCGGCATATGCGGCGGGTGCCTTGGGTTATCCGGCCAAGATTTTCGTGCCAGAAATGGCAGGGCCGTCCAAGATCGCGCTGATCGAACAGAGCGGTGCCGATCTGAGCGTGATGCCGGGCGAATACGCCAACGCGCTGACCGCGGCACAGGCGCATGAGGACGCGACGGGCGCGATGCAGATCCATGCCTATGACGCGCCCGCAACCGTAGCCGGGCAGGGCACCTGTTTCGCTGAATGGGAGGCGCAAGGTCTGCAGGCCGATACCGTTCTGATCGCGGTTGGTGGCGGCGGCTTGATCTCAGGGGCGCTGGGTTGGCTGCAGGGCGCGCGCAAGGTTGTGGCGGTCGAGCCCGAGACTTCATGCGCGTTAAACGCAGCCCTCCAAGCCGGACAGCCGGTGGATGTCAATGTTTCGGGTATCGCCGCCAACGCGCTGGGCGCGCGGCGGATCGGGTCGATCTGCTTTGAGTTGGCGCAAGGGACGACGTCGGTTCTGGTCAGCGATGACTCCATCGCCGAGGCCCAGCAGGCTCTGTGGCGTGCGCATCGGATTCTGGTGGAACCAGCCGGGGCGACCGCATTGGCTGCGCTGTTGTCAGAGGCCTATCAACCGGGCCCCAATGAGCGTGTGGCGGTGCTGGTTTGTGGCGGTAACCTCTCGCCTGACCCGTTGAACGGCTGAAACCGCAGCAATCAGCCGCAAAGCGTGCGTTCTGCGTCGCATTGCGGCCAGTCCCTTGCTTGCGTATAGGCAACACCAACGTGAACAGATTCTGCAGGGAGCCGCCAAATGTCCAACGCGCAACTGGAAGCCGCCATCGAAGCCGCCTGGGAGGCGCGCGACACCGTCACCCCCGCCACCACCGGCGAACAACGCGAAGCGATTGAAGACACGCTGAACGCGTTGGACAGCGGCTCGCTGCGTGTTGCCGAAAAACTGGACAGCGGCGACTGGCATGTAAACCAATGGGCCAAGAAAGCGGTTCTGCTGGGCTTCCGCATCAAGGACATGGAGATTCAGTCGGGCGGGCCGCAGGCTGGTGGCTGGTGGGACAAGGTGGACAGCAAGTTCGCCGGTTGGGGCGAGGATCAATGGCGTACCGCCGGGTTCCGCGCGGTGCCGAACTGTGTGGTTCGCAAATCCGCCTATGTCGCGCCGGGCGTGGTGCTGATGCCGTCCTTCGTGAACCTGGGTGCCTATGTCGACGAGGGCACCATGGTCGACACCTGGGCCACCGTTGGGTCTTGCGCGCAGATCGGCAAGAACGTGCACCTGTCGGGTGGCGTCGGTATCGGCGGCGTATTGGAACCGATGCAGGCGGGCCCCACTATCATCGAAGACAACTGCTTTATCGGCGCACGTTCCGAGGTGGTCGAGGGCTGCATCGTCCGCGAGGGCTCGGTTCTGGGCATGGGTGTGTTCATCGGTAAATCGACCAAAATCGTTGACCGTGAAACCGGTGAGGTCATGTATGGCGAAGTACCGCCCTATTCGGTGGTTGTAGCCGGTTCGATGCCGTCCAAGAACGATGTCAGCCTGTATTGTGCAGTGATTGTGAAGCGGGTCGATGAAAAGACCCGTTCAAAAACCGGCATCAATGAATTGTTGCGTGACTAACAGGTTAGTACAAAGGGGAAATGCCCGAGCGGAGCTCGGGCATTTCATCTGATTTAAGTATGGCAATCGATAATTCTGGATTTTGAGCAAAACGAACTTTGATTTCGTCGCCTGCTTAACGCCAGAATAAATCTGCTCAGCGATCTTCGCCTGGTCGTTCGACAGCACTACCACCGTCTTCACCACCAGAGTACTTGCCGTCATCATCGTCGCCATCGTTGCTGTCGTCGCCGCCATCGTTGCCGTCGTCGCCGCCATCGTTGCCGTCGTCGCCGCCATCGTCACCGTCGTCGCCGCCATCGTTGCTGTCGTCGCCGCCATCGTTGCCGTCGTCACCGCCATCGTCACCGTCGTCGCCGCCATCGTTGCCGTCGTCACCGCCATCGTCACCGTCGTCGCCGCCATCGTTGCCGTCGCCGCCGCCATCGTCGTCGCCATCGTCGCCGCCATCGTCACCGTCGTCGCCGTCGTCGCCGCCATCGTTGCCGTCGCCGCCGCCATCGTCGTCGCCATCGTCGCCGCCATCGTCACCGTCGTCGCCGTCGTCGCCGCCATCGTCACCGTCGTCGCCGCCATCGTCACCGTCGCCATCGTCGTCGCCATCGTCACCGTCGTCGTCGTTCCCGTAGCCTTCGCTTTCACCGTCTTCACTGTGCTCGTTAGCCAGCGCAGAGTCGGAAGACGCCATCGTCACAACAAACGCTGCGGGAACCAGAGCCAGTATGGACACGCTTGCTACGGTAGTTAGGAGTTTAGACAACGTACTCATCGAACTTTCCTTTTCAAAAAATTGCGATCAATAGTGGGGCTATTTTAAATTTCGCTTTCCATCGCTCGTATCGACCTAAACGAGCAGCACTGCGGTAAGCCAAAAATTGCGCAAATTATCTGAAAATTTCGGCAAAGTGACGCCGTTTTCAACCATGCGGAATCTGATCGAATCTGATGTCAATCCATTCGCGATATTTTTTCCAGAGCTGTGTGTTCTTTTTGCACAGACTTGGGCGCAGTTTGGCTCCTGCACGGTGAAATTTGCTTGTATACCGAATCGGGCCCGAAAGTCGGATCGTTCAATGAGTTGACCATGTCTTGTTCCGCCCGTAAGGCAGGCGCCATGGAAAAGCAAAAGAAACCCTCTCGTCAGCAAGTCTATACCCTGCTTGTGCAGATCGGCCGCAAGGATGGCGATGGCTTGCCTGAAGGTGCGACCGGGGCAGCGTTGATGTGTTTCGCCAGTGGAGTGGATGAGGCTGAAGCCGTCCGCGAAACTGTGGCGATCCTGAAGCAGGCCGACACCGCGCCGCTGGATGTCACAGGCTATGGTACATTGGCCGAGCGAGAGGCGCAGGGCCATGACATCGACCCGGACGAGCGGGCCTTGATGCAGCGGGCTTTGGATGAAAACGCGGTTATTGTCGCACAGATGACGCCGTTTTTCGGGGATGAGGATCAGGGTTAGTTCCGAACCCCGAACCACTTGCGGTAAATTTCGTCATAAGTGCCGTCTTCGCGCAACGATAGCAGCGCCTGATTGACGTCCTCGACCAGTGGTGAGCCGGTCGGGAAGGCGATCCCATAGCTTTCGCGCAAGAATATACCGCCGGTCATTGACGCAATCCGGCGTCCTTCATGCGAGGCGTAGTAGGACAGGATCGGCGCGTCAAAAACCACTGCGTCCAGATCCTTGTCGCGGAAGGCGGTCAGCACCTCATCCAGACCTGGATATCCGGTGAATTCAATCTCGCGCCGGTTTAGGAAATTGGCGGCGGTCGAGTTCGAAATCGTGCCCACCTGTTTGCCATACAGATCGTTGACCGAATTTACGCTGCCGCTGATGGCATCCACCGTCATGACCGAAGTTATCCTTGCGGTGAAGACCGACACGATGAACAGGGATGACACCACCAGAACCACGCCCAGCACGCGGCCAAACGGGGTGCGCGGCATGCGTTCCTCGAACCCGCCATTGACCACAAGATTCAGCGCCCACCAGAAGGAGGGGAACCAAGCCTCATTCAGCTTGCGGTCGAAATAGGGTTGCGAGCGGCGCTCGAACCCCCACATCAGCATGCCGCCACCCAGCAGGATGGCAAAGGCAAGGCCAATGGCGATGAACAATTCGACAGACAGCAGGGCCTGCAGCAGCGAGGGCCGGCGCGCGGCGTCAGAAGGGACCATGATCTGCAAACCGGCCTCAAATATCGGCTGGCTAAAATCCATCTGCGTTTCGCGCGCGGCGGTGATCGAGATATTGGCGATGGCCAGATCGGCGGTGCCGTCCTGCACCGCGCCCAGCATGTCACTGAATGCTTCGACCCGATTGACCGAGTAGTCCCAATCCAGAGACTCGGCCAGTGCCGACAGTAGATCCATGGAGAAACCGGTTTCGGCCCCGTCTTCGACATAGGAAAACGGAGGGCGGGTCACGGTGGTGACCTCCAGTGCCTGCGCTTTGGCTTGCTGCGCAAACGTGGCGAAGGTCAGGCAGATCAGTGCGAAAAGGGCGCGTATCATATTCAGTTTACCTGTTTCGCGCGGCTCTAACGCAAATTTGAAGGGCGCGGCAAGGTGGTCGCGGGGTAAAGACCCGTGTTTTATTGGGGTGTCAGCGCGATACAAACGGAAAAAAGCCCGCGGAATCGGGCGGGAAGGGGTTGGCAATCGATCCAATTCGTTGAATCTGTGCGCGAATGAACCAAAGGGGGGCCACCATGACAGATCCGGTAGACTTGACGGCGGATCTGATCCGTTGCCCATCGGTCACACCCAACGAAGGTGGCGCGCTGGTGTTGCTGGAAAAGCTGCTGTCGGATGCGGGGTTCGATTGCACGCGGGTTGACCGTGGTGGCATCGCCAACTTGTTTGCCCGCTGGGGCGAAAAAGGTCACGCGCGCAGCTTTGGGTTCAACGGTCATACTGATGTTGTTCCGGTTGGGGATGAGGCCGCTTGGACCATGCCACCCTTCGGAGCTGAAATCCATGACGGCGTCATGTACGGGCGGGGGACAACCGACATGAAATCCGGTGTGGCGGCTTTCGCGGCGGCGGCGGTGGATTTCGTTCAGGGCACGCCGCCTGACGGTGCGGTCATTCTGGCCATCACCGGTGATGAAGAGGGCGACGCCCTGGACGGCACGACCGCATTGCTGGATTACATGGACAGCGCGGATGAGCGCATGTCGGTCTGTCTGGTTGGCGAGCCAACTTGCCCCAACACGATGGGTGAGATGATGAAGATCGGGCGCCGCGGCTCGATGACGGCGTGGTTCACGGTGACCGGCGTACAGGGGCATTCAGCCTATCCGCACCGGGCTAAAAACCCGCTGCCCGCGATGGCGCGGCTGATGCACGATCTGGCCAGCCACGAGCTGGATCAGGGTACTGATCACTTTGATGCCTCGACACTGGCGGTTGTGAACATCGACACCGGCAATTCCGCGACCAACGTGATCCCGGCGCAGTGCAGCGGTGCGGTGAATATCCGGTTCAATGATCTGCATTCGGGCGCAAGCCTCAGCGACTGGTTGCGGTCCGAGGCGCAGCGTGTGGCCGAGGCGTATGATGTCGAGGTCGATATCAAAATCAAAATCTCGGGCGAAAGCTTCCTGACCCCGCCCGGCCCGCTCTCGGATCTGGTGGCGCAAGCGGTTGAGGCGGAAACGGGCATGCGCCCCGAGATGTCCACGACCGGCGGTACTTCGGATGCGCGGTTTGTGAAAAACCACTGCCCGGTGGTTGAATTCGGCCTTGTCGGCCGGACTATGCATCAGGTGGATGAATGCGTCGAGGTGGCGCAGATCGACCAGCTTAAAGCGATCTACACACGCATCCTGCGGGACTATTTCGCCTGATCCATGCAGCGGACTCTGGTCATCATGGTCAAAGAGCCACACCCGGGGCGGGTGAAGACTCGTCTGGGTCGCGATATCGGCATGGTCGGCGCGGCCTGGTGGTTTCGGCATCAGACCCGCTCGCTGATCCGGCGGCTGCGCGATCCGCGTTGGCAGATTGTGCTGGCGGTGTCGCCGGACCGTGAGGGGTTGAAAAGCCGTATCTGGCCGATTGAACTGCCACGTGCGCCGCAGGGAAATGGCGATCTGGGCCACCGCATGGGCCGGATGCTGCGAGGCATGCCGAATGGGCCTGTTTGCCTGATCGGAGCGGATATTCCCGGCATCACACGGGCGCATATTTCGCAGGCGTTCAAGGCGCTGGGCTCGACGCAAATGGTGTTCGGACCTGCACCGGACGGGGGGTATTGGCTGGTTGGCGCGCAACGCTATAGGGCCTTGCCCACGACCCTGTTTCGCAATGTCCGATGGTCTACGGAACATGCGCTGGCCGATACGCTAGCCTCAATCCCTGGAACGCGGGTGGCCTTTCTGGATCATTTGCGCGACGTGGACACGGTTGCCGATCTGAAACCCTGATCTTTTTTGGTCATGACGCGGTCGCATCCCCGTGATACGCCGGAAATATGACTCGCATCCCTACCAAGCAAGAGGTCCTCGATTGGATCTCGGCGAACCCCACCCTGACCTCGAAACGCGATATCGCTAAGGCCTTTGGCATCAAGGGCGCGGATCGGATTGATCTGAAGCGTATCCTCAAAGAGCTTGAGGCCGAAGGGCATTTGGAAAAGCGCAAGCGCAGCTATCGTGACCCGGACCGACTGCCGCCTGTCAGTGTGTTGCAGGTGAAGGCACCGAACGACGATGGCGACCTGTTCGCGCGCCCGCTGGAATGGCATGGCGAAGGGGTCGAGCCCATCGTTCTGATCGTTGCGCGCGCCAGCGATCCGGCGCTGGGCGAGGGTGACCGCATCCTGGCGCGCCTGACGGTGGTGCATGAAGAGGACCACAACTACGAAGCCCGCCTGATCCGCCGCATCGGCACCAACCCGCGCAGGATCGTCGGTATCTTCCGTAAAGGGGCCGAAGGTGGACGGATCGTGCCCATCGACAAGACCGGTTCGACAGAATGGCTGGTCCATGATGGCGCGGTGCTGGGTGCCAAGGATGGCGAACTGGTCGAGGCCGAACAGGCAGGCCCGAAGAACCGCATGGGTTTACCCCGCGCGCGTGTCGTCGAACGGCTGGGTGACCCGTCGGCCCCCAAGGCAGTTTCGCTGATCGCGATCCATCAGCATGGCATCCCCGACGACTTCCCCGACAAGGTGATTGCCGAGGCTGACAAGGCCAAACCCGTCGGTCTGAAAGGGCGCGAAGACCTGCGGGACATGCCGCTGCTGACTATCGATCCCTCAGATGCGCGGGATCATGACGATGCCTGTTACGCGCATGCCGATGATGATCCGAAAAACCCCGGTGGCCATGTTATCTGGGTCGCCATCGCCGATGTCGCCGCCTATGTGCAGCCCGGCACCGCGCTGGATCGTGAGGCGCGCAAACGGGGCAATTCAAGCTATTTCCCGGATCGCGTTGTACCGATGTTGCCGGATCGACTGTCGGGCGATCTGTGTTCGCTGCACGAAGGCGTCCCGCGCGCCTGTATCGCCGTGCGGATGCAGATCGACGCCGAAGGCAACAAGATCGGCCACCGGTTCGTGCGGGGTCTTATGCGCTCGGCTGCTTCGCTGCACTATGCCGAGGTGCAAGAGGCTATCGACGGCAATCTTAACGATCGCACCGGGCCTTTGTTGGAACCTGTTCTGAAACCGCTCTATGCCGCTTATGCGGCCTTGAAAAAGGCTCGCGCTGAACGCCAACCGCTGGAGCTGGACTTGCCGGAGCGCAAGATCGTCCTCAGCGACACGGGTGAGGTGACCAGCGTGGCGTTCCGCGACCGGCTGGACGCGCATAAGCTGATCGAGGAATTTATGATCCTCGCCAATGTCGCCGCCGCCGAGACCCTGATCGCCAAACGCCGCCCGTTGCTGTTCCGCGTGCACGAAGAGCCCGCGCCTGAGAAACTGGAAAGTCTGCGGGAAACGGCGCAGACCGCCGGTCTTAACCTGGCAAAGGGGCAGGTGCTGCAAACCCGGCATTTGAATGCTTTGCTGAACGCCGCTGCTGGAACCGAGGATGCCGAACTGATCAATCTCAGCACGCTGCGGTCGATGGCGCAGGCGTATTACAACGCCGAAAACTTTGGCCATTTCGGTCTGGCGCTGCGGAACTATGCGCATTTCACCTCGCCCATTCGCCGCTATGCCGACCTGATCGTGCACCGGGCGCTGATCACGGCCCATGGCTGGGGTGATGACGGGCTGACCGAGGACGAAATCGCCCGGCTGGATGAAACCGCCACCCATATCTCGGACACCGAACGCCGCTCGATGATGGCGGAAAGGGACACGACCGACCGCTACCTGGCCGCCTATCTCAGCGAGCGGGTGGGGAATGAATTCACCGGTCGGATTAGCGGTATCGCCCGGTTCGGGGCCTTTGTGAAAATGGACGAAACCGGTGCGGATGGGTTGGTGCCTGTCCGGTCGCTGGGGCGCGAGTTTTTCCACTTTGACCGCGAGGCCGGGACGTTGATGGGATCAGACACCGGGCTGATCATCGCGATCGGCCAGCGTGTCACCGTGCGTCTTGCTGCGGCGACGCCTGTGACCGGTGGTTTGGAGCTGGAGCTGCTGTCTATTGATGATCAGGCCCTGCCGCGCGGTCGTGGCCCGAAAGGCCGACCAACCCGGCGCAAAGCGGTCAGTTCCAAGCGCAAGAAAGACAAGATCAAGCGCAAGGTTGAACGCAAACGCCGTCAGAGGTGATAGGTCAGCGCCCGCGCAATCAACCAGCCATGGCGCGTCGGGTCGATCTGCGCGGGGTCGTCAAACAACACAGCCCTGTTGCCATCCAGCCGGTCCTCACCGGGAAAGGCCGAGGTGAAATCGCCCATCAACCGGCTTTGGCAATGGACGAATAGCGCAAACTGCGCGGCCTTATGCGTGCCGATCCGGATTGTCGAACCCTTCGGGGACAGATAGGCAGGTTGACCCCAGCGCAGCGATTCTTGCAGAGGCTGCGCGCTGGGCAAAGTTGCTGCGGTGTCAAAGATCAACCCACGCAAGGCAAGCGCACCTGAGCGGGATTCTGTTGGCAGTGCGTCAAACACGGCGGCGACTTTGGGATCGTTAAAGGGTGTCATCCCGGGAGCTTATTCCGATTAGCCGGGCGCGTCAGGCGTTTTGATCTGAGCGCTTTGTGAATCTCTCAATTTGCGCTATCCTGAAGTTGAGCAGTAATCAGGAATTTCGGAATGCGTAAATGCACAAGTGGCGTCATTGCCGCTGCATTATGGGCATCCATTGTGCAGGCGGAATCCCTTAACTCAGCGGATGGTTCACAGACCTTTCAGCTGGCCTCGGCCGATATAACCGTGTCTCTCCGACCGGTCGTGCGGCCTTCGTACAAGGAGTACCGGGTGTCGACCGAAGGAAACGCGCGTTTTCAGGCGTGGCTGGGGGCGTTCCGCGAGCGTGCGATCCAACAGGGTATTTCCACTTCGACGCTGGATCGGGCGCTGGCGGGCCTGACCTATGACAAGAAAATCATCGAACGGGATCGCAATCAGGCCGAGTTTTCAAAACCGATCTGGGAATATCTGGATTCCGCTGTTTCAGACACGCGGATCAGCAACGGCTACGCCGGGCTCGAACGCCATCACGCGACCCTGACCCGGATTGAGGCGCAATTTGGCGTCGAGAAAGAGGTGGTGACGGCGATCTGGGGGCTTGAGACCTCGTTTGGGACGTTTAGGGGCAGCGATCACACCATCCGGTCTCTGGCGACTCTGGCTTTTGATGCGCGGCGGGCGCAGTTATTTGAAACCCAGCTGATTGCGGCACTGCAAATCATTCAGGCGGGAGATATCAGTCCTCGCAATATGGTCGGCAGTTGGGCGGGCGCGATGGGTCATACGCAATTCATGCCGACCTCATACCTGGATCATGCAGTGGATTTCGATGGGGACGGACGGCGCGATATCTGGTCCGAGGACCCGACCGATGCGCTGGCCTCTGCCGCCGCCTATCTGGCGCGGCATGGCTGGACCAAGGGTCAGCCCTGGGGCGTTGAAGTGCGCTTGCCAGACGGGTTCGACTACGCCACGGCCAAGCGGGATTACACATTGCGGCCATCGGACTGGGCTGCGCGCGGCGTGGTAGGGCACGATGGCAAGCCGGTTCCGGATCACGGACAGGCGGCCATCCTGTTGCCCGCCGGAGGGCGAGGCGTGGCGCTGATGATCTTCGACAATTTCGGCGTGATCGAGAAATATAACGGCGCTGATGCCTATGTCATTGGCATCGGCCATCTGTCCGACCGTCTGGCCGGCCACGCGCCGTTTCAAGCCAACTGGCCGCGCGGCGATCGAGTGCTGAGTTTCACCGAGAAAAAGGAACTGCAATCCCGTTTGACCGAAGCAGGCTTTGATACGCAGGGCATCGACGGGCGCACCGGGCCAAATACGACCGACGCCGTGCGCGCATACCAACTGGCCCAAGGGCTGCTGCCGGATGGGTATGCCAGTTTGAAACTTTTGGAGCGGTTGCGGTGATATTTTACGAGCCCTGCTATTGCTTAGGGGCGCGGTGCAGACATTACTCTCAGTTTCCGGCTTTTTGGAATGTGTGACCTCCCGACTACCGCCACTCACTACGATAGACGGGAGGTGGACCCAACAGTTTAGCGGGTCGCGACACCAGTAGAGGTAATAAAAAACTGGATCGCATTCATATATTTGAATCCAAGATGCATCAAATCAAGTTTTTTATCGCGCGACAATTTCTATATTTCCGCGCGATGCAGCTGCAGTGCTCGTGTGCTGAGCTTTTTTAGCGCTGAAAACTGCTAGCACGCCTGACAGAGGCTGGGACTGATACACAAGGCATAAACACAGGCGAACCGAGCCAAACACCACCGGCGTCGTGCGAATGTACCAACTGTTCCCAAGTTAATGCCAGTTGGTTTCACCAGCTTGAATATGCAAGGGCGGCTTCAAACACTAACGTCACTGAGGTGTCTTAGTCTGAATCTTATGGTCTCGGCCGCCATTTTATTGTGACTACCTGCCACGTATATTGCCAGTAGCCTGATCGATCCCAAGTGTGCTTCAAATGATGAGGCCGCACCATGACCGAAGATGCACCACAGCCAGCGCAGTACTACGACAAACGCAATATCTGGACATTGGACCCAACTTCCACGGACAAAGAGGTCTATGATGTCTTTGCTGCAGACGTCGCCAAACTCGTCCAGTTACTGGACGAAAACGAGCCACTCATGTCGCGGGATTTTTACGCACGAATTTTTGCGTCACTTTTAGGATTGTCCAGAGTGTTGGGAGACTACGAGGATAGTTGGAGCCGGAGTGGCTTTTCTCCGGACGACTTGTAGCTCTGTAACATTAAACCTAAAGAGGCCGAGCAAGACTCGGATCTTCAAAACTAGGGGCGGTTGTTAAGCCAACCGCCCCTTGCGTTTCTAAGTTAATCTGAACGCTGACCTACGCCGCCGCTTTCATCAGCCCTTGTGCCATGATCTCGGCTTGCGCTTCATCCAGCGACTTGTAAATCCGCACGAACATTTCGTCGATATCCGCATGGGTCAGGATCAACGGCGGCGAGATGATCATCCGATCGCCCACGTGGCGCATGATCAGGTTGTTGGCAAAGCAGCGGTCGCGGCAGATATAGCCGACCGTGCCAGGGTCCGAGGCGAACTTAGCGCGGCTTGCTTTGTCCGGCGTCAGCGCGATGGAGGCCATCATGCCCACGATCTTGGCCTCACCCACCAGCGGATGATCGGCCAATGCCTCCCATTTCTCCTTCAGATAGGGTGCAGCTACGTCTCGGACGTGTTCGACGATCTTTTCCTCTTCGAGGATGCGCAGATTTTCCAACGCAACAGCCGCCGCGACCGGGTGACCGGAATAGGTATAGCCATGGTTGAACTCGGTGCCGCCGATAACTTTGGCGATCTCATCACTGACGATGGACCCGCCGATGGGCGCATAGCCCGAGCTAAGCCCCTTGGCGATGGTCATGATATCCGGCCGAATGCCCACGGTTTCCGAGCCGAACCAGTTGCCAGTGCGACCGAACCCGCAAATCACCTCATCCGCGATCAGCAGGATATCGTATTTGTCACAGATGCGCTGAACCTCGGGCCAGTAGCTATCGGGTGCCACGATCACGCCGCCCGCACCCTGTACGGGTTCGGCGATAAAGGCGGCGACGCGGTCTTCGCCCAGCTCCAGAATGGCCTCCTCAAGCTCGCGTGCACGGGCAAGGCCGAAATCCTCGGGGGTCATGGTTCCGCCTTCGGCCCACCAGTTCGGTTGGTTGATGTGATGGATGTTCGGGATTGGAATGCCACCCTGCGCGTGCATCCCTGCCATACCACCCAAAGACGCGGACCCCACGGAGGATCCGTGATAGGCATTATGACGGCTGATGATGACGTTCTTGTCGGGTTGGCCTTTCTCGGCCCAATAGGTACGCACCAGACGGATGTTGGTGTCATTCGCCTCGGACCCGCCACCGGCGAAGAACACGTGATTCAGATCGCCCGGCGCCAGTTCAGCCAGTTTCGCAGCCAGGGCGATGGCGGGCGCATGGGTCGTCTTGAAGAACGTGTTGTAATACGGCAGCTCACGCATCTGGCGGGCGGCGGCATCGGCCAGCTCATCGCGGCCATAGCCGATATTGACGCACCACAGACCGGCCATGGCGTCCAGAATCTCTTCGCCTTCACTGTCGGTCAGATAGACCCCATTGGCACGGGTAATAACGCGCGCACCTTCCTGACCTAGCGAACCATTGGCCGAGAACGGGTGCATGTGATGGGCGGCATCCAGCGCCTGCAATTCGGCGGTGGGCATATGATTGGTGATGGTGGACATCCGGGAATCTCCTGCAAAAGCGGTTGACGTTTACAATATGATCAAATTTTTTTCTGTCAATCGAATCGCCGGGCCCTAACCCTCGATAAGAGCGTCCGCCATCAACTCCATCCCCTGCTCGATGTCTTGAGCGGTTGCTTTTGCAGCCATTTGAGCATCTTTTGCGCGTAGGGCAGTGATGATGTCCTTGTGCCTGTCCGGCAGGCTCTGCGTGCCAAAACGACCGCAAACCACGCGCAGAGATGGCCCGAATCTCAGCCACAGCCGCTCGGCCAGATCACGCAGAATCGGGGCGTCGGCGAAGGAATAGAGCGTTTCGTGGAACGTGTGGTTCAGATGCAGGTAACCGCTGACATCCCCATCCGCGATTGTACGGTCCAGCCGTCGGTCGATGCGTTCGAGATTGTCGATATCCGCGTTGCTCATATTCGCGGTTGCGCGTTTAGAAAGTTCTGATTCTATTGATATTCTGGCAAAGATCATCTGTTCGACATCACCTGCCGACAACAAGGGCACGCTGACCCTGCGGTTGCCCTGAAACACCAGAGCCCCGTCCGAGATCAGGCGGCGGATAGCTTCTCGCACGGGGGTCATACCCACCCCAAGCGAATCAGTCAGACCTTGTATCGTGACAGGCTGTCCGGGCACCAATTCGCCGAACATGATCTGCGATTTGAGGGTTTGATAGACCTGCTCATGCGCGGGCCGTTTTTCGGTCTCCGCCTTTGTGCTGGATGCCTTATTTTTGATCAAATCCAATTGGTTTGCCCCGTTTCCAGTGATGATGTCTTGCCAGGTTTCAGGCCTCGTGAAACCATACGCGGGATCGGGGGAAAACGCAAAACTTGATCAAATCCAAAAAAACGGGATTATACCCGTACACTTTCAGGGAGAAAAAAATGTCACTCAAAACGCTGACGATGACGGCGATCATCGCATTGGGGAGTTCGGCGGCATTCGCCGAAGAGGTGCGTGTTTACAACTGGTCCGACTATATCGATGAGGACCTGCTTGCGAAATTCGAAGAAGAAACCGGCCTGACGCTGATCTACGACGTGTTCGACAGTAACGAGGTTCTGGAAACCAAAATGCTGGCCGGTGGCTCGGGCTATGATGTGGTTGTGCCGACAGCGGATTTTCTGCAGCGGCAGATTCAGGCGGGCGCCTTCCAGAAACTGGACAAATCCAAACTTCCGAACATCGGGAACATGTGGGACGTGATCCAGGAACGCACAGATCAATATGATCCGGGCAACGAATATGCGATCAACTACATGTGGGGTACTACCGGCATCGGCCTGAATGTCGACAAAGTAAAAGAAGTGCTGGGTGAAGACGCTCCGCTGAACAGCATGGACCTGGTGTTGAAGCCCGAGAACATGGAGAAGCTGGCGGAGTGCGGCGTATATTTCCTCGACGCACCGACCGAAATCGTCCCGATGGTGTTGAAATACCTTGGGGAAGATCCGAATAGCCAGGATCCTGATATTATCGCCAAGGTCGAAGAACCTCTCATGGCTGTTCGCCCGTATATAAAGAAATTCCATAGCTCGGAGTATATCAACGCGCTGGCCAATGGAGATATATGCGTTGCGGTCGGCTGGTCCGGTGATGTGTTGCAGGCGCGTGATCGCGCAGCCGAAGCCGATAACGGCGTCGAGATCGCCTACAACGCCTTTGCTGAAGGTTCGCTGATGTGGTTTGACATGATGGCAATCCCGACGGATGCGCCGAATGTGGACGGCGCGCACATATTCCTGAATTTCATCATGGATCCTCAGAATATGGCGGATGCGTCAAATTACGTGTATTTTGCCAATGGCAACAAGGCGTCGCAAGCCTTGCTGGCAGAAGACGTGATCGGCGATCCAGCGATTTACCCGGACGAGGAAACGGTTAAAAACCTCTACACGTTCTCACCTTACCCGTCGAAAACGCAGCGGGTCGTGACCCGACTGTGGACCAAGATCAAATCCGGCACCTGATCCGGTACATCTGCGCAAGGCGGTTCTACCGCCTTGCTCCTTTTTTCCAGATTGTCGAACGGGGGCCGTTTTGAACTCTGACGTCTTTGAGCCGTGGAATGATCCACAGGCGAAACCTTTGATCCAGTTCCGGAATGTCACCAAACGGTTTGGTGAATTCACGGCCATCGACAACCTGTCTCTGGATATCTTCGAGAAAGAATTCTTTGCCTTGCTTGGGCCTTCGGGCTGCGGCAAGACCACCATGATGCGAATGCTGGCGGGGTTTGAAACCCCGACCGAAGGGCACATCATGCTGGGCGGTCAGGACATCGATCCGATCCCGCCGAACAAACGGGCGGTGAACATGATGTTCCAGTCCTACGCGCTGTTCCCGCATCTCAGCATTTGGGAAAACATCGCCTTCGGCCTGCGCCGAGACAACATGCCCAAGCATGATCTGGAAGAGCGTGTCGAAGAGATGCTACGCCTGACCCGGCTGGAGCAATTTGCTCGCCGCAAGCCACACCAGATCTCGGGCGGGCAGCGGCAGCGGGTGGCGCTGGCGCGGTCGCTGGCCAAGGCGCCCAAGCTGTTGTTGCTGGACGAACCGCTGGGCGCGCTGGACAAGAAACTGCGGCAGGATACGCAGTTTGAACTGATGGACATTCAGGAAAAAACCGGCACCACCTTTGTGATCGTGACCCATGATCAGGAAGAGGCGATGACCGTCGCCAGCCGCGTCGCCGTAATGGATCAGGGCAGGTTGATGCAGGTGGAAACACCGGACCGTATCTATGAGAACCCGAACTCGGTCTATGTCGCTGACTTCATCGGGGACGTGAACATCATCGAGGGCCGGGCGTCCGCCAACGGCGAAGACTCCTATCAGATCGACTGGGCCGAGGGACAGGCACCGCTGACGGCAACCTCAGCCAATGGTTTTTCAAGCGGTCAGACCTGTCATCTGGCAATCCGGCCCGAAAAGGTGACAATCTCTGCTGACCGCCCTGCGGATGCGATCAACGCCGTGCAGGGCAAGGTGCATGACATCGCTTATCTGGGCAACCTTTCCACCTATCACGTCGAACTGCCAAACGGTACGATCATCAAGGCGCAGACGGCCAATACCCGCCGTATCTCGCGCCGTTCCTTCACGTGGGAAGACCCGGTCTGGCTGTCCTGGACAGCGACCGCCGCGGTTTTGCTGGCCAGCTGATGCGCCGCGCGTTTCTGATTGCCGTTCCCTATGTCTGGCTGCTGGCGCTGTTTCTGGTGCCGTTCTTCATCGTTCTGAAGATCTCGTTGTCGGATACCGAACTGGCCATCCCGCCCTATACGCCAACGCTGGACCTGTCGCAGGGTTGGGCCGGGATCAAAGAGTTCTTCAGCCAGCTGGATTTCGAAAACTTCGTCTGGCTGACCGAGGATGACCTGTATTGGAAAGCCTATCTGTCGAGCGTCAAGATCGCGGTGATCTCGACCTTTCTGACGTTGTTAGTGGGCTACCCGATCGCTTATGGCATGGCCCGTGCACCGGTCGAATGGCGGCCGACGCTGATGATGCTGGTGATTCTGCCATTCTGGACTTCGTTCCTGATCCGCGTTTATGCGTGGATGGGGATTTTGTCGAACGAAGGTTATCTGAACCAGTTGCTGCTGTGGCTGGGCATCATCTCGACCCCGCTGACCATTCTGAACACGCAATGGGCGGTCTATATCGGCATCGTCTATACCTATCTGCCGTTCATGATCCTGCCGGTCTATTCGTCGTTGGAGCGTATGGACGGGTCCCTGATAGAAGCGGCTGAGGATTTGGGTTGTTCCCGTTTGCAGGCGTTTTGGCTGGTGACCATTCCTCTGTCACGCCCCGGTATCATCGCGGGGTGTTTCCTGGTCATGATCCCGGTGATTGGTGAGTTTGTGATTCCGTCTCTGCTGGGCGGCTCGGGCACACTGATGATCGGCAAAGTGCTGTGGGAGGAGTTCTTCTCGAATCGCGACTGGCCAGTTGCCAGCGCCGTGGCAGTGGTTCTACTGCTGATCCTTGTGGTGCCGATTGTGCTGTTCCAGCGCAACCAGCAAAAGCAGGCGGAGGCTGAGCAATGAACAGGCTAAGCTGGTTCAACACAGTATCTCTGACGCTGGGGTTCGCGTTCCTTTATATCCCGATGATCATCCTGATCATCTTCAGCTTCAACGAAAGCAAACTAGTGACGGTCTGGGCCGGGTTCTCGACCAAATGGTATGGCGAAGTTTTCCAGAATCAGCAGCTTCTGGATGCTGCATGGGTGACAGTGCGCGTTGCTGTGTTCTCGTCGACAATAGCAACCATTCTGGGCACCGCCGCGGCCTATGTCCTGGTGCGGGGTGGGCGTTTCTTTGGCCGCACTCTGTTCTCTGGCATGATCTATGCGCCTCTGGTGATGCCCGAAGTCATCACAGGCCTGTCGCTGTTGTTGCTGTTCATCGGTATCGGATTGGATCGAGGCATCCTGACTATCGTTCTGGCGCATACGACCTTTTCGATGTGCTTCGTTTCGGTTGTGGTCTCCTCGCGCCTTGTGACCTTCGATCAGTCGCTGGAAGAGGCTGCGCTGGATTTGGGCTGTTCACCGGCGCAGGCGTTTCGTTTGGTGACCCTGCCGATTATTGCACCTGCGGTGATTTCGGGTTGGTTGTTGGCCTTCACCCTGTCGCTGGATGATCTGGTGATCGCCTCATTTACCTCAGGACCGTCAGCGACGACCTTGCCGATGAGGATATTCTCAGCCGTTAGACTGGGCGTCAGTCCTGAGATCAACGCGTTGTCCACGATCATGATCGCGATCGTAACGGTGGGTGTTATCACTGCGTCGCTGGTCACGAAACGCGCTATGATGCGACAAAAGCAGGATGAAATGGCTGCTGCGCGGACCGAATGAAGCGGCTGTTTCCGGATTACACTTACGGGCCCGGCCCCCGGACCAACTGCTGGTGGGACGAGACAGTGACCAGCCCCGATTGGTCGGTCCTCAACGGTGAGTACAAAGTTGACGTTGCCATTGTCGGCGGCGGATTCACCGGGCTGTCAGCCGCATTGCATTTGGCTAGTGCCGGTGTCTCGGTTGCGGTGCTCGAGGCCGGGACGCCCGGTTGGGGCGCTTCGGGACGCAACGGTGGGTTTTGCTGTCTGGGGGGCTCAAAGCTGAGCCACAGCGCAATGGTTCGCCAGTTCGGAGAGAGTGCCGCGCACAGCTATGCGCAGGCTGAGGAAGACGCGGTTCATCTTGTCGCTGATCTGCTGAAAACCCACGCTATCGACGCGGATGTGCATTCAAGGGGTGAAACCCAGCTGGCTCATACGCCCCGAGCGATGGAAAAACTGCGCAACCGGGCCGAGGGGGTGGGGACTTTGCACACCCTTGACGATCTGCCTGGGCTTGGATTTGGCGGCAGGTTTTTTGGCGGTTACACCAACCCGGTCGGATTTGCGCTCAACCCTAGAAAATACCTGTTCGGGATGGCGCGCGTGGCCCAGATGCTGGGTGCGACACTGTTCCAGAACAGTGCGGTGCAAACGATCCGGAAAACGCAATCTGGCTTTGACGTAGACACAGTTTCGGGTCGTATAAGCGCCGCAAACGTGTTGATCTGCACCAATGGATATTCCAGCGAAGACTTGCCGCCCTGGCTGGCAGGGCGGTATATGCCCGTCCAGTCCACGGTATTGGTAACGCGCCCTCTGTCCGAGGCTGACTTGCAGGCTCAAGGCTGGACCTCTGACCAGATGTCATACGATACCCGTCATTTATTGCATTATTTCCGCCTGATGCCTGATCGGCGGTTTCTGTTCGGGATGCGCGGCGGGCTGCGTTCCTCTGCGCAAGCCGAAGCAGCCATTCGTCGGAAGGCCCTGATTGATTTCAGGCAAATGTTCCCGGAATGGGCAGCGGTCGACGTTACCCATAGTTGGTCGGGAATGGTCTGTCTGTCGCGGAGACTGACGCCTTATGTCGGCCCTGTGGCGGATCAACCGGGGATGTTCGCCGGGTTTGCCTATCACGGCAACGGGGTGGCGATGGGCACCTATTGCGGGCGGGCACTGGCCCGGATGGTTCTGGGGCAAGAGGCCGGGTTGCCCGATCCGATTGCGCGTGTTCCTTCGCGATTCCCACTTGGACGCTGGCGGCGCGCCTTGATGCCTCCGGCTTACGCGATGATGGCCCTATTGGATTTGTGACGGTTGCAGCGGCGCGCGTTCCAAATCCAGCCCAGCCGCGTAATCCGGGGCCCCGTTTTCCACTCGCCACAGGCAATAGGCCGCCATCCGCCACGCATACCAACGGCGCAGTGATTTATACCTGGCCACGACATCTGCATTTTTATAGGCGGACAGAAACTGGTCTTCCTCGGCTGACGTCAAAGCAGCCCCCCGATACAGGTGCTGCATAGCGGGAGACAAAAACAGCGCGAGGTCTTCGCTCGGATCGCCCTGCGCCGGGCATTGCCAATCGATCAGGGTCAGTCCCGAAGGCGAGACTAGAATGTTCCCCGCCACCGGGTCGCCATGTATCAGGCAGGTGTTTTGCGTCGGTTGCACCAGATCGTCCGGCTTGAGCCGTTCCAATTGATGCCGCATAGCCGAGCTGCAACCGTCGAGAATGCTCTGCCCGTGCTGGGCCAGATCCGTGCTGCCATTGCAACCGCTGGGCGCTTGTATCGGCAAATCAAGTTCATGCAATCTGCTTAGCAATATCGCAACCTGCGTCGGTTCCTTTTGCCAGGGAGTGCCCGGTGCATGATCGTAGAACACCCATCGACCGTTTTCGTGCTGACCCGTCGCGCGCAGGCGGGGAGCAAAGCCGGTGGGCTCCAATGCGGTCAGGCACTGGGCCTCTAACTCGGCATCGTTGCGGAACAGTGGATTGCGCAGCCCCGCCCCGTAAAGTTTCAGAACCTTGCCGCCTTTTTTATCCAACACTTTCCAGACCTGATTGGTCCTTCCGCCATACAGGGTTTGAAATTGCGTTTCCGCCGCAATCAGCCCCCGTCGGCGCAGGTCTTCAACAAGGTCCAAAGGGGGGCACGTTTGGGCAGGCAGTGGGTTCACCGATACAAAAAGCGAGTCGCAGATTGCACTGGTTTGGCCTGTCCCGCGCTGCAGATCAAGTTCCGGTTCGTACCCCGGTTACCATCCCGGCCGGGACCACCTGACCGCTTTCCAACGTCAGCAAGACCGTATCTTCCCCTACCTGCGCTTCAACCACCTGATTGTAGGTTGAGACCGGCTGGGCCGATAACAACTCTTCCCCTTCATAGCTTTCCAATGTGGCCGAGTAGCTGCCCGTCGGCAGCGGACTGCCATCGCTTGTTGTTCCGGCCCAGTCAAATTCGGTTTGGGTCACCGGTACGGAAATCCTTTCGATCTCGGTGCCGTTGCTGTCGCGGATCACCATTACTGCGCGGTCTGCAGTCGCTGCCGCTTGCGCGGTAAAGGTTACGGGCTCACCGTTAAAGTGGAATGCCGCAGTGGTCTGGACATCCATGCCGACCCAACTGGCGAGGTCTTCAAGCTTGATACCGCCCAGAGACAGCGCCAGTTCGGTCAGCAGCTCGTTGCTCTGAACCTGCTGCTCGACCATTGAAAACTGCGCCAGTTGCGAGGCGTATTCGGATGAATCCATCGGCTCTAACGGATCCTGGTTTTGTGCTTGGGTCGTCATCAGCAACAGGAACGTGTCGAAATCCGATGCGATCGAGGTTGCCTGCGACTGGGATGTCGATTGCGGCTGCGTATTGACCTGAGTTGCCGATTGCGTTGGGGTGATCATGGTCAAAGCCTCATGTCGATCCGGCCGTCAGGGCCTAATTTTGGAATGGCGGGGCCCACCTCGGAGCCGGGCTCGGTTGGCGTATCCGCGACCCGGTGGCCTTCGTTGGTATCAGAACCATCGTGCTGCGCGTCTGCCGAGGTGCCCAGATTAAGGGATAGGTCACCCAGCCCAAAGTTCTGGAATTCGGCTTCCAGCACCGAGAGGTGGCGGCGCATCATGTCCAGCGTTTCCGGACGTTCGGCCGAGATTGTCATGTGCAACCCATCCTCACGACCATTCAAGACAATCGAAACGCGGCCCAATTCTTCGGGATTCAACGCAACCTCGATAGTGCCGGGCTGTCCATGGGCCGAAACAACGGTTGCCATCTGATTGGCGATTGCGCGTGCGGTTTCTGCACGGGCCGTGGCCGTCATGGCCGGCGCTATAGGTGTCGATTCGCGCGCAGTGGGCAGGGCCGCGGTTTCCCTGATGATCCGCACCTCTTCAGCTTCGGGATTCGGCTGGATCTCGGCCTGAGTAGTGGTCTGATCCGAAGCCAGAAGCTGCAGTTGCGTTAGCGTTGGTGCTTGACCGGGTGTCACGGGCTGCGATTGCGCCGGCGGTGGTGTCGTCGGGCTGGCTGGCACGTTCCGCTCTGACCGGTAAAAAGGTGAAATATCGAACGTCTCTTTCGGGTGCGCATTCGGTGTTGCCAGTCCGATCTGAAAATTCATCGGTAGGGTGGCAGTTTCGGGGGTTCCTCTTGGCGGAACTGTGCCAGTAACCATGGTTTGAACGGCCGGAGACACCGCGCGCTGCGCAGAACTTTCCGGGGGTCGCGACGCGTCGGGGTGCAGCATAACTGGGTTTGCCTCGGCAATTGAGGGGGTTTCGGACTTAACGATTTGCGGTGATACCGACGGTTTCTCGGCCACCTCTTTGGCGACTGGAATTTCAACGGCTTCCGGCGCTGCCACGTGCAATTCGGCGGGCGGCTGATCTTCGGGCGCAACGGGGATATCCGCTATTTCATCGTCTGGAACGATGTCCTCCAGTTCTGGCACCACGTCCGATTCCGGAACTATTAGGTAGGGTTCGGCTGATCGCGGGCCACTCTCCTGATCCATGACCATTTGAAAGGACGCAGCGGCTTTGGGCGCGCGGGAATCCTGTGGTGTTGCATCCGGTTTCGCGGTGGTGCCCGACGACGACATCAGTGCTGAAAGAGGGTTGGGCATTTTGCTCCGACTCCGTTTGTGTGACCGGAAATCTGCCTGGAGGAAGTTACATTTATTTTAACCGCTTTCGCCTTTGATCAAGAAAGTTCGATGCAAATTTCGGAGAAAGTGATGAAGATTTCCACGACCCTTCCGGCCGCGCAGCCCCCCACCACGGCTGAGAAATTGCAGGCTGCCGCAGTCGAGTTGGAGGCCGCGTTTCTGGGCGAAATGCTGAAATCTTCGGGGTTGGGCAAGGCAAGCGAGTCTTTTGGCGGCGGGGCGGGTGAGGACCAGTTTTCGTCCTTCCTTGTTCAGCATCAGGCGCGCGCGCTGGCCGAGTCCGGCGGCGTTGGCCTGTCCGAGATTCTGTTCCAGTCCATGATGGAGAAAACCAATGCCGACCAAACCTGAAACCGACCTGATTAGGTCCCTCGAGGAAGTGCTGGATCTTGAGCGAACCGCGCTTGTCGACGGTGATCTCGATCGCCTCAACCATATGGCACCAGAAAAGGAGAAGCTGATCGGCGCGATCAATGAACTTCAGGTCTTTGACAGTGCCGAATTGATTCGCCTGCAGCAAAAAGTCGAGCGGAACCAGGCGTTGTTAAACAGTGCCGCCGAAGGGATACGCGCAGTAGCAAGTCGTATGGCTGAATTGCGACGCGTTCGGCAGGAATTCAGCACCTATGGCGCGGACGGGCAACGCAACGGTTACGCCGTACGTCGCAATGCGAAACTGGAAAAACGGGCATAGCTGCGGGTTTGAATCAAATCCGAATTTTCTGAGTGAGAGGCTTTAGCACTCCGTTAGGAGATCAGGGGCAAAAGTGCTCGGGCACCTGAAACAGCAGGTGGCGCGAACAGCCCGACGGCGGATCGCACCGATCAGAAAGACGTCAAAGCCCGCATGAGGTGCGGGGTAAGCATGGGCGCAAAGGGCCCGAACGGAAAAGGAAGAAAGCTATGTCCAGCATTCTGACAAACAATGGCGCAATGGTGGCGCTGCAAACCCTGAAATCGGTCAACAAGAACCTGGAAATGACCCAGAACGCGATTTCGACCGGTAAGGACGTCGCGACCGCCAAGGACAATTCGGCCGTCTGGGCAATCTCCAAGGTAATGGAGTCGGACGTTCAGGGGTTCAACGCGATCAAAGACAGCCTGGCGCTGGGTGAATCGACCGTTGCGGTGGCACGGAACGCGTCGGAAACCGTGACCGATCTGCTGACCCAGATGAAAGAGAAAATCGTCGCCGCGCAGGAAGACAACGTTGATCGCGGCAAGATCAACGACGATGTGGGCGCTCTGCGCGATCAGATTGCATCTGTTGTTGGGGCCGCTCAGTTCAATGGGCTCAACCTTGTGGACGGCTCGGCAGGTACGGCTTCGATCCTATCCTCGCTGGACCGTGACAACACGGGAGCTGTGACTTCTTCGTCGATTTCTGTTGCTAGCCAGAACCTGTCTACTGGTGGTTACAGCGCCAAAGGCGTTCTTGCCGGTTCGGACAACACAGCCACAGACAACGATGCGGCTGGTTTCACCATGGACAAAGACAGTGGTACCGGGACGATTGTCATAGATAGTTCGACTGATAACTTCGCTGTCGGCGACAAGATCTCAATCACCGTGGGTGATCAGTCTGTTTCCTACACGGTGCAGGATTCTGACCTGGACCCATCTGGTACATATGACGCGGCAAACACCGACGCCAACGTAGCCATCGGCCTGAAGAACCAAATCGACGCTTTGGGTGTTCAGGGATTGTCGATCGACTATGATCCAAGCGCAGAAGGCACTTTGTCTTTTGTGACTGGAACAGGTGTTGATGCTGCAGATCGAGACGTGTCAGTTTCGGCGCAGTTCACCAACGCAGGCTCTGGCGGGCTTGGCGCGTTAAGCTCGATTGACGTTTCGACCGCTGGTGGAGCAACAGCTGCACTGGGTACTATCGAGGCACTGATCGACACGTCGATTGATGCCGCAGCGGCCTTTGGTTCGGCCCAAGGTCGTATCGAAACGCAGCAGGATTTCGTGTCCAAGCTGACTGACTCGTTCAAATCCGGCATTGGCTCGATGGTTGATGCCGACATGGAAGAGACTTCAGCCCGTCTGCAGGCCCTACAGGTGCAGCAGCAGCTGGCCACCCAGTCGCTGTCGATCGCCAATCAGGCGCCGCAGTCGATCCTGTCACTGTTCCGTTAATCTTCGGAACCTGGCCGGGGCGCCCAGACGCGCCCCGGCCCTGACCGCCAAAAGACGGCCTATTGGAAGGATTTCAAGTGACACCGCAAACTCTTGCTCAACGTGCCTATGCGCAGACCGCCGCCCCGACCCGTACCCCGCGCGATTCCGAATACGAGGCAATTTCAAAGATCACGCACCGGCTCAAGGCCGCGGCCGCCCGGCGCAAAACCGATTTCGGAGGGTTCGTCCAGGCGCTGCACGAAAACCGTCGTTTGTGGACCGTTCTGGCAACTGGCGTGTCAGATTCCGACAACGCGCTACCCAATGAATTGCGGGCGCGGATCTTCTATCTGGCAGAATTCACCGAGCAGCACAGCAGTCAGGTGTTAAGCAACAAGGCCACTGTTGAGCCACTGCTTGAGATCAACATGGCCGTCCTGCGGGGCCTGCGGCAGATGAGTGCAACCTGATGGGTGGGCTGGTTCTGAAACTGGCACCGAAAGAGAGAGTGCTTATCAACGGCGTAGTCGTTGAAAACGGAGACCGTCGTAGCCGGTTCTCGATCATGACACCGGACGCAAATGTTCTACGGTTGCGCGATGCCATTCATCCGGATGAGGTAACCACTCCGGTGCGACGAGTGTGCTATGCCGCCCAGCTGGTATTGTCCGGCGACATGGAACCCGAGCGGGCGCGGCAACAACTTTTGCGGCGGGTTGAGGAGCTGAGCCAGGTCTTCACAGACGCAGATAGTCGCCGGGTTCTGTCTGAGGCCACCGAAGCCTTGTTGGCTGAACAATATTACAAATGCCTGAAATCCCTGCGGGCATTGTTGCCACGTGAAGAACGGTTGATGGCGTACCAGCAATGACATTCCAACCTGTCATCCCGTCTGGTGGCATTACCGGTTGGCGCTTTTTGCAGCGCACCTACGATGCGCAGCTCGAAAGCTTTTTGAGCTCACCGGTCAATGAAAGAGAGGCGAAATATTTTCTGGACAATATCGGCAACGTACAGACGGCCGAAGATCTGGTCTCGGACCGGCGTTTGCTGCAGGTGGCGTTGGGGGCATTCGGGTTGGAGGATGACATCAACAATCGCTTTTTCATCCAGAAAATCCTGTCCGATGGCACAAGCGTCGATGATGCATTGTCTAACCGCTTGGCCGACAAGCGGTATCGCGAGTTTTCCGAAGCCTTCGGCCTGGGCCCAGGCGAGGTGCGCAGAACGGGTTTGACCACCTTTATGGAAGAGATTGCACAGGACAATGTAGTATCTCGGTTCGAAATCGCTGTGGGTGAGAGTAATGAGGCGATGCGCATCTCGCTTTACACGCAGCACACACTGGCGGATCTGGCTGCGCAGGATAGTGGTGCGGACACCAAATGGTTCGATCTGATGGGGCAGCCGCCATTGCGCAGTATGATGGAGACGGCGCTGGGTCTGCCGTCAAGTTTCGCGCAGTTGGACATCGACAGGCAGCTAGAGGTTTTCAAGGACAGGCTGTCGGGGTTGACCGGGTCTGACGATCTGGCCCAGTTCACTGATGAGGCGGCAGTGGCCCGGCTGACAGATCAATACCTTGCACGTAGCCAGATCGCCCAGCTGCAAAGCACGATTTCCCCGGCTCAAACAGCGCTGTTTTTGCTGGGGGCGTAACGGGCGATAGGGAGAATGCTTAGGCGTTCAACACGGCGTCTGCCGACGTTCTGAGCGCAAAGGATGTTACCGGCTGGGACACGTTATGTAGTTTGACATCGCCCAAAGGCATAGCACTGGAACATGCGGGTTGAATATCGGCCGAGACGACGATCCTGTGCCCGATCGATTTTCCATATTCCCCCAGTCGGGCGGCGATATTCGCGGCTTGTCCGATGACTGTGAAATCCAGCCGTTCGCGGGATCCGACGTTGCCATATGTGACCCGCCCGTAGGCAACACCGATCGAGCAGTCACAATGGACGTCAGAGTCGGATTGGCGCAGCTCACCCAATTTCTCGACGATTTCTACGGCCGAGCGCTGCGCGTTTCTGCGGGCGACGATGGAATCTTCGCCTTCGGGGAAGACTGCCAGCACAGCATCGCCGATGAACTTCAGTACCTCGCCGCCATTGTCATGCACGATGCTGGACACGGTTTCAAAAAAGTCGTTCAGCACGTTGATATAGTCAGCACGGCCCAGTTGCTCTTCCAGGCTGGTGGAATTGCGCAGGTCGCAGAACATGATCGCGGCGTCGATCTCATCCCCGTCGCCGCGACGAATTTCGCCACCCAGCACCCGTGCGCCCGAGCGTTTGCCGACATAGGTTTCAAGCAATACCTGCGCGTTTTCGCGCTGCATGAACACCTCGTAAAAGCGGGCAATGACCGACGAACACTCGAACACCAGCCCAAGGTTTTCCGTTGTGAACCCGTCAGGGTGATCGCAGGTCAGGGTCAGCACATTAGTCCGCCCGTCTGAAAATGGCAGCGGCATGGCGACATAGTCGGTAGCCCCCTTGGCCCGCAAGTCCTCCATGATAGGAAAGCTGTTTTGGGGGTTTTCGTCGTTCAAACGCTGGCGCACGCCGCCCAGCCCGTTCGAGACGTGACGCAGAGGACTGTTGATATACGCCGGGTGATCGTAAATCTCATACGTGGGCGCTCTGGTCGAAATTTCTGCCTCGCCCTTTTCCCAGATAAAGTGTTTTCCTGCGATCATCGGATGCAGGGACCAGGCCAGAATGCTGAGCCGCTGAATGGCGATGCCGTGTTCCAGCATCTTTTCGGCCAAGGCCTTGGTGAAGGCTTCTGGCGTGCTGAGGTTGGATGCACCACGCATCAGCCAATCGATCAGAGGGCCGCTGATATTGCCATCCTCAGGGTCCCGCAACTGGTTTTCTCCCAGATCGACACGTGTATAGGCCGCAGGCATGAAGCCGACATGGCCTTGAATGGCGGCGCTTTCGGGCAGTGGCTCTTCATATGCCCAGACGGAATTGGTCAGGCGCTGCTCACCCAGAATGACATCGTGATAAGTCGCCGTCCCTTTGAAAGGGCAAAACGTCTGCAATTCGGTTTCCGCTCCGAGGTCAACGCAGACGTCCTCGCGCGGGACATAAATTGTGGCTGGCAGCCGTGTTTCATACATGACCTTTGCGTCAGTGCTTTCGGCCAACAACGTGCCATCCCGGAAGATTGCAATCCGGCCGTTCAGTGGCTCGACCGATATTCCATAGCCTTTGGTGGGCGGTGTGGTGTGGACGTTCATCATCAGACTCCCTGACGGCTTGATAATAGGATGGGCCTTTAGGACAAGCATTCCAAGGGGGGTGACACGCATTTTACCACACATATCCTGTGCGATACGGTCAGATCAGACCATCTGAATCACGTCTTTTTCGATCGACAGCATATAGCCTTTTTTGGCGATATTCTTGACCAGCAACTCACTGACCATCTGATTGCCCAAGGCATCGCGCAGTCGTTTGATCCGCGTAGCGCCTGCGGCCTCGTCACAATCGGCAGCGTCTTTGCCTGAGATCATCGCCTCGATCTGGACGCCGGACAGGACCTCATCATCCAGCCGGGATTCGGCCAATACCGAAAGGGTCTCCATCGCCGCAGGTGTCAGTTTGAAATCCATATTGTTCAGATAGACGGTGTTTTCCTCGCGGCTGATCAGCAGCGAGGTGACCTGAATACCGGTGCGTTCTATCTGTGCCATCCGACGGTTCAACAGAACCAGCATCACCAGAAACACCAACGCCGTGATCAACATGGCGGTGGCAAATACCAACAGCACGAAGATCACCATACGATAGCTGGACAGTGTGTCGGCAAAGGCGGTGCCCGATTGCGCCAAAATCTCAAGCAGGCGAATCTCGGTCTGCGAGGTCAGGTCACTTTCGATGAACAGCCGTTCCACCCGGGCGTTGAAGGCGTTGGCATCGGGCAAGGTCCAAAACAGGAAGATTGCCGCCGTTACCAGAATCACCACGATTGCCGCGATGCCCGCGCCGACCAGTCTGACGCCGGATCGGCGGGCCTCAGTAACGGAGATAGAATTTTCCGGCATTGGCCTTCCTTTTATCCAACCCTTCCGGCCCAAACACGGACATGACGTTCAGCAGGGTCCAGCCCGACCCCTTGAGGCGCTGGGCGACTTCTTTTTTAGCCTGCCCTTTGGCGCAGGCCGACACCTGCATAACGCCGTAGTGCAGGCGCAGGGGATTGTCCTGCTTGGCCTTGTAATCGGCATAGCAATCGGCCGCCGAAGCGGCGGTGCCAAGCGATATCAGGGCCAACAAGGCCAGAGAAGAGAGGATCTGTTTCATAGGCCGCATCCTGCGCATGTGTTGGCACGATATTCAATAACCCAAGGGGTTTCGCGTGTCTGATATCGGATAACACCGGCCCGTTATTGCCTGTCTGAACGGGGAACGGCCAGTGTCGGGTCATCGAGCATACGGCCCGCCATCGGGCCATCTCAAGACGACTGAAGGACAATCACCATGCATAAGAAATTCATTGCCCTGATCGTGGCCTCGGCAGTTGCCATCACCGGCATTTCAGCGTCGCAGGCGCGGGCCGCAGATGTCGAAGATATTCTTGGTGGGCTTGCAGCCATTGCGCTGATTGGCGCCGCTGTGAAGCATTTCAGCGACGAAGGCAAAAAGAACACCGTGACGCACAACTACAATCACATATATAAGGCGCCCCAGAAACACGTGCACACGAAGCCGAAGCACCGGCCGCGTCATGTCCGCCCGCTGCCTCCGAAAGTCGCGCGTTACAACCTGCCGCAACGATGCTTGCGCAAGTTCAAAGGGTTTTCGCCCGATCAACGGCTGTTGGGGCATACCTGCCTGAGCAAGCATTACAAATACAGTAACAGCCTGCCCAACCAGTGCCAGGTCAGGTTCTGGAATGGCAAAAATACCAAGCGGGCTTACCACCCCGATTGTCTGCGCCAGAAAGGGTACCGCGTTAGTTACAAGTAACGGTTTTCGAGCAGGAGCGGAGCCACAGAAGCACCGCGTGGGAGAGGGTGGCACAAGCTGCTCTCTCCTTTTTTTGTTGCGATGGGTGGCGAAACGCGATTTTTCGAGGGCATGACGACTCCGGATTATGAAATTGAGAAAGCCGCAGCGGCGCAGGGATATCTGCGGATCGCCGGTGTGGATGAGGTTGGGCGCGGGCCACTGGCCGGGCCTGTGGTAGCGGCTGCTGTGATTCTGAACCCAGACAAAATTCCCGACGGGCTGAACGATTCCAAAAAGCTGACGGCAAAACGGCGTGCTGGGTTGGAGACGGCATTGCGCGACCGGGCCGAGATCGCAATTGCCGCGGCCTCGGTGGCCGAGATTGATGAACACAACATCTTGCGGGCTTCGCATCTGGCGATGGAGCGCGCGGTGGCTGCGCTGGACCCGCCGCCAGATTACTTGCTGATTGACGGGAACATGATTCCGCGTGGCCTGACCATCCCAGCGCAGGCGGTGATCAAAGGCGATGCGCATTCCGTGTCGATTGCAGCTGCTTCGATCGTCGCTAAGAACTGCCGCGATCAACTGATGGTGGATTTGGCGCAACAGCATCCGGGCTATGGGTGGGAGACAAACGCCGGTTATCCGTCGAAACAACACAGGGACGCGCTGCAAAATCTTGGTGTGACCCCACACCATAGACGTTCATTCAAGCCGGTACACAATATCTTGTATCAAGAGTAAATCGTAAGTCGCTGATTCAAAAAAGAAATTGACGGCGAATCGACTTTGACTCATCCTTGTCTCAACCAAATGAGCGCAAAAGCGCCGTGGATACTTGAGGCAGTACAAATGACAACAACCACCAAAAAGGGCGCAAAAGCGCTCCCTTTAAACACGATTCTATCCGGGGACTGCATCGACGTGATGAACAGTCTTCCCGAGGCGTCGGTTGACCTGATTTTCGCGGATCCGCCCTATAATCTGCAGCTGAAAGGCCAGTTGCACCGCCCCGATAACAGCCAGGTGGATGCGGTTGACGATCATTGGGATCAGTTTTCCAGCTTTGCTGTTTATGACCAGTTTACCCGCGAGTGGCTGAAGGCGGCGCATCGTCTACTAAAGCCCAATGGTGCGATTTGGGTGATCGGCTCGTACCACAACATCTTCCGTGTGGGCTCGGCCCTGCAGGACGCGGGCTATTGGATTTTGAACGACGTCGTGTGGCGCAAGTCCAACCCGATGCCGAATTTCCGCGGTAAGCGGTTCACCAATGCGCATGAGACGATGATTTGGGCGTCAAAACGCGAAGGTGCGAAGTATACGTTCAACTACGAAGCCCTAAAGGCTCTGAACGAAGGCGTACAGATGCGCAGTGACTGGGTGCTACCGATCTGCACTGGGCACGAACGCTTGAAGGACGAAAACGGCGACAAGGCGCATCCGACGCAAAAGCCGGAATCGCTGTTGCACCGTGTGTTGATTGGCTCGACCAATCCGGGCGATGTGATCCTTGATCCGTTCTTTGGCACAGGCACAACCGGTGCCGTTGCCAAGATGCTGGGCCGCGAATTCATCGGTATCGAGCGCGAGGAAAGCTATCGCAAGGTCGCCGAGAAACGTATTTCTAAAGTCCGCAAGTTCGACCGCGAGGCGCTCGAGGTCAGCGCAAGCAAACGCGCCGAGCCGCGTGTGCCTTTTGGCCAGCTGGTCGAACGCGGCATGCTGCGCCCGGGCGAGGAACTGTACTCCATGAACCAGCGTCACAAGGCCAAGGTCCGCGCCGATGGCACGCTGGTAGGCGACAACGTCAAGGGCTCGATCCATCAGGTGGGCGCGCATCTTGAGAACGCGCCGTCCTGCAACGGCTGGACCTACTGGTGCTTCAAGCGTGATGGCAAGACGGTGCCGATCGACGTGTTGCGTCAGCAGATCCGGGCCGAAATGAACTGATTTCACGAACACCGCCGGTGCCTGTGGCCTGACACAAGGCACTATGCCTTGCCCCGCCGATCTCGGCGGGGTCTTTTGTTTTTCTGGACGTCTGGTTTCAAAACAAGCCTCCTGTATCCTGCTGCGCAGCTAAGGAGCTTGTGCAATGTCGGATACCATAGTTAGCGAGTCCCGCTTTGACCGGTTCTTTGTGACCCGCCCGGATAATTTCGCTCTGGATAACAAATACACCGAAGCCGCGCTGGAACGGCACAAACGCGAGGGTCTAGAACTTGCGGTCCGCGCCCGCTGGATCGCGATGGCGCTGACTGGCGTGCTGCTGATTTACCTCAATCCGCAGTGGGAGGTGCTGTGGTATCACTTCATCCTGCTGCTGATTTGCGCAAACGGCTGGTTTATCCGGCGGGCAGGTCGAGTGGGTCAATCGCGGACCGAGCTGCTGCTGATCTTTGTGGACCTGATAATCATGACCCTGGGGATGATCGTGCCCAACCCGTTCAGCGACGATGTCCGCCCGTTGGCGATGCAGTACCGGTTCGACAATTTCCAGTATTTCTTCATCATTCTGGCAGCCGGCACGCTGGCCTATTCCTGGCGCACGGTGATTGCGATCGGGTCTTGGACAGCCGGGGTTTGGACGGCCGGTTGGATCCTCGCCTGGTGGGTCGCGACGCCAATGCCCGGTCTTAGCGAACGCGTGGCCGAGGCATTGGCCGGATATCCGGATGTGGCCGAGTTGTTAGACCCCAACAGCTTTATGCCGTCGCAACGCATTCAGCAGGTGATCATTTTTATGATGGTGGCGGTGACGTTGGGTGTATCGATGCGCAGGCTCAACCGGTTGCTGATCACGAATGCGGGGCTGGAGCGCGAGAGGGCGAACCTGTCGCGATATTTCTCGCCAAACGTGGTGGAAGAGCTGAGCCAGAATGACGAGCCGCTGAAACAGGTGCGCAAAGAGGATATAGCCGTTCTGTTCATCGATATCGTCGGGTTTACCAGATATGCCGCTGGTCGCGACCCTTATGAGGTGATCGAAGCTCTGCGCGGCTTTCACGCCCGGATGGAGGCAGAAGTGTTCCGCCATCATGGGACGTTGGACAAGTATCTGGGCGATGGGTTGATGGCCACATTTGGGACCCCGGTGCCGACATCGCAGGATGCCACCAACGCGGTGGCATGTGCACGGGGGATGGTGGCGGTGATTGATCGTTGGAATGTAGAACGCCGTCGTGCTGGAGAGCCCGAGGTACGGGTTGGGATTGGGGTCCACTTCGGCGCAGTTGTTCTGGGTGATATCGGTGCCAACCGGCTGGAATTTGCAGTGATCGGCGATGCAGTGAATGTCGCTGCCAAGCTGGAGGCGCTGACCCGTGAATTTCAGGCAAAAATCATCCTGAGCGATGCGGTCCGGGGCCGATTGGAGGAAGAAGGTCGCGGCATAGGTGAGCTGATGAGCGGGTTCGAAAAACACGCAAACCGTGCGGTCCGCGGGGTAGAAGTCTCAATGGACGTTTGGGTAATGGAGGGGTGAGGGCTCCCGCCAACCCGTCATGCTTCATAGATGAACAGCGGATTGTTGGGCCGGGTAGCGCGCTGGCGCGCGCTGCGGTCAGGCCCTTGGCAGCGGATTTTGCGATTTGTTGTAGGGTGCCCAGTCTGTGACCTCGGGGTAGTAATGGCAGCGCCAGGCTCGAACGCGCGGGTTCATGACGCGAAGCCACAGCGGTGGGATCATCGCGGCCATCGTCATTACCGGATACCCGTATGGCAGCTGAGGGGCGGTGTCTTCGGAGTGGTGTTGCAATAGTGGAAAACGGCGGTTGGGCTTGTAGTGATGGTCCGAGTGGCGCTGCAGGTTGATGAGCAGCCAGTTCGACGCCTTTTGAGACGCGTTCCAGGAATGGCGGGGTTGGACGTGTTCGTACTTGCCCGCGCCCAGATGTTTGCGCGTCAGGCCATAGTGTTCGACATAGTTGACCAGTTCCAGTTGCCAGATGGCGACACCCGCCTGCAGCAAGAATAGGGCGAAGCCCGAGAGACCTCCGATCAGGAGGGCCAGGGCCAACATCGCGCCTTGCAGCGCCCAATAGCGCCAGAATGGGTTGGAAAGGTCGGTCCAGGGTCGGTCTTTGCGGGCCAGTTTGTCACGTTCGGCCTTGAAGGCCGAGATCAGACACTGTTTCAGCACGCGCGGGTAAAATCGGTGAAATCCTTCGTTATAGCGGGCAGTCACCGGGTCGCGGGGCGTGCCGACATAGCGGTGATGCACCAGCAGATGCTCGGATCGGAAATGCGAATACAACACCATCGCCAGCAGAACATCGCCCAGCCAGCGCTCGAACCGGCCTTTCTGGTGCATCAACTCGTGGCTGTAGTTGATACCGATTGTGCCCGAGATTACTCCCATGCCGAAGAACAGCCCAATCTTGGCCGGGGTCGACAAGTGATCGGTTTGTGTGGCGTACCAGATCAACCCGTAAAGGGTCAGGAATTGCACCGGAGCCCAAGCCTTGGTCAGCAGGATGTGCCAGCGCAGCATGGACTCCGGGGTATCTGGATCGGCATTGGTTAGCTCGATCCCGGTCAGACGGTCGAGCACCGCAAAGGCCCACCATGTTGAAAGCGGCACCAGCAGAACCCACCCGCCACCGGCCATCGCGGTAATCCAGATCAGCGGGATCAACAGAAATGAGACCCAGAAGGGCAAGGCCGATTGCCAACGGGGCAAGGTGTGTGATGTGGTCATGAGGTGGCTCCGGATGACTGAGCGCAGACTAGTCCTAGTCCGGCAGGACACACAATGGCTTAACGGTTGCGCCAGAGGTCGTGCGCTTTGCGCATCACGGTTGGTAGGTCGCTAGGTCGGAACGCGTGCTTTTCCATCACGATTAGGCCGTCCAAGTTGGTTTCTGACGGCAATTGAGCCGTCCATATGCGCAGGATCAGGTGGAAATGGGTGAAGGTGTGGCGCACCTCGCCCGACAATGCTTGCCAGTCAGACTCAAAGGGTGCTGATTCCTCCGGAGCTTCTGACCAATCTGATCCCGGCCAACCCAGCATACCGCCGAGCAGCCCTTCGTCGGGGCGGCGTTCTAGAAGCAGCGCGCCGTCTTCGCGCTGGGCGATATAAACATGGCCATACCGCGTGGGTTTTGGTTTCTTCGGCGTCTTGCGTGGTAAGTCGGATTGGGTTCCGACCGCGCGCGCCTGACAAGGATCACGCAGAGGGCAAATGCCACAGGTCGGAGATTTCGGAGTGCAGATCGTGGCCCCTAGATCCATCACTGCCTGCGCATAGTCTCCGGGTCGCAAATTCGGCGTCAGCGCAGCGGCCTTCTCTTTCAGCAGCGGTTTTGAACCGGGCAGAGGGTCGTGGATGTCATACAGACGCGCCATGACCCGTTCGACATTGCCATCCAGCACCGTCTCGGGGCAGTCGAAGGCGATGGCCGAGATGGCGGCGGCGGTATAGGGGCCGATGCCTGGCAGTTTCAGCAGGGCGTCATATGTGTCGGGAAAAACGCCACCATGTTCATTGGTCACCGCCCGCGCGCATTTCAGCAGGTTGCGGGCGCGGGCGTAATAGCCCAGCCCCGCCCATTCTCCCATGACCTGATCGTCTGGTGCTGCCGCCAGCGCCTGAACTGTCGGCCAGCGCGCAGTGAAACGCGTGAAATAGTCTCGAACTGCGGCCACGGTGGTTTGTTGCAACATCACTTCGGACAGCCAGACCCGGTATGGATCGGGTATCACGCCAGCCGCCCGATCGGCTGGCCCCACGCGCCAAGGCATTTTGCGGGCGTGGCTGTCATACCAGGCCAATAACGCGCCGCTCAGGTCATATTGAATGCTGTCACGCAAGTTTTATCTATCTCCCTGTCGGGTTTCGCTGGCGCCCGGTGTCACGCCCTTTACAATAGCGGCGCAGGAGTTGGAAACCAGATGCAGCGCAGACGTTCTTCGACCCGCGGGTTCAAACGCACCGCGACATTGCTGAACGGCCAGATCAGGCGCGCCGGTGAAAGCCGGGGCTTTGCTGTATCGCGCCTTTTAACCCATTGGGCTGAAATTGTGGGCCAGGATATGGCCGCCATCGCGCGACCGGTAAATGTGGGCTATGGCAAGGGCGGGATCGGCGCGACACTGACGGTGCTGACCACAGGTCCGCAGGCCCCGATGCTGGAAATGCAGAAGGAGCAGCTGCGCGACAAAGTGAATGCGGTTTATGGCTATAACGCCATCAGCCGAGTGCGCATCACCCAGACCGCGCCGACAGGATTTGCCGAGGGGCAGGCCAGTTTCGATCACAAACCGAAAGCGGCGAAACCCAAGATTGACCCGGAAATCGTGGCCGAGGCGAACCGAACCGCGCGCGACGTCAATGATGGCGATCTGCGCGCGGCCCTTGAACGTCTGGGTCGCAACGTATTATCCAAGCAAAAACGCTGAGAAAGGGCTGAGAAATGAGCCGTATTGCAACCGGAATCTGCGCGGCCGTCGCTATCGCCGCAGGCGGCTATTGGCTGTCGAATTCCTCTACTTCGTATCCGCTGATCAGCAGCGCCGAGGCGCAAGAGGCCGATATTGACACCTCGACCATCGTTGAGATGGTGCAGGGAGCCGAGGACGCGCCTGTCGAGATCATCGAATATGCATCCTATACCTGCCCGCACTGTGCGAACTTCCACACAGGAGCGTACAAGCAGCTGAAGAAGGATTTCATCGACACCGGAAAGGTTAAGTTCATCTATCGCGAGGTGTATTTCGACAAATATGGCCTGTGGGCTTCGATGGTCGCGCGCTGTGACGGCCCCGACAAGTTCTTCGGCATTTCCGATCTGATCTATGAAGGTCAGTCCGAATGGACCCGCGCCGGTGGACCATCCGAGATCGTGGACGAGCTGCGCAAGATCGGACGTCTGGCCGGGATCGACAATGACAAGCTTGAGGCCTGCCTCCAGGATGGCACCCGCGCGCAGACGCTGGTGGCCTGGTATCAGGAAAACGCCGAGCGTGACGGCGTTCAGGCCACGCCTTCCTTTGTTGTGAACGGCAAGAAGGTCGAAAATCAGTCCTATGCTGATTTCAAGAAACTGATCGAAGAAGAACTGGGCAGCTGATAGCCTATTGCGACCGGTTCTGTACGGACCGGTCGCACCTTATGGCGACGGGGCGATTTGCAGCAGCATCTGCTGGACCTTTTCGGCCTCATTCACTTTCAGACGTACGGGCAGCGTGATGACCTTGCTGCGAAACGCTGGCGGCAGGCGCACGGCATCTTTTTCCGTCGTGACCATTTGTGCCCCCAGCAGGCGGGCCTCGTTTTCCAGTCGAATCATCAAGGCAGGGTTCAGCGGTTGGTGATCGTCCAGTGCTTCGGCCCGTAGCAGCGTCGCGCCTTGTTGGCGCAGAGTGGCAAAGAACTTTTCGGGGTGGCCAATGCCCGCAAAGGCCAGAACCGGAGTGTCGGCCCAATCCATCCCGGTTTGCAGCGGTTCGACAGCACCGGTTGCGTGGGGCACGGTCAGTTTTGCCTCCCAGCTATCGACAAATTGGGATTGCGCGTCGGCATCACCCAGCGACAGCACCAGATCAGCGCGCTGTAGTCCGGTATCGACAGGTTCACGCAATGGACCGGCAGGCAGGCACAGCCCATTGCCGAACCCACGCGCCGCATCGACCACGATGACAGAAAAATCCTTGGCAACCGAGGGATTCTGAAACCCGTCATCCAGCAGAATCGCCGTGGCCCCGGCTTCGGCGGCCGCGCGTGCGCCCGCCGCGCGATCCTTGGCCACCCAGACCTCGGCAAAGGCGGCCAGCAACAGGGGTTCATCCCCGACTTGCGCAGCGGTGTGTTTGGATGGGTCAACCTGCACCGGCCCCTCTAACGAGCCGCCATGGCCACGCGTCACCACGTGGGTTTCGTGCCAGGCGTCACGCAATTGTTCGATCATCCAGATCACGGTGGGGGTTTTGCCGGTGCCGCCCGCGTTCAAGTTGCCGATGCATATGACCGGGACACCCGGTTTGATCCCGGGTTCTGACGCCACCCGGCGGGCGGTTGCAGCGGCATAGACACGACCCAGCGGTGCCAGCAATCTGGCTCGCAAATCCAGCTGGTCAGGCGAGGTGTTCCAGAAATCAGGTGCTCGCATTACTCCGCACTCCGCTCATCCAGACAATCCTGCACCATGTCGATCAGTTGATCTGCCTGAGGTGCGCCCTCGGACACAATCTGCCACCCGGCTAGCGCCATATCCGCGGCCCGGTCCGGCGACAGCAGTTCGACCACCGCATCACCCAGTTCGATTGCGGTTCTGATCATGCGGGCGGCACCGGCCCGATCCAGTTGATCGTATATCTGCTGATGACGGTGCACAAACGGGCCGTGGATGACGGACGATCCCAGGGCCACAGCGACAAGAGGATCGTGCCCACCTGCGCCGCGCTCCAGTGAACTGCCCATAAAGGTGACCGGTGAAACCCGGTGCCACAGGCCCAGATCCTCGGGTTCGGCTGACAGGATGACTTGCGTGGTATCCTCGATCTGACCTCCGGTGTCCCAGTTGGTACAGCGCAGGTCCATCGTCTCAAGACGGCGGTGCAGCGGTTCGGCCTCGGCTGTGTCCGCTACGTGCAGCACCAGCGTCAGGCGGGGCAGCATTCGCAGCGCCTGACGATGGGCGCTGAGAACCGAGATAAACTCCTTGTCGAGCACACAGGCCGCCAACCAAACCGGACGGCCCGCCAGCGCGTGATTGGTTTCGATCAGTTCGTCCTCGGGCCAGGGTCTTGGGTTCGGACTGACATACAACGGCGGCGAGTCGGTGACTTTACCCGACGCGATACCAAGGCGGCGGATCGTCCGTGTTGTTTCGGATTTCGTGGCCAGGATGGATTTGAAACAATCTAGGGTATAGCGGGTGATGTCCGGCAGCCATCGCGCGCCGCGCGCGATCTTGATGTCGATCTGTGCTTCGATCAGGATTAGCGGGATGTTGCGCTCTTCGGCGCGGGTGATCACGTTGGGCATCAGCCCACCCCCGACCCAAAGGCCGATATCAGGGTGCCAATGGTCCAAAAACGCCCGCGCTGCTCCGGTTTGTTCCAAAGGTAGGTTCACCAGCGGATAGTCGCCCTGGTCCCAGCGGCTCAGGTCGGCCTCGGGGGGTGCAGTCAGCAACACATTTAAAGTGGGTCGGATCTGTTGCAGTCTGTGGCAGAAATCGACAACGGCGCGCTGGCGGTCCTGCGCGTTGATATGGATCCATATCAGTTCGCCCTCAGGGCGCTGAATCTCGGGCTGATTGGCCGCGTTGGGCACACCCCAGGACAGAACCCGATAGGCCGCCAGGCTGAGGGATCGCGGTTTGCTCATGGCCTGATACCGGTGCTGTCCGGGTCAAGCCGGGCGTGCAGGGTGTCATGGATGTGCGTGCCTGCCGCAATCACGCCGTTCAGGCGTGGATGGGCGTTGTTGAACCGTAAAGGGTGCCCCAGACGGTCAGAGCAGCTGCCGCCGGCCTCGCGGATCAGCAGGTCGCCGGCGGCGATGTCCCACTCCCAGCTGGGCCGCAATGTCAGCATCCCGTCGAACCGTCCTTGCCCGACCAAAGCCATGCGATAGGCCAGCGACGGGCGGTAGACCCGTTCAAAGTCAGGCACCTGTCCCCGCCGCCAATGGCGTGGGTTCATATTGGGTTTGGCGGCCAGAATTTCGGCCCTTTCTAGCGCTGTAACGTCTGAGACCCTGATCGCGGCCCCGTTCAGTGTCGCGCCTTGCCCTTTTGCTGCGGTATAAAGCAGATCGCGCAGGGGCAGGTAAATCACCGCCGAGATCACCTCTCCCCGGTCTGCGATGGCCAGCGAATGCGCCCAGGTACGCGACCCTTCGGCAAAGCTCCGGGTGCCGTCGATCGGGTCGATGATAAACACCCGGTCCCGTGTCAGCCGGTCGCTGGAATCCTCGGTCTCTTCGCTCAGCCAGCCATAGCCTGACCGGGCGGCACGCAAGCGCTGTTCCAGCATCGTATTGACGGCCAGATCGGCCTCGGTCACCGGTCCGGCGCCGTCGGGTTTATCCCAGCGTTGCGCCGTTGTGCCCGAGTATCGGGTGGCGATCTTTCCGGCCTCTAATGCGGCGTCGATCAGAAGTTGCAGGTCAGCTGCCGGCAAGTGTCATTCCTTCGATCAGCACCGACGGAACCACCCGCGACAGGTAGGGGCGCGCATCGTTGGCCGGGATGATCCGTTTCAGCATATCGCGCAGATTGCCCGCGATGGTACATTCGTTGACTGGATGGGTGATCTCTCCGTTCTCAACCCAGAACCCCGAGGCCCCGCGCGAATAGTCGCCCGTGTTCGGATTGATGGTCGAGCCGATCATAGACGTCACCAACAGCCCGGTGCCCATGTCGCGTAACAGGTCTTCGCGGCTTTGTATGCCTTGTGTCAGGCTCAGGTTCCAGTTGCTGGGCGAGGGTGGCCCAGACACACCGCGCGCGGCGTTGCCGGTTGAGGTCATGTCCAGCTTGCGCGCACTGGACAAGTCCAGTGTCCAGCCGGTCAGAACGCCGTTATCGACAATGGCACGCCGCTGCGTTGCCAGCCCTTCGGCATCGAACGGGCGCGAACCCGAGATGCGCGGGCGGTGCGGGTCTTCGATCAGCGACAGATGCTCGGGCAGCACCTGTTCGCCCAGACAATCCTTCAGCCAGGAGGCCCCCCGCGCGATGGCCGCACCGTTGCTGGCGCCCAGCAGGTGGCCGATCAGCGAGGATGAAATCCGTTCGTCAAACAATACCGGAAAAGTACCGGTGGCGGGTTTCTGAGCCCCGACCAGCGCCACGGCGCGTTCGCCTGCGGTACGTCCGATTTCCTCGGGGCTGCGCAGGTCGCTTTGGAAGGTGCGGCTGTCGCCGTCATAGTCGCGCTCCATCCCGGTGCCTTCGCCCGAGATTGCCACGCATGAGGTCGAGCGGCTGCTGCGGGAATACCCACCGGAAAAGCCGTTGGTCGCTGCCAGATGCACGCGGTGCGTGCCATAGGCCGCCGCCGCGTCAGACACTTGCGAGACCCCCTGAACCGCCTGCCCAGCGGCTTCGGCTGCCAGCGCGTCACGCAGCAAATCCTCGGCGGCAGGTTCCGGGGTCGGGTCGAACAATTCCAGCGCAGTCAGGTCCCAATCCCTAGCCAGCTGCGCCGCGTCGGCTAGCCCGGTGAACGGGTCCTCGGGGGCTTCACGGGCCATGGCCACCGCGCGTTCGGCCATCGCGGTCAGCGTTTCCGGTCGGTTGTCGGAACTTGAGACAATCGCCTGTCGCTGGCCCAGAAACACCCGCAGGCCAAGATCGGTGCCTTCGGACCTTTCAGCAGTTTCCAGCGCCCCGCCCCGCACTTCGACCGAGACCGACGAGCCGTCGATTACAATAGCATCCGCTGCGTCAGCCCCGGCATTGCGGGCCGCGTCCAGCAGGGATTGGCTGATGTCTTCTGGTGTACGGGTCATGCGGCCTCCGGTTGTATTGCATTGGACCTAGCCTTGGACCGCCCGTCTCGCAAGACCTCTGGGCAGATAGATCACAGGTCAGACCTCGTTAGTTTGACCTTAATTCAAATGGGGCAGCCAAAGGGTTTACATTTCCACATAGATTTCCATTAGTTGGGGCGCGTTACCGATTTGCAGGGCTGCAATAACAACAGATTGAAACGTTCGCCCGGGCAGGTTAAGGCAAGCGGGAGAGTTTGGTTTGGCTCAGTTTTTTGTTGTCGACTTTGATGAACCTCATGTCGTTGCCGCGGGCAAAGGGTCGAGCAATATCATCAACCATTTCACAAGGGTTCTGACCAAGCTGCAAGTCCCTACTGAAGTATTGTCTTTCCGGGAACTGCTTGAGCGCGGCCCGTCAACCGATCCAAAAAGCTATGTTTTGCTGCATTACAACGAGCTTTTCGTTGTTCAGCATCAAAAAGTAGACTGGCTGCGCGCGCGTGAGACAGAGCTTGCGGCTCTGGGGCATAAGGTCCTGCATTCCGTTGAACATGGGCGCGTCATTGGCCACAAAGTCCGCCAGAACAAGGTTCTGACCGCCGCCGGCGTTCCCATGCCCAGGTTGATTGAGAAGGGTGACAGTTTCGACACTGTTTTTTCAAACGAAGTGTCAAACGCGCATGTTCCGGTCCAACTCGTGAGAGAAAACAGGGAACTGGATTCCACACGGTACAATACCGATTACATCAATTGCAGATACGAATACAAAGGTGAGCCTTGGCATATATCCATTCGTGCCATGGCCGTAGGTGAACAGGTCCTGTTTTCATGGGTAAGGGCCGGAGAAGGACTCAATGTCCGAACCCGGGGTACGCCGGTTGATGCTGAAATGCTGACATATTTTCACGACCTGCTGATCAAACCCAATGTTGACCAAATCCGCGACATTGCGAAGGGCGTCAAGAATGCTCTGGGCGTGGGGCTCTATGCGCATGACATTCTTCCGTGCGCGGAAACCGGGCGGTTTTTCCTGTGTGAAACTAACTTCAAGTTTTATGAGGGGATGTACCGGTTCCACATGAAGAGCATTGCCAAGGATCTGCCGACACCTTCGTATTTTAACGGTCGTACCGCCGGGCGGCGCATCGCCCGCGCTTTGGTCAGCGAGTTGGATTTGCAGACCTGAATCAGGTAGCGGGCGAAGCTCTGGTTAGGTTGAGCTTCGCCTGGCCAGTATCATTTGATGCGCTGACCGTTGGCAAGAATCTGGCCGTCTTCGGTAAACTCGATTTTCGAGTTTAGAGTGTCCGGTTCGTCGCCCGGAACGGCCATCAGGCCCATCATCATGCGTGCACCCATCGCGTCGCTTTCCCCGATCACGCCCATTGTGATCAGCGTGTCGATCAATGCGTTGGCGCCTGCCAGCTGAAGGTTTGCCACGCCCGCAGGCGCCGGCAGTCCATCGAACTCTTCGGTGTTCGAATTGTCGAAGGTGAAATCTGCGTCACCCGTCAGTTTTGCTCCGACCATCGACACCAGTAATTCGTTTATTTTCAAGGAGTTCAGCTCACCTGGGGCTTCACCAGATGTTTCCAGAGCTTCGATAGATGCCGGATCGAAGAAATTCGTCAGGATTTTTGCGGTTCCCGTGGTATCCAAAGCAATAGTTGCGGGGTCGCGCGGCAGAGCACCTGCCGGGTCGAAGATGCTCCACAACACGTCCGACATAGTGAAATCCGTCACGTTGATCGAAAACCCAAAGGGCTGCTCTTCTTCGGATTGCTGTACGGGGAACTCGAATCCCAGCCCTGTCTTGGCCATCGCGATTTCGATCGGGAACGGCAGGTCTGCCGTGGTCACGGCCAGTTTCGCGCTGTTCTGTTCGATATCATAGGCCAGGCGTTGATCGTCCAGGCTGGCACCGAACCGGCCACCCTCGGATTCGGTGCCCATCGAAAACGGCTGCCCTTCACTGGTCCCTTCAATTGCGGCTTTGCCCGAAGCATAGGTGAACAGGCCAGAGAACGAGAAGCCGCCCTCGAAGAAAGTCTGCGGATCGGTACCATCAAATTCCGCCGGGATCACGCTGGTGCCCTCAAATGTCAGTTGGTCCATTGACCCGTCGACACTACCCTTGTCCGGACTTTCGGGGTCGGTGAATACCAGATCGTATGTAAGCCCGGCGGCAGTCATTTTCTGATCCACAGTGCGGGTTTCGCCAATCTTCATCCGCGAGCTGCCAGTCAGGTCAGTCAGTTTGAAATCCATACCCAGAATGTCGTCGGGCAGGTCTTCGCCCTCGACCTGCACGCCGCCCAGTTTCAGGCCAAGCGTAGGCGCGGTATAGTCATAGGTCATATCGTCTGACTGGCCCGAAACGACCATCTCGAGCCCGGTGTGATAATACTCGATATCGACCGAGAACGCCTCACCCTGTTCCTCGCCGGACAGGGTCATGGGAAAGCTTTCGGGCAAACCGATGCTGACGGTGCCATCGCCATTTTCGGTCAGAGTCATCTGCGGAAGGGTCATCTTGAACGACCCGTCGGTGTCCGGCACGGTGGCGGCGACGTTCATATCGGTGATCGTGGTCACGCCGCCCGAGATGGATTGCTCTGCCGTAACCGTATAGCCCATCTGGGACAAATAGGCCTGCCAGTCGTCCCAGACCTGCTGAGCGGTGACATCGGCGAACGCGCCCTGGGTGACTACGGCATAGGCCAGAACTGCGCCACTGCTGCGGCGGAGGAAAGCGGACATTTGAGAACCCTTCTTGATCAAATTTGGCGGCATCGTCGTGCCTGAGGCCCCGGGCGTCAAGGGGCAAGGGCTGGACCCTTTCCCCATTGGCGCGGTAAAGATTCACACAATCTAAAAACAACGGAGGTACAGGGTCCATATGCAGGGCAAAACCGTACTGATAACAGGGGCCAGTCGTGGCATCGGGGCCGAGGCGGGGCGCGTATTTGCCGCAGCCGGGGCAAATGTCGTGCTGGTGGCACGCAACCGTGATCAGATTGATGCGCTGGCCGCCGCGCTGGGCGACAACGCCATCTCGCTGCAATGCGATGTCAGCGATTTCGCGCAGGTCGAACAAGCCGTCGCGGATTGCGTCGACCGCTTTGGTGGGTTGGATGTTCTGATTGGCAACGCGGGCGTTATTGATCCGATCTTTCACTTATCCAATGCCGATGTCGCCTCATGGAGCCAGGCAATCGACATAAACCTCAAAGGCGTCTTCTACGGAATGCGCGCCGTGTTGCCCATCATGCGCGCGGCGGGCGGGGGCACGGTGATCACCGTCTCTTCGGGAGCGGCAACAAACCCGATTGAGGCGTGGAGCCATTACTGCGCCTCAAAGGCTGGGGCGAAGATGCTGACCGAATGTCTGCATCTTGAGGAGTCGATCCACGGCATCCGCGCCATGAATCTGTCGCCGGGCACAGTGGCCACGGACATGCAGAGGGTAATCAAGGCAAGCGGCATCAATGCCGTCAGCCAGCTGGATTGGGATGATCACATCCCCGCCGACTGGCCCGCGCGGGCGTTGTTGTGGATGTGCTCGCCGGATGCGGATGAGTTTATGGGCACTGAGATTTCACTGCGGCGCGAAGATATTCGCCAAAGGGTGGGGCTGATTTGATCGAACTTACCAAGGCGGATGGGTTGTGGACAGTCACTCTCAACAACCCACAAAAGGCCAACGCGCTGACCGGAGCAATGCTGAGCGAACTTTGTGAAATCGCCGAGGCCGCTACCGAGGCGCGGGCCCTGATCCTAACCAGTGCAGGCAAAGTGTTCAGCGCCGGGGCCGATCTGGATGAGGTCCGCGCAGGTCTGGCGACCTCGGACCTGTGGGAGAAGTTGTCGGGTGCCATTGCGGCATTGCCGTGTCTGACAGTGGCTGCTTTGAACGGAACACTGGCAGGGGGCGCCAACGGGATGGTGCTGGCCTGTGATATCCGTATTGCGGTGCCGCACGCCAAGTTCTTTTATCCGGTGATGAAGCTGGGGTTTTTGCCGCAGCCCTCGGATCCAGTGCGCATGGCCGCCCTGATCGGACCCTCGCGCACCAAGATGATTTTGATGGCCGGGCAAAAGATCACGGCAGAGGAAGCGTATGGATTCGGTTTGGTCGACCGTGTTGTCGACTCCGATCAACTGATGCCAACGGCGCATGAACTGGTGGCGGACAGCCTAGACGCCGATCCTCAAATTGCCGCTGGAATCGCAAGGATGTGCCGATGAGATTATCCGCCGTGCTGTTACGCGTTGCAGACCCTGAGCGGTTAAGCGGGTTTTATACGGATGCTCTGGGCATGACGGCGCGCGCGCAAGGGTCGAACTGCCGCGTTGGCTATGGTGGGCAGGATGCGGACCTTCTGCTGATGCCGGGTGGGGGCGGATACACCCATGATGGTGGCCAACGATATTGGAAGATCGGCATCACCGTGCCGGATGTTGATCTGGCTGTGTCGCACTTGCGCGCGAAAGGGGGCGACGTCTCGGATCCGAAACAGTTCCTCGACATCGGTTATATGTGCCACCTGAAAGACCCGGAAGGGTTTGTGATTGAGCTGCTGCAACATGATTTTCAGGGCAACCGTCCAGAAAATGCAGCTGATCCTGCCGCGCCTTTCGCCAATGCCTGCATCGGTCAGATCACCTTACGCACAGGGGACATAGCCGCCGAGGATGCGTTCTGCCGTGCGCAGGGCATGCGACTGCTGTCAGTGCAGGATGTCGCCCAATACGGGTTCGACCTGCATTTCTATGCCTTCACCGGTGATCAACCGCCCAATCCGGATCTTTGGTCCGTTGAAAACCGTGAATGGCTGTGGAAACGCCCCTATACCACGCTGGAATTCCAGCACCTTCAAGGCGCGCAGTTTGCGCCGGCCCCGGATTATCGGGGGTTAGAGGTTCAGGGGCTGTCGACGTCTCTGCGGGATGCCTTTGGTGACCCGGTGCGGCCGGACTGATCAACGCCTACGCCGCTTGCCCGGAACTTTCGACCGAAATTCCGGCGGGCGTTTGCGCACCCAGATCAGGAACTTCTCCAAACGCGGGTGGGCGCGCAGAGCCTCGACCGTATTGAACGTGCGCGCCAATTCGCCCTCGGTCAGGGTGGCGTGAATCTCTTTGTGACAGATCACATGCAGCAAAACCGTGGGTCCGCCCTTGCCCCCTTTGAGTTTTGGGATCAGATGGTGCAGGCTGCCGCCCCCATCCGGAATGGGGCGGTCACAGAGCGGGCAAATCGGATCGCTGGCTGACATGGCAGATACAAACTTGCGCTGGATGGCGTGAAAGGCAAGGGGACAGAGATGGCGCAGGCAGTGGTGATCGGGGCCGGACCCGCAGGCCTTATGGCGGCAGAGGAACTGGCCGCAGCGGGCCATGAAGTGTTAGTGGCCGAGGCCAAACCCTCGGTCGCGCGTAAATTTCTGATGGCGGGCAAGTCGGGTTTGAACCTGACCAAAGATGAACCGTTCGAAACCTTGCTGCAATCCTATGGCGAGGCGGCGGACTGGCTGCGTCCGATGATTGCGGAATTTGACGCCGCCGGGGTGCAGGACTGGGCGCGGGAATTAGGGCAAGAGCTGTTTACTGGGTCGACCGGGCGGGTGTTTCCGACGGTGATGAAAGCCTCGCCGCTGTTACGCGCCTGGCTGGGGCGGCTTGAAGGTGCGGGCGTTCAGATCAGAACCCGCTGGCGTTGGTTGGGGTGGAACGGCGACGCGCTGCTTTTCGATACGTTTGATGGTCGGCAGAGCGTGATACCAGATGTGACCGTGCTGGCGTTGGGTGGGGCCAGTTGGGCGCGACTGGGCTCAGATGGCCAATGGGCAGATACTTTGCAGCAAAAAGGTGTCGCGCTTGCGTCCTTTGCTCCGGCGAATTCTGCCATATCCGTTGACTGGAGCCTTCATATGGCTTCGTATTTCGGTGCGGCGTTGAAATCGGTGCGCTGGATGGCCGGAGACATAGATAGTCGCGGAGAAGCCACGATATCAGCGACCGGGCTTGAGGGTGGCGGGCTGTACTCGCTGACCCCTGCCTTACGTGCCGGAGAACCTCTTTATGTGGATCTGGTGCCCGATCTGGACCACGCGAAGCTGCAATCGCGGTTGGCTGCGAAGAAACCCAAGACCACGCTGTCGCAATGGCTGAAAAAGTCCCTTCGCCTGCCAGCGCAGAAAGTCGCGCTGTTTCATGAGATGGTTAAAAGCAACGCTTTGCCACAGGCGCAGTGGCCCGGCGCGATCAAGGGCCTGCCAATCCGGCACGCTGGCCTACGCCCGATGGATGAAGCCATTTCCACGGCAGGCGGTGTAAAGCGATCTGCGTTGAACCAAGGGTTGATGCTGAACGCGATGCCCGGAGTGTTTTGTGCTGGAGAGATGTTGGATTGGGAGGCCCCGACCGGGGGGTACCTGCTGACCGCGTGTATGGCCACAGGGAAATGGGCCGGTCGTTCTGCCGCGGATTGGTTGCGCTCCGGTTAGCGGGATCGGGCCAGCATCGCCAGCCGGATCATCGCTCGTTCAACCAGTGCCATGGCGGGTGCGGTCTGTCCTGCCGAGCGCAGTGAAAGGTCGGTATCAGTCAGCACCGTTAAAGCTGTTTGCAACTTCGGTGCTCCCCATCCTTGGGCCTGTCGTAAAATCCGGTCGCGGCGTTTGCCGTAAACCGGTGGCCGCAGCTTGCCGATTCCCTGCGCGGCCCCGCCGGGGTGCGAAGCGCAGGCATACAGAGTCCGAAAATGCCGGGTCGCGCCGATGCACAGGCTGACCGCATTGGTGCCTTGCGATTGCAGCCGCCGGATCAGCGGCCCGATTTCTCCGGCGCGGCCTTCGGCGACCACGTTCAGAACATCGTCCAAGGCGGCCTCGGTCGAGCGGGGTGCGCAGGCCTCGATATCCTCAATGGTCAGTTCGGAGCTGTCACCGCGTTTATAGAGCGACAGTTTTTCAATGGTTTGCGTGAAATCTCCGGGACTGATCCCAGTGGCCAGCTCGGCAAGGGCTGACATCGAATCGCGAGGGATGTTCTGCAACCCGGCCTGGGTCAGAATTCGTTCAATCTCGGCACGCGAGGGCGGATCGTCATAAATGCCGACCGCATAGGCAGCGGGGTGCGCCTCGAACGCTTTGCGGATTTTCGAGCTGGGTTTTAACTGCCCGGCGGTGACGATGATCTGGGCATCACCAGGGGCCCAGTCTTCGAATGCGGCGATTATTGCGGGGGCTGCGGTGTCGGTGGTGTCTTCGACAAAAACGGCGCGAGGTCCGGGGAAGAACCCTACAGATTTGACCGCATCCAGCAATAGGGCGGGATCGCCGCGCAAATCCGAACCCGGAATGCGGGTCAGGCGCATTTCTTCTTCTGCATTAGCCCCCAGCAGCGCTGCCAGAACCTGCTGTCGTTTTAGCGCCACGCGCATCGCATCCGCGCCGTAGATCAAAAGCCCGGCCTTTTCAGTGTCGGGGCGGGTGAAATACCCCTCAGCCTCGCGTGGGCTGAGCTTCATGAACCAAGGCCCGGCGTGGCGTAAAGTTCGTTTACGATCTGATCTGACAGAATTACCATCAACCTTTCGCGGGCGTCGCGTTCGTCCGCCAGTGTGGACACCGTCGATCCAGCCGCTGAATAGCTGACGAAATTCTCGACCCTGCCAGACGCAACGACCTGGCCAGTCTCGTTTGACCTCAGCGAGTAGTTCGATCTGCCTTCTATGGAATAGCGGTTGGTTTCGTTTGTCGAGGTGATCGCGGACCGCCGGAAAGTAGTCGAGACGCTCACATTCAGATTGTACTCGTTGCCCGAAGTAGCGCTGCGACCTAACCGCTGCTCCAGATTCTGCACCAGCATGTAACTGTTGACCGTATTTGGGGCAGATACAGCGACCTTGCCGTCAAGAGCTGCGCCTGAACCACCCGGTGCGTAGACTGGTTCAAAGCCGCAGGCAGCCAGCGCCAGCGGCATCATCAACAGAGTTCTGCGATCAAACAACGACATTTACGATCCGGCCCGGGACAACGATAACCTTCTTCGGCGCATTGCCATCCAGCGCCTTTTGCACAGCTTCGGTGCTGAGCGCGATTTTTTCAACCTCGTCCTTCGCCATATCCTTGGCCACGCTGATTTCCGCGCGGCGCTTGCCGTTGATTTGGATCGGCAAAGTAACCGTGTCGTCGACCAGCATCGCCTGATCCGCGACGGGCCAGGCGGCGGTGGCAACCAATCCTTCGCCGCCCAGAAGTTGCCACAGCTCTTCGGACAGGTGTGGCGTCATGGGTGACATCAACTGCGCCAGCGTTTTGGCAGCTTCGCGTTTGGCGGCCGTGCCTGCCTTGGATTTGGCCAGCGTGTTGGTAAAGGCATAAAGCTTGGCGATCGAGGCGTTGAAACCAAAGGAATCGACGCCGCCGGTAACATCATGGATGGCTTTGTGCATCTCACGCAGCAGGGTTTCGTCTTCGGCGTTGGCCGGGATGTCGGACTCGGCGATGTCCGTAGCGATCCGATGCACGCGGCTGAGGTGCTTAAACGCGGCCTCCGCGCCCGATGCGGTCCATTCCACATCACGCTCGGGTGGCGAATCGGACAGCACAAACCAGCGTGCGGTATCAGCGCCGAAAGCCGAGATGATGCTGACCGGGTCGACCACGTTTTTCTTGGATTTGGACATTTTGGCCGAGGGGATGATCTCGACCTCGGTGCCGTCGGCCAGTTTGCCGTCGGTTACGTCCTCGGGCAGGTGATAGACCGGACGACCGTTTGTGTCGCGGGTCTGGTAGATTTCATGCGTCACCATGCCTTGGGTGAACAGTGCATCGAAAGGTTCGATGGCTTTCTTTGGCAAGTGGCCGGTGATGTTCATCGCCCGGGCAAAGAAACGCGAATAGAGCAGGTGAAGAATCGCATGCTCGATACCGCCGATATACTGATCGACATTCATCCAGTATTCGGCCTCGGCCAAATCGGTGGGTGTTTCGGCGCGTGGGGCGGTGAAACGTGCGAAATACCACGACGAATCGACGAACGTGTCCATTGTATCAGTTTCGCGCTTGGCCGGGGCTCCGCAGGACGGGCATTCGCAATCGCGCCAGGTCGGGTGACGGTCCAGTGGGTTGCCGGGTTTGTCAAAAGTCACATCGTCGGGCAGGCGGACGGGTAGGTTTTCTTTCTTCTCGGGCACCACACCGCAAGATTCGCAATGCACCACAGGAATTGGGCAGCCCCAATAGCGCTGGCGAGAAAGGCCCCAATCGCGCAGGCGGTATTTGGTGACGCCTTCGCCCCATCCAGCCTTTTCAGCGAAATCAACGGTGGTATTGATCGCTTCGTCGCCTGTGGCTTCGGTCAGACCTGCGAAATGGTTAATCCAGCGGACCTTCTCGGTTTTCGGCGGGACGAACGCGATCTTGTCGACCGGAGTGTCATCATCCAGCGCAAAGAACGTGTCGACCACGGGCAGGCCGTATTTGCGGCAGAAATCGAGATCGCGTTGGTCGTGCGCGGGGCAGGCAAAGATCGCGCCGGTGCCATAGTCCATCAGGATGAAGTTTGCGATCCAGACCGGCAGTTCCCAATTCGGGTCCAGCGGGTGTTTGACGCGGATGCCGGTGTCATAACCCAGCTTTTCGGCCGTCTCGATAGCCTCTTCGGTGGTGCCGCCCTTGCGGCATTCGGCCACGAATTTGGCGACTTGGGGGTTTTCGGTCTCAAGCTGTTTGGCAATCGGGTGATCCGGGGAAATGCCGACAAAAGACGCGCCCAGCAGCGTGTCGGGCCGGGTCGTATATACTGTGATTGGCTCTCCACCATCGGTGCGTTCGAACCCGAATTGCAGACCGCGAGACTTGCCGATCCAGTTTTCCTGCATCAGGCGGACCTTGGCGGGCCAGTTGTCTAGCGTATCTAGCGCGTCCAGCAGTTCTTCGGAATAATCCGAGATCTTGAAGAACCACTGGGTCAGCTCGCGGCGCTCAACTAACGCGCCCGAGCGCCAACCGCGACCGTTTTCGACCTGTTCATTGGCCAGAACGGTCATGTCGACTGGGTCCCAGTTCACCACGGCATTCTTGCGGTAAACCAGCCCGGCCTCGAGCATATCCAGGAACAACGCCTGCTGCTGGCCGTAATATTCAGGATCACAGGTAGCGAACTCACGCGACCAGTCGATCGACAGGCCCAGAGGCTTCATCTGACCGCGCATGTCGGCGATGTTGCCATAAGTCCAATCCTTGGGGTGGCCCCCAATGGCCATCGCGGCATTTTCGGCGGGCATCCCGAACGCATCCCAGCCCATCGGGTGCAATACGTTGTGACCGGTGGCCAGTTTGTGCCGCGCGATCACGTCGCCCATCGTATAGTTGCGCACATGCCCCATATGGATTCGGCCAGACGGATACGGGAACATCTCAAGCACATAGTATTTCGGCTTATCCGCCTTGTGGTCGGCGGTGAAGATTCCGGCCTTGTCCCAGGCCTCTTGCCATTTTGCTTCGATTTCGTTGGCCGAGTAGCGAGACATCGTGCGGTCCTTCGTGAATGAAAACGCCGGGTAGGAACCCGGCGTGGTATTAGTGTGATTTTCGACGAGTTGCTAGAACTTGTTGTCCGCAATGCGCAACTGACGGGCGCGGGACAGGATCGCATCCTCGACTGCGCGGGTTGTCGCTGCACTGACAGGGGCACCACCGCTGGTCTGCAGCGCGACCGAAAGGGACCGCGCCGCCAGCGCCGGATCGCTGATGTGAACTGTCGCGCGATACTGTCGGCCCCCGCCCGGAGGTGTGCCGTATCCGGTTACGATAACACCGGTAAACGGATCAACTTCCTGAACGGGCAGGAAATTCAATACATCCAGAGACGCTGTCCACAGATACCGATTCACATTTGTGACTTGTTCCGCATTGCCCCTGTTGAACACATCCCAGATCGTCGAGCGATTCGGATCGTTAAGCTCTTGTTCGTCAGAGTCGCCGCCGGTCGCCAGTGAATTCGGATTTGGCGTGGCGCCCCGATTCTCGCCACACGCCGAGACGGCAGCAGTCATTATGATCAAACCGAAAATCGTCTGCAGGCGCATTATCGACGGGTCCTGTTTACTTTGGTCAACGTTGTCTGTTGTTACTCCTAGACAAGGTCCCGTTCCGCAACAACCCTATTATTGTCACATATCAGTGGCCGTGGGGCCGGTTAGGACCCGAAAACAGACTGTGGCATCCTTGCACCAATTTCGGTCCAATGCAGCCGAGTCATTTATGCCAAGCTTGCGTGTTGGGGGCAAAAAGAGCGAAACGGTTCCCGTGCTGAGACATGTGCTGAGGCATGTGTCGAGTAGAAAAACTTTTGAAACCGAGGGAAACAAGATGAAAAAAGTTCTCTTCGCATCGACCGCTCTGATCGCAACCGCAGGTGTTGCAGCGGCCGATTCTGGCATTAACCTCAGCGGTTATGGCCGTTTTGGTATTGGCTATCTGGAAGATCGCTCCGCCAGCCGTCCGGTTACGGCTACGACCACGGTGACTACCGCAAGCGGTGCAATCGTTACCGTGACTGCCACTGCAAACGTGACCGACCCTGACCCGGACGACACCATCCTGGTCTCGCGTTTCCGTCTGAACATTGACGGTTTCACCGAAACCGACGGTGGTGTTCGCTTTGAAGCCCGTGTTCGTCTGCAAGCTGACGAAAACTCTAACGGCGAAGCCAACAACGCTCGGCTGAACGGCGCGCGTTTCTCGGTTATCTACGGTGGTCTGCGTGTTGACGCCGGCAACGTTGCCGGTTCGTTCGACAACCTGCCGAACTACTACGGTAACGAAGTTGGTCTGGAACTGTTCGCAGGTCAGTACTCGGGCGTTGACTATAGCTTCCTGAGCTACGTTTCGGGTGACAACCCGGGCTCGAACGCTGTGTTCTTCCAGTACGCAGTTGGCGACTTCGCCTTCGGCGCATCGTATGACCAGGCGCGCGTAGCGACCAGCACCGGCGGTGTGATTTCCTTCCAGGATGGTGACCGTTGGGACGTCAGCGCATCCTACACCTTCAACAACATCACCGCAGCTGTTGCTTATGGTCAAACTGACGCCGGTTCCGGTGGCAGCGATCCGAGCCTGACCGTTCTGACTCTGGGCGGTGAATGGGGCGACTTCAACGGTACTCTGTTTGTTGCAGACGATGCCACCGAAGTTTCTTCAACTGATGGTACCGCTTGGGGTCTGTCGGCCGCCTACAACCTAGGCGCTGCAACCACCCTGCTGTTCACCTATGGTGACGGTAACGCCTCTGCTGACACTCAGCAGGTCGCAATTGGTGCAATCTACGACCTGGGCGGCGGTGCATCGCTGCGCGGTGGTATTGGTGTCAACGATTGCGACACCTGCGACTCGCAGACCCAAGCTGACTTCGGTGCATACTTCAACTTCTAAGTTGATCTGAACCGTAAAGTTTAAGGGCAGGTCTTCGGGCCTGCCCTTTTCTTTTTGGCCGACATGGTGTTTTCCTGCGCTGAAAGCAGATTGAGGAACCTTATGTCGCTGCAAGATATCACGGCCCGTATTACCAAAGCTGAAACTGCCGCCGGACGGCCTGCCGGGTCTGTCAAATTGATCGCCGTTTCAAAGGTGCAGCCGAATGAACGCGTGCAGGCTGTTCTGGAACGGGGTCATCGCTGTTTTGGCGAAAACAGGGTTCAGGAGGCCGCAGGTAAATGGCCGGGCTTTATGGAGCAGTTCGCTGATATTGATCTGCACTTGATCGGTCCACTGCAGACCAACAAAGCCCGTCAGGCGATTGAGCTGGTCAACTCTATCCATTCGGTCGACCGACCCAAACTGGCCAAAACACTGGCACGGTTGGCGCAAGAGGTTGGCACCTGTCCGGATCTGTTCATTCAGGTCAATACCGGGGACGAGGATCAAAAGGCCGGTATCCTGCCCGCCGATGCTGACGCCTTCATAGCGGAATGCCGTGGGCTGGACCTGCCAATCCAGGGTTTGATGTGCATCCCGCCGGTTGATGAAGAACCCTCGTTGCATTTTGCCTTGCTGGCCAAAATAGCCGAGCGTAATGGTCTGACCGGCCTGTCGATGGGCATGAGTGGCGATTTCGAGCAAGCCATCGCGCTGGGGGCGACCCATGTGCGTGTGGGCTCGGCCATCTTTGGCGAACGGGTCAAGCCGCAGGAATAATCAGCCGCGTACCCGGCGAAATCTGGCCTGCAATCCAGTGCAAGTGGTCCCGTCGGAAGGCAACACAGCCCTCGGTTGGATATCCTGGACGGCGCCATTGGTGAGCAAATATTGCTGATCCGTGACCCGGAACAGCATTGGGCCAGTTCCAATCGGTGATCAACACAAGGTCATACAGAGGATCAGCTCGGCGCAGCTTTTCGTGACTAAAGGCATAAGGCGCGTTGACCAGATTGTTGTACTGGCCGTCCCGCCCGTCATCTGACCACAAATCGCGCGGGCCGATGGGAATTGCCCATGAGGTCGGTTTGGCAATGCGGTCTGGCCGGTAAAGCATTCCGACAATGTGGTGCACGCCAGTGGGAGTGGCCCCATCCCCTTCGCGTTTTGCGGTACTCAACCCGCCTTTGCCGATTGAGCAGGGAAAGACACGCCCGGCAAACCGAACTCCGCGCGGGGTCAGAACCAAATCACTCGGTGTCACAGCAAATGCCCGGATTTGGCCGCCTTGGTCGCAAGATACCCTCGGTTATGGGCGGTTTCACCAACCTTCAGTGGCACACGCTCGGTCACGGCGATACCGGTTTTCTCCATCATCGCGATCTTTGCCGGGTTGTTCGTTAGCAGCCGGACCGAGTTGAATCCCAGAGATTTCAGAATGTCCGAACCCAGCCGGAAATCCCTCTCATCATCTTCAAATCCCAGCCGGTGATTGGCTTCAACCGTATCGAACCCCTGATCCTGCAGGAAGTAAGCGCGCATTTTGTTGGCAAGGCCAATGCCTCGTCCTTCCTGATTGAGATACAGCAGCACCCCAGCCCCTTCCGAGCCCATTTGCGCCAGCGCGCCCCGCAATTGCGGACCACAGTCGCATTTCAGACTGCCCATCAGGTCTCCGGTGAAACAGGCCGAATGCAACCGGGCCAGAACCGGCTTATCTCGATCCGGGCGGCCGATCTCGACGGCATAATGCTCTTCACCGCCATCTTCCGGGCGGAATACGTGCAACCGACCGGCCTCGGACACTTCCATCGGCAGGCGGGCGGCTACGACGGCATGCAGTTCGCTGCGATCGGCCAGATGTGGCGCGGCGCGGGTGTGGTCGATGCATGTCAGGCCATGTGTTGCAGCAAAACTGCGCCCGTCCTCGATAGGCATGACGACGGCGGCAGGCAGCAACCGCGCCGATTTGGTCAAGGCGATGGCGATGCGGTGAAGGTTGGCGTTGCCCTGACGTTCAGTCATCAGGGGGCCTTTCATAGGCGCGTTCAAATCATCTGAAGGATCGGCCACTGCCTGAACCCAGGTGATATCCGCATCGGCTGGGATAATTACCCGTGCCAGATCGCCGTCATAGGCCCGTGCCTTTAGCGTTTCCGCCCGCCGTACGGTGACGGCAACCACCAGCTCCCCCCCAAGCCCGCGTAAATCCGCAAGCCGCTGGGCGCCCAGCGTTTCTGCCGCGATGGCCAGCACGCTGAATCCGCTGTCGTCGGTCAGCGCAACGGGAACCCCCATGCGCAGATCGGCGCGGGCCCGTGCCAGCAATTCTGAAATATCCGGGATCAGACTCATCCGTGTTACCCTGTAACGTTCCGGCCTTCCTGTAGCCTGATAGGAGGGAAATGTGAAACATTTCCTCTGCTTCGGACACGAGGGCGTGAGACGATTGCAGCAAACCTTGTTGATTGCATCTTCCGCACGCAAGTGGTGGAAAAGGCTTAGGAGGACCGGACATGGCTCAGCTCAAGAAAATCCTGCTGGTGGATGACGATGAAGACCTGCGCGAGGCGCTTAGCGAACAACTCGTGATGACCGAGGATTTCGACGTGTTCGAAGCCCATGACGGTCAGTCCGCGATGGAGCGGGCGCGCGAAGCGATTTACGATCTGGTCATTCTGGATGTTGGCCTGCCGGATACTGACGGGCGCGAGCTGTGCCGCCTGATGCGCAAGCAAGGTGTCAAAAGCCCGATTCTGATGCTGACCGGCCATGACAGCGACGCAGATACAATTCTGGGCCTGGATGCCGGTGCGAACGATTATGTCTCGAAACCATTCAAATTCCCGGTGTTGCTGGCCCGTATCCGTGCTCAGCTGCGCCAGCACGAACAATCCGAGGACGCGGTGTTCGTTTTGGGGCCGTATACGTTCAAGCCTGCGATGAAGATGCTGATCACCGAAGAGGATCGCAAAATCAGGCTGACCGAGAAAGAAACCAATATTCTCAAGTTCTTGTACCGTTCGACCGATGGAGTGGTTGCCCGCGACGTGCTGCTGCACGAGGTCTGGGGCTATAACGCCGGTGTTACTACCCATACGCTGGAAACCCACATTTATCGTCTGCGTCAGAAAATCGAGCCCGATCCGTCGAATGCGCGCCTTTTGGTCACAGAATCGGGTGGATATCGCTTGGTCTCCTAACTCGTTGTGGATTGACGTGGATCAAAGTGATACTCTGGATGTGCAATTAGTTTGATTGCAACCCGCGCATGTCCGGGTTTTGACATGCACCTCCCTGTTGGACTGCCGGGCCTGATGGCCCGGCTTTTTTTGCAAATAGGCAAGGTCTGAGATGCAAATCCGATAGCTGGAATTGCTTTCCAATCACAATCTAGCTGGTGCCGTCGTTCTCCAAAACGGTGCCGTACGTTATGCCACTGCGCAAGCTGCGGAAGTCAGCATAAATCTTGCCATCTTCAAAGGTTGCATCGATCAAGCCGTTAACCTGCCGGTCTTCCCCAACCCGGGTTTCGACCATAGCGATTGAGCCAGAGCCATCTTGGCTGATCGTTCCGGTAACCTGGGCTTCGTTCCACCGGTCCGAGTCGGTACGGCTCCACTTGCTGGTTCCCCAGAACGCATTGTCTTGTTGTTCCTTGATCTCAAGAACCCACTCGGATTGGTTGAAGCGTGGGGCTCCGTCGCTGTGTTCGTTGGGCAGGGCCGCAACGGTGTGAGTGCCGCTCCATACTCCGCGCAGGTCGGGGGTGTTTTCCGCGACTGCATGGGTTGCAAAGGCAAGGGTGCTGGCCAGCGCTGCGGCGCCAAGTGTCTTAAATCTGGTCATCGTCTCCTCCGTTTTCTAGTCACAAATGTTGGGAACCGATGATCCGATTTCTATGTTGTAAACATAACATAAATTGGATTTAATCTGCGCTTTATAAAGGGCCATGAAGGGTAGATAGCGTCTGCTCTAAACCGAAAACTGGCTCAAACTCTTTTTCTCATGGCACCGGATGAAACGCCACGCTAACCTCCGCTCAACCGCGACAGAGGAATCCCCCATGCCCTTTACCCTTGCCACCTGGAACATCAACTCGGTCCGCCTGCGTGAGCCTATCGTGTTGAAATTGCTGCAGGAAGAAGCCCCCGATGTCCTGTGTCTGCAGGAATGCAAGTCGCCGGTCGAAAAGATTCCGACCGAAGGGTTCGCCGAACTGGGCTACACTCACATGATCGCACGAGGGCAAAAGGGCTATAACGGCGTCGCCATCCTGTCTCGTCTGCCGATGGAAGAGGTCGGCGACAAGGATTTCGCGGGCCTCGGCCACGCCCGTCACATCGCCGGGCGGTTGGAAAACGGGGTGACGATCCACAATTTCTATGTCCCCGCCGGTGGCGATATTCCGGATCGAGAGAAGAATGAGAAGTTTGGGCAAAAGCTCGATTACCTCTCGGACATGCGCGACTGGTTCCATGCAGAAAAGCCGGAAAAATCCATTTTGGTCGGAGATCTGAACATCGCCCCGCGTGAGGATGACGTCTGGTCGCACAAGCAACTGCTCAAGGTCGTTTCGCACACCCCGATCGAGGTTGAGGCGCTGGCTGAAACCCAGGATGCTGGCGGTTGGGTCGATGTCACTCGGCAGGATATCCCCGAGGGGCAGTTGTATAGCTGGTGGTCTTACCGAGCGCGCGATTGGGATGCGGCGGACAAGGGCCGGCGGCTGGATCACGTCTGGGCGACCCCCGATATCTCGAACGCGGGTCATTCCAGCCGCGTCCTGCGCGATGCGCGCGGGTGGGAGAAGCCCAGCGACCATGCGCCGGTTTTTGCGACATTCGACCTGTGATTGTGTAACTCTGCCCTTGGTTTCCGCTGCCAGCGGTTGCATATAGGGCGCAAGTTCGAACCGGAGAGTGAAAACCATGGATCTTCTGAACGCCGCAGCCAGCCCCGAGGCCACCGATCTGATCAAGGACGGGTCCGAGGCGACCTTTATGGCCGATGTGGTCGAGGCTTCTCAGGAAACGCCCATCATCGTAGATTTCTGGGCACCCTGGTGTGGCCCTTGCAAGACCCTCATACCCCTGTTGGAAGAGGCCGTGACCGCCGCAAAAGGCGCGGTGAAGATGGTCAAGATCAACGTGGATGAGGCGCAGATGATTGCCTCGCAAATGCGCGTTCAGTCGGTTCCGACGGTTTATGCCTTTTATAAAGGTCAGCCCGTGGATGGGTTTCAGGGCGCGCTGCCTGGGTCCGAGATCAAGGCCTTTATCGACCGCGTAATCGAAGCAGCAGGCGGCGAAAGCCCCGGTGGCCAACTGGACGATGCGGTTGAAGCGGCCGAAGAGATGCTGGCCGATGGTGCCGCTGTCGACGCGGCCCAGACCTTTGCTGCGATTCTGGGTGAAGATCCGAACCATGCCGCGGCTTATGGCGGGCTGGTTCGTGCGCACATCGCATCAGGCGATCTGGAACAGGCCGAAGCCATCCTGAACGGCGCACCTGCCGAGATTTCCACCTCGGCTGAGGTTGAGGCCGCTCATGCCCAGCTGGAATTGGCGAAACAGGCTGCCGATGCAGGTCCGGTGGGAGAACTGAAAGCTGCGGTAGACGCCGACGCCGACAATCATCAGGCGCGCTTCGATTTGGCACAGGCGCTGCATGCCAATGGCGAAGTGGAAGAGGCGGTTGCACAGCTGCTTGAACTGTTCCGTCGCGATCGCGAATGGAATGACGGTGCCGCCAAGGCGCAGCTGTTCACCATCTTCGACGCGCTCAAGCCCAATGATCCGATTGTTCTGAATGGACGGCGCAAGCTCAGCTCGATGATATTTGCCTAATTCGGGATCAGAGCTACACTCGGATACATGATGCATCCCGCTGACCTGCCGGAAACGGTATCCGTTTTTCCATTGCCTGGGGCGCTGTTGTTGCCCCGCTCGCGCCTGCCGCTGCATATATTCGAGCCGCGCTATTTGCAGATGCTGGACGACGCCCTGAAAACGCAGGAGCGGTTGATTGGCATGGTCCAACCGAACCCGTGTCAGAGCAACGAAGACAAGCTGCACCAAATCGGTTGCGCCGGACGGGTGACGCAGTTTTCGGAAACCGAAGATGGTCGTTATCTGATCACCCTGACGGGTATTTCCCGGTTTCGCGTCCAGTCTGAGCTGGACGCCTTTACTCCGTATCGGCGCTGCTCTGTGTCGTGGGGCGGGTTTGATCGCGATCTCGGCCGGGCCGAGATAGATGACAGCTTTAATCGCGCCTCATTTATGGGGTTGCTGGAGCGGTTTTTCACCTCGCGCCAGTTGTCGACCGATTGGGAAACCTTGAAAGATGCTGATGATGAGTTGTTGGTGAATTCACTGTCGATGTTGTTGGATTTCGACCCCGAAGAAAAACAGGCTTTGCTTGAGGCCCCCTGCTTGCGCACCCGGCGCGAGACGCTGGTGACACTGATAGAATTCGCCATGCGCGGCGGAACGAATGAGGAAAAACTGCAATGACCGAGCCCCAACACCCTTTTGACCGGCATATGCTGGAGGCGTTGATCTGTCCGCAGACGCATTCGACCTTGCACTACGATGCCGAAAAGCAGGAATTGGTGTCCAAGGCGGCCAATTTGGCCTTTCCGATCCGTAATGGGATTCCGGTGATGTTGGTCGATGAGGCGCGCGAACTGGACTAGATCGCGCGACCTTGCAGCAGTTTCGGCAGGTCTCCGGTCAGCCCGGCGGCTTCGCGTACAAAGCCGCGACGCAGGCCGGGAAGCGAGCCGACGATCCCCATCCCGATATCGCGCCCGATCCGCAGCAGCGGATTGTCGTTGGAAAACAGCTTGTTGAATACATCGGTCGCCATGGCCAGCGCCGCCGTGTCGAACCGCCGCCACTCCTGATAGCGTTCCAGAACCAGAACGGAGCCGATATCCTCGCCGCGCCGTCCAGCCAGCGTCAGCACTTCGGCCAGGGCACCCACATCGCGCAGACCCGCGTTCAGGCCTTGCCCGGCGATTGGGTGCATGCCGTGGGCGGCGTCTCCGACCAGGGCCATGCGGTCGCCAATGAAGGAATTGGCGATGGTCAGATTCAGCGGATAGGTGAACCGGTCGCCTTGCAGGCGGATTTCGCCCAGAAAATCACCAAAACGGGGGCGCAGAACCTGCAGGTATTCGTCTTCGGGCAGGGCGTTGATGTGCTGCGCCGTCTCTGTCCGCTCGCTCCAGACGATGGAGCTGCGGTTGCCGGTCAGGGGCAGAATGGCCAGCGGGCCGGGTGGCATAAAGAACTGATGGGCAACGCCGTGGTGCGGCAAATCATGCTCGATAGCGCAGACAAGCGCGGTCTGGCCGTAATCCCAGCCAGAGCGCTTGATGCCTGACCGCGCAGCGGTCCCGCTGCGGCGGCCATCACAGCCGACTAATATTGAGCCGGACAGGGCGCTGCCGTCGTTCAGGGTCAGCGTCACGCCAGTTGCGCCGCAATCCTGAGCGACAACGGTCCGGCCGCTAATTTCAGTGATGGCAGTTTCTTCGGCCATTGCCTCCAGAAAGGCGCGGCGCAGGTGGCGATCCTCGACCATGTAGCCCATCGGGCCTTCTTCGATCTCGGCATGGTCGAAATGCATGAAGAACGGGGAGGGTCCAGCGCCTACATGGCCATCGGTGACTTTGATTTCCAGCATGGGCTGGGCGTGATCGGCCACCCGATCCCAGACCCCGATCGCATCCAGCAACCGTTGCGAGGCCAGCGCCAGCGCATAGGCACGACCGTCAAAAGCAGCATTCTTGCGCACTTTATTAGCCAGTGCGTCGATCACGGTAACCGAATGGCCGGTTTGCGCTAGTGCCAAAGCCAAAGCCGGGCCATTCAGGCCGCCGCCAACGATCAGGATATCCGAGGTTTGTTCCATGCCCCGCAATATGCGCGCCCATTCGGGATTGTCCATGTGCGGTCCTGTCGCTACCGTCCGTCAAAGCGTAAATTTTTCAAGGGGGCAGGGATGCAGGATTGGCTGACCATGACAGCGTGTGATCTGGGTCGAGGCATCGGAATGGGGCGGATCGACCCGGTGGAATTGACCGAAACCTATCTGTCTGCCATCGACGAACATCCCCACAGCGACCGGATTTATGCCCGTGTCACCCATGATCGCGCCCGGTCTGAGGCCGCAGCGGCGCAAGCCCGCGCCAAGCTGGGACAGCGCCTGTCGCTTTTGGATGGTGTCCCGATCAGTTGGAAAGACCTGTTCGACACTGCCGGTATCGGAACCGAGTCCGGCTCAGCCCTGCTTAAGGGCCGGGTGCCGGAAAGTGACGCGGTTGTGGTGCGCAATGCCACCGCCTTGGGGGCGGTCTGTCTGGGCAAAACCCATATGAGCGAGCTGGCCTTTTCCGGCCTCGGCTTGAACCCGATTACCGGTACGCCGCCCTGCGTTGATGATGAAGAGGCCGTGCCGGGCGGATCTTCGTCTGGTGCCGGGGCCTCGGTGGCCTGGGGATTGGCGGCTGGCGGGATGGGTTCGGATACTGGCGGATCGGTTCGTATTCCGGCGGCTTGGAACAACCTGGTCGGTCTGAAAACCACCGCAGGGCGGATCAGCCTGGAAGGGGTGGTGCCTTTGTGTCTGCGCTTCGATACCGCCGGTCCGCTGACCCGATCCGTTGAGGATGCTGGGCATATGCTGGCGCTGTTGGAGGGCGGCACCCCGGCGGACCTACGAGGGGCCAGTCTGAAAGGTCGCCGCTTTGCGGATCTGCAAAACGTCGCCAAGGATGACCTGCGCGAAGCGCCAGGCAGAGCTTTTGAGGACGCTGTCGACCGGTTGCGCGATGCTGGCGCGGAAATCGTGCCGCTGGAAGTTCTCGAACTGAACGAAGCGATGGGGCTATCCGGTCTTCTCTACACAACCGAAGCCTACGGTTTGTGGCGCGACGTGATCGAGGCCAACCCAGACGCCATGTACCCTGAGATTCTGGCGCGGTTCCGCGCAGGTAAGGATAACTCGGGGCCCGATTACATCGCTGCGTGGTCCAAGTTGAAAGCCTGCCGTGCTGCTTGGGATGCGGCCACGTCTGGCTTTGACGCCGTTCTGGCCCCAACAGCCCCAATTCTACCACCGAATCTGGACCGGTTGATGAATGATCACGAATATTACGTGACTGAAAACCTGCTGGCGCTGCGCAATACACGGATCGGAAACCTGATGGGCCTGGCGGCTCTGACCCTGCCCACAGGCACCCCCGGTTGCGGGCTGATGATGATGGGCTATCCAGGCTCGGAAGAGGTGCTTTTGCGGCTTGGATCAGCGGTCGAGGCTGCGTTGGCCTGAATGCCACAATCCCCTGATTCGGCACCTCTTTGTCTGGACGAAGCCGGGTGCGGCCTGTAATCTGCTAAAAAAACGGGGCGAAAATGATCCCGATATTGAGGCAGCAGTTATGAATTTCCCCGAGCGGTTTTCGAACCTACCGGAATACGCTTTTCCGCGTCTGCGCACCCTGTTGGACCATCACCAGCCGGGTGGAGATGTGATTCACATGACCATCGGCGCGCCGATGCATGACTTCCCAGCTTGGGTGACGGATGTGATCATGGAGAACGCTGCGGGGTTTCAGGGCTATCCGCCGAATGAGGGCTCACCCGAGCTGCGCGGCGCGATCACCGACTGGATCAAGCGCCGCTATGGTGTGGCGATGGACCCCGAAACCAACGTGATGGCCCTGAACGGCACGCGCGAGGGGTTGTATAATGCTGCCATGGCGCTGTGCCCGGAACAGAAGAATGGCCAGAAACCGGTCGTCCTGTGCCCGAACCCGTTTTATCAGGTTTATATGGTCGCCTCGATCTCGGTCGGGGCCGAGCCGATCTTTGTGCCTGCGACCGCCGCAACGGGTCATCTGCCGGATTATGCAGGGCTGCCCGAGGATGTGCTGAACCGCACCGCTGTGGCTTATATCTGCTCGCCTGCTAACCCGCAGGGGGCCGTTGCCTCGCGCGACTACTGGGCCGAGTTGATCCAGCTGGCTGAGAAATACGATTTCCGCATCTTCGCGGATGAGTGTTATTCCGAGATTTACCGCAATGAGGCCCCCGCCGGGGCCTTGACCGTTGCGCAGGAGCTTGGGGCCGATACTGAGCGGGTCACGCTGTTCAACTCGCTGTCTAAGAGGTCGAATCTGGCTGGGCTACGGTCCGGTCTGATTGCGGGTGGACCCGAGACTATCAAACGGGTCAAGCAGTTACGCAGTTATGCGGGCGCGCCTTTGCCCGCTCCGCTGCAGGCCGCTGCCGCACGGGTTTGGGCGGACGAGGCGCATGTCGCTGAGAACCGCGCGATGTATCAGGAAAAATACGCGATTGCCGATGAGGTTTTCGCCAATGTTCAGGGTTATATGCCGCCCGAGGCTGGGTTTTTCCTGTGGCTGCCGGTCGAAAATGGTGAAGAAACCGCATTGAAGCTGTGGCAGCAAACCGGGGTGCGGGTGCTGCCGGGCGCATATCTTTCTCAAGGTGATCCGGGGCAAAATCCGGGCGAGCAATTTATCCGGGTCGCGATGGTGGCCCCAAAAACAGAGATGAAGCGCGGACTGATCACGCTCCGCGACTGCATCTATTCGTGAGGTACGAGGGCAAAATGGCATCATATAACGCGCGCAACCGCGATCCATTGCTGGACAGCACGACTCAGGCCGCGATTGAGCGGCGCAGCAAAGAGCTGATCGGGATCGCATTGATCCTGCTGGGACTGGCCGCTGCTGCGATGATCTGGTCCTATACGCCGGATGATCCGAACTGGATGGTGTCGACAGATGCGCCGGTGCAGAACTGGATGGGCCGGATCGGGGCCTCGATCGCGGCACCGTTGTTCATGATCGTAGGCTGGGGCAGTTGGAGCATCGCGCTGGTTCTGATCGGCTGGGGCGTGCGCTTTGCCGGGCATTTCGGTGAGGAACGCGCCGTTGGTCGTTTGATCTTTGCGCCGATCTGGATTGCCATTGTCTCGGTTTATGCCGCGACGCTGGTGCCGGGGGAGGCCTGGCGCGCGACCCACAGCTTTGGTCTGGGTGGCCTGTTTGGCGATACCGTCATGGGCGCGCTTCTGACATTGCTGCCGATTTCCTCGCATTTCATGGTCAAGCTGATGTCACTGGCCATGGCGGCCGGGATGCTGGCGCTTGGTGTTTTTGTGCTGGGTTTCACCAAAGCGGATGTGCGCAAGGGATTCCGCGCCTTTCTGCTGGGTTTGGTCATGGCCTATGACATGCTGATGAACATGCTGGGCCGCAGGGCCACCGCCACCGCGCAGGCTGCGCGCGACCGGCGCGCGCAGTGGGAGGACCGCAAGGCCGCTCGTGCTGAGGCCGCCGAAGCCGTGTTTGACGATGATCTGGCCTATGCCGATCCGGTGTTCGAAGAGCCTGAATACGACGAACCCGAGCCCGCCAAACCAGGTCTGCTGGCGCGGATGCCTAGCCTGATCCGCCGACCCGAACCGATGATCGAGCCCGAGCTGGTCGATCCCGAACCAGTTGCCGGGTTTGACGAGATGCCGGGTGAGGATCGTATCCGGTCCAAAATCTCTGCTGCCGTGCGCAATCGCAAGGTTGCCATCGGCGAGATGACGCCTGAGCCTGATCCAAACCTGCCGCTGACCAAAGGACGTGGCCGGGGACCCGATCCGCTGATCCTGAACCCCAGAGGCGGCGACGAGCTGCCGCCCGAACCGCCGATGACCTCGGCCGGTCTGCCGCCGGAACCAATGCTGACAGCAGAGCCCGCACCAGAGTGGCAGCAAGAGCCGTTGCATCAGGATTTTGTGCCTGAGCCCGATTACGAGGACGAAGCTGTGTTCGAGGATGCACCCGCGCCCGAACCCGCGCCACAGCCGCGCCCCGCGATGAAGATACCGGTGGCCGAGCCACGCAAACCGGTGGTGGCACAGCCTGTACGCCGGACCCCGCCGCCTTCGCGCCGCGCTCAGGCCGAGGCGCAGCCCACTCTGTCCTTCGAGGAACGGCATTCCGATTTCGAATTGCCGCCGTTGAACCTGTTGTCCAACCCGGCCAGCATTCAACGCCATCACCTCAGCGATGAGGCGTTGGAAGAAAACGCGCGTATGCTGGAAAATGTATTGGACGATTACGGCGTCAAAGGTGAGATCACCAGCGTGCGCCCCGGCCCGGTTGTCACCATGTATGAACTAGAACCGGCCCCGGGCCTGAAGGCCAGCCGTGTGATCGGTCTGGCGGATGACATCGCCCGATCAATGTCGGCCTTGTCGGCGCGGGTTTCGACCCTGCCGGGCCGCTCGGTGATCGGGATCGAATTGCCCAATGAAAACCGCGAGATGGTTGTGCTGCGCGAAATCCTCGCCAGCCGCGATTTCGGGGATGGCAACCACGCGCTGCCTCTGGCGTTGGGCAAGGATATTGGCGGTGAGTCTGTTGTGGCGAACCTGGCCAAGATGCCTCACCTGCTGATCGCGGGGACCACCGGTTCCGGTAAATCGGTGGCGATCAATACCATGATCCTGTCATTGCTGTACAAGCTGACACCGGACGAATGCCGCCTGATCATGATCGACCCCAAGATGCTGGAACTGTCGGTCTATGATGGCATCCCGCATCTCCTGTCGCCTGTTGTGACCGACCCGAAAAAGGCGGTTGTTGCCCTGAAATGGGTCGTGGGCGAGATGGAGGATCGCTATCGCAAGATGTCCAAGATGGGCGTCCGCAACATTGCCGGCTACAACGGCCGCGTGAAGGACGCACTGGCCAAGGGTGAACTGTTCAGCCGCACGGTCCAGACCGGGTTCGACGAAGAAACCGGCGAGCCGATGTTTGAGACCGAGGAATTTGCCCCCGAGGCGATGCCCTATATCGTCGTTATCGTCGATGAGATGGCAGACCTGATGATGGTTGCGGGTAAAGAGATCGAAGCCTGTATTCAACGTCTTGCGCAGATGGCGCGGGCCTCGGGTATTCACCTGATCATGGCCACGCAGCGCCCCTCGGTCGACGTCATCACCGGGACGATCAAAGCAAACTTCCCGACCCGGATCTCGTTCCAGGTGACCTCGAAAGTCGACAGCCGGACCATTCTTGGCGAAATGGGGGCTGAGCAACTGCTGGGGCAGGGCGATATGCTTTATATGGCGGGCGGAGCTAAGATCACCCGCTGCCACGGACCCTTTGTCTCGGATGAAGAGGTCGAAGAAATCGTCAACCATCTGAAACAGTTCGGCCCGCCGGACTATGTGGGCAGCGTTCTTGACGGCCCGGCCGAGGACAAAGCTGACAATATCGACGCTGTTCTGGGTTTGAACACTGGTGGCAACACCAATGGAGAGGATGCCTTGTACGATCAGGCTGTGGCGATCGTGATCAAGGATCGCAAATGCTCGACCTCTTACATCCAGCGGAAACTTGCCATCGGCTATAACAAAGCTGCGCGACTTGTTGAGCAGATGGAGGACGAAGGCGTTGTTTCTTCGGCAAATCACGTCGGTAAGCGGGAAATCCTCGTCCCCGAGCAGTAGGATATTTAATAACAAGGGCAGAGAGCATATCTGTTAAGCATGAAACAGATTGCTTTTGCCCTTGCTCTGACCCTGGCCGCGCCTGCCGCCTGGGCCGCCGACAAGCTGCCATTGTCGCAGATATCCAATTATCTGAACGGTCTGAAAACTGTTCAGACGACATTCACTCAGGTCAACGACGACGGCTCGCTGAGCACTGGCAAGCTGTGGATGCAACGGCCTGGTAAGATGCGGTTTGAATATGACCCACCAAACAGCGCCGTTGTTCTTGCTAATACGGGCACGGTGCAAATATTCGACCCCAAGTCGAACCAGCCGCCCGAGCAATACCCGCTGAAGCGTACGCCGCTTTCATTGGTGTTGGCGCGCAATGTGAATCTGGGACAGGCGAATATGGTCGTGGCTCATGACTTCGACGGCACGGCCACAGTTGTCACCGCGCAAGACCCCAAAAACCCCGAGTCTGGCCGGATTGAATTGATGTTCACTGATAACCCGGTCGAGCTGCGCAAATGGGTGATCCATGACAACGCAGGCACGCAGACAACCGTGCTGCTGGGGCAGCTGGATACAGGTGGCAGTCTGAGCCGAGATCTGTTTACGAAATCGAAAAGAAGCGGGTCAGGCAATCGCTGACCCGCGTTCCACTCAATAGCGGCATCCAGACAATTGCGCCTGATACAGTTTGGCGCGCGCATCAACGTCATTGGCGACATTCAACAACCAGGTCTTGCTATAGTGGCTGCCCCGGGCATAGCCGGTGTGGCCCTCATGATAGGCAAGGTATTGGTTGCGGGTGTCGCTGGGGTGAATACCGTTCCGTTGGTGGCTCTTGTTCATGTACCAGCCAATGAAATCCGACGCGTCGCGGATACGGTCACGCTTTGCCCGGCGCTTGCCGGTTTCCTTCTGGTATTCATCCCAGGTGCCGTCCAGCGCCTGACTGAAGCCATAGGCGCTGCTCTGCCGACCCATCGGGATCACACCCAGAACGTATTTATGCGGTGTGCGCGCGTCATGCTTATAGCGGCTTTCCTGGTAGATTGTCGCCATTTGAACGTGGACCGGGACGCCCCATTTCCGCTCGGTGCTTTTGAAGGCCTTCATATAGTCAGGCCGTTCGCGCGCAATGCTGCACGCGTCATTCAGCTTGCTGGGTGGCTGTTTAGAGCCACCCCCACAGGATGCCAAAAGCAGCACCCCGAAGAGTACGATAAGAATTCTGCTCATGTGCCTCGTGCCTTTTTTCTTTATTCTAGCGCAGATTGAGCTTTGAGGAAATCACAATCGCTACAGAACAATAGCTAGAATTATAGGTAATGCACCCACCGACAGTGCCGTTGAGACCATGACCATCCCGGCAACAGCATCGGAATCGGCCTTAAACCGCTCGGCTAGTAGATATGAGGTCACGGCTACAGGAGTGCACATCTGTAGCACCAGAACGCCAAAAGCCACGGTCTCCAGCTTGAAAATCAATGCCACAACCCAGCCCAGTGCGAAGCAGATACCTAGCTTAAGAAGCGACAGCCAGACCGCCTGGCTCAGCCGGTGTGTTGTCAGCCTCGCCACTGCCACGCCCAGCGTTATCAGCATCAAAGGCACCGCCATCTGGCCCAACAATTCCAATGTGTTTGTCAGGAACAGGGGCGTTTGCCACCCGCGCCACAAGAATAGCGCTCCCAAGAGGGTGGCCCAGACCATCGGTTCGCGCACAACTTTGCCGAACGCGCCTTTCCCGGCCACAAGGTAGATGCCGTACGTGAACGAAAACAACGCCGTTACCGACAGGAAAATCACCGCATAGCCCAATCCGGCCTGTCCGAAAGCAAAAATGCATAATGGAAGGCCCAGATTGCCGGTGTTCCCGAAAATCAGCGGTGACAGATAGGTGCGCTGTTCAAGTTTCAGTCCACGCACGATCAGCCAGAACGCCGTTGCCATCACCAGATTGGCCGTGATCGCAGCGACGGTGAATCGGGAAAGATCGCCGCCCGGAATGTCGGTTTGCATCAGCGCCACAAAGATCAGACTGGGCACTGCAAGGGTCATGGCAAAGCGAGTTACGAACTGCAGGCGATACTCGAATCCAAGCTTGACCCAGGCAAATCCGATACCCGCCAGAATAAACACCGGTGCGACGATTTCGAACACTGTCAGCAAGAGGTTCACAGACTGTTTCCCTTATTTTCGGATCAATGATTGGCATTTCGGCCCGGAAAGAGGTAGTAAGATCAATGGGGGCACAGACTATGCTTAAGACACACGCCAAGTACGGCCTGGGACAGGTCGTCCGCCATAAAAAACATCCCTTCCGAGGGGTCATTTTTGACGTGGACCCCGAATTTTCGAACACGGAAGAGTGGTATCAGGCCATTCCCGAGGACAGTCGCCCGTTCAAGGATCAGCCGTTTTACCACCTGTTGGCGGAAAACGATCAATCCTTCTATGTAGCTTATGTTTCTGAACAAAATCTGGTTGCTGACCAGTCGGGAGAGCCGGTTGAACACCCCGATATCCCCGACATGTTCGGTCCGTTCGAGAACGGTGCATACCCGCTTCACTTTCATCTGAACTGAAGTCACCTGGCGGGGCACCTGTCATCAATACCCAAGGGCGATTCCGTCTTTTCGCGGGTCGCTGGCACCTTGCAGAACACCACTCTCACAGATTCGAATTGCTTGAGCGCCGCCCAATGGCGTTTCTGGAATCTCTACAGTGTGCCCCAAATCACACAATTGTTGGACGGTGCTGGGGGAAATTCCGCGTTCCAGCTTCAATACACCATTGTCAGCAAAGGCGCGCGGCGCTTCGATACTGGCCTGAAGGCCTAGACCATGGTCGATCAGGTTTGACACAAATCGGGCGTGGCCAGTGGGTTGATATTGGCCTCCCATCACGCCGAAGGGCATCAGAACGCGGCCATCTTGCTTCAATAGTCCCGGGATGATCGTGTGCATGGGGCGTTTGCCGCCGCCCAGTTCATTCGGATGACCCGATTGCAAGGTAAAGCCCGCGCCTCGGTTCTGCAGCAGAATGCCGTATTTCTCTGATGCAATCCCCGAGCCGAAGCTATGAAAGATGGAATAGATCAGGGAAACCGCCATTCTGTCCCGATCCACCACGGTGATATAGACGGTATCCTTGTGAATGGCCTCGGTCAGTGGGGCTGCCGCAGGCATGGCGCGTTTCGGGTCGATCAGTGCGGCCAGCCTGTCGGCCACATTCTGATCCGTGAACCGATCTGCATGAGTTGTATGGTCGGGATCGGCAATGAAACGGTTTCGGGCGTCATAGGCGAGTTTCGAGGCCTCGGCTTCAATATGCAGACGTTCCGCGCAGAACGGGTCCATGCTGGCAAGGTCGAAGTTCTTGAGGATATTCAGCAGCAGGATGGCCGTGGCGCCCTGACCGTTGGGTGGATGCTCGACCAGTTCCAACCCCTTGTAATCGCCGCTGACAGGTTTCGTTTCAGAGCAGGCGGTGGACTTAAAGTCCTCGGCTGTGTGGACACCGCCCAATTGGGTAAGTGCAGCGATCATGTCGTCGGCAATGTCACCGGAATAAAACGCGTCCCGCCCATTACGGGCTATCTGGCGTAGTACTTCTGCCTGACCGGGCGAGCGGAACATCTGCCCAACATCAGGTGCCTTGTCATTGATCAGGTATTGCGCTCGCGCGGCCCCTTGCAGGGTGTTCGCCCCGGTTTTCCAGTCAAACGCCACCCTTGGTGCAACCGGCACACCGGCTTCGGCATAGTGGATGGTGGGCTGCAAAATGGAATCCAGACCCAGCTTACCTTCGGTTTCAGACAGGTGGCAGAACGCATCGATGGCGCCAGGAACGGTTACAGCGTCCGCTGTGTTCAAGGGCACCGTCGTCAGCCCCTGCGCTCGCAGTTTTTCCGCATCGGCTGCTGCGGGCGCACGACCCGACCCATTCAAGGCGCGGATCTGATCCTCACCCGCTCGGTTGAACAGTACAAAACAATCGCCGCCAAGCCCGGTCATCTGGGGTTCACAAATGCCCAGCAGAACGGCCCCGGCGATGGCGGCATCCATGGCGTTGCCGCCCCGGGCAAGAATATCCACAGCCACCTTTGCGGCCAATGGGTGCGATGTAGCGCACATCCCTTCGGTCGCCAGAACTTCGGATCGGCCCGGTGTGTGAAAATCGCGCATGACATTTTTCCCCGATTGAACGCGCCGAAGGTACCGCGCGGTCCGGAGTTGTCTAGTCAAATCAGTGGGAAGTTCCTCGGCGCCGTTCACTGGGTGGGGGCTGTGATACTCGGCGCCGAGGGAAGCTATCTGAGCTACGGATACTGTTTTGCCCGTTGTTTGCGGCGCTACAATGGTTCGATCTGGGCCTTATTGTGACGTTTTCTTGCCGTCAGGCTGGTTTCGGAAAGTCGAAACGCAGCGATAGCCGGTTGCACCCATCGCTGCGTTCATAGCGGATATCGCTGGTCAGTTCATAAATCAGAAACCAGCCGAACCCGCCTTCGGGCAATTCGTCGATCGTCGACCCCAGCGATGCCGGGATACCATCCGGCACGCGAAAACCAGGCAGCGGATTACCGGTGTCAGCGATCAATATCTCAAGCCAGTTCTGGTGCAGGCGGCACCTTACTTTCACCTCGGCCGGGGTGATGTCGGCATAGGCGTGTTCGACCACATTATTGATCGCTTCGGCCAGCGCGATCTTCACATCGCCCGCCTTGTGCGCCGGAAGCCCCTGCGCCGACAACCCCTGACTGAGTTGCGCGATCCCGGCGCTGGCCTCAGTCTCAGTTGCTGCAAAGCTCAGATCTAAACACTTGCCGTTGTGCATGGGCGTCGCGCCTATTCAGATGGTAATAAGGTCAGTCTGCGGTGGCCGATAGGGCGTCATCCAGCGTGGGGTACAGTTTGAATACTGTATCCATGCGAGTCAGCCGGAATACCTTTTCAACAAAGGGGTGCAGCCCGGCCAGATCCAGTCTGCGGTCATTTCCAAGCTGTTTCATCGAGGCGACGATGGCGCCTAGCCCGCTTGAATCGATGAACTCGACAGTGGTTAGATCCAGTACGACGCGGGTGGTTCCGTCTTCGGCCTGATTGCGCATGTCCTCTTTGAATTGGATGGCCATGGCCGCATCTATCCGGTCGGAATGCACCTTGATAATCTGGGTTGTGTCGGTCGTTGTGCTGGTCAAAGCCATGCGCGACGGTCCTCTAATATAAAATTCACTAGTAGAAATACGCTAGACGGCAAATCTTACCATTCGGTATCCATCGAACGAGAAATGAGGAGGATCATTGCGATGAAGCAGGTCGTTATCGCGGGCGCGGCGCGGACGCCCATGGGTGGATTTCAGGGCATGTTCGACGGTATCGCTGCCACTGAACTGGGTGGAACCGCCATTCGTGCCGCAATGCAGGGTGCAGGTGCCGAAACCGTGGACGAAGTTCTGATGGGCTGCGTTTTGCCCGCCGGGCAGGGTCAGGCACCGGCGCGACAAGCCGGGTTTGCGGCAGGACTGGGTGAAGAGGTTCCGGCGACGACCCTGAACAAGATGTGTGGATCGGGAATGAAGGCCGCCATGATGGCCTTTGACCAGATTGCACTAGGTCACGCGGATACGATGATCGCGGGAGGCATGGAAAGCATGACCAACGCTCCGTACTTGCTGCCCAAGATGCGCGGTGGCGCGCGGATCGGGCACGGCCAGGTGGTCGATCACATGTTTATGGATGGGCTCGAAGACGCCTATGATAAAGGCCGCCTGATGGGCACTTTTGCCGAGGATTGCGCCGAAGCCTTTCAATTTACCCGCGAAGCGCAGGACGAATATGCGCTGCAATCCCTCTCGAACGCTCTGTCCGCTGAAGAAAGTGGCGCATTCGCAGATGAGATCACGCCGGTCACTACCAAGACCCGCAAGGGCGAGATCACTTTTGCCCGGGACGAACAGCCGCAATCCGCGCGGCCGGATAAAATTCCGACCTTGAAACCCGCATTTCGCAAGGAGGGTACAGTAACCGCGGCCAATTCGTCTTCCATTTCTGACGGGGCGGCCGCGCTGGTTTTGGCATCGGTAGAGGCAGCCGAAGCGCAGGGTTTAACGGTGCGCGCCCGGATCGTTGGCCATGCCAGCCACGCTCAGGCTCCGGGCCTGTTCACGACTGCGCCGGTTCCGGCCGCGCAGAAACTTTTGTCGAACATCGGCTGGTCCAAAGATGACGTCGACCTGTGGGAGGTGAACGAGGCGTTTGCCGTGGTGCCCATGGCCTTCATGCACGAGATGGGTCTGCCGCGCGACAAGGTGAATGTAAATGGCGGGGCTTGCGCATTGGGGCATCCGATTGGCGCTTCGGGTGCGCGGATTATGGTCACTCTGCTCAACGCATTGGAAAAGAGGAACCTCAAACGCGGGGTGGCTTCCATCTGCATCGGTGGCGGTGAAGGCACGGCCATCGCAATCGAACGCGTTTGACGCTTTGGCGTTTTGCAAATACTGCGGAGCAAACTTTTGCCAATGAGCACGACCATGACCGCCGATTACGATACGCTTGCTAAAACCATCGCTGCCCTGACCGAAGGAGAAACCGATCAGGTCGCCCTGATGGCGACAATTGCGTGTGAAGTGCATCATGCCGACGACCGGTTCGACTGGACTGGGTTTTACCGCGTGACCGAGCCCGGCTTGTTGAAGATCGGCCCTTATCAGGGCGGTCATGGCTGTCTTGTCATCCCCTTTGAGCGGGGTGTCTGCGGTGCTGCCGCGCGGACAGGCGAGGTACAGCTTGTGCCGGATGTCGAGGCGTTTCCGGGTCACATTGCCTGCGCGTCGTCCACCCTGTCAGAACTGGTACTGCCGGTGCGGGATGCATTGGGCGACGTGATTGCCGTGTTCGACATCGACAGCGATCAGCCGGACGCGTTTACCGATCAGGACGCGGTGGCTCTTGGTGCAATTCTGGCCGACGTCTTTGAAAAATGAAAACAGCCGGGGCACTCCCCGGCTGATTCAAGCATCAATAGGGTCGTGACTAGTCAGCTCGCAAGAATCTTGGCTTTCTGCGCGGCGAATTCTTCATCCGTCAGGTGACCTTTCTCCTTAAGCGCCGCAAGCCGCTCAATTTCATCCGCTGGGGACACACTCGCGACCGAGCGGATGTAGTCCTTCTGCGCCTCTTCAATCTGGTTCATGGTCTCGACGTTGTGCTGGTGCATTTTATCCCCGCGCGCAATGAGATAGCACAGCACGCCCAGCCAGGGGATCAGGATCACAAAGGCGATCCAAACTGCCTTGCCCCCACCGCTCAGGTCTTTTGAGCGGAAGACGTCGGCAACAACCGAAATCATCACCCAGAACCAGGCAACCATCAGGAACAACCAGAAGATTGACCAGACTATATCGAAGAAACCGATCCCATTATCCATGTTCGTCCAACCTTTTGCTTATCTGTAAAAAAATCCCTGGGCTCAGGGATCGCGTGATTGTAACAGACAGTTGGCGTTTTGGTTAGAATATTGTTTCAATGGAAGAATTTAGCATCAAATAAAGCCGGAACGCTGCCCGACAGCCAGAGATATATCAGAATCGCTTGAAGTCCGAATATTCCAAACAACCAAGCCGAAAACCCGCGCTTGCGGGTTTTGTGCCTGAAAATCCAACGTCCGACCACTGCACCAGGGCTGCCGCCGAGTGCTGACAGCCACAATAAGCGGCGTTCCGACACCCGGCTTTTGCGCCGCCTTGCGCGGGTCTTGTCCCAACCAAAGGCCAGTAATGTCAGGGTGTTGATCCCCCATAAATAGATCACTGCAATCCACATGCGAAAGGCATACCAAGCAAACTGATCGAGCGAAATGAAAAAACTCTTGGAAATTTCATGATTCTAAGTCATCGTGAAAAAGGAGAGGAAATTTTCACAAGATTCGGAGCGGCCCCGGTGAACACCCAAGCCCCCCACAGCGCGACACTTGGTGCGGATATCCGCGCCCTGCGCAAGGCGCGCGGGTTGACGTTGACCGAGATTGCAGTGCGCCTGAACCGGTCGGTCGGATGGCTGAGCCAGGTTGAGCGCGACATGTCGGACCCCTCAATCTCGGACCTGCGGCAGATCGCGGAATGTCTGGGCGTGCCGATGTCGATGCTGTTTGCACATTCTTCGGTGCCAGTGGCCGAGCAGGGCTATGTGGTGCGCGCGGGATCGCGCCGCCCAATGGGGTCGGGCGAGGAAGGGTTGATCGAGGAGCTGCTGTCGCCCGATCTGACCGACGATTTTGAAATGGTACATTCCACGTTTGAACCCCGATCCCAAATGCAGAAACCGGCCAACCGGCCTACACAAGAGGTTGGTTACATGATTTCGGGGCGGTTGGATCTGACCATCGGGTCCAGCCAGTTCACGGTAGGGCCGGGCGACAGTTTCCGCATCAGGCATGAATCCTATCAATGGGCCAACCCCTATGATGAGCCCGCCGCGGCCATCTGGGTCATTGCTCCTCCGGTGTACTGATGAGTTTCGAGGCCTGGACCATATTCGCACTGTTTTGGGTGGTGTTCGTGACCACTCCGGGGCCGAACGCGGTCAATTGCATTTCGAACGGGATGAGCCTGCCGTTCCCCAAGGCGATGCTGGGGGTTCTGGCGATCCTGACCCAGGCCAGTGCGTTTCTGACCCTGTCGGCGCTGGGTGTGACTGCACTGATCGCAGCCTCGCCGACCGGGTTCTTCATTGCCAAGCTGGTGGGCGCGGGGTTCCTGATCTGGGTGGGTATTCGCGGCTGGATGAATGCAACGAAACCTGCACCTGCGTCCGAACGGCCTGCGCGGCATGTCTATCTGCAAGCGCTGGCGGTGGCGACGATCAACCCCAAAAGCGTGGCCGGATATCTGGCGGCCTTTTCGCAGTTTGTGCAGCCTGATGTACCGATCTGGCAGCAGATGGGGGTGATCATGCCCACCGCGCTGGTCATCACCACGCTCAGCTATACCGGGTTCACCTTGCTGGGCGCGCTGATGGGTAAGGCGGCACTGGGGGCGGTGTTCAACATCTGGGTGCGCCGCGTCATGGCGGCTTGTTTCATCATTTATGGCGTGTTGCTGGGGGCCAGCTCCACGCCCACAGCAAGGGGGTAATGACATGCACACTGGTTCCTGTCTGTGCGGCAAGGTCGTGTTCACCATCGACGGAGACCTCACCCCGCCCAATGCCTGCCATTGCGGTCAGTGCCGCAGACAGTCGGGGCACCTGTGGGCCTCGACTGTGACGCATCAAGACAACCTGGCCTTTACCTCTAGCGACACGCTGGGCTGGTATCGCGCCTCCGATATTGCAAGGCGCGGCTTTTGCAGCGCCTGCGGGTCGTTCCTGTTCTGGCAACACAACGAAGAGGACACGATCGCGATTTCCGTAGGTTCACTGGACGAGCCGACGGGACTGAAACTCGCCCAACACATCTTTGTCGCGGACAAGGGCGATTACTACGACATCACAGACGATCTGCCCCAACGGGCACAGTAACAAGGATCAAAACCAATGAGCGATTTTCCGACAAAAGCCCGCGTGGTTGTTATCGGTGGCGGCGTGGTGGGGGCTTCCTCGCTGTACCATCTGGCCAAGAAAGGCTGGACCGACTGCGTTCTGCTGGAAAAGAACGAGCTGACTGCGGGCTCAACCTGGCACGCGGCGGGTAACGTGCCGACATTTTCGACCTCATGGGCGATCATGAACATGCAGCGTTACTCGACCGAATTGTATTCGCGGTTGGGCGAAGAAGTCGACTATCCGATGAACTACCATCAGTCCGGCTCGATCCGTCTGGCGCACAGCAAAGAACGGATGCAGGAGTTCGAACGGGCAATGTCCATGGGCCTGTATCAAGGCATCCCGATGGAGATGTGGACCCCGGAAGAGGCAAAGGAACGCTATCCTTTCCTTGAAACGCATGATCTTGAGGGTGTGCTGTATGACCCGACCGATGGTGACATCGACCCGGCACAGCTGACGCAGGCGCTGGCCAAAGGTGCCCGCGACATGGGTCAGAAGATCATTCGTTTCTGCCCGGCAACGGGTGTGACCCAGCACGACGATGGCACCTGGACCGTACACACCGACAAGGGCGATATCGCCTGTGATTATGTGGTCAACGCCGCAGGCTACTATGCGCAGCGCGTGGGTGAGTGGTTCAAGCCCTACGGCGGCCGCACAGTGCCCGCGATGGTCATGAGCCACCAGTACCTGCTGACCGACGAAATCCCCGAGGTTGAAGAATGGTCGAAAGCAAACGGCGGCAAGAAACTGCCGCTGCTGCGTGACGTGGATATCTCGTACTACCTGCGGCAGGAAAAGCACGGCTTCAACCTTGGCCCGTATGAGCCCAACTGCAAGGGCCACTGGATGACCGAAGATGATCCGATGCCTGAAGATTTCTCGTTCCAGCTTTGGAATGACGATTTGGATCGGATCGAGGACATCGTCACCGACGCGATGGAGCGGGTGCCGCTGATGGCGACCTCTGGCGTTGGTCGTGTGATCAACGGCCCGATCCCGTACGCTCCGGACGGGCTGCCGCTGATCGGCCCGATGCCGGGCGTGAAAAACGCGTTCGAGGCGCACACATTTACCTTTGGCATCGCGCAAGGCGGCGGTGCGGGCAAAGTACTGGCTGAATGGATCGTCGATGGTCACACCGAATGGGATATGTGGGCCGTCGATCCACGCCGCTATACCGATTACACCGATCAGGATTACTGCAACCAGAAAGGGCTTGAGGTCTACGGCAACGAATACGCCATGCATTACCCCCAACACGAATGGCCCGCCGCGCGCGATAAGAAACTGTCGCCGGTTCACGCCAAGGTGAAGGAACTGGGCGGCGTCATGGGAGTATATAACGGCTGGGAACGGGCCAACTGGTTTGCACAGCCCGGCGACGACACATCGCTTGAAGCCACCCATACTTGGGGTCGCTCGGGTCCGTGGGAGCAGCGCGTCAAAGAAGAGTGCGAGGCCGTGCGCGACCATTGTGGCGTGCTGGACCTGCCGGGCTTCTCGCGCTTTATGGTCAAGGGCGAAGGTGCAGCCGAGGCGCTGCGCGGGCTGGTCGCGGGCGGATTGCCCAAGGTTGGTCGCATCAATCTGGTCTATATCTCGGACGACCGTGGTCGCATCCTGACCGAGATGTCCTGCCTGCGTCTGGGCGAAGATGAGTTCGTCATGATCACTGCCGCCACGGCGCAATGGCATGATCGTGACATTCTGGTGAAGGCCATGCCTGCTAGCGTGAGCGTCGAAGACGTCACAACCACGCGCGATACGTTGATCGTGACCGGCCCGAAATCGCGGGATATCCTGTCAGGTCTGACGGATGCCGATCTGACTGCCGGATGGCTGACCCACCAGGCGGCCACCGTAGCAGGGCAGCCGGCCTATTTGATCCGCGTATCCTTTGCCGGTGAACTGGGTTGGGAAGTGCATGCCCTGAACGAGCATATGCCAGCGATCTATGACGCGATCATCGATGCCGGGGCCAAGCCGTTTGGAATGTATGCGTTGAACTCGCTGCGGATCGAAAAAGGCTATCGCGCCTGGAAAGGCGATCTGAGCACTGACTACTCACTGCTGGAAGGCGGTCTGGGACGCTTCGTCAAGCTGGACAAGCCGCAGGACTTCCCAGGCAAAGCCGCAATCCAGAACGAAAAGCAGCAGGGCGTCAAGAAATCCTTTGTCACCCTGACCGTGGACGCAGGCGATTGCGACGCACCTTACATGTCTTGCATCTGGCAGAATGGCGAGATTGTGGGCGAAACCACCTCGGGCGCTTGGGGTTATCGCGTTGGTAAATCCATCGCGCTGGGCATGATCAAGGCCGAGCTTGCCAATCCCGGCACCGAGCTTGAGGTCGAAATCTACGGTCAGAAATGCCGCGCCGTGGTAGAAGAGGATCAACCGCTCTGGGATCCTCAGAACGAGCGGCTGCGTGCCTAACCCCTGACGGAGGTACCATGAGCAAGCGATATTCCAAATTGGGGCCCGGCGAGGGTCCCAACTATGACTGGGAAAACGACCATACGTTCGTAAAGGTCTCGGCCCGGGATACGGATGGCGCCTATACGCTCATGGAAGACAATTTGAAGGCCAGCTTCGCTCTTGGCCTTCATCGCCACGACACCCATGCCGAGACCTTTTATTTTCTAGAAGGTGCAGTGGATTTCTATGTCGATGGTGACTGGCATCGGTGCGGGCCGGGCACCACGATGCACGTACCGGCGGGGGTCCCGCATGCTTGCCGCGTGGCCGATGCGGCCCCGGCGCGGATGTTGATGATCTTTCAGCCCTCGGGGTTTGATGGGTTCCTCGCGGAGCTTGCGACAATGACCGAAGCTGATTTCGCTGATGAGGCAAAGATGGCAGCGCTGAACGCCCATTATGACATCATCCCGATGGGGCCAGTTCCGCCGCATCCGGACGATCCGGTATAAAGGTTGCATCCGATGGCGGTCCCCACAGTTATGTCCGGCGTTTACCTGACCCAACACGGTGGGCCCGAGGCGTTGGAATGGCGCGATGACATACCGGTCCCTCAGCCGGGGCCAGGGCAGGTGCTGGTTCGGGTGATGGCGGCTGGCGTGAATAACACCGATATCAACACGCGGGTCGGCTGGTATTCCTCGGATGTGACTGGCGCGACTGACGCCGTTGACCAGGATGTCGAGGCCGGAGGTTGGGGCGGTGTGCTGCAGTTCCCGCGCATTCAGGGCGGTGATCTGTGTGGTGTGGTCGAAGCCGTGGGGCCAGGGGCAGCCTTCCAACCGGGCCAGCGTGTGACCTGCCCGATCAACCTGCCCCGCCCCAGACCTGGCCACCCGACCGGTTTCGTTGCGTTGGGCTCGGAATTAGATGGGGCCTTTGCGCAATACTGTTTGGTTGAGGCGGATGATCTATATGATGTCAGTGCTTCGCCCCTGTCTGACGTGGAAATCGCCGCCATTCCCTGCGCATTTGGCACCGCTGAGAATTTGCTGGCCCGCGCGGGTGTGACCTCGGGGCAAAAGGTGCTGATCACCGGCGCGTCCGGTGGCGTAGGTCTCGCGGCCGTACAACTGGCGGTGTTGCGGGGGGCAACCGTCTGGGGTGTGACCAGCCCAGCCAAGGCCGAAGTGGTTAAATTACAGGGTGCCGCGGATACGTTCGACCGTGATGCCGCGCTGCCAGCAGATATGTTCGACGTGGTGATAGACGTTGTGGGCGGCCCGGCATGGCCGGGCCTGATCCTGGCGTTGAAGCCGGGTGGCCACTACGCGGTTTCAGGTGCCATCGCCGGCCCGATCGTACAGGCCGACCTGCGGGATATCTACTTGCGCGATATCACGATTCACGGTTGCACCCATCAGGCGTTTGAGGTGTTCGGGCGGCTGGTCGGGATGATCAATGGGGGGCGCATCATGCCCTTGGTGTCAAAGACTTACCCACTTAAGGACATCGCAACTGCGCAGGCTGATTTTCAATCCAAGGCGTTTGCGGGCAAACTTGTGCTGATTCCCTGAATAGGCTGAAAAAATGGCGGACATCATTCTTCTGGATGGCTCAATCGGACAGGAACTTGTCAAGCGCAGCGGTGACCGGGCGACACCGCTGTGGTCGACGCGGGTGATGATCGACTATCCTGATCTGGTCGGTGACGTGCACAGTGAATACTTCCGCCGGGGCGCGACCGTCGCCACCACCAACACCTATGCTGTCCACCGTTCGCGTCTGGTGCGGGTGGGTATGGAGGATCAGGTTCCGAACCTGATCGATACTGCCTTGACGCAAGCCGAACGTGCGCGTGCAGGAACCGATGGCCGGGTCGCCGGATCGCTGGGGCCGCTTCTGGCCTCGTACCGGCCCGACCTGAACCCGGACCCTGCAGATGCTGCGGGCAAATTCGGTGAGCTTGTGGCGCTGATGGCCCCGCGTGTCGATCTGTTCCTGATCGAAACCGTGTGCTCGGTGCAGGAGGCTGAAGGTGCCCTGCGGGGCGCGGACGGCTGCGGCAAACCGGTCTGGCTGGGACTGTCGGTGATGGATGATGACGGAACCCGCCTGCGCTCGGGTGAGCCGTTGACGGATATCCAAACCTTGGTAACGCGTTTCGCGCCCGACGCCGTGTTGATCAACTGCTCGCGCCCCGAGGCCATTCCGGCGGCACTGCCGATCATCGCGCAACTGGGTCGCCCGTTTGGGGCCTATGCCAACGGGTTTACCGGGATAACGCAGGCCTTTCTGGAGGACGCGCCCACAGTTGATGCATTGGAACAGCGTCAGGATCTCGGGCCTGAGGCTTACGCCGATCACGCCATGGCCTGGGTGGCGCAGGGGGCGACTATTGTGGGCGGCTGTTGCGAGGTTGGCCCGGATCACATCGAAACACTGGCCGACCGGTTGCGTGCAGCCGGTCACCGGATTGTCTGAGGAAAAGACGATGCGGACACGTTCAGACAACTCACCGCAAGTACAGCAGCATTTCGATATCCTCGTAGCGCCCGGCTATGTTCTGTTGGAGCTGGCCTCGCTTGTCGAAGTTCTGCGGCTGGCCAACCGGGTGTGTCCGACCCCTCCGTTCACATATGCCTACCGGTCACTGAAAGGCGGCCCGATTTCCAGCAGCAGCGAGGCGATGGTTCAGACCGATCCCGTTCCGGCGCAGCCCAAGGCGGATTACCTGTTCGTGATCGGCAATTCCAATCCGGATCATCCCGACCTGTCGCTGGGGCGTGTCGTGTCGAGTTATACGTTCCGCGGAGCCAAGGTGTTCCTTCTGGCCGAAGCTGCCAGCCGTTATATCAACGAACACGGCACCGGCGACATGGCAACCCATTGGGAGAACGCCTCATTCCTGCGTGAGCGCGGCGCCCGGTTCGAGGCCAAGCTGTCCATCGCCACCGAACAGGGCGCAGTAGTGACCTGCGCCGGGATGGAGGCGACAACGGATGTGGCGCTGGCAGTGATCGGTCGCCATATCTCGGGGCCCGCCAAAATGACGGTGGCCGATATCATGCTGCATGAGAACATCCGCGATTTCTCCTCGATGCAGCCGTTTTCCGGGGCGAAACTGACCGCGACGGGGGACGCTAGGCTGGACCAGTGCATCAAGCTGATGCAAGCCAATATCGAGGACCCGTTGCCAATCCATCAAATCGTCGATTCGCTGCACCTGTCGAACCGGTCGCTTGAGCGGAAATTCAAAACATTTTTCGGCACGACACCCAACGGATTCTATCGCGAAATGCGGTTGGCCAAGGCCAACAACCTGCTGCTGAACACCACGATGAGCGTTCGTGAAATCGGTCTGGCCTGCGGTTTTCCCAACGGTTTTTCCTCAGTCTACAAGAGCTTTTTTGGCGTCACCCCCTTTGTCGTGAGGCGGGAAAAACGGGCGGCAATACAACGGTGAAAATCGCCAACACTGTGACGGTTTTGATGCATTTATTGTCGATCTTCCGTGGCATTTTGGCGCAAACCTGACACATCGGAGATTCTCAGGATGGTTGATCTTCCCAGCAAGGCCAGAGTGGTCATTATCGGCGGCGGCGTTATCGGCTGCTCGGTCGCGTATCATTTGACCAAGAAAGGCTGGAATGACGTTGTTCTGCTGGAGCGCAAGCAGCTGACCAGCGGCACCACATGGCATGCGGCGGGTCTGATCGCGCAGCTGCGCGCCACGGCAAACATGACCAAGCTGGCGAAATACAGTCAGGAGCTTTACGGCTCGCTTGAGGAAGAGACCGGCGTTGCAACCGGGTTCAAGCGCTGCGGGTCGATCACTGTGGCGCTGACCGAAGAGCGCAAGGAAGAGATCTATCGTCAGGCCGCCATGGCCCGCGCCTTTGGGGTGGAGGTTGAAGAGATTTCCAACGAACGGGTGCAGGAGCTGTATCCGCATATCAACCTCGAAGGTGTCAAAGGTGCCGTTTACCTGCCGCTGGACGGGCAGGGTGATCCGGCGAATATTGCACTGGCTCTGGCCAAGGGCGCACGTCAGCGCGGTGCGGTTGTCAAAGAACGGGTGAAGGTCGCCGATATCGTCAAGCAGGGCCGCAAGGTCACCGGCGTCGATTGGGTTGCGGATGACGGTAGCGCATCGGGTCATATTGAATGTGACATGGTGGTGAACTGCGCCGGGATGTGGGGGCACGAGGTTGGCCGCATGGCAGGCGTCAACGTCCCGCTGCACGCGTGCGAACACTTCTATATTGTCACCGAGAACATCGACGGATTGACCCAGTTGCCAGTGCTGCGGGTGCCGGACGAATACGCCTATTACAAGGAAGATGCGGGCAAGATCCTGCTGGGTGCGTTTGAGCCGGAATCGAAGCCCTGGGCGATGGACGGCATTCCCGAGACCTTTGAATTCGACCAGTTACAGGAAGATTTCGATCATTTCGAGCCGATTTTGGAAAAGGCGGTCGAGCGGATGCCGATGCTGGCCGAGGCGGGCATTCACACTTTCTTCAATGGCCCCGAGTCGTTCACCCCCGACGACGCCTATCATCTGGGCCTCGCGCCCGAGATGGACAATGTCTGGGTCGCGGCCGGGTTCAACTCGATCGGTATCCAGTCTGCGGGCGGTGCGGGTATGGCGCTGGCCGAATGGATGGACAGCGGCGAGAAACCGTTTGATCTGGGCGATGTGGATATCAGCCGGATGCAGCCGTTCCAGGGCAACAAGCAGTATCTGTTCGAACGCTCCAAGGAAACGCTGGGCCTGCTTTATGCCGACCACTTCCCCTATCGCCAGAAAGCCACCGCGCGCGGTGTGCGACGGACACCGTTTCACCATTACCTGCGGGAACAGGGCGCTGTGATGGGCGAACTGGCCGGTTGGGAACGCGCCAACTGGTTTGCGAGCGAGGGGCAGGAGCGCGAATACCAGTACAGCTGGAAGCGTCAGAACTGGTTCGAGAACTCGGCCGCCGAACACCGCGCCGTGCGCGAGAATGTGGGCATGTACGATATGTCCTCCTTCGGAAAGATCCGCGTCGAAGGGCCGGATGCTGAGAAATTCATGAACTACGTTGGCGGCGGCGATTATTCGGTGCCGAATGGCAAGATCGTCTATACGCAATTCCTGAATCGCACCGGTGGGATCGAGGCCGACGTGACCGTCACCCGCCTGTCGGAGACGGCTTATTTGGTCGTCACTCCGGCGGCGACCCGTCTGGCGGACCAGACTTGGATGATGCGCCACGCAGGCAAATTCAACGTGGTCATCACCGATGTCACTGCGGGCGAGGGTGTTCTGGCCATCATGGGCCCGAATGCGCGCGCATTGCTTGAAAAGGTCTCGCCCAGCGATTTCTCAAACGCGACCAACCCGTTTGGCACCGCGCAGGAGATTGAGATCGGCATGGGCCTGGCCCGCGCGCACCGTGTGACCTATGTGGGTGAGCTTGGTTGGGAAATCTACGTTTCGTCCGACATGGCGGGCCATGTGTTTGAAACCCTGCATGAGGCGGGGCAGGACATGGGCCTGAAGCTGTGCGGCATGCATATGATGGATAGTTGCCGGATCGAGAAGGGCTTCCGCCATTTCGGTCATGACATCACCTGTGAGGATCATGTTGTCGATGCGGGTCTGGGTTTTGCGGTGAAGGTCGACAAAGGGTGCGATTTCATTGGGCGTGAGGCAGTAACGGCGCGTAAGGAAAACGGGCCAAAGAACCGTCTGGTTCAGTTTAAGCTGACCGATGCCGAACCGCTGTTGTTTCACAATGAACCGATCATTCGGGACGGCGAATATGTGGGCTATCTGAGTTCGGGCAATTACGGTCACACGCTGGGTGGTGCCATCGGTCTGGGCTATGTTCCTTGTGAGGGTGAGAAGGCGGCGGACGTTCTGGCCTCGACCTACGAGATCGATGTGTGCGGTGTGAAGGTCAAGGCGGAGGCATCGCTAAAGCCGATGTATGACCCGAAATCCGAACGCGTTAAGGTGTAATCAAATTGTCGGGGCGCTGCGGCGCCCCGGCTCTATTCTGGGGTCTGCCAGCTGCGGCGCGACGTATCAGAATTCCTGATGACCCTCTTCACAGTTTTCGTGGTTTCCAAGCCTGTCTGATATGCCGTAGAGAAATACGGTATCAGCCGGAGACCCGCCGTGGCAGACGCCCCCCTACCACCGAACAATACAGACACGCCCAAAGGGCTTGCGCTGGCTGTGACGGCCTATGTCCTTTGGGGGTTTTTGCCCTTGTATATGAAGGCACTGTCGCACGCTGGTCCGGTTGAGATTGTCGCGCATCGCGTCATATGGTCGGTGCCTGTGGCCGGGTTGTTGCTGGTGGCGCTGGGGCGCACGCGGGATCTGAAGGCGGCGCTGGTGAACCCAAAGATGTTGGGGATGGCTTGCCTGACGGCGGCGTTGATCTCGGTGAATTGGGCAATCTATGTTTGGTCGATTGCTAATGACCGGGCTTTGGATGCGGCTCTGGGATATTACATCAACCCGCTGTTCAGCATTGCGCTTGGTGCGGTTCTGCTGCGTGAGCCATTGACGAAAACGCAGCTGGTGGCAGTGGCAATTGCGGCACTGGGCGTGCTGGTGCTGATCGTTGAGGCCGGTAGTCTGCCTTGGCCTGCGCTGGGGTTGATGGTGACTTGGGGTTTTTATGCCTTTTTCAAACGGTCGCTACCGATCGGTCCTAATCAGGGCTTTTTGCTTGAGGTGCTGATCCTGTTGATCCCGGCGTTGATGTACGTCACGTGGCTGGGTGTACAAGGCACCGGCAATTTCGGCGTGGGTGTATCTGACACCCTGCTGCTGGCCGCGGCCGGGGTGGTGACGGCGGTGCCTCTGCTGGTTTACGCCAACGGGGCCAAGCTGGTGCGGCTGTCGACCATGGGTATTCTGCAGTACATTGCCCCGACGATGATTTTCATCACCGCCCTCACCGTGTTTGGTGAGCAGATCGACCGAGGGCGCATGATCGCGTTTCCGCTGATCTGGACGGCTCTGGTGGTGTATTCGATTCCGATGATCCGGCAGATGAGGGCTCAGGCCTGACGTAGAAGACGCGCGGCCTCTTCGGCCCAGATGGCGTAGGTTTTGGGGCTTGGGTGATATCCGTCCGGCGCGACCAGGGCCGGATCGTCGGGCAGGTCCAGCGCCAGATGCCGTGCCTGCGGGAAGCGCGTTGTAACCTGCTGCAAACCCTGATCTAGACGTTTTGCTTGATGGCCAAGAACCCAAGCCAGAGGCTGCGGCAGGGCGGGAAACCGGTTCATCTGCGGCACCGCAGTAACAACCAGTCGCCGCACCCCCAGTGGACCGGTCAGAATCTTCAGCAATTCGGTTTGGCGTTCCATGAAGCGCTTGCACGTCACACCACGCGTCACGTCATTCACGCCAAGCGCGGTGATGGCCATATCGAACTGGTCAGCCATGTAGCGCAGCCGGTCAATCGTATCCTGTGTTGTGTGCCCGGTTGTGGCCTCAAGCCGCCATTCGACCGTGTAGTGCTTGGCCAGCCGGGACACGAGGTGCCCGGACAAGGCCTGCGCCTGCGTCCCCGCGCCGACCCCTGCAGCCGAGCTGTCGCCCGCAATCAGCAATCGCAGCCGAGGCCCACGCCCTTCGCGCCCTTCGCGCGAACCAATCGGTTCCGGCAGCATTTGGGCGTTGCGGCGCACCGACAGGCCCTGGGCCGCCAGAACCGGCAGCAAGGGCACGCGCAACAGCTGATCCGGGGCGACAGGCATTGTCAGCTCAGCGCGTTCTTGAATTCAAGAAACCGAGCATCGGTCATGATCCGCGCCATCATCGCCTCACGCAAGGCACCGATGGTTTTATGAGGGCGCATGACGACCTCGAATTCCTGGATCAGCCCCTCATCGTTAAGGGTGATCAGATCGACACCCACCGCGTCCAGATCTCCGACCTTGCACTGAAACTCCAACGCCCAGTCCTTGCCCGCGCCCATCACACGACGATAGCGGAAGTCCGAGAACACTTGCCCCACATGCCCCAGAACGGCTGCCACCGGCGCACGCCCGGTCCAGGTGCTGTAGTAGGTGGGAGGCGAAAACCGCACATCCTCGGCCAGCAGTTCGTGGATCAGGCTTTCATCGCCCTTGGCGACAACGTCTTGCATACGCTGGATTGTGGGGTGCATTTCTTTCCTCCGCTTCGTCCCGAGAGTTACTGAACCGATCCGTTCAGGCAAGCACGACGTTGCGGGAGGTGGCGCGCTGCGATAGGCAGGCGCGCATGAGCGAGACCTATGATCCCCCAATGACCCCCTTGGATGTGTTGCACGAGGACGCACAGCTGATTGTGGTGAACAAACCCTCGGGCTTGTTGTCCGTGCCGGGGCGGGGCGAGCATTTGGCCGACTGCCTGCTGACCCGCATTCAGGCGACATTTCCGCAGGCGTTGTTAGTGCATCGGCTGGATCGGGACACGTCCGGCGTCATGGTGTTTGCTCAGACACCCCATGCTCAGCGGCATCTGAGCATGCAGTTCGAAAACCGTCAGACCCGCAAGATCTATGTGGCGCGTGTTTGGGGAAGGGTCCAAGACAAGACCGGAACCGTCGATCTGCCGCTGATTGTGGACTGGCCCAACCGTCCACGTCAGATGGTGTGTCATGAGACCGGCAAAGCCGCCGTCACCGACTGGCGCGTGATCAAGTACGAAGGCGAGACAACCCGCATGCGACTGTTTCCAAAGACCGGCCGGTCGCATCAGCTGCGGGTGCATATGCAGGCGCTGGGCCACCCGATCCTGGGTGACCCGTTCTATGCCGACGGTGCGGCGCGGCAATTCCCGCGCCTGATGCTGCATTCCGAAGAGTTGCGCCTGAAAAGCCCCGAAGGTGGGGTTGCGATGAAGTTTCGCGCCAAGGCGGATTTCTGACCTTAGGCAGTGCTGGTCCAGAACAGTTTCAGATTGCCCAACGAAAACTGTTTCGTCCGTTTCCTAGGGGCGCAAGGTCGGCGAGCAGCCATAATCTCGCGTTCGATTTCAAAGGCGCGCAGGGTGTGATCCTGCGCCCAGCGATCCAGTTTTAGGGTCATCATCACGTGATTGTCGCGGCTTGGCATGGGAATTCTCCTTTCAACTGATCCCAAGTCTGGCCCATCACTCCTGACACCACCCTGTCAGGGGGGTGTGCTAGAATGTCAGCAGATCAATCGGAGACCCCCATGCGCCGTTCCACACGCCTGTTTGAAATCATCCAGATTTTGCGTTCCGCCGAAACGCCGGTAACGGCCGAGATGCTGGCGGAAAAGCTGGAGGTGTCCGCGCGTACCGTCTATCGCGACATTGCGGCCCTTCAGGCGCAACGCACCCCGATCGAGGGTGAGGCCGGCGTCGGCTATCTGATGCGGCGCGGCTATGACCTGCCGCCGCTGAATTTCGATGCCGAAGAGGTCGAGGCCCTGTGGGTCGGCCTGTCGATGCTGGCGCGGACCGGGGATAGTACGCTGCAGCAGGCTGCCGACCGGGTGTGCCGCAAAATCGAGGCGTTGCGCGTGCCGACAGATTGGTTGCAGGTCGCCCCGTGGGGCGCGCCGATGGACGATCCTGAAAAAGGCTGCGTGCCGGTTGTGAACTACCGCGAGGCCATACGGAACGAACGCAAAATCCGCATCACATATGTCAACGCGAATGATGAACGGACCGAACGGATCGTCCGACCCGTTGCGCTGATCTATCACATCGAATGCACCATGCTGGCTGCGTGGTGCGAGTTGCGGAACGGGTTCCGCCATTTCCGTACCGACCGAATCTGGGCCTGCGAGTTGATTGACGATCACTTTTGCGGGCAGGGTGAGCCGTTGCGCGCGATCTGGCAGGAACAGAATCACTGGGATGTCCCCACAGGCACGTCATAGGTGGCAGGTATTTGCCGATTTCACTTGATTGTTGCTTGAGCCCACCTGCGGGCAACGCGATATACTGCACCAAACAATACGCGCCCGAAGAACGGGCGCCGGAGCAGAAGGTGATATCATGACGATTTCCAAATTTGTTTTGTCTGCCGGGCTATCCTCGGCTCTGGTCTTGGCGGCTTGTACGGACCCTGGCACGCTGAACCTGCCGTCCGATCCCAATCAGAACACCAGACAAGGTGCGATTCTGGGTGGTCTGGTTGGGGCCGGAGTTGGCGCCATTGCGAATGACTCAGACCCGCTGCTGGGAGCGCTGGCGGGTGGTGCCATCGGTGCTGCCGGTGGTGGTCTGATCGGCAACCAACTGGACAAGCAGGCGGCGGAACTGCGCCAGCAGCTGGCCAATCAGGGTATTACCGTCACCAATGCCGGGGATCGTCTGATCGTCACCGTGCCGAACGATATCAGCTTTGACACGGACAGCGCGACCGTGCGTCCGGCCTTGCGTGCCGATCTGGTGCGGGTGGGGCAGAACCTGACGCGGTACCCGAACTCGAACATTCAGGTCATTGGCCATACCGACAGTGATGGCGAGGCGTCCTATAATCAGGCCCTGTCCGAACGCCGTGCCCGGTCTGTGGCAGATATCCTGCAAGCCAATGGGGTGAGCAGCGCGCGGATTTCGACCATCGGTCTGGGAGAAAGCCGCCCCGCCGCGTCGAACCTGACGCCAGAGGGCAAGGCCCGAAACCGCCGGGTTGATATTGAAATCGTCCCCAGCGGCCAAACGTAACGAAGCAGGGCACCTGCGGGTGCCCTTTTTTCGCACATTTACTGCGCGTCGCATGGTCTTTGGTGCGCGCGTGGTTTGGGTTAGCTATTGGGAAACACCATAGCGGAGTTTCCCGATGTCCCACCCGATCCTGCTGAGCCTGTCCGGTTCGCTGCGCCAAAGTGCTACCAATCGCAAACTGCTGCGCGAAGCGGCGCGGCTGTTTGACCCCGGCACCCATATCGAGGCTGACCTGAACCTGCCCCTCTATGATGGGGATCTGGAGGATGGTGAAGGCATTCCCGCAGCCGTGCAAGTGCTGGCCGATCAGATCGCGCAGGCGCATGCGGTGATCATCTCGACCCCCGAATACAACAAAGGCCCGTCGGGAGTGCTGAAAAATGCGCTGGACTGGGTCAGCCGGACCGAGGGCCGTCCCTGGGCCGACAAGCCGGTTGCCGTGATGTCGGCGGCGGCGGGCCGCGCGGGGGGTGAGCGGGCGCAGATGGTGTTGCGCGGTTATATGGTGCCGTTCCAGCCGCGCATTCTACAGGGGCCGGAAATTCATCTGGCCAACAGTTCGAACGAGTTCGATGAGAATGGAAAACTGACCAGCGACCGGTATGAAAGCAGCCTGCGAACCTTGATGGAAAAACTGCGGAGCGAGGCAGGGTTCTAAGCTTGTAGGCACAGGGTGGGCCGCCTAATCTGCCGTCATGGCAGAGGAAATTCAAACCGATGTGATTGACCCGGCCCGCGCCGCAGCATTTCAGGTGGCACTGGGGCAGGAAGGGGCGGTGACCGATGACACTCCGCTGCCTCCGTTCTTTCATCAGCTCTATTTCTGGTCGCCTCATCCGCCGTCCCAATTGGGTCGGGATGGCCACCCCAAGGTTGGCGGGCTGATCCCCGACATGGGCCTGCCGCGCCGGATGTGGGCCGGGGGGCGTCTGGAATTCAACGCACCCCTGATCGCGGGCCGAATGGCCAAACGCCGATCCATTTGCGAAAGTGCGGTCACGAAAACCGGGCGCAGCGGACCGCTGGGCTTTGTCACGCTGCGGCATGAGATTTGGCAGAGCGATTCCCTTTGTCTGACCGAATGGCAGGATCTGGTCTATCGACAGGACCCCTCGGCTAGTGAGATCAAGCCCGCGCCGCCCTACGCGCGCACCGATGAAACCGACCGGCGCGAGGTCACCTTCGATTCTACCTTGCTGTTTCGCTATTCGGCGCTGACGTTCAACGGCCACCGTATCCATTACGATCTGGACTATGCCCGCGACGTCGAAGACTATGCCGGGCTGGTCGTGCATGGCCCGCTGCTGGCGCAACTGCTGATGCTTTTTGCCGAAGACCAGATGGGGCCTCTGGCGCAGTTCTCGTTCCGTGCAACCTCGCCGCTGATGCATTTCGAAACTGCGACCCTGTGCCGGGCAGCGCAAACCCTTTGGGTGCGTGGGCCCGATGGGCGGCAATGCATGATGGCCTATGCTGTTGCGCAATCAGAGTGAGGCTTCGGATCGGAAATCCTCCGGGATCATATCCCGCCCTTCCAGAACCAGATCGGCCATAACCTCGGCGATTTTCGGTGCCATACCAAAGCCGATCTTGAAGCCGCCATTGGCGATGAATTGCCCCTGATGCAACGGATGTGCACCCAACATTGGTGCGCGACTTTTGCTGCGGGGGCGTACTCCGGCCCAACGCTCAATGACCTCGGCGCCATGTAAAATGGGCACCGCTCGGGTGGCGCGGTCCAGCACATCATCCAGCGCGGCATCCGTGCTGGATGGGTCGTCATAGTCCCGTTCTGAGGTCGACCCGATTGCCAACGTACCGTCCTCATGGGGCACGATATGAATCGCATCCACGAACAATTGTGGCACCGCGCCCGCGTCGAAGCGCAACAGTGCGGCCTGACCTTTGACGCCGTTGCCGACGGTTTTGCCGAAGGCTTGGCTAAGTTCCTGCAACCCCGCCAGACCAATTGCGTGGATAACCTGCCCCTTGTCCGGCGCGTCTGTTACTATCTCGACGCCCATCACCGCCAGCGCCGAAACCAGTGCGGCGCAGGCTCGGCGGGGGTGCATGCGGGCGCTGAGGGTGTCATGGATCACGAAGCTAGTCGGGCTGGGCGGGCACCATGATCCCAGCGTATCGGTCGAAACAACGCGCCATTCTGCCCGACCTTGCCACAGCTTTTCCGCCGTCACTGCGCGCGCATGGGCCAGATCCAATGTGCGGGCGTCGGCGATGGGTTGCAATCGACCCAGACGCGCATACCCGGCCGAAACACCGCCTGTGGCTTCGACCTGTGTCCAGAAGGGCTCGGCCATTATCAGGCTGTCGAATTGAAATGCCTTCTTGGCATTCCAGTTCTCGGGCACATGCGGGGCCAATGCGCCGACCAGCCCGCCGCTAGACCCTGCGCCGGGACCAAACGGATCGACAACCTGCACCTTGGCGCCACGTCGGGCGCAGGTCCAGGCAATGGATAGGCCAAAGATGCCCGCGCCACGCACCGTTACATCGACCATTGCCATTCCCCTTATCCTTGTTCAGTGTCGCGCCGCTTAGCTACAGGATTCCCCGATGGCAGACCAGCGCGCCGAACTGACATGGACCGAGGACCAAATCCCGGTCTCGGACCGTTTCGACGATCCCTATTATTCGTTGCAAAACGGGTTAGAGGAAACGCGCCACGTGTTTCTGGCGGGCAATGATCTGCCCACACGGTTCGCGCCTGGGTTCCGTATCGCCGAGCTGGGCTTCGGCACTGGGCTGAACATGCTAACCGTTTGGTCTGAATGGGAGAAGTCCGGTCAGACCACGCCTCTGACCTTCACCAGTTTCGAGGCCTTTCCCATGGCGCCCGAAGACATGGCGCGCGCGTTGGCTTCTTTCCCTGAAGTGACACCGTGGAGCGAGCGGTTTCTGGCGCAGTGGCAGGGTGGCAGTTGCGATCTGGGCACCTTGCATCTTGAAGTAATCGAAGGGGACGCACGTCAGACGTTGCCCGCATGGACAGGACAAGCGGATGCATGGTTTCTGGACGGGTTTTCGCCAGCCAAGAACCCAGAATTGTGGGGGGCTGATCTGATGCAACAGGTGGCGGCACATACGGCCAGTGGCGGCACGGCGGCCACCTACACCGCCGCTGGATTCGTGCGGCGAGGTCTTGAAGACGCAGGTTTTGCCGTATCCCGTACCCCCGGATACGGTCGCAAGCGTCATATGAGTCGGGCGGTCAAAGCGTGACACAGCAGAACAACACCCGCGCCGGAATTGCGCTAATGATCGCTGCGACGGTCGTGTTCGCGACGCAGGATGGAATCTCGCGCCATCTGGCGGGAACCTACAACACCTACATGGTCGTGATGATCCGCTATTGGTTCTTCGCCGCGTTTGTGATCGCCTTGGCGGCACGCGCACCCGGAGGGTTAAAGGCCGCGACGCAGACCAACCAGCTGGGCTTGCAGGTGTTTCGCGGCGTCTTGTTGGCGGCCGAGATCTGCGTTGCGGTATTTGCCTTCACGGTTCTGGGTCTGATCGACTCGATGGCGGTGTTCATCTGCTATCCGCTGCTCGTCGCCGCGCTCAGCGGTCCCGTTCTGGGTGAAAAGGTTGGTTGGCGGCGCTGGATGGCTATTGGCGTAGGCTGCATCGGGGTTCTGATCATCCTGCAACCGGGCAGGGGCGTGTTCAATCCCTGGGCCATTGTCCCGCTGATTTCAGCGCTGATGTTCGCAGTCTACGGATTGCTGACCCGCTATGTTGCCCGTCAGGACAGCGCGGCTACCAGTTTCTTCTGGACTGGCATCGCCGGGGCTGTGGCAATGACGTTAGTCGGCATGTGGTTCTGGGAACCTATGGCCCGCCCGGACTGGGCGTGGATGGCAGTACTGTGCGTCAGCGGCGTCTTGGGTCACTGGCTGCTGATCAAGTGTTATGAAATGGCCGAGGCCAGCGCTGTGCAGCCCTTTGCCTATTTCCATCTGGTCTGGAGCGCGATTTTGGGCATCACGGTGTTCGGTGAAATGCTGCGGCCAGAGGTCGTTCTGGGCGCAGCCCTGGTCGTGGCGGCGGGCCTGTTCACTCTATGGCGCGAACGCCGCCAGGGTTGAACCGACTAGCTCCTGCGAGAAGGGGATCGGCAGTGCGGGCTCGCCCAAGCGCGCGCGGTAGACCGGCAGGCTTTCCGCCACCCGCATCACGTAATTACGCGTCTCGCTGAACGGAATCATCTCGATCCAGTCGACCACGTCGATCTCACCGGCACGGGGGTCACCATACCGATCCATCCACGAAATCGGACGGCGCGGCCCGGCATTATAGCCCGCGGCCATCATCACCACATTGCCGTTGAAATCCTCTGCCAGACCGGACAGGTAGTTGGCTCCCAGCTTGGCGTTGTACTTCCAGTCCGAGGTCAGTTTGACTGTCTTGTGACCGCTGAGAATTCCCAGTTCCTTGGCCACCAGCTGCGCCGTAGCGGGCATCACCTGCATCAACCCGCGCGCGCCCGCGCCACTGATCACCACCGGGTCGAACTCGCTTTCGCGACGGGCGATTGCCAGTGTCATTTCTTTGGCCATAGGCAGGCCCATATCTGCGACCGGATGCACCGGGTAATAGGCCGCTGGCAGAACGACACCGGTTTTCGCCGCCCGTTTCGCGATCATCACGGCCAGATGCGGTTCTTTCAATTCGATCACCAGATCGCCCAGTTGCGTGGCCTGGACCTGATCCAGTTCTTCTACCAGATGGGTGAGGAAGCGTTCTGATAGGTTGTCTTCGCCTGCACGCAGCAACAGCAGCCCGGCCTCTAACACGCTGGAATCGGCGAATTCAGCCTGTTTCCAATGCGGTGCGCGACGCGGGTTGGCCAGTTCACTATCAAACGGCCGCCCGATGCGTTCCGCTGCCAACAGGCCATAAAACGAGGTCTGGTAATCCGCGCCCATTGCGTATGCCTCATAGGCTTTGTCGGCATCCCCTTGCGCGCCATAGGCCCGGCCCAGCCAATATCCGCCGCGCCCTTTTGAGATCGGGGACTGCACCGCGCCCGAAAAATTCTGGAAATGTCGTACCGCAGTAGCCGGATCGTTCAGCTTGCGCAGGGCTAAGAACCCGGCCAGCCATTCTAGATCCGCATAGGCATAGCCCATTTCCGGTGTCATGTGATGGTTGGCGGCGATCTGATAGGCGCGGTTCACATCGCCGTTGCGCATCTCAAGCCGCGCCAGCCGGCGGCGGCCCTCGGCCCATTTGTCGGGCTCTCCCAGCGCATCAGGCCCGGTCGAGCGCGCCAGCATCAGGTCAATCGCGCTGTCGTCCAGTTCTTTCCTGTCGCGCCAGACGAACCGATCAAAGGCCAACCCCGGCGCATCGGCCAGGGATTTTGGAACCGCGGCAACCTTGCCATCGACGCCGGGCTGGCGCTTTTGCAGGGCGATCCGCGCCTCGGCCAGCTTACGCTGATCGGCGCTGACCAAGGGCAGCATCTGCCCCGCACTGACCAAGTGGTTGTCCCACAGCATCCGGTCCAGCCGCGCCGCATGGTGCGGTTTCAGCAGCTTGCTGAAATTTTCCAGGTAATTCTTTTGCAAACCTTTGCCCATCGGCATGGTTCGCCACGCGGCAACCAGATCAGCCTCGGCATCGCCTTCGCGCCCCTTGGCCATCAGGGCCACGGCATAGTTCAGTGCCCCTTCGGCGGTTTGAGGCGGTATGTCAGCGTAGAATTTCAATACCCGGTCGGGGTCAGCCCCGGTAAAGACCGGCTCGCTTTTCCGACGAAGCCAGGCCAGGCCTGGCCAATCCGGTCGGCGTTCCAGAAACACCAGAACATCGCCGGAGCTACCAAAGCCTTCGCGCAGCCAGTGCCAAACGATGATATCACGGCTGACCGACCCCCGATTCCCCGAAACCCGCAAGGCGGCATTCCAGTCGCCCTTGCGCATCTCATTCATTCCGGCGCGCAGATCGCCGACGGAATCGGCCTGCGCTTGCCCGATTGATCCAAGAATCATTGCTACCAAAAGCGCCAGAACGCGTGTCATGCCTTGCATTTCCCAACCAACCAAGGATAGAGCCATTCAGGATAAACCTTGTGCCGACGGTATCAACTCACATCGCCATGATTGTGACGATTCTTAGGCACAAAAAACACTAACTGCACCTTAAGGAGCGTGTCATGTTCAAAGGCTCAATGCCAGCCCTCGTCACACCGTTTTCAAACGGCGAGTTGGACCTGAAGACGCTCAAACACTTGGTGGAGTGGCAGATTCAGGAAGGCTCGAGCGGGCTGGTTCCCGTGGGCACCACCGGCGAAAGTCCGACGCTCAGCCATGAAGAGCACGAAACCGTCGTGGAAGAGGTGGTCAAAGCAGCTGCCGGTCGTGTTCCAGTCATCGCGGGCGCGGGGTCGAACAATACGGTTGAGGCGATCCGCTTTGTGCGATTCGCGGAACGGATCGGCGCAGATGCCGCATTGGTAGTGACGCCGTATTACAACAAGCCGACCCAAAAGGGGCTGGTGGCGCATTTCCGTGCACTGCATGATTGCGCGGATATTCCGATCATTATCTACAACATCCCCGGTCGGTCGATCGTCGACATGACCCCGGCTACAATGGCCGAACTGGCCAAACTGCCACGTATCGTCGGCGTCAAGGATGCCACCGGCGATCTGGCGCGGGTCAGTCAGCAGCGCGCTGCTTGCGGACCAGAATTCTGTCAGCTGTCCGGCGAGGACGCCACCGCGTTGGGCTTTAATGCGCATGGCGGTGTCGGCTGCATCTCGGTCACGGCGAACGTTGCACCGAAGCTGTGCGCCGAGTTCCAGCAGGCAACACTGGCAGGCGACTATGCCAAAGCTCTGGAGTATCAGGACCGCCTGATGCCGCTGCACGAGGCGATTTTTATCGAGCCGGGTCTGGTTGGTGCAAAATATGCGCTGGGCAAGCTGGGTCTGTGCAGCGAAGAGGTCCGTTCGCCCCTGACACCGCTGGAAGACAGCACCAAGGCTGCCATCGACGCCGCAATGGCGCATGCCGGTCTGATTTAAGTCAGGCTTAGCCGGGTGCCTGCATCCGGTTAGCGGCACGTCTTGAAAGTTGAATTGACCAACATGAAAAAAAAAGGGGGCTAAGAGCCCCCTTTTTTATCGTTTTCCGTAATACAAACCGACGACGTGTTCGGCTTGTGCGAAGAAAAGCCATCGGGAAATTGCGACGCCTGCCAGATGCGACAGGACGGCAAGCAGTGCCAATATGTGATGGAAGGGCAACATCAGCAGGATGAGCGGCACGAAAAAGGCCAGCGTGAACGAGATGATCCGCAGCTTTTCGGCATGTTTGCGCCCGACCACGTGGACGAATTCGCGCAGCAGATAGTTAGTGCCGGTATGCGGCGGCTCGAACGCGCGGACCGAACCACGCGCGCCCAGGCCTGTGGCGCTGCCCAGATCGGTGCCCGATTGTGCGAATGCCTTATCCCCTTGCCGCCAGTACATCAGTTGCACCGCACCAGCGATCAACAACAACGGTATTGCGACAGCGAGTTGACCTGCCAGAAGGGCCCCGCCCGCAAGGCTGAAGCTGAGGAACATGGCAGGTGTCAGATTCATATTCCAGCGCGGGATGGTTTTGAGCTGCGTGTAGATCATTGACGTGGTGAAAACGGTCGCGAGCGAGAACAAGGCGCCGAGAATGCCCAGTACACCCCAGCGTTGGCCAAAAAACACTGCGCCGATGGCGTAAAGCCCCATCAGGATCAGGGCGATGACCGCGCACCAGCCTTCGCGGCTGAGCCAGCTGGATTTCCATTGCGTGAAGGCTTTCCAGGCCCGCTCGGGATGGCCCAGGTGGAAGGTCGAAGCCAGCAAACCAGCTACAGAAAGGCCAAAGCCAATGGCAAAGAGCGCAAAGGCGACCCAGCCGGTGACGACGGGCAAACCGAGACCCAGAAAGAACAGCAGACCAAAACCCAGGCCCGAGAGGGTGGTGAAGACGATGACGGAAGGTGCGGGATGCATCAGAGCTTCTCCAGAGTTTTGTCGAGCCAGCCAAGGAACCCTTTGGGCTCTTCGGCGACAGGGGCCAGCAGCGGGGCCAGAATGTCGATCTGGTCCTCGATCTGGTCCTTGGGCCGGGGCGGCAGGTATTTGTTGACGGGTTTGGTGCCCATTTCGGGCATCAGGTCCATGCCCTCGCGCTCGGCCACCAGTTTGCTGACATCGCTGTCGGGATCACCCAGATCACCGAAGTGGCGGGCCCCGGCGGGGCAGGTGCGCACGCAGGAGGGGATGCGATCCACCTCGTGCAGGTTCTCGTTATAGATTCGGTCGACGCACAGGGTGCATTTCTTCATCACGCCTTCGGCTTGATCCAACTCGCGCGCGCCATAGGGGCAGGACCACGCGCAAAGGCCACAGCCGATGCAGTCGCTTTCATTGACCAGAACGATGCCGTCCTCGACCCGCTTGTAGCTGGCCCCGGTGGGGCAGACGGTGACACAGGGCGCGTCTTCGCAATGCAGGCAGGATTTAGGGAAGTGAATCAGCTGCGCGTGACCTTCGGCCGGGGTCACTTCGTAGGAATGAACACGGTTCAAGAAGGTGCCCGACGGGTTGGCGCCATAGGCGTCCTGATCTGACAGCGGTGCGCCATAGTTTTCGGTGTTCCAGCCTTTGCAGGAAATCACGCAGGCATGACAGCCAACACAGGTGTCCAGGTCGATAACCAGACCCATCTTACGTTCGGTGGATTGGGGGAGTTGGGTCATTTGCCTACCTTCCAAGCCAGATCTTTCGGGCCGGTGCCGACTGGTGAATTGATGGGTTTGAATTCGGGCTGGCTTTCCGCATCGATTGGCGCTTCTGCCTTTTCGATCTTCACTTTCAGATCGAACCAGGCAGCCTGACCGGTAATGGGATCGGAATTCGCCCACCGCATGCCGTCGCCTTTCGAGGGTAGCAGTTCGTGGATCAGGTGGTTCAGCAGGAAGCCCTTGGTGGCCTCGGGCGCGTCCTCTTGCAGGGCCCAGGCACCTTTGCGCTTGCCGATGGCGTTCCAGGTCCAGACGGTGTTTTCATTCAGCGCGGCCATTTCCATGACCGGCACCGTGATGGCTCCGTGTGGCGAGCTGACCTTGGCCCAGTCGCCGTCCTGCAGCCCGTGTTCGCGCATCAGCTTGGTCGGCACATAAAGCGGGTTGCGCCCATGCAACTGGCGCAGCCAGGCGTTCTGGGTTCCCCAGCTGTGATACATGGCCATCGGGCGTTGGGTCAGGGCGTTGACGGTGAAGCCTTCGTTGCCCTGTTGATCGGTCTCGTACCAGATCGGCAGCGGGTCCATCGTGTCCTTGATGCGCTGGCGCAGATGCTCGGGAGGTTGCCTCTCGCCGTGACCTTCGGCCGCCAGTTGGAATTTGCGCATCGGTTCTGAGTAAAGCTGGAACAGATAGGGTTGAGGGCTGTCATAGATGCCCATGCCGACGGCCCAGTCCTGATAGGCCGTATTCCACGGTTTGTAGTAATCCGCGCCTTCGGGGATATGCGCGACATAAAAGCCGCCGTTTTCGATATAGCGGTTCAGCTGTTCCGGGTTGACCTCACCACGGCCTTCCTTGTCGCCTTCGGCCCCACGGAACCCGGCCAGCGGGCCAATGCCCGGGCGGCGTTCGTGGTTGACGATATAATCGGCATAGTCCTTCCACTTGGCGCTGCCATCTTCGTTGGTGAAGCCGGGCAGGTTCATGCGGTTGGCTAGCTCGATCAGCACCGACTGGAACCCACGCACATCGCGGTCGGGTTCGATCACCGGCCAGCGGATCGCATCGGCGGCGGCGTCAGCCTCGCAGATTGGACGGTCCAGCAGCGAGATACAGTCGTGCCGTTCCAGATAGGTGGTGTCGGGCAGGACCAGATCGGCATAGGCGACCATTTCCGAGGAATAGGCATCGGAATAAATGATGTTCGGAATGACGTAATTGCCGTCATCGTCCTTGGCGGTCAGCATTTCCATCACACCTTTGGTGTTCATGGACGAGTTCCACGACATGTTCGCCATGTACATGAACAGCGTGTCGATCTTATAGGGATCACCGGCGGCCGCGTTCGAAATCACCATATGCATCAGCCCGTGGGCCGACATCGGGTTTTCCCAGGTGAACGCCTTGTCGATGCGAATGGGGCTGCCGTCATCGTCCAGAAGCAGATCGTCGGGACCGCGCGGAAAGCCCAGATGTGGACCGTTCAGCGGGCGGCCCGGACGGCGGTCGCCATGCGGTGTCGGGTGTGCCTCGACCGGTTTGGGATAAGGCGGTTTGAAGCGGAAACCACCGGGCACCTCGACCGTGCCCAGCAGGATTTGCAGCACGTGCAGCGCGCGGCAGGTCTGGAACCCGTTGGCATGGGCCGAGACACCGCGCATCGAATGGAAGCTGACCGGACGACCGATCATCTTGCTGTGCTTCTCACCCCGGAAATCGGTCCACTCATGATCCAGCTCAATCGCCTCGTCAAAGGCGACGCGGGCGATTTCCGCTGCGATGGCGCGAATGCGGCTGGCCGGGATGCCACAGCGTTCGGCTACGGCCTCGGGCGCGTTGTCGTCGCTGAGGTATTTTTCCGCCATCAGGTGGAAGACCGGGCGGTGGGTGACGCCATCCTGTTCGTAGGTCGCCGACAGATCAGGGCGCACGCCCGGCTTGTCAAAAGCGGTTGGCTCGCCGGTGGTGCGGTCGATCACCAGTGGTTTGCCATCGGCGTCGCGCAGGAACAGGCCTTTTTCCGGGCCTTCTGCGGCATTCACCAGAACCGGCGCGTTGGTGTAGCGGCTGAGGTAATCGAGGTCGATCTTGCCTGCCTTCATCAGCACGTGGATCAGCGACAGGATGAACAGACCATCGGTGCCGGGGGTAATTCCAACCCAGTCATCGGCCACCGCGTTATAGCCAGAACGGATTGGGTTCACCCCAATCACCCGTGCACCACGCGCCTTGATCTTGCCGATGCCCATCTTGATCGGGTTGCTGTCGTGGTCTTCGGCCACGCCGAACAGCATGAACAGCTTGGTGTGATCCCAGTCGGGTTGGCCGAATTCCCAGAACGCGCCGCCCATGGTGTAGATGCCGCCTGCCGCCATGTTGACCGAGCAGAACCCGCCATGCGCCGCATAATTCGGGGTGCCGAAGTTCTGCGCCCAAAAGCTGGTGAAGCTCTGGCTCTGGTCGCGACCGGTGAAGAAGGCCAGCTTTTGCGGCGCGGTCTCGTGCAGCTCGTTCAGCCAGCCGACGGCGGTGCTGATCGCCTCATCCCATTCAATCTCGCGAAACTCACCCGAACCACGCGGACCAACCCGGCGCAGCGGCTTGCGCAGCCGCGAGGGTGCGTTGACCTGCATGATCCCGGCGCTGCCCTTGGCGCACAGAACACCCTTGTTCACCGGATGGTCGCGGTTGCCTTCGATATAGGCGACCTTGCCGTCTTTCATGTGAACGTTGATGCCACAGCGGCAGGCGCACATGTAACATGTTGTCCGCCGAACCTCGTCAGAAACTTTTGGGCTGGTGTCAATCTTCGGTTGCTGGATGGTCATCTGGCGTCCTTCTGTCGGGGCGGATCAGGTCAGGAAAGTTATTCCGGCTAGGATAATCCCTGCGATAAATAGAGTTTCCAAGACGATCAGGGCGATGGCAGCGCCGCCGACCGACAGGATTTGTTTCAAGTTTGTCTTCATACCCACCGCCGCGATGGCGATCAGCAGCAGCCATCGCGATGTTTGGCTGAGCAGTTCGGTGATGAAGGGCGGGATCAGGCCGAAAGAGCTGGCGGCGGCCAGAACCAGAAAGCCCAGAACAAAGCCGGGAAGGATCGGGGGCCGCTTGCCGGTCTCGTCCATTTCAGCGACGCCGCGAATGATCAGCGAGGCGACCAGAACCACCGGGGCCAACATAGCCACACGGATAAGTTTCACCAGTGTCGCGGTATCTCCGGTCTGTTCCGAGATCGAAAAGCCCGCGCCGACCACCTGTGCCACATCGTGGATCGTACCACCCAGGAACACACCGCCGGCGACCTCGCTCATGCCCAGCATGCGCACCAGGATCGGATAAGCGATCATTGCAATGGTCGACAAAACGGTGACGCCCAGAACGGTAAAGATCAGCCGTTCCTCGGACCGTTCATCCTTGGGCAGGATGGCGCTGATGGCCATTGCCGCAGATGCCCCGCAGATCGCGACAGAACCGGCGGTCAGAAAGGCAAAGCGCCATTTATGGCCAAAGAATCGGGCAACCAGAAGGCCAAAGCCGATTGTTGCCAGAACCCCGCCCACGACCAGCGCGATCAGGTCCCAGCCCAACCCCATCATCAGCGTCATCGACACCCGAACGCCCAACAGCGCCACACCCAGACGCAGCAGCGATTTTGCGGCAAAGCCGATGCCGGGGACGGTTTTACCCTCTTCCCCCAGAAAGCTGAGCGCGATGCCCAAAAGCAGCGCCATCAGCATGGCTGGCGTCGCGTAATGCTCGGACAGAAATTTGGCGGACACAGCAACGATGACGGCTACCAGAATGCCCGGGAACAGAGTCCGGGCCTTCTGGGTGGCTTCCGCACCGACAAGGTTTGAAATCTGGGTCATGGCCAGCATCTATTTGGCAGTCCTTCTTGACGCTTGGGCGTCATCGGCGGGTGTGCCGCCGAGGTTATGCATGCGACGGATCAACACGTTTCAGGCTCGGCATCGGCATGCTGGGCCTGAACGGCTGTCACGGCGATCATGTGCAGCACATCATCAGCTGAACAGCCGCGCGACAGGTCATTTGCCGGTTTCGCCAGACCTTGAAGAACCGGTCCGACAGCCTCGGCACCGCCAATGCGCTGCGCGATCTTGTAGCCAAGGTTCCCGGCATCGAGATTCGGGAAAACAAACACATTGGCTTGCCCTTCCAATGGTGAATCCTTGGCCTTTTTTCTGGCGACTTCGGGAACATAGGCGGCGTCGAACTGCAGCTCGCCGTCGATCAGCAGATGCGGGCTTGCCGCCTTAGCGATCCGGGTGGCCTCGACCACTTTGGAAACTTTGGGGTGGTTGGCGCTGCCGCTGGTGGAAAAGGACAGCATGGCAACACGGGGCTCCTGGCCGGTCAGTGCGTGGTACGAGGCGGCAGAGGCCTGCGCGATCTCGGCCAGTTCCCTTTCGTCGGGATCAACAACCAGACCACAATCGGCAAAGATGTGAACACCCTGAACCGCGTGGTGGTCGCGGTCATAGATCATCAAAAAGAAGCTGGACACCATATGGGCGCTTGGCGCTTTGCCGATAATCTGCAACGCGGCGCGCACAGTGTCCGAGGTGGTTTCAACAGCTCCGCCCACGGTTCCGTCGGCCAGTCCTAGATGGACCAGCATCGCGGCATAGTTCAGGCGGCTCTTGATCAGTTTCTGCGCATTCTCGGGCGTCATGCCCTTGTGTTTGCGCAGTTCATAATAGGCCGTGGCGAACCGATCCGTGTGGGGGGATGTTGCGGGGTCGTGGATGGTGATCCCGTCCACATCCGATCCGCCATTTTCCGCCAGCAAGGCGGTGACTTTGGCGTGATCGCCCACAAGGATGATATCGGCCGCATTTTCGGCACGCGCTTTCAGCGCGCCTTCTACAACACGTGGATCATCGCCCTCAGCAAGGGCGATGATCTTTTTGGAACTGGTCGCAGCCCCAAGTATTTGACGCAGGGGCTTCACAGCGATCAGGCCCCGGCTTGCGGTGTCATGTCACCAGCTTCGACGCCAGCAACGGCAACCGGCTTTTTCATGGCGTCGCGACGGAAGGGCTCACCCAATTCCTGGTTGATCAGGGCTTCGATCAGGGTGGTAATGCCGTTCTTCTGGTCTTCGATCGCTTGGTTCAGCACCGCAGTCAGCTCTTCCTGAGTGCGGGCAACCACACCCTTCAGACCACAAGCTTGTGCGATACCGGCATAGGACACTTTGGTGTCCAGCTCGGTGCCGACGAAGTTGTCGTCGAACCACAGGGTCGAGTTACGCTTTTCCGCGCCCCACTGGTAGTTGCGGAAAACGATCTGAGTTACGGCGGGCCATTCTTCGCGGCCGATCGCTGTCAGTTCGTTCACTGCGATACCGAAGGCACCGTCACCGGCAAAGCCGACAACCGGAACGTCAGGCTGACCGATTTTCGCACCAACGATGGCGGGCAGGCCGTAGCCACAGGGGCCGAACAGGCCAGGAGCCAGGTACTTGCGGCCTTCTTCGAACGCAGGGTACGCGTTGCCGATGGCGCAGTTGTTGCCGATGTCGGACGAGATGATCGCCTCTTTCGGCAGTGCGGCCTGAATGGCGCGCCATGCCATGCGGGGGCTCATCCAGTCAGGCTTGGCGGCACGTGCACGCTCGTTCCAGGTGGTGCCCGGATCGTCGTCCTCGTGGGTCATCGAGGTCAGTTCCTGCGCCCAAGCCGATTTCTTCTGAGCGATGCGGTCCTTACGCTCCTGACGGCCTTCGTCACCGGCTGTGTCGGACAGTTGCGACAGGATGCCGTTGGCAACCTTGGCCGCGTCACCGATGATGCCGACGCTGACGTCTTTGGTCAGGCCGATACGGTCAGGGTTGATGTCGACCTGAATGATTTTCGCATCTGCGGGCCAGTAGTTGATACCGTAACCGGGCAGAGTCGAGAACGGGTTCAGACGAGTGCCGAGGGCCAGAACCACGTCAGCTTCGCTGATCAGCTCCATACCGGCCTTCGAACCGTTATAGCCCAGAGGGCCAGCAAACAGCGGGTGCGAACCGGGGAAGGCGTCGTTGTGCTGGTAGCCAACGCAGACCGGGGCGTCCAGACGCTCGGCCAAGGCTTTCGAGGCTTCGATGCCGCCTTCGGCCAGAACAACGCCAGCGCCGTTCAGGATGACAGGGTTTTTTGCGTTCGACAGCATCTCGGCAGCTGCGGCAACCGCATCTTCACCGCCCGAAGGACGTTCGAAATCAACGATCTTGGGCAGCTCGATGTCGACCACCTGGGTCCACATGTCACGCGGGATGTTCAGCTGAGCCGGAGCGCTGGCGCGCTTGGCGTTCATGATCACGCGGTTCAGAACCTCGGCAACACGCGACGGATCACGTACTTCTTCCTGGTAGGCAACGCAGTCCGCGAACATGCGCATCTGCTCCATCTCCTGGAAGCCGCCCTGACCGATGGTCTTGTTGGCCGCCTGCGGGGTGACCAGCAGAACCGGTGTGTGGTTCCAGTAAGCGGTTTTCACGGCGGTCACAAAGTTGGTGATGCCGGGGCCGTTCTGCGCGATCATCATCGACATCTTGCCGGTGGCGCGAGTGTAGCCGTCTGCCATCATACCGCCCGAACCTTCGTGGGCGCAGTCCCAGAACATGATCCCTGCTTTCGGGAACAGATCCGAGATCGGCATCATCGCCGATCCGATGATTCCGAACGCATGTTCGATCCCGTGCATCTGCAGGACCTTAACAAAAGCCTCTTCAGTCGTCATTTTCATGTGAATGATCTCCGCGCATGTGTGGAATGGCCGGACCCGGTGCCCCGCCTTTGGATACGGTTTTGACCTATGGGGCAGAGCTGCGTTAGGGCCAGATGGATTTGCGGAATAGGTCCAGCGCGCTTCTAGCTGGCGCGAATGGCATCCGCGATCAGCTTCACGCCCGGTTCAATGCGATCCTGTCGGATCGAGGAATAGCCGATGCGGTAGTAGTTCTTCGGCTGATCCTGTCCTGAAAAGAATGGCGCGCCGGGTTCAATATGGACGCTCTGGCCTTGCAATGAGCTAGCCAGTTGGGCGGTATCCACATGGTCCGGCGCTGACATCCAAAGGGACGAACCGCCCATGATGCCACGCCCGGCGACGGTCAGCCCGTGTTCGTCAATCGCTTTGTCCAGTATTGCGCGCCTGTTTGCCAGTGCCTTGGACATACGCCGAATCTGCGCGTCGTAGTGGCCCAGCGACAGGAAATAGGCGGCGGTACGTTGGATATGCCCCGGCGGGTGGCGCAACACCAATGAGCGCAGCGCCCGCGCCTCGCGGATGAAAGGTTCCGAGCCGACCATGTATCCAAGGCGCAACCCCGGAAACAGCGATTTTGAGAAGCTGCCGACATAGATCACACGGCCATCGCGGTCCATCGACTTCAACGCCGGTGAGGGCGCGCCCAGAAAGGCCATCTCGAATTCATAGTCGTCCTCGACCACCATCGCATCCAAATCACGCGCGCGTTCAAGTAGTTTGTGCCTGCGGTCAACGGGCATCGTTGCTGTGGTCGGGCTTTGGTGGCTGGGGGTGGTGAAGATGACATCCGTGGCTTCGGGCAGCGCATCAGGGGGCAGTCCGTCACGGTCGACGGGTATCGGAGTCACGTCGCAATCCCAATGCTCTAACAGGCTGCGCAGGGAATAATAGCACGGGTCCTCGATCACTGCGGTGCGATTGTGTGTCAGCAAGATGCGAGAGGCCAGCCACAGTGCGTTCTGTGCGCCCATGGTGATCAGAATTTCTTCGGGGCGGGCGGCGATGCCGCGACGGGGCAGGGTGTGACGGGCGATAAATTCGACCAGCAGCGGATCGTCCTGATCTACGTAATCAGTAGTAAGGGATTCGAAATCCTTGTGCCCCAACGCGCGCACAGCGCAAAGGCGCCAATTGGCATGGTCAAATAGCCTACGATCCGCTTGCCCGTAAATGAACGGATAGCGATAGCTGCGCCAGTCCCGAGGTTTTGACAGCATATCCCCGCCTGAAAACTTTCGGGCTAGCGCCGCATCCCAATCGACATTTTCTGTACCACGCTGAAGAGGCGTGTATTTCGGTGGCACCGGCGCGTTTTGCGAAACGAAATAGCCCGAACGCCCCTTTGCCGTCAGATAATCATTGGCCAGCAGCTCGGTATAGGCCAGCGTCACCGTGATCCGGCTGACACCCAGATGGGCGGCCAGTTTGCGTGATGAGGGCAGTTTTTCCCCCACATGAAACCTGCCGGACAGAATGCCTTCGGCAATCATCTGCTGGATCTGCGCCTGCAGCGTGCCTTGCCCGTTTAGCTCAAGAAAGAATGTGTCGACTGATATTGCCATGAGGTCTTATAGGGTGGACCTAAAGGATGAGCAATCTGGACTTATAACTTTTCCGATAATTCCTAAGCCGCTGTGGTTGACCGCCAGCTTCAATTGACCTAAATAACTAGAAATCTAGTTTAATGGAGGTTCGAATATGTGGGAAGCCGCTGCTGCAGGGTTTTCGGCCATGGGCTCTGAGGCCCGGTTGAAGGTTCTGAAAACACTGGTCCGGGCCGGACAAGCCGGTCTGACGGTTGGTGAAATTCAGGAGCGGACGGGAATCGCCCCGTCGACCCTTGCGCATCACCTTCGGTTTCTGGCCGCGGGCGGTGTCGTTGAACAGGAAAAGGTTGGGCGCAGCACGATCAACCGTGCCTGCTATGACGAATTGAGAAACCTGGCGCAGTTCATTCTTGCTGAATGCTGCGCTGACGAAGTGGGAAAGGCCGCGAACGATGGCTGAGCTGACGCAAAACCCCAAAGTGTCTGTAAAGGCGCTTGACCTGATCAAAACCCCATGGGCTTTGATCGTCGCGATCCTGGCCGCCGTGGCTGTTCTGGACCCCGGTAATTGGGGTGAAGTCGTGACCTTCGCGGGCAAAGCGCTGATTCACACCGGGCAGTACATCTTGTTTGCTGTGCTGTTGCTGTCTTACCTCAAGGCGACCGGTGCTGAGGTGATGGTGGCGCGCGCCTTTGAAGGGCGCGAGACGCGGATGATCCTGCTGGCCGCCATGTTTGGCGGGCTGGCGCCATTCTGTTCCTGCGAGGTCATTCCGTTTATTGCCGGGTTGCTGGCATTGGGTGCGCCGCTGTCTGCGGTGATGGCATTCTGGCTCAGCTCTCCGCTGATTGACCCACCGACTTTGCTTATCACAGCAGGCGCATTGGGATGGCCCTTTGCCATCGGCAAGGCAGTTGCGGCAGTGGCGCTTGGGTTGTTCGGCGGCTTCGTTGTGCGCGGTCTGATGCGTTCTGGCGCTTTTGCTCAACCGCTGCGTGAATACAAACCGGCCGGATGCAGCGCTTGTAGCTCGAACCAGGATGAAAAACCGGTTTGGCGGTTTTGGCAGGTAGCCGAGCGTCGTCAGCGGTTTCGGTCGGAATTTGTTCACAACGCGCTGTTTCTGTTGAAATGGCTGGCACTGGCCTATGTTCTTGAGGCGCTGCTGGTCAGCTATGTCCCCGCCGATCTGATTGCCCGTGTGGTGGGCGGAGAAGGTATCGTACCCATCGTGATTGCGGCGCTGGTCGGGATGCCTGCCTATCTGAACTCTTACGTCGCGCCGCCGCTGCTTGCAGGGCTTACCGAACAGGGGATGAGCGCGGGTGCCGCCATGTCGTTCATGATCGCCGGTGCAGTCAGCTCGATCCCGGCAATGGCTGCGGTATGGTCGCTGGTCAAGCCGCGGGTTTTTGCCACCTATCTGGGGCTTGGCATCACCGGTGCGATCATTGCCGGTATTCTGTTTCAGATTATCTGAAGGAAAAACCGCCCGGAGGTAACTCCGGGCGGTTTTGCTTATTGGTTGGCTTCGCAGAGGCTCGGCTGTTTGAACCGATACCGTGCCTCTCCGCTGTCCACGTATACACGTTTTTCGACACAGGCTGTGGTGCCGACGGTTCGGGCGATATGCTCTTTGGCTTCGTTAATGGACGTGGCAGAGCCATCGGGCAACTGGACCGAGGCGATGACGCCGTTCTTCAGATCCCCGTTCACGGGCGTTGCCGACAGAACCGAAACAGTCAGGTACGAGTCGTGTTCGTGCGCGCCGTTGTCATTGAACACTAGCAATGCGGTTGCAATCGATATGGTGCCAACGATTGCAACCACCAACAAACCCCATGTCTTCAGAAAGGCATAGATAGATACGGCACGGTGTGGGCCAAAGATCTTGGACAGGATAGTCAGCATGAAATCCCTGCGGGAAAAAGCCCCGGCCTGTTCGGACCGGGGCTATCTGAGTGTTAGGGGCGCAGATCGTCTTCGTCTTCGTCCTCAGCCCCGCCTTTGGGCAGGTTGAAGAAGCTGTCGGCGTCGATGATCGGCTCTTCTTCTTTCTCTTCCACAGGCTCGTCAGACAACGAGAAGGTTTCCAGACCTTCGATGGCGGTCGGGATCTTCGGTGCGGCGTCCATTTCCAGCGACTGTTCGGTCGAGACCAGCTTGCGGCGCTCGTCATCGCTCATGACGCCGCCTTCAGCGGCTTTCTTGGCTGCAGCCTTCTGGACGATCGCGTCCAGCTCGGACTGTTTACACAGGCCCAGGGCAACCGGGTCGATCGGCTGCATGTTAGCGATATTCCAATGGGTGCGCTCGCGGATCGACTGGATAGTCGGCTTGGTGGTGCCCACCAGCTTGGCGATTTGACCGTCGCTGAGTTCCGGGTGGAACTTGACCAGCCACAGGATCGAGTTCGGACGGTCCTGACGCTTGGACAGCGGGGTATAACGCGGGCCACGGCGCTTTTCTTCACCAGCGGCGGACGGGTTGAACTTGAGTTTCAACTTGTGCAGCGGGTTGTTCTGCGCCGAGTCGATCTCTTCCTGCGTCAGCTGGTTGTTGGCAATCGGGTCGAACCCTTTGACGCCAGCGGCCACATCGCCATCGGCAATGCCCTGCACCTCAAGCTCGTGCATCCCTACGAAATCCGCGATCTGCTTGAAGCTGATCGTGGTGTTGTCCACCAGCCATACGGCTGTTGCCTTGGCCATAAGCGGTTTTGCCATCAGCCCGTCTCCTATAAATACATCTGTCCCGTCGCCGGAATTCGGCGGCCCCTAAGCTTTGGGGCAGGTTTCCGTTGTCGGGGAACTTGGGGCCTATATAGTCGCGGCAAGGCAAGAAGGGAAGAGGCGAATGCGCTGGGTGATTTTGTGGGTCTTTAGCGCAGTCGCTGCACTGGCGGACGGGGAGAAAGCCGGTGAGTTCGACTATTACGTTCTGTCGCTGAGCTGGTCACCCAACTGGTGCGCGCGTGAAGGCGATGCACGCGGGTCGGACCAATGCGATGCGCGCCATGATCACGGATGGATTTTGCACGGGCTATGGCCGCAATATCATCAGGGCTGGCCCGCGTTTTGCCGTACGGCTGAGGCACCGCCAACGCGCCGTATGACCCGCGAAATGGCGGATATTCAGGGATCATCCGGTTTGGCGTGGCATCAGTGGAAGAAACACGGCACCTGCTCGGGGCTGTCCGCGCCCGATTATTTTGCGCTGTCACGGCAGGCTTATGACGGTGTCGAACGTCCGCAAGTGTTTCGCCAGTTGGAGACGTCGGTCAAGCTGCCCGCCTCGGTGGTCGAGGAGGCGTTTTTGAAGGTCAATTCCGGGTTGCAGCCGGACATGATCACAATCACCTGCAAACAGGGCTATATCGAAGAGGTTCGCCTGTGCCTGTCGCACGACCTTGAACCGGTGCCCTGTGGCCGCGACGTGATCCGCGATTGCACAGCCAAAGACGCGCTGTTCGATCCGATTCGTTAGAGCTTCCGGTTCTGGCAGTCGCGGGCATAGTCCAGCGCTTTGGCGGTGCCCTTGAGATCAATCGCCATCACCACCTCACCAGCCGGGTTGTAGACGGTCATGGTCTTGTTCTGCGCAATAGCGTTGACGAAACTGCGGTCGGTGAAAAATACCGTCGCGCCCGGCACGTCGCGCTGATTGAAGCCGATGGCGGTGGCGTCAAAGCTTTTGCCGTCCAGCTCGAACCGAATGGGGTAGCTCTTACCCTGTTCGATATCGCCCCACGCCTTGTTGTAGACGGCGAAATACCCGCGATTGTCCAGCGCGTCATAGCCGATACGCACCACCGAGAGGTCCTGATAGATTGTCTGGATCAAGCACCCATTGCCAAGTGCAGGGTCCATCATGATGTTCCAGCCCTCAACAAAGCCTTTATCGATCAGTTCCTGCGAAAACGCGGCGGTGGCTGTAAAGGCGGCAAGCGTAAGGGCAATAAGGCGTTTCATTACTATTCCCAATATCAAATGGATAAGGTTACAGCCATAGTACACGTCGCGTTCAAGAGGCAAAGGCCAATCTCGGCTGATGAGACCGTGAAAGAAGACCTATGTGTTCGGCGGAACCCGGCTATGCCTCGCCGACCAGGCGCTTGAAACTCGACCGTGGCACAATAGTTTTCGCTCCATAATCTAAGGAGCGAGTCATGCCGCAACATCCAAGAACATTCTCTCACATCGGATTGTCCGTCCCAAACGTTGACGAGGCTGTAAAGTTCTACTCCGAGGTCCTTGGTTTCTACATAATCATGCCGCCAACGGACGTGATAGAGGATGAAACGGATATCGGTGTCATGTGCACTGATGTGTTTGGCCCGGAATGGAAAAAACTGCGTATTGCGCATCTCGCGACCGCTGATCGAATTGGATTTGAGCTTTTCGAGTTTCACGGGAATTACGTGCCGGAAAACAACATCGACTTTCGCCAGAATGGCACGTTCCATTTTTGCGTCCAGGACCCAGATGTCGAAGGCTTGGTAGAAAAAATCGTCTCTGCAGGTGGCAAACAACGGATGCCGATCCGATACTATTACCCCGGAGAGAAACCATACCGTATGGTCTACGTTGAAGACCCGTTTGGCATTGTCTTTGAGATTTACAGCCACTCCTATGAATTGACCTATTCGTCGGGTGCTTACACCTGACAAATTGGGCAGAGTCCGGTGTGAAACTGGAACAGGTAAAAGTGTTCTGGTTGCCGTGGTATAGCGGTACTCAGAGCTCTTTTCGGGCTCTTAGCGCAGCCGTGATCGTCCCGTCATCCAGATAGTCAAGCTCTCCGCCAATCGGCACGCCTTGCGCTAGTGAGGTCAGACGGACCTGACCCTCCAACTGATCGGCGATGTAATGGGCGGTGGTCTGGCCGTCGACGGTGGCATTCAGGGCGAGGATGATTTCGGTGATCCCTTCGGCTGTCACGCGGTCTTTAAGGCGGGGGATGCGCAGTTCGTCCGGCCCAACTCCGTCCAGCGCCGACAACGTGCCGCCCAGAACGTGATAGCGGCCTTTGAACACGCCTGCGCGTTCCATCGCCCAGAGGTCGGCAACGTCTTCGACCACGCACAGTTCACCGGTGGCACGGGCCTCGCTGTCGCAGATGCCACAGATATCGGTGGTGCCCACATTGCCGCAGTTCAGGCATTCGCGGGCGGTGATGGCCACTTGCTGCATGGCGTCCGACAGGGGCGTCAGCAGCAGGGCGCGTTTGCGGATCAGGTGCAACACCGCGCGACGGGCCGAGCGAGGACCGAGGCCCGGCAGCTTGGCCATCAGATCGATCAGGTTGTCGATATCGCTGTTCGAACTCACCGGGTATGCTCCTGCAAATGGGCCGGGCAGGGACGCCCGGCCGATGTTCCGTCAGGAGGGTGTATCAGAACGGTAGCTTGATGTCTGCGGGAAGGCCCATGCTTTCGGTCAGCTTCGCCATCTCGGCCTGCGCGCGCTCAGCAGCTTTGGTCTGCGCGTCCTTGATAGCGGCCAGGATCAGATCCTCGACCACTTCCTTGTCGTCGCCGTTGAAGATCGACGGATCGATGTCCAGACCTTTCAGCTCACCTTTTGCTGTGGCGGTGGCCTTGACCAGCCCGGCACCGGATTCACCGACAACCATGATTGTGTTCAGCTCTTCCTGCATATCCGTCATTTTGGTCTGCAAATCCTGCGCGGATTTCATCATCTTGGCCATGTCGCCCAGACCGCCGAGTCCTTTGAGCATCGGTATTCTCCTGTGTATCGCGTTTGTCGCCTAAATACGGGCGGTACCCGCGCGGCACAAGGGGCGAGGTTGCTCCCGCCTGCCGGGCCCAAGCTCGCTTAGGGCGGTCGGCATTAGCCGATGGCCCGTGGCGGGCGCGGGAGGGGTCCAGTGTCCCGTGTCTCGATGTGGCTCAATCTTCCTCGAATGGGTCCCATTCGTCTTCGACTTCGGGCAGGGCCTCGGTTTCGACCTTGGCCGCACGTTGTTCCGGAGTTTCGATGTTCTTGATCCGCGCCTTGGGGAACTGTGCCAATACGGCCTTCACCAGCGGGTGCTCCTTGGCTTCGGCTATCAGCGCTTCCTCAGCTGCGTTTTCCTTTTCATAGATCGTCTCGCCGCCGCCTTCGTTGACGACCGTGACGGCCCAACGGTTGCCGGTCCAGCGTTGCAACGCAGTGCCCAGACGTTGTGGCAGTTGGGCCGAGGCACGCTCGGTCGGCTGAAACTCGATGCGCCCGGGTTGGTATGCCACCAGCCGCAAAGACCGTTTGACCTCGTCTAGCAGTACACCGTCGCGATTTGCGCGGATCAACTCGACCACGTGGTCGAAGGTCGGATAGCGCGCCAGTGCGGCCTGCACATCCTGCGCCAACGCTGCGCTGGGAGCGCTGCCCCCGCCATGGGCCGGTGCTGCGTAAGAAGACGCCACCGGCGCCTGCGCCTGAACAGCGGCATGCGATGGTGCCGGTAGCCCGCCGCCCGGTCCACCGTTTGGTGGCGGAGGCGTGTCTTGCAGGCGTTTGATCAGCTCTTCCGGGCTGGGCAGATCGGCCACATGGGTCAGGCGGATCACCGCCATCTCGGCGGCCATCATAGCATTTGGTGCTGCGGATACTTCTTCGAGCGCTTTTAGCAACATCTGCCACATCCGAGTCAGAACGCGCATCGGCAGGGCTTCGGCCATCTGTTGACCGCGTGCCCGTTCGTCCGGGGATACGGTGGGGTCGTCGGCGGCGTCCGGCGTGATTTTGACAACGGAGACCCAATGGGTGATCTCGGCCAGATCGCGCAGCACGGCCAGCGGGTCGGCACCTTCGGCATATTGCCCGCCCAACTCGGTCAGCGCGCTCGCGGCGTCACCGCGCAGGATCATGTCCATCAGGTCTAGCACCCGCCCGCGATCGGCCAGGCCAAGCATCGCGCGGACCTGATCGGCACTGGTTTCGCCCGCCCCGTGCGAGATTGCCTGATCCAGAAGCGAGGTCGCATCCCGGGCCGAGCCTTCAGCCGCACGGGTGATCAGCGCCAGCGCGTCATCGGCTATCTGCGCGTTTTCCGCAGCCGCGATCTTGTTGAGCAGGCCAATCATGTCTTCGGGCTCAATCCGGCGCAGGTCGAACCGCTGACAGCGCGACAGAACCGTGACAGGCACCTTGCGAATCTCGGTGGTGGCAAAGATGAATTTCACATGCTCGGGTGGTTCCTCAAGCGTCTTGAGTAGCGCGTTGAACGCGCTGGTCGACAGCATGTGGACCTCGTCGATGATGTATATCTTGTAGCGTGCACTGGCGGCACGATAGCGGACACTGTCGATGATCTCGCGGATATCGTTCACGCCGGTTCGGCTTGCGGCGTCCATCTCCATCACGTCAACGTGGCGGCCTTCCATGATGGCCACGCAGTGTTCACATTGACCACAGGGTTCGGTCGTTGGCTTGCCTTCGCCATCGGGGCCGATGCAGTTCATACCTTTGGCGATGATCCGCGCCGTGGTGGTTTTCCCGGTGCCGCGAATGCCGGTCATGATGAAGGCCTGCGCGATCCGGTCGGCTTCGAACGCGTTTTTCAGCGTACGCACCATTGCGTCCTGACCAACGAGGTCGGCAAAGGTTTCCGGGCGGTATTTACGGGCGAGAACCTGATAGGCGGGGCTGGGCGTGTCGTTCATGTCTGCTCTGTCGGATTCGGGTTCCGATGCAGCGTAGAGACCCCCGCCGCCCGCGTCCACAGCAGGCTTGGGTGAATTTCGGTTTGCATGGCAGATTGCGCGCCCTACAAGCAATGTTTGAAGGGGGCCAACCATGAATCAGTTAGCAATTATCGCTGTATCAGTGGGAAATGGCACCGTTGCTTTATCGCCGCTACCAGGTCGGGGGGGCGAATATGCTCGGGACTTGGGCATCATTCGCGATTGGCAGCCGGATCTCGTGATCTCGATGACCACAGAGGTTGAAATGCTGCAAGAGGGTGCAGGCAGTTTTGGTGGCGACCTACGTGCGCGCAATATCGAATGGGTGCATTTGCCAATTGCGGATTTTGGTGCGCCGTCGCCTATGATTGACGCTGTATGGACCAAGGTCAGCACAGCGGCTACACGCATTTTGTCCAACAGCGGGCGGGTGTTGGTGCATTGCCGGGGCGGTTGCGGGCGGTCCGGGATGATTGTCCTGCGCCTTATGGTCGAACATGGCGAAGATCCCGAGACGGCGTTGAGCCGACTACGTGAGGTGCGGCCCTGCGCCGTCGAGACCAGCGGTCAGATTGAATGGGCCACCTTTCCACAGACGAGCGGCTAGATCAGAGCGCCAACTGCCGTTCCGTCTGTGCCACTGGATCGGACGGAATTGCTGTGACTTCTAGCATCGCGCAGGGTGGAGTGGTCAGCATGCCTGCCGGGCGCATGATCACGTCAGGGCCGAACATCATATCCGCGTAATCGTCCAGCGAATCCAGTGATGCATCATTTCCGGTTCCGCAAAAGACCCGGATCAGGTCCTTCTGCGCACGGAACCGAGCGCTGCAACCTTGCGCGCAAAAGGCCAGTTCACTGCTGCCGTCGAATTCAAAATCTGGCGTGGTCGCAGGAACCGCAGCGTCCATCGCCTGAACGACGGCACGTGCCATTTGCGCCAGTGCCGGACAGGTTTTCCCGGTGCGTTGGCAGACCGTTGCAGTGAATTGGTGTGTCTTCGTCTTCCAGATCATCTTGCGCCCTCCGCGCGTGGGACGGGGGCATGGATCAGGTATGACAGCGCGCTGACGACCTGCCCGGACACCCCGTCCGAGTTTCGGTTTTGGTTTGATGGCAGGTCTCCTGACTTGCGGGTCGTTGCTTTGCCGACCTTCCCAGCCTTGCGGCCAGTGGCGTTTCGGCATTGCTCACCGCTTACAGTTGCGGGGGCAGTCGCGGCCTTGGTCCGTTCCGGTTTCCCGGGCAGGACCGCACCGTGTTCCCTTTTCATCCCGCCCCGCGATCGGGGACGAGAACCATCACCCAATCGCTAGCGGGTTGGAGTGACCTGAGTCAAGCGGCCTTTTTTCGGGGCAAGGTGGACGTTTGGTAATGGTGAAACGGGATTGACTCGAGACGGGAAACGATGGCGTTTGGATGGTGAACTAATCAGTTCAGATTGGGGGCGCTATGTTGGACACCGCACAAGCCGTTCTGACCGAGGATCTTCGGTTTCCTTCGGGTTCTACCCAACTGTCGGCCCGGCTGTATCAGCCGGTGGCCGAGCCTCAGGTTGCGGTGGTCATCCACAGCGCTACCGGAGTGCCGCGCGACTATTACCAGCATTTCGCACGCTGGCTGGCTGCGGAACGCGGCATGGCTTGTCTAACCTATGATTACCGCGATTTCGGTCACTCACTAAGCGGACCTTTGAAATCAGCACAAGCCACGATGGCGGATTGGGCATTAATCGACATGCCTGCGGCTCGGTCCGAGATGCGTCGGCGCTATCCCGACGCACAGCACTGGAGCATCGGCCATTCCGTTGGCGGGATGCTTGGGCCGATTCAGCCGGATATTGAACAGATCGACCGCATGATCTGTGTCTGTGCCGGACCTGTAACCGTATCGGACCATCCCTGGCCCTATCGGGCTCTGGCTTTGCTGTTCTGGTACGGACATGCGCCTTTGTCCGTACAAGCGCTGGGATATTTGCCGGGCAAGGCTTTGGGATTCGGGGCGGACCTGCCTGCCAGTGTCTATTGGCAGTGGCGTCGCTGGTGCACCACGCCACGTAACTATCTTCCCGAAATTGGCGTGACCTTGCCCGAGGCCCGCTGGGCGCAGTCAGACACACCCGTAGACCTGTTTACTTTTGAGGATGACGACCTGGTGCCAAAGAATGCGGTTTGGCGGCTGGCCGATCTGTATGGTCCCAACGCGCGCCGTCATTTGCTGTCTCCGGCCGAGTTCGGCCTTTCCAAGGTTGGACATATCGGCGCCTTTGCCCGACGCAGCGCAGCCGTCTGGCCACGATTGATCGCCTAGACCTTTTCGCAACATTTCAAAGTGGGAAAGTTGAAGTGAGAGGTTGGACATCGACCCAAGCGGGGCTCGTTGTGGCTGCTTCCTTCCGGACCTGACCAGGTTGGCGAGGCGCTCGCCCGCGCCAACCTCTCGGGGTTTGATATAGGCAACGGACGCAGGAAACACAACCCGTCAGAGCGTCAAACGGATCAGCAAAAAGCCCTCATCGTCTTCTCCGACTACGTGAGGATCGTATTTCTCAAGCTCGGCAATGTGAGCCCACGCCTTGGGGCTGGTTCGCAGCAGCGTAGTCGCGCCCTGCAACGGTGCAAATTTAAAGGGATAGGGCAGGTGCTCCAGGGGATCTTGCGGCAATGCGCCTGACAGATAGTCCCGCAGGACGCGCTGGATTGGCAAAACCGGAAGTTTGATGGGCTCGACGCGATCGACAAAGGGAAAATGGCCGCCGCCATTGGCGCGGTAATTGTTCAGCGCAACGACGAACCGTTGATCGGCGGCTAGCGGATGGCCATTGAAGCAGATGTTCCGAATGCGCCGATTTTCGGGGTCGATCAGGCGGCCGCTGGCATCAAAACGAGACGGTTGTGAGAGATCGAGTTTGTAGGTAAGGCCCTGTATAATATCGAAATTGTGTCCCGCACGGTTGAGATCTACCAGTGTGGTCTGTTGTCCCGATATGATCTGGTTGAATACACCTGCAGACATTTCCAGCCAGTCGCGGATTTGCTCTCCGGCCACGACCACCGCCTGCAGCTCATTGGGAAACGCATACATATCGCTGACATGGCGCAGGCATACCTGACCAGGCGCAACATCAGTGAAAAACCGCGGACCGGCACGCCCTCCGAATTTTGAAGGAGCGGTTGCGGACAGAACCGGTAAATCCGCAAAGGGCATGTCCTGCAGATAGGGTCGCAGGGCTGCCGCCTGGGCCGCTGTGGTCAGAACTAGACCCCGATCCGGGGCACAAAAGCTGAAATAGCTGTGCAGATGCTGATCGGTCTGACCAACGGGTTGCGCTGTGCGCCGTCGGGTTTCCGAATGCCCCATAGCGAAAAGGGTCGCCAAATTCGGGTCTTCTTCGATAGATTTTGGTGAGTTGCCGGGTTTTGAGGGGCACACCGACCGCAGGATGACGCGGTGATCCTGCACTGTCCAACCGCCGTTTTCCGCTCTGTCCAGGGGCAGGTCGATCAGCCCTAGATATGCCCCGAACGCACCGGGCATGACCACAGGTTTGCCCTGGACCAACCCAAGGTTTGCGTCGACGTGTTCAGTGCTATCATGCGCACTACCGGGCAGCGTCAGATGCGAATGCCCGGCAATCAAGGCGTCTATGCCTTCAATTCCGGTCAGAGGGATGATCGCGTTCTCCAAGTAGGGGTCCGGTTCGGCTGGCCCTACTCCTGTATGCGCAAGTGCGAGGATCAGGTCACAGCCCAAAGCCTTTAGATCCCAAACTTTTTGCCTGGCGCATGTCAGGATATCATCCATCACGACCCTGCCTTGCAGCCGATGGCCCTCCCACTTAACCGTTTGCGGTGGCAGGACAGAGAACACGCCGATTTTCAATGTAACCGGCTGGTTGCCGCAATAAGCCGTTCGTGTCAGGATTGCATGATTTTGCCAGGTGGTTTCGGCGTCTTGCCGGTGCGCATTGCTGCAAATCACCGGACATCGAGCGTCTGCAATCACGCGATCCAGCGTTTGCAGCCCAAAGCCGAAATCGTGGTTTCCCAGCCCAATGGCGTCATAACCCAGATCGGCAAAAGCCTGCATCAGGATATGCGGTGCGTTTTCAGGCTCGACCGCCCAATCCCCCAGCGGGGTGCCTTGCAGCGAATCTCCGTTGTCGAACAGTAGCACCAGAGCACCTTGCGCTTCGGCCTCTTCTCGGGCCGCGCGGATCAGGCTGGCGGTGCGTGTAAAGCCTATCGTGTGATCGGGCGTGTCAGAATAATAATCGAAACCGCAAAGGTTCATGTGCAAATCGGATGTTGCCAGAACCCGTATCTTCAGTGACGCGCGGGGCGGAGGAGAGGGATGTGTCAAATTTCTACTTCTGACGGTTATTTGTTAGGCATTTTCCCGAAAAGGTATAGTAAATGCAACTTGTAAGACTTGCCTGCGATCAATTGGCGGCCTCAGGTTTTCGGGGGGTAGGAATTGCCATTGCAACACAGTGGCAGCCGTGGCAGCCCTATGCCGACGACCCAAGGGATTTCCTATGAAACACGCGGAACTTGTGACATTTGGCAGCTCGGGGCTGGATCGCGCGGCGCATATTCGGAGCGATTTCACCCGATTGACACGGGCGCGAACCCATCCGCAAGCGACCTGTTTGTTGCTTTGGCGCGGCAAACCGCTGGTACAGGGAGAGAGTTTAGACCGGCTTGGGCTGATTCCCATGACTCACCGGTTGGTTGAAAACGGCCCGGGCGGCAGTATTGAAGAACCCGTGTTTCTGGGCTTGTCGGAAGGGGATCCGGTCTTTGCGCTGGATATCTCTGACTGGTCGCCCGAGGGGTTGGACCTGTCGCAAGTCGGCGCTTTCGTTGATCCGTCGGAACAGCAGCACCCGGACCTGCCGCAAGGCCACGTCTTTGCCGAGCTGCGCCGGATCATGACCCGTTTGTCTGCCCGCGATGCAGAACTGGCGGCGGCGGCAAAGGCCGTCATCGGCTGGCACGAAACACATCGGTTTTGCGCACGTTGCGGTGCCCCTAGCCAGGTATCGCAGGCCGGGTGGCAGCGTAGTTGCCTGGAATGCGGCGGGCAGCATTTTCCGCGCACCGATCCGGTGGTCATCATGCTGATTACCCACGGGGATTCGGTTCTGATGGGGCGGTCTCCGGGCTGGCCCGAGGGGATGTATTCCTTGTTGGCCGGTTTTGTTGAGCCGGGGGAAACGCTTGAGGCTGCTGTGCGGCGCGAGGTGATGGAAGAGGCAGGTGTGCCTGTCGGACCGGTCAGCTACCTGTCCAGCCAACCCTGGCCGTTCCCGGCCTCGCTGATGTTTGGCTGTGCGGGTGAGGCGCTGTCGCGCCAGATCACCATCGATCCAGTGGAAATCGAAGACGCGATGTGGGTCAGCAAGCCCGAGATGATGCAGGCGTTTGCCGGGGAACATCCGGTTCTGCTGCCTGCACGCAAGGGGGCAATTGCGCATTTTCTTCTGCAAAACTGGCTTGCGGATACGCTGGACTGACAAAATACTAGACCCACAGACAAAGAGACCCACGAACCACTATGCAGTTTACGGCACGCGAAGACATCGAAGCCCCGATCAACGCGGTTTTCGAAATGGTCGCAGATTTTGAGCGGTTCGAACGCATGGCGATGCGCCGTGGGATCGAAGTGCGACGCATGTCGGGCCACATGGGCGTTGTGCCCGGTACGCAGTGGGAAACCGAGTTCAATCTGCGCGGCAAGCCCCGCCATGTTGCGATAGAGATGGCCGAGTGTGACCCTCCGGCCATGATGCAGTTTCAGGCCGCAAGCAAGGGCATGAATGGAGTAACAACGGTTGAATTTCTGGCCCTGTCGCAGCGCCGCACCCGCCTGAGCGTTGAGATGTCGCTGGCCGCGAAATCTCTGCCTGCTCGTCTATTGCTGCAATCGCTAAGGCTGGGGCAGTCGCGGTTCCGCCGGCAATTTCAACTGCGGCTCAGCGGGTTCGCCCGCGAGATGGAAGAGCGTCATCGGCACGGTTCCTAACAGAGGGCAACAATGGACAATCTGATCATCCGACAGGCCGGTTTGGACGATGTCGAAGGCATTTCGGACGTGTTGCAGGAAATTACGGCTGCAGGAAAACGCACCAGACCGAGCGATCCGGAATTTGTAGCCGCACATTATGTTGGGCACCCGGAACAGCTGATATGTGTCGTGGCAATCCGCGAAGCCCGCATACTAGGGTTTCAATCCATGAAGCAGGCGGTTGCAGACAATCCTTATGGGGTACAGATCGGCTGGGGGATCATCGGCACCCATATTCGACCCTCGGCTGCACGTTTCGGTGTTGGACGGGCCCTGTTTCAGGCGACATTGAAGGTCGCGAACGCGCAGGGCCTTCCCGCCATCGACGCCACCATTGGGGCAAGAAACGCGGAGGGCCTAGCCTATTACGCTGCCATGGGGTTCGTCGATTACAGATCGCACGAAGGGGCTGTGTGCAAAGCCTACACAGTCGGGTGAAACCGTGTCTTTACCCGCGCGGATGCGCTGCGGGGTAGACGCCCAGCACTTCGACGTTGGTGGTGAAATGCTCCAGCTCTTCCATGGCCAGCTGCACGTTGCGGTCGTCAGGGTGCCCCACGATATCGGCATAGAACTGGGTCGCGGTGAAGGAACCGTCGACCATGTAGCTTTCCAGCTTGGTCATGTTGATGCCGTTAGTGGCAAAGCCGCCCATCGCTTTATAAAGCGCCGCGGGAATGTTGCGCACCTGAAACACGAAGCTGGTGATCATGCCGTGCGGGCCGCGCCGAGACATGTCAGCCTGCCGCGACATCACCAGGAATCGCGTGGTGTTGTTATCCTGATCTTCGATGTGCCGCGCCAGCACGTTCAGCCCGTAGATTTCACCCGCCAGCTCACTGGCAAGAGCCGCAGAATGCAGATCGCCCTGTTCCGAAACCTCACGCGCGGCGCGCGCATTGTCGGGGCTGACACGACCGCGAATGTTGTGTTGTTTCAGAAAACCTGCGCATTGCGGCAGCAGAACCAGATGCGAATGCGCCTCGGTGACATCCTCAAGCGTCGCACCGGGGATCGCCAAAAGATTGATATGCACGCGCACGAAGGCCTCATCAATGATGCGCAACCCGCTATGGGGCAGCAGGCGGTGAATATCTGCCACCCGGCCATAGGTGGTGTTTTCGACCGGTAGCATCGCCAGATCCGCCTCGCCGGACCGAACCGATTCGATCACATCTTCGAAAGTACGACAGGGCAGGGCCTCCATATCGGGGCGTGCATTGCGGCAGGCCTCATGGCTATAGGCGCCTGGTTCTCCCTGAAATGCGATACGATTGCTCATTTGGACGATTCCATGCAACAAGTTGGTGAATTGGGCGTTTAGTCGCGGTGTCTATACCTTGCCTCTTGCAAGGGGAAGCCTTAGACACCCCGCAGACAGCTGAAATGGACACGCGATCAATGTTCGACACGATGACAGTTACCAAGGCCGCAGCAGGCCTGTTTGGCACCTTCTTGGTGCTGCTTCTGGCCAAATGGGGCGCCGAAGTGCTTTACCATGCGGATGGCCATGGCGAGACGGCCTCTTATATCATTGAAACTGAAAGCTCGGGCGAAAGCGCCGACGGTGAAGAAGTGGTATTCGAAGACATGCTGGCCGCTGCTGACCCGGAAAAGGGCGCCAGGGTGTTCCGTAAGTGTACCGCCTGCCACAAGCTGGAAGATGGCGCAAACGGCACTGGCCCGTACCTGTATGCAGTTGTGGATCGTCCGGTTGCATCGGCCAAAGGCTTCACTGGCTACTCGGCCTCGATGCAGGCGCATGGTGGCAATTGGACACCCGAAGCGCTGGACGCGTTTCTCGAGCGCCCAAGTGCTTATATCTCGGGTACTTCCATGAGCTTTGCCGGTCTGAAAAAACCGCAGGAGCGCGCCGATCTGATCGCATATCTGCAGACAATCGGCAACTGATCCTTTGATCAACTGCAAGATTTTCAAAGCCGCTGCCTCGCGCAGCGGCTTTTTTTTGCCTAAGAAAAACTTCACAAAGTGTTCACGCATTCTAAACTTGAACCTGACAGTGCTGGTCATTTAGCTGGCGCGTATAAGATTAAAGACAAAGGCGAAGCAGGGGATGAGCAATATGAGATCCGACAAAGTTTCCGTACAGGCGCGCGTATTGGATTTCAGGGGCTCGATACATGCTTTGATGATGGGCGGCCTTCTGGTCTTGCTGGCGGCAACACAGCTGATTGCCGAAGAAAAGATCATCAAAAGCCACGGATTCTCGGAATTCGGTGATCTGAAATACCCCGAAGGCTTTGCCCATTTCGACTATGTGAATCCAGAGGCGCCGCGGGGCGGAGAGCTATCTTACGCTGCGCAGGGTACCTTTGACAGTTTCAACCCGTTCACACGTCAAGGCCGTGCCGGTGCACGATCCGCGGATCAATACGAATCCCTGCTGGTTCCGTCTTATGATGAACCTGCATCCTATTACGGTCTCTTGGCCGAAAGCCTGGAATACCCGGAAAGCCAGGATTGGGTGATCTTCAATATGCGGCCCGAGGCGCGGTTCTCGGACGGTAGCCCTGTGACTGCCGGGGATGTGGTGTTTTCCCACAACTTGTTGCTGGATCAGGGACTTAAGTCTTATGCGGACGCCGTGCGCAAGCGAATCCCTCGCGCTGAGGCACTGGATGAGCACAGGGTCAAATTCTATTTCGCGCCGGACATCCCGCGCCGGGCGTTGATCTCTCAGGTTGGCGGTACTCCGGTGTTTTCCAAAGCCTGGTTCGAAGCCGATCCGGAAAATCGGCGTCTGGACAAGTCGCGCCTGGTGCCGGGGATTGGGTCCGCGCCTTATTTGCTGGACAGCTACGACATCAACCGGCGCATCGTCTACAAGCGCAACCCCGACTATTGGGGTGATGACATCAATGTAAATGTCGGCCGCAACAACTATGACACCATCCGGATCGAGTATTTCAGCGACTCGATCGCCGCGATGGAGGGGTTCAAAGCGGGCACTTTCACCCTGCGGCAAGAAAACAACTCGAAAAGCTGGGCCACGGCTTATGATTTTCCGGCCATTGCCAATGGCAACGTAATCCGGGCCGAACTTAAGGACGGGGATGTGCCCGCAGCCTCGGGTTTCATCATGAACCTAGATCGTCCGCAGTTTCAGGACCCCCGTGTCCGTGAGGCCGTGCAGCTGGGCTATAACTTCGAATGGACCAATGAAAGCTTGCAATACGGCCTGTTTCAGCAACGCAGCTCGTTCTGGGAAGGCACGCATCTTGAGGCCACAGGCCTGCCCGAAGGGCGCGAGCTTGAGGTGCTGCAAGCCCTCGGAGATGCCGTCGATCCGGCGGTTCTGACAGAAGAACCCATAAGCGCCCACGAATCCCGCCCCGCACGTCAGAATGACCGCCGCAATCTGCGCGCTGCGATGAAGCTGCTGGACGAGGCCGGTTGGCTGGTCGGCGATGATGGCATTCGCCGGAACGACAAGGGAGAGGTTCTGTCGATCGAATTCCTGTCGGACCAGCCCACGCTGGACCGCATTATTCAACCCTTTGTCGACAACCTGCGTGCCATGGGGATCGACGCGAACTACAACCGCGTCGACAATGCCCAGTTCACTCTGCGCCGCCGGGATCGGGATTTCGACATGATCGTCGGCGGCTATCCTACATCTCTGCAGCCATCGACTGGCCTGTACCAGCAGTTCGGGACCGAGGCGGCATCATATTCCGTGTTCAACCCATCGGGCGCGCATGGCCCTGATATTGAGCCGTTGATCGACAACATCGTCGCCGCCACCGAAAGCGAAGAGCTTTTTGCCAATGTCCGCGCGCTGGACCGTGTTCTGCGGGCCAAGCGGATCATGGTACCGACGTGGTATCTGGGCAAGTACTGGGTCGCCTATTGGGACATGTATGAATACCCCGAAAACTTGCCACCCTATGCGTTGGGCGTCGAAGACCTGTGGTGGATCAACGCCGCGAAAGAAGCCGAGTTGAAATCGTCAGGCGCCTTGAGGTAATTCGCCCCCATGGGAGCATATATTCTAAGACGCCTGTTGCTGGTCATCCCAACCCTGCTTGGGATCATGATCGTCAACTTCACGCTGGTTCAGTTCGTCCCCGGCGGTCCGATTGAACAGATCATCGCCCAGATGGAAGGGGGCGGTGACGTATTTGAAGGCATCGCCGGTGGCGGTAGCGATATCGAGCAGCAAACCGGTGGCGCCAACGACCGCTATGTTGGCGCGCGTGGCCTGCCGCCAGAGTTTATCGAAGAGCTAGAGAAAGAATTTGGCTTCGACAAGCCTCCGGTCGAGCGGTTCCTGACCATGATGGGCAACTATCTGACGCTGGATTTCGGCGAGAGTTATTTCCGTTCGATCAGCGTTACTGATCTGGTTTTAGAAAAGATGCCAGTCTCGATCTCGCTGGGCCTGTGGTCGACGCTGATTGCCTATCTGGTCTCGATCCCGTTGGGCATTCGCAAGGCCGTCAAGGACGGATCGCGGTTCGATACCTGGACCAGCGGAACCATCATTGTAGCCTATGCTATCCCCGGTTTCCTGTTTGCGATCCTGCTGCTGGTCTTGTTCGCAGGTGGCTCTTACTGGCAGATATTCCCTCTGCGGGGGCTGACCTCCGACAATTGGGACAGCCTCAGCTTGCTTGGCAAGATCTTCGACTATTTCTGGCACATCACCTTGCCCGTCATTGCCTTGACGATTTCGGCCTTTGCGACGCTGACCCTGCTGACCAAGAACTCGTTTCTGGATGAGATCAAAAAACAATACGTGATGACCGCCCGCGCCAAGGGCCTGAGCGAGGGCAAGGTACTTTATGGCCATGTATTCCGCAACGCCATGCTGATCGTGATCGCAGGCTTTCCGGCGGTGTTCATCGGCGTCTTCTTCGGAAGCTCGATCATCATCGAGACGATCTTCTCACTGGACGGTCTGGGCCGTCTGGGGTTCGAGGCGGCGGTGGCGCGCGATTACCCGGTGATCTTCGGCACGCTTTTCATCTTTGGCTTGATGGGCCTTGTCGTCGGTATCGTCAGCGACCTGATGTATGTGCTGGTCGACCCGCGCATCGATTTCGAAAAGCGGGAGGGGTAAATGGCACTCTCCCCTCTCAACCAGCGCCGCTGGCGCAACTTCCGCCGCAATGGGCGAGCCTTTTGGTCGCTGATCATTTTTTCGGTGCTCTTCGGCCTGTCCCTGTTTGCGGAGTTCATCGCGAACGACAAGCCGATCCTCGTGAAATACCGGGGTGAGTTCTATACGCCGATCTTCAACTTTTATGCGGAAACCGAGTTCGGTGGCGATTTCCAGACCGAAGCGATCTATCGTGACCCCGAGGTGCAGTGCCTGATCGACAGCGGTGGTCTTGAGGAATGTTTCGACGATCCTGAAGGCATCATTGATGAGATTAAGGCCGGTACGTTTCAGGCTGAAGGTTATGAAAAAGGCTGGGCGATCTGGCCGCTGATCCCCTATTCCTTCAACACCAGCGTGGATCGTCCCGGTGCCGCGCCGCTGCCGCCTAACGGTCAGAATCTGCTGGGTACCGATGACACCAAGCGCGATGTGTTGGCACGGGTGATATACGGCTTCCGGCTGTCTATCCTTTTCACGCTGATGGTGACTGGCGTGGCCAGCCTGATCGGCATCTTTGCTGGGGCCATTCAGGGGTTCTTTGGCGGCTGGCTTGACCTGGTGTTCCAACGGATTATCGAGATCTGGTCGGCCACCCCATCGCTCTACGTCATTATCATCATGTTTGCCATTCTGGGCCGAAGTTTCTGGCTGCTTGTGGCGCTGATGATCCTGTTCAGTTGGACCGGATTGGTGGGCGTTGTGCGGGCCGAATTCCTGCGGGCGCGCAACCTGGAATATGTCCGTGCCGCGCGGGCGCTGGGTGTGGGCAACATGACAATAATGTTCCGCCACATGCTGCCCAACGCAATGGTCGCGACGTTGACTTTCATGCCCTTTATCGTGACCGGCACCATCGGCGGTCTGGCCTCGCTGGATTTCCTAGGCTTTGGATTGCCGTCTTCAGCGCCGTCACTGGGCGAGTTGACCTTGCAGGCAAAACAGAACCTGCAGGCACCGTGGTTGGCCTTCACCGCGTTCTTCACCTTCGCCATCATGCTTTCGCTGCTGGTCTTCATCTTTGAAGGCGTACGCGATGCGTTTGATCCCAGAAAGACGTTCTCATGAGCCTTTTGGATGTTAGAAACCTCCGGGTCTCGTTCAAGCAGGACGGGCAGGTCAGCGCTGCGGTCAAAGGTGTGTCGTTCACCGTGGATCGGGGGGAAACCGTCGCTTTGGTTGGGGAATCTGGGTCGGGTAAGTCGGTCACAGCGCTATCAACCGTTTCGCTGCTGGGCGACAGTGCGATCGTCGAAGGCTCGGTCACATATGACGGGGACGAGATGATCGGCGCGTCGCAAGACAAGCTGATGGATGTGCGTGGCAACGATATCAGCTTTATCTTTCAGGAGCCGATGACCTCGCTGAACCCCCTGCACACGATTCAAAAACAGATGGCGGAATCGCTGGCCCTGCATCAGGGACTAACCGGAGATGCTGCGCGCACGCGTATTGTCGAGTTGCTGACCAAAGTTGGTATCCGTGACCCGCAAGATCGGCTGGACAGCTATCCGCACCAATTGTCCGGTGGGCAGCGCCAGCGAGTCATGATTGCCATGGCGTTGGCCAATAAGCCCGACATTCTGATCGCGGATGAGCCGACAACCGCGCTGGACGTGACTATTCAGGCGCAGATCCTAGAATTGCTGGCCGAGCTGCAGAAATCCGAAAATATGGGGATGCTGTTCATCACTCACGATCTGGGTATCGTGCGGCGTATCGCCGATCGGGTTTGCGTAATGAAGGATGGTGAGATCGTCGAGACCGGTGCCACCGCCGAGATTTTTAACAACCCACAGCACCCCTATACGCGGAAACTGCTGGGGGCTGAGCCTTCGGGTCACCCTGATCCCGTTGCCGCCGAAGCCGAAGAGGTTGCCAGAACCGATCACCTCAAAGTCTGGTTTCCGATCCAGCGCGGATTTCTGAAACGTACCGTGGGCCATGTGAAGGCCGTGAACGACGCCACGCTCAGCGTGCGCGCCGGTGAGACGGTGGGCATTGTCGGCGAAAGCGGATCGGGCAAGACGACATTGGCGCTGGCAATCATGCGGCTGATAGCCTCCGAGGGCGGCATCACCTTCCGAGAACAAGACGTACGCCGCTGGTCCACGCGAGAGTTGCGACGGCTGCGTAAAGACATGCAGATCGTGTTCCAAGACCCGTTCGGCAGTCTCAGCCCGCGGATGACCTGCATGCAGATCATTGCCGAAGGGTTAGCAATTCATAAGGTCGACCCACACCGTGCCCCCCGCGAGCTGGTGGCCGAGGTGATGACCGAGGTTGGTCTGGACCCCGCCGCAATGGACCGTTACCCACACGAATTCTCGGGCGGGCAGCGTCAGCGTATTGCCATTGCGCGAGCCATGGTGCTGCGGCCCAAGTTGCTGGTGTTGGACGAACCAACCAGCGCGCTGGACATGACAGTGCAGGTGCAAATCGTCGATCTACTGCGTAATCTGCAACGGAAATACGGGCTGGCCTATCTGTTCATAAGCCATGACCTGAAGGTCGTGCGCGCGATGTCGCACAAGGTGATTGTCATGCGAAACGGTGATGTTGTCGAGATGGGCACGGCCGAAGATTTGTTCGAGAACGCCCAGACGGATTACACCCGCGAATTGATTGCGGCTGCGGGATAGGACGGGTGCCAACCCGCCTGTTACGCTTTACAGGCCCAGATCTTTCTTGATCTTGTTGAATTTACTTTTTTGCGTGTCGCCTTTGACCTGCTTTTCGTACTTGTGCTTATACCAGTCGGATTTTTCAGGAAGGTAGCGCTCCCAGATGGTTCCGTCCGGGGCCGTTACGAACTCCCAACACTCTTCGTACAATTCCGATTTTGTTTGTCCGTTTTCGGGCCAGTACCAGGTTGTTTCGTTGCACAGTTTTCCCTTGTTCGTAACGAACCACTTGCCAATACCAATTGTGTCTCCATTCTTCCCAACACCGTGCATGGTTCCGTTTGGAGCCCAATAAAACTTGCTGCCACGACTCCAGTTAGATGTTTTTCCAGAAAACAGTTGCGCAATTTGCTGCGGGTCAGTGGCTGTTGCGCCTTTGGGTTTGCCTTTGGCAAATGCGTCGCCCGCGTTGACGAGTAGAATGCCGGCAATTGCAACGGTGCTAAGGATGGTTTTTGAATACCCCATATCTAAGGCTCCTCTCTAATGATTACTTAAAAAAAGGGCGTGGCCCCGAGGTTTCTTCTGACCGGCGTACCGGTCAGAAGAGATCTGAAGATATCATTGTGCGTTTGCGGTCTCGCGCGATGCGGATTTGGGTACAGGCCCGCGCAGCTCTTCATAGTGATCAAAGCTCAGCTTGACCCAGCCTGTGCCGCGTGTGGCGCTGGCGAGGGTTCGGTGAAGCTCATCCTCGGCCACGGCGGGCAGTTGGGCGTTGAAAATCTCCCAGCCCGAGGCATTGGGATTGCCTTCAAAGCCCAGAACTTGACCTTGCAGCGAACTGATGGTCGGAACCAGATCACCCACGAAATCCGAAGGCAGATGGATTTCTGCGCTCAGAATCGGTTGCAGGACCACCGGTTTAGCTTGGGGCAGTGCCTCGCGCACGGCATTTTTGCCTGCGGTGCGGAAGGCATAGTCTGAACTGTCCACATTGTGGTGCTTGCCATCGCTCAGGGTCACTTTCACATCAACCACCGGGAAGCCTTCGGGCCCCTGTGCCAGCGCATCTTTGGCTCCGTGTTCGACTGAGGGGATATAGTTCTTGGGCACCGCGCCGCCCTTGACGATCTCCTCGAACTGGAACCCTGACCCGCGCGGCATCGGCGCGACCGAAATCACCACATCGGCGAACTGTCCCGCCCCGCCGGATTGCTTGCGGTGGCGGTGACGGTGTTCCACAGGCGCGCGGATGGTTTCGCGATAGGCAGTTTCGACCGTGTCGGCGGTGATTTCAATTCCGAAATCTTCGTCCAGCTTGGCGGTGACACGACGCATGTGTTGCGGGCCTTGCGAGCCGAGGACTGCGTGACCGCTCAGCTCATCCTGTTCCAGATGCAGACCGGGGTCAATTTCGACCAGACGGCTTAGGGCGTTGGATAGACGCACGTCGTCCCGTTCATGGGTGGGCGACACGATCTGCCGATGCGCTGCAGGGTGCGAGGCCGCCCATTCGGGCAGCGGTGTCGACGAAGCGCTGTCATAGAGGTTGCCAGGGTTCAGGTGGTCCGATTTCACGGCCAGCCCAATCTGCCCTGCGGGCAGTTCGGAAATCTGCGTCTTGGCATCCAGCGTGGTTAGGTTGCCGACGGTTTCACCGCCCAGATTCTCATGCGCTTTCACTCCCGCGCCCAGCCCGCGCAGAACGACAATCTTGCCGATATGTTTCTTCACATCCGCGAATCCGGCGATGGCGCGGGCGTTTTCTGCCGCTTCGTCGCGCCCGGCAGCGATGTCAAATTCCGGCGCTTCGTGCCGCAGGGCCTTCATCAAACGGGTCAGCCCGTTTCCATGGCTGGCCGCGCCCAAGCAGGCGGGTATTAATTGATGGTTCTGCAGCACCTGCGCGGCCAGATCGTAAACCTCGGCGCTGGGTGGTTGCTTATCCTCGATCAGTTGCTCAAGCAGGTTATCGTCGAAATCCGACAGGGTTTCCAACAATTCCGTGCGGGCCTCTTGTTCGCGGTCCTCAACCGATTGGGGCAGTTCGATAAGGGCCGAGGGCTGACCCTCTTGATATTTCCACGCCCGTTCCGAGATCAGATCGACTGCGCCGACGATCGTGTCGCCCTCGCGGATCGGCACCTGACGCAGGGCGATGTGGTGGGTGCAATAGGTTTGCAACGCCGCGATGATGTCACGAATCCGGCCATTGGGATTGTCCATACGATTGATGAACAGGAAGCAGGGAATGCCTGCCTCTTCGACCAGTCGCAGGTAAGGGGCGCACAGGACGGCAGCCAGCGGATCGGGTGGTACAACCACCACGGCGGCGTCCGAGATCGCCATGGCCGGGCCGACATAGGCCAGATTGTCGCCGCCGCCATCGACATCAATGGCGCACCAGGGTTCGTCTAAATAAGAAAAACCGTGCAAATGCACGGTTCCGGATACGTCGAATGTGGTGGACCGGCCATCGAGGCGGCTGATGGCCTCGACCAGAGTGGTTTTGCCCGATTGGCTGGGGCCGAGGACGGTGAAAACGCGCATGGGTGCTGTCCCTCTTTCAAATTGCATATCGGCTGCACGAAAGGCATAGCCTTACGCGAATGCGTCGGCGCGAACTGTCTGGTACTGGGCCTGCCTCAGGCGCGGGCGGGTTCCGCCCGCCCTGCAAGTGTGGAAAAAACCGACCCGTCGCGTCAAGCCCTGACCTGCTTTGGCGTCAGATGGCTGAACTGTGGCCGGCTACGCTCAGGTCATAAGCATCAAAACTGCGGGCGATCATGCGGGTCAGCGGACGGGCCTCGGGTGGGATGAAAAGCCCGTCCTCGGTAATCTGCAATAGACCGTCAAAGGCAGCGTTGGCGGCCTGATACATGGCTTGCAGCTCAGGCCCGGTGATGTCGTGATCGCGCAGAATCTCGGCGGTGTTGATCTGGAAATCGCACATCAGTGCTTCGATCAGTCGGGCGCGTAGAACGTCCTGCCCTTTGAACAGATGCCCGCGCGAGGTCGAGAATCGCCCTTCACGGATCGCCTTGGTATGGGCGGATGTCGCGGGTGCGTTCTGGGCATAGCCTTGCGGAAAGCGCGAGATCGAGCTGGCACCGACGCCGATCAGAACCTCGGCCTGATCGTCGGTGTAGCCCTGAAAGTTCCGCTTCAGCCGCCCCGCTTTCAAGGCGTGGGTCAGACCGTCATCCTGCGTGGCAAAGTGGTCGATGCCAATCTCGGCGTAGTTGTCCCAAAGGAACAGACGACGCGCGGTGTCGAACAAGTCCAGACGTTGCTCGGGGGTGGGCAGGGCGTCTGACGGGATCAGCTGCTGCCGCTTGGCCATCCACGGCACATGTGCATAGCCATAAAGGGCGACGCGATCCGGACTAAGCGACAGAAGTTTCTGCACGCTTTCCGTCATCCGCGTTTTGGTCTGATGCGGCAGGCCATACAAGATATCCGCGTTCAGGCTGTGGATGCCACGGGCGCGGATCATGTCCACGGCCTTGCGGGTGACGTCATAGCTTTGGATACGCCCGATGGTCTTTTGAATCTCGTCATCGAAATCCTGCACCCCGATCGAGGCCCGGTTCATCCCGGCCTCGGCCAGTGCGTCCAGGCGGGCCTCATCAATCTCGTTCGGGTCGATTTCAACCGAGAATTCGGCGTTCGGGCCCAGCGGCACCACGTCCAGAATCCGCGCGGCCAGATCCCGCATCAGATCCGGGTTTAGCAAGGTCGGCGTGCCACCGCCCCAATGCAGGCGCGACAGGGTGACGTCCTTGGGCAAGCGTTCAGCCAGCAGGTCCAACTCAGCTTTCAGCACGTCTACATAGGCGATCACCGGGTTGTCGGTTTGTGTCCCTTGCGTGCGGCAGGCGCAGAACCAGCACAGTCTGCGACAGAACGGGACGTGGATGTACAACGACACTTCGCTGCCCGGTTTAAGACCGGAAATCCAGTCAGCATAAAGGCTTGACCCCACGTCGTTATTGAAATGGGGGGCGGTGGGATAGCTTGTGTAACGCGGGACTTTCGCGTCAAATAGTCCAAGCTTGGCCAATTGTGGTTTCACTATCATGGCGATAGCTTTAAGGGACGGGCCGCCTAGATGCTTTGACCGAGATCAAGTGGAAACGTGCATGACTTCGATTACCAAATTCGACCATACAAACTGCGGAGACTGCCCCATCCGCCATCGTGCGGTATGCGCCCATTGTGATGTGGATGAGCTGGAAGAGCTTGAGGACATTAAATATTATCGTAGCTTTGAGGCGGGTCAAACGATCATCTGGTCGGGGGATCATATGAATTTTGTGGGCTCTGTCGTGTCGGGAATCGCCTCTCTGACTCAAACGATGGAGGATGGTCGCACTCAGATGGTCGGCCTTTTGCTGCCCAGCGATTTCGTCGGGCGGCCGGGCCGTGATTCTGCGCCTTATGATGTGCAGGCAACAACCGATCTGGTCATGTGTTGTTTTCGCAAAAAGCCGTTCGAAGAATTGATGAATAACACGCCGCATATCGCGCACCGCTTGCTTCAGATGACGCTGGATGAATTGGATGCGGCACGCGAGTGGATGCTGGTATTGGGGCGCAAGACTGCTCGGGAAAAAATTGCCAGCCTGCTGTCGATCATTGCTCGGCGCGATGCGTCGATAAATCAAAAGGGAAATACGGGGCCGATCGTGTTCGATTTGCCGCTGACCCGCGAGGCGATGGCGGATTACCTTGGCCTGACGTTGGAAACGGTCAGCCGACAAATCTCGGCCCTGAAAAAGGATCAGGTCATCACACTGGAAGGCAAACGCCACGTGACGATTCCGGATATGGGCCGCCTGATGGAAGAGGCGGGTGATGACACGGATGGGGGTTTTCTTGTCTGACACGCTTGCGGCGTGACTGGACCGGCTGGCCGTGTTTAACTGAGGTTAAGTGAAGCAAACCTCAGGAGTAAGTCATGGGATTCAGTAGCATTCTGGCGATGCTGTTCATCGGCGCGATCGCCGGGTGGCTGTCGGGTAAGATCATGGAAGGCCGCGGCTTTGGCCTGATCGGCAATATTATTGTCGGTATTGTAGGTGCGTTTCTGGCCGGTTTGATTTTTCCCGCACTGGGCTTTGCCGTGGGTGGTGGTGTCTTTTCATCTATTTTCTTTGCCACCATCGGCGCGATCATCCTGTTGTTCCTTATCGGTCTGGTGAAAAAGTAAAAACCGCCCCAGGGGGGGCGGTTTTTAATAGGTCTGCATTAGTGCGCCAGGAACACCGGAACCGCTGCCTGTTCCAACATGTTACGCGTCGCGCCGCCCAATATGGCCTCGCGGAACCGCGAATGCCCGTAGGCCCCCATCACGATCATGTCTGCCTCGGTGTCTGCGGCATGCCGGTTCAGGATGTCCGATACCCGGGTCATGGTTTTGCTGAGCACATCAATCTCGCACTTCACCCCATGACGGGCCAGCATTTGCGACAGCATGCCGCCCGGGTCCGACCGGTCGGGGCCGTGGCGGGGTGGATCAATCACGACGATGCGCACCAGGTCTGCCTGAATCAGAAACGGCAGGGCGCGTCGGATGGCCCGCATGGCCTCGACGCTTTCGTTCCAGCCGATCAGAATATTGCCGGGTCGTCCGAACGGGGTCGCATCGTCCGGGACGACAAGAACCGGCGCGTGACCTTCGAACATGGCGGCCTCGACAATGGGCTCGGCCTCGGCGTCGCGATCCGGCCCGTAGGGTTGCGGCAAAATCACAAGATCGGAGAATCGCGCGCGATGCGCGACATGGCGCCCGATATCAGCAATCTGCGCAACGCCACTTTCCGCTGACCAGCGGATTCCGGTCTTGCCCAGGTAGTCTTTGGCAAAGGCCAGCACCTCTTCGGCTTCGGCATTTGCGCGGTTCAGCGTCTCCTGCAGAATCAGGGCATTTGCGCCGGCGTAGTAATACCCGGTCTGACTGCGATCGACGCCCAGACACAGGGCCTCGGCATGTGCGTCCTGTGTTTCTGCAAGCGCGGCCATTTGCGCCAAAGATGCGCCACTTTGGCCCGTTTCCGTCATCACTGTGAGAAGAGATTTGTAAGCCATTTTGACCTCTTGTCGTCCGAGCCTGTCTGCCTGCGGCCCTATGGCCCAGTTGTCAGTTTACGATTGTCACAGAAATCAGTGTATTGTCTTGACACAGATCAAAGTAATTCTGGTCGCCGTTCGACACAACAGCAGCCAGTCAAAAAGGTCTTGCGAAAAACTAAGAACCGCGCAGGGCATGGCAAAGGGACGCAATATGTCAAATTACATCAAGCTGATCGTGCTTGGTCTGGTCGTGGTCTTTACCGCGATCGGGTCCAATTACGCACGCGATTTGGCGTATCAGGTGCATTCGATTCTGGTGATGCTGATCGCCGGTGGTTTGTTCATCTGGACGCTTCGAAACACCGATGAGCCAGATATTCTCGTGGACCGCTCGGGTGAGTATATGGATGGCGTGATCCGCTATGGCGTGATTGCAACCGCCTTTTGGGGCGTGGTCGGATTCCTGGCGGGGACATTCATCGCGTTTCAGCTGGCCTTTCCGGCGCTGAATTTCGATTGGGCGCAGGGGTATCTGAACTTTGGCCGTTTGCGTCCGCTACACACTTCAGCGGTGATCTTTGCCTTTGGTGGCAACGCCTTGATCGCAACCTCATTCTACGTGGTGCAGCGCACCAGCGCCGCACGTCTGTGGGGTGGCAACCTAGCGTGGTTCGTGTTCTGGGGCTATCAGCTGTTCATCGTGTTGGCCGCGACCGGCTATGTTTTGGGTGGTACCCAGTCTAAGGAATATGCCGAGCCCGAATGGTATGTAGACCTGTGGCTGACCATCGTTTGGGTGGCCTATCTGGCGGTTTACCTTGGCACGATCGTCAAGCGGAAAGAGCCGCACATCTATGTTGCGAACTGGTTCTATCTGGCCTTTATCGTCACCGTTGCGATGTTGCATCTGGTCAACAACATGACCCTTCCGGTCAGCATCTGGGGTTCGAAATCGGTCATCGTCTGGTCGGGTGTTCAGGATGCCATGATCCAGTGGTGGTACGGTCACAACGCAGTGGGCTTCTTCCTGACTGCAGGCTTCCTGGGCATGATGTACTACTTCATCCCGAAACAGGCCGAGCGCCCGGTGTTCAGCTATAAACTGTCGATCATCCACTTCTGGGCACTGATCTTCCTGTATATCTGGGCCGGTCCGCACCACCTGCATTATACCGCACTGCCTGACTGGGCCTCGACTCTGGGCATGGTGTTCTCGATCATCCTGTGGATGCCTTCGTGGGGTGGTATGATCAACGGCCTGATGACCCTGTCGGGCGCATGGGACAAGCTACGTACAGACCCTGTGATCCGCATGATGGTGATCTCGGTCGGCTTCTACGGCATGTCCACGTTCGAGGGTCCGATGATGTCGATCCGCGCTGTGAACAGCCTCAGCCACTATACTGACTGGACCATTGGTCACGTGCATTCGGGCGCGCTGGGCTGGAACGGCATGATCACCTTTGGAGCGCTGTACTTCCTGGTGCCTGTCCTGTGGAAGCGTGAGCGTCTGTATTCGCTGCAGATGGTCAGCTGGCACTTCTGGCTCGCCACGATCGGCATCGTTCTCTATGCCGCGTCGATGTGGGTCACCGGTATCATGGAAGGCCTGATGTGGCGCGAAGTGGATGCCAACGGCTTCCTGGTGAACTCGTTCGCTGACACTGTGGCGGCTAAGTTCCCGATGTATGTTGTGCGTGCACTGGGCGGCGTGATGTTCGTCGCTGGCTCGCTGATCATGTGCTACAACCTGTGGATGACTGTGCGGAAAGCGCCGGCCAAAGAGGCCAGCCTGACCGTCGCGGTCCCGGCTGAATAAGGAGGGCCGGAGCAATGGCAATTCTCGACAAACATAAGATCCTCGAGACCAACGCGACCCTCCTGCTGATCTTCAGCTTTCTGGTCGTAACCATCGGTGGCATCGTGCAGATCGCTCCGCTGTTCTGGCTGGAGAACACCATTGAGAAGGTGGAGGGCATGCGCCCTTACACCCCTCTCGAAATGGCAGGCCGGGATATTTACATCCGCGAAGGGTGCTACACCTGTCACAGCCAGATGATCCGCCCCATGCGGGATGAGGTCGAACGCTATGGCCACTATTCGCTGGCGGCTGAGTCGATGTATGACCACCCGCACCAGTGGGGGTCCAAGCGTACCGGGCCCGATCTGGCGCGTGTTGGTGGCCGGTATTCGGACCAATGGCATGTTGATCACATGCGTGACCCGCAATCCGTGGTGCCGGAATCGGTGATGCCGAAATACGGGTTCCTCGAACATCGGAAATTGGACGGCAAGTACATCGCTGACGTCATGAAGGCCAACGCGGCAGTGGGCACGCCCTATACTGCTGAGATGCTGGAAAACGCCCAGGCGGATTTCCGGGCACAGGCTGATCCTGACAGCGATTATGACGGTTTGCTGGAGCGCTATGGCGACAAAATCAACGTTCGCAACTTTGACGGTCAGTCCGACCTGACCGAAATGGATGCGGTGATCGCCTATCTGCAAATGCTGGGCACGCTGGTTGATTTCTCGACCTTCACCCCGGATCCAAGCCGCTAACAGGAGGGTGTGATGGAAGAATATACACTCTTACGACAATTCGCGGATAGCTGGATGTTGCTCGCCCTGTTCATCTTCTTTGTTGGCATCGTGATCTGGGTTTTTCGCCCCGGTGCCAGCAAGGAATACAAGGACACCGCCAACATCCCCTTCCGGCATCAAGATAAACCCGCCGAATCCGAGGAGGCGAGGAAATGAGCAAGACCCCTGAAAAACAGCCGGGTGATCCGAACACAACCGGTCACAGCTGGGACGGCATCGAAGAATTCGACAACCCGATGCCACGCTGGTGGCTGTGGACCTTCTACGCAACTATTGTCTGGGGCGTGATCTACACAATCATGTATCCGGCATGGCCGCTGGTGCAATCCGCCACGGCTGGCGTGACCGGCTGGTCGTCACGCGGCGAGGTCCAGGAAGAGATGGTCGCGTTTCAAGAGGCCAACGCGCCGTGGAATGCCAAGCTGGTGGAAACGCCGCTGGAAGACATCTCGAAAGATCCTGAACTGCAGCAGTATGCGGTGAACTCGGGCGGTGCAGTTTTCCGTACCTGGTGTGCGCAGTGCCACGGTTCGGGTGCGCAGGGCGCGCCGGGCTTCCCGAACCTGCTGGATGATGCTTGGCTTTGGGGTGGGACGCTTGAGGATATCGAGCACACCGTTGCTTACGGCATTCGCAACGAAGAAAGCGACGATGCGCGCTATTCCGAGATGCCGGCCTTTGGCGAGATTCTGGAGCATGAAGAAATCACGCAGGTGGTTCAGTACGTCATGTCGCTGACCAATGCGCAGACTGATGATGCAGCGGCGCAGGCGGGCAAGGTTGTCTTTGCAGACAACTGCGCAGCTTGCCATGGTGAAGACGGCAAAGGCGATATAACGCAAGGCGCTCCAAACCTGACCGATGCCATTTGGCTTTATGGCGGCAGCGAAGAGGCTTTGACCGAAACTGTCACCTACAGCCGATTTGGCGTGATGCCGTCTTGGGAAAACCGTCTGACCGACGCGCAAATCCGCGCGGTCACGGCTTATGTCCACCAGTTGGGTGGCGGTCAGTAACGGCAAAAGAATACCTTCGGACGGTTCGCCGCCCGAAGGTTAGGCACCGGCTGTTCCATCTGTTCGCGCGTTTCCTGAACAGCCGGTGCTACAATCTCAGATTAGTTCCCCGTTCTGATGGGGTCCAGAGGGCCCGTCATTTCGCACGGGAACGTGTGACGCGCTTTTCTTCCATCCACAAATAATCCTCGGGGCTTGGTTTGTGGTTTTGCGGCGTGGTGCCCTCGTCTGTTTGGGTGGCCACCATGAATGATTTCGCAAGGATCGACAGCATCTGATCTCTCCTGAAGTTGTGTTTGCCTGGGTTTAAGATTGATCTTTCGCGCGGAAAATGCGACTCAATTGGCGTTTGGTTATGTAATCTAGGCTTACATATGGACTGGATGAAGATGCCTCCCCTCGCATCGCTAAAGGCTTTTCATGCCTTCGCGGAGACGGGGAATGTGGTGAAAGCTGGCGCCTTGTTGAATGTCAGCCACGCTGCCATCAGCCAGCAATTGCGCGCGCTAGAGAAACACCTGGGGACGGCCCTGTTAGACCGCAGCGGAAAGTCGATGACATTGACGGCCGAGGGTGAAAAGTTGGCCCGCGCCTTGCATCTGGGATTTGGCGCGATTGGCGACGCCGTGGCTGATCTGGCCCACATCGCCGAGGATCGTCCAGTTCATATCTCGTTGACCGCCGCTTTTGCTGCTTCGTGGCTGATGCCACGCTTACCTGCGTTTCAGGCCGAATACCCTGACATTCCTTTGGCATTGGACCCTTCGCCTGAACAGGTCAGTCTGCGGCCGGGTGGTGTGGAGGTGGCGATCCGGTACGGCGATGGAAATTGGTCCGGTGTGAACGACGAGCTGCTTTTACAAAGCCCAATTGTGATTGTCGCTGCGCCTTCGCTGTTGGGGGATAGGGTGTCGATGACACCGGATGAACTTAGCCAATTACCTTGGCTGGAAGAGCTTGGCACGACCGAGGCCACTTCATGGTTAGCCCGGCAAGGGGTCGCGCATGGTCCAAGCGCCGGGCGTATTGCGCTGCCAGGAAACCTGGTGCTTGAAGGGCTACGTGCTGGGCAGGGGGTAACCGTCACTGTGCGGCATTTTGTTGAGGCCGATATCCGTGCGGGGCGCCTGACCGAATTGTTTTGCGAAACCGGTTCTCAAGGGTATCATATTGTAACGGCTGATGCGCCATTGCGTCCCGCCGTCAAGACATTTGTGACGTGGCTCAGGCGGCAATCTGGTCGCATGTGACAAAAGGTGTCTGTGCGATGCGCTTTTGACCCATGTCAAAGAGACTACTTGTGTGATCTGGGACAAGACGCCGAAAAGACAGCCACATCTGGAGCCAGCCCGTGAGCGATTCCGACCCCGCCCCAAGTCTTTACGCTGCTAGGGAGCCGATCTTTCCCCGGCGTGTGTCCGGGCCGTTTCGAAATCTGAAATGGATTATCCTCGCGGTCACATTGGGCATCTACTATGTGACGCCTTGGATCAGATGGGATCGCGGCCCCAGCCTGCCGGACCAAGCGGTGTTGCTGGATCTGGCGAACCGGCGTTTTTACTTTTTCTGGATCGAAATCTGGCCGCATGAGTTCTATTTCGTGGCCGGTCTTCTAATCATGGCCGGTCTGGGACTGTTCCTGTTCACCTCGGCGCTGGGGCGCGTGTGGTGTGGCTATGCCTGTCCGCAAACGGTGTGGACGGACCTGTTCATTCTAGTCGAGCGCTGGATCGAAGGGGACCGCAACGCCCGCTTGCGGCTGCACCGGCAGGAAAAGCTGGATTTCCGCAAGGCTCGGCTGCGTGTCACGAAATGGACGACATGGATCCTGATCGGTCTGGCAACGGGCGGGGCCTGGGTGTTTTATTTCGCCGACGCGCCCACGTTGATGCGGGATCTGGTCACCGGCAATGCCCATCCGGTTGCCTATACGACCATTCTGATTCTGACAGGCACCACGTTCCTGTTCGGCGGCTTCGCCCGCGAGCAGATCTGCATTTATGCCTGTCCGTGGCCGCGCATTCAGGCTGCGATGATGGATGAGGATACGCTGGTCGTCGGGTACCGCGAATGGCGCGGTGAGCCACGCGGCAAGGGTAAACGCACCGCCAATTCCGAATTGGGCGACTGCATCGACTGCATGGCCTGCGTGAATGTCTGCCCGGTTGGGATCGACATTCGAGATGGACAGCAGCTGGAGTGCATTACCTGCGCGCTGTGTATCGACGCCTGTGACGACATGATGGCCAAGATCGGCAAGCCGCGCGGCCTGATCGACTATATGGCACTCAGCGATGAGACCCGAGAACGGGCAGGGGAGCCGCCCAAGAATGTCTGGAAACATATCCTGCGGCCCCGCACGATTCTGTATACGGCCTTGTGGTCGCTGGTTGGCTTTGCGCTGCTATTTGCGCTGTTCATACGGTCCGATATCGACCTGACCGTCGCACCCGTGCGCAACCCGACCTTTGTCACTCTGTCTGATGGTACGATCCGCAACACTTACGATGTGCGCCTGCGCAACAAGCATGGCGAGGACCGGCCGTTCCAACTGTCGTTGGCAGGTGACCCGGCCTTGCAGATTCAGATTGAGGGTATTGAAGGTGAGATTGTAAATGTCACGGCAGATACGGCGCAATTGACCCGCGTTTATATCGTTACTGCAGGCGACACAGGACCAGCCGCTGCGGACGCGACGTCAGTCCGCATCTGGGTCGAGGATCTGGAAAGTGGCGAGCGCGCATTTAAGGACACCACCTTCAATGGGCGAGGGAACTAAGATGGCCGAGCGTAAATTCACTGGAAAGCACTTTCTGGCAATTTTCGTCGCCGCATTTGGTGTGATCATCGCCGTAAACCTCACTCTGGCCTACAACGCGGTCAAAACCTTTCCAGGGCTCGAGGTGAAAAACTCATACGTTGCCAGTCAGGAGTTCAACGAGCGTCTGAAGGAACATCAGGCACTGGGTTGGACAATCCGTGCCGAAGTGTCGGGTGGTTTGCTGATCCTGCATATCACCGACAAGACCGGTGCGCCGGTCGAAGTGGCCGAGTTGCAAGCAGTTGTGGGCCGGGCTACCCATGTCGAGGATGACTTTTCTCCTGATTTCACCTTTGACGGGCAGGCCTATGCAACGCCCGCGGTGCTTGGCAAAGGCAACTGGAACATACGGTTGGTTGCCAAGGACCATGAGGGTGCCGAGTTTGCGCAGCGCGTACCGCTGTACGTAAAGGGGTGATGGGATGACGACGCAGCTTACATCCGGCACTGCGGCCTGTCCCGGTTGCATCGCCAGCCCGGCAGAAGCAGCGCGGCCCATCCCGCAGGACGTTCAGATCGCGCTGTCCCTTCCGGGCATTCGCTGTTCGGCCTGTATCGCCACGGTTGAACGAGAACTGAACGCCTATCCGGGGGTCGAGGATGCGCGGGTCAACCTGACACTCAAACGGGCAATGGTCAAAGCGTCGCCCGACCTGCGGGCCGCCGATCTGATCCCGGTGTTGGAAGAGGCGGGCTTTGAGGCCCACGAGCTGGACCCAGGTTCGCTGTCAGCTACACAGGCGGACAAGGCAGGGCGCGATCTACTGATGCGGTTGGCGGTGGCCGGTTTCGCCTCGATGAACGTGATGCTGTTGTCGGTGTCGGTCTGGTCGGGGGCATCGGATGCCACGCGCGACATGTTCCACTGGATTTCGGCGGCAATTGCTCTGCCAGCTATCGCCTTTTCCGGTAGACCTTTCTTTGTCAACGCCTGGAGCGCCCTGCGGGTCAAACGCTTGAACATGGACGTTCCGATCGTTTTGGCCATCATGTTGGCGCTGATTACATCGTTGTGGGAAACCGCGCTCAGCGGAGAGCACGCGTATTTTGACGCCGCGCTGACGCTGACCTTCTTTCTGCTGGCAGGCCGGTATCTGGATTACCGCACCCGCGACGCCGCCCGATCGGCGGCCGAGGAACTAACGGCGCTGGAAGTGCCGCGCGCAATCCGGCTGGTCGATGGCACCGAGGAAGAGGTTGCCGTGGCCACTCTGGCCGTTGGCGATCTAATCCTGGTCCGGCCCGGTGGGCGTATGCCGGTCGATGGAGAAGTCGTTTTTGGGCAATCCGAACTGGATAGGTCCTTGCTGACTGGGGAAACCTTGCCTGTTTTCGCGCAGGCGGGGCTGGCCGTCAGCGCCGGTGAGGTCAACCTGACCGGCCCCTTGACCATTCGGGCGACAGCGGTGGGCGAGGATACCTCGCTGCACCGCATGGCCGATCTGGTGGCCGTCGCTGAATCGGGCCGGTCGCGCTATACCTCATTGGCGGACAAAGCAGCCAAACTGTACGCGCCGGGTGTGCACATCCTATCAGCGCTCAGCTTTCTGGGCTGGTACATCTATTCCGGTGATATCCGCACCGCGCTAAACATTGCGGCTGCGGTCCTGATCATCACTTGCCCCTGTGCGCTGGGGTTGGCGGTGCCGGCAGTGACCACGGCGGCTTCGGGGCGGTTGTTCCGCAAGGGGATGCTAATCAAACACGCCACCGCGTTGGAGCGTCTGGCCGAAGTCGATACGGTTGTGTTCGACAAAACCGGAACGCTGACGTCCGGCACGCCCGAGCTGACCAATCTGGGCGATCATTCCCGCGCAGACCTTGAAGTGGCGCTGGCACTGGCCGAGGCGTCCTCGCATCCTCTGTCCGTTGCATTGACCAAAGCGGCCCGCGAAGCGGGGATCAAACCGGCCCGGCTGAAAGATGTCACCGAGGTGCCGGGATACGGCACCGAAGCAACCTATCGCGATCAGCGCGTGCGCCTGGGCCGGGCGGCCTGGGCCGGCGCGGAAGAGGGTAATCAGACCGCGGCCTGGCTGTCTGTCGCAGGGCAGGCCCCTGTCTGCTTCCAGTATTCGGACAGCCTGCGCCCCGGTGCGGCCGAGGCGGTTCAGGCCTTCCGTGATGCAGGCAAAGAGGTCATCCTTATTTCAGGCGACACGCAGGGCGCGGTTCAGGCGCTGGCTGAGAAATTGGGGATCGAACAGTGGGTTGCGCAGGCCTTACCGCAAGACAAGGCCGCTCGCGTACAAGAGCTGAGCGATCAGGGTCGACATGTATTGATGGTCGGCGACGGCCTGAACGACACGGCTGCGTTAACTGCAGCGCATGTGTCGATCTCGCCTGCCTCGGCATTGGATGCGGCGCGAGTTGCATCTGATATCGTTCTGCTGGGCAACGATCTGGCCCCGATTGCCGATGCCTGTGACACGGCTATGAAGGCGACCAAGCGGATTCGCGAGAACTTCCGCATCGCCACTGTTTACAATATCATTGCGGTGCCGCTGGCCGTGGTCGGCCTAGCCACGCCTCTGATTGCGGCTTTGGCGATGTCGACCTCGTCCATCACCGTGTCCCTGAACGCCCTGCGTCTGAGGTAATTGCTATGGAAGTTCTGGCCTATCTGATACCGATTTCCCTGTTTCTGGGCGGCGTTGGTCTGGTGGCCTTTGTGTATACGGTCCGCTCGAACCAATATGACGATCCCGAGGGCGACGCGCGGCGCATCCTGAGTGACGAATGGGACGACAAGCCCAAGCCATGACATGTCGCGCCCAAGCGCTCTTGAAATTGCCGCAATGCCCGGTTATGTCCGGCCCATCCGCTAGCAGAGAGAACCAAGCCAAATGGCAACTTTGAATCCAATCCAGTTCATTCAGCAAGTCCGTGCCGAAGTTGCAAAGGTCGTCTGGCCGACCCGGCGTGAGGTGCTGCTGACTACGGTTATGGTGTTCATCATGGCGGCGCTGACAGCCGTGTTCTTTGCGCTGGTCGATCTGGGCATTCGCGGCGGATTGCAATTGATCCTGGGCGCGTTCGGTTAAACCGATTTCGGCAGGGCTGAAACGCCACTGCCCCCTTGCACCGCGCGCGATGTCAGAGTAGTTGACGCGGTACTATTCGGAATGGGCGTGCGGCGATTCGGGCTGCGCGCCGCTTTTTATTCCGGGTGACGTGATAGAATTTCAATGACGGTGCTTTTGGCCATTCCGGCGCACCGAAGGTAAACAAGGACGACAGGTTCATGGCGAAACGGTGGTACTCGGTCAGCGTTCTTTCGAACTTCGAAAAGAAGATCGCAGAGCAGATCCGCACGTCCGTGGCCGAGCAGGGCCTTGAGGATGACATCGACGAGGTTCTGGTGCCCACCGAAGAGGTGATCGAAGTGCGCCGGGGCAAGAAGGTCACGACCGAACGTCGTTTCATGCCCGGCTATGTGCTGGTGCATATGGAGATGTCGGATCAAGGCTACCATCTGGTCAACTCGATCAACCGCGTTACCGGCTTCCTGGGCCCGCAAGGCCGCCCGATGCCGATGCGCGATGCCGAGGTGAACCAGATCCTCAACCGCGTTCAGGAAGGTGAAGAAGCGCCCAAGCTGATGATCACCTTCGAGGTCGGCGAAAAGGTCAAGGTTAACGACGGCCCGTTCGAGGATTTCGACGGCATGGTCGAAGGCGTGGACGACGAGAACCAGAAGCTGAAGGTTTCGGTTTCGATCTTTGGGCGGGAAACCCCGGTCGAACTGGACTTCACGCAGGTTACGAAGCAGAGCTGAGGAAGCCTTCCCAACAGATTTGAAACGCCGCGATGCAACAGGCAGCGCGGCGTTTTTTTTTGTTTCGGCGAGCTATTTTACATCCGGTCGTCGACGGAAGAGCGCCACGGCGGTTTATGTGCGCTATGGCCGACCTGGGATCAGTTCTTGTCGTTGGAGAACTGTTAGAATGTCGAGGATTGTCGAAGGGCTGACATCCACTGACCCGTCAAGAAATACACCAAGTCCACCCTCTCCGATCTCCTTTGGGCCACCATTCTCGTACACCGGATCAAGTGACGCGAGCTCTGCCGGCAACTCCGGACACAACGGAGTTTCGTTGAGCACAAGATCCACCGCAGCCAACATTAACTCTTTCACAGATTCCAGAGTGTCTTCTTCCAGGACCTGTTCACGCTGCGTTTCAGGGGCGGTGAGCGTAAGATCGACTAGTTTGAAGTAGGCGCAATTGTCACGCAGTTCGACGGTCGCTTCGGTAGACATATTGGCCAGGATGGCGTTCTTCTCTTGGCCTCGCTGAAAGTCTCGTTCGCCGGTGCGGCTGCATTCGAAGATCGTGACAGTAACTTCGCCGTCCAAATCTATTGCATCCCCCTTGGCCCCAAAGCTTATGTCATCAAGCCTGACTTGCAGACCGCAATTGTCGACTATCGCTTTGTCAGCCAACCTTTCCGGCATAATTTTCTGTATTTCCCGCAGATCGAGCAACGCTCCAACCCCAATCCGCGTTGGAGCAACAGCAGTCAGGTCCAGATTCAGCTTGTAGGGCAATTCCGTATCGCGAACCGGCAATGTCGCGTCGATGACAAAATCCACTTGTTGTGCGTCAGGGGATCGGGCGCCCAGAATGGCTGCCATCAAGACCGGGATAATTAGCCAAAGTCTCATTCAGCAAACTCCAAAACGCCAAGCTCCTTCAGCCCCCCGAGGACTTTGACGATCGTCTCCGCGCTAACATCAGCTGATCCAACAACAGCTGCTCCCATCCCGCCGGGAGCGATTTCGCGGGTGCCACCGGACTCATAAATCGGATCGAGGACACTGAACTCTTCGGGTAATGGTGGGCAGACCGGGTGACTGGCCAAAAACTCTCCACCCTTTTCCAGTACGACTTCGTTAATGCGGTTGGTCAGGCCGAAGAGATTGCTGACGGCTCCGACGAAACCGCGCGGGCTAAGGTCGACACTTTCGATGCTGAATGTAAGGCACTGGCCCTCAACTTTCGCTTTAGCGACAGCAACGGCATCCACGGTAGCCCCAAAATACCGAATGCCAGCCTCTTCCCGTCGGGTACACCTCGTAAACTGAGCACGGGCTGCCCCCTCAACCTTTACCGTGTCGTCTATCGCGGTAACGTCTCGGATTTCGAGATAAATTTGACGTTTACAGGTTTCTTCCAAGGGGCCAGTAAGTATCTGCGGCGCTTTTTCCTGCAGTCCGCGCAAATCCATGAAGGCCCGCAACCGCAAGCGGGTCGGGCTGGATTCTTCAAGACCACCGTAGACTGTGAAAGGAACGGGAATATCGCGCAGCGGAACTTCCTTGGTCAGTTTGATCTGAAACCGACCAGCGTAAGTAGAGGGATCAATTCCTGTTGTTGCGAATGAAGTCGTGCTGTCCGGGCCGTCGGTATTGGTGGCCGCCTCGGACGCTGCACTCTGATCTTGAGCCTTGCTGCCGCATCCTGGCTGCATAGCAAATAGAACGCAGATCAGTAGTCCCTTGTTCAGCCGAGATGACGCCATCCCTGACCACCTCTTTTGTGTCCAAGTTGTACCAAGATACCTGCCTGTGTTTCTTTAGCAACTTAAGTATTCGATTTAGTTGTTTTGTTTTTTTGCAAATCCCAACCGGCGTTGCGATTTCTTTGGTCTTCAAACGGGGTAGATGGAAGCCTAGGGGCCATCACGTGACGTCCGTCCTCTCCGCAATGAGGGAAGGATTGAACGACGTTTCGAGAGCCCACTCGAAGATATGGACGACGAGAAGCTGAAGATTTCGATCTTTGGACGGGAAACCCCGGTCGGGCTGGACGTCACATATGTTAACAAGCAGAGCTGAGAAAGCTTGATTGACGGAGTGAAAGCGCCGCGATGCATTAGGCAACACGGCGCTTTTTTGTGCCTTCCATGGGTCTAATTGCGGTTAGCGTATCGACCTATTGGGCTTGCATCATTGCCGCGCGCAAGAGTTGCGGGCGGTCGGATTGGGATGGCAGGAAGACGGCCTGTGAACCGGCATCCAGTGCCGAAAGGCTCGCATCATACCATTGTCTCGCAAGGTCTCGGCGCTCTTGCACTCCGAAGCCTTCACGCAGGTGATGTCCGATTAGTTCTCCGTAGGCGGGCTCACCCATTGCGACAAGCATCAGAGCAGATCCAACTGCGGTGTCCATGTTGTCCTGACGATAGCCAATCGCCAAGCACACCTTGCTTGTCGCCGCAAGATCTTCGGGGCTAAGCCCAGAGTCCAGCGCAAGCTTGCGCATCTGGGTTTCTGCGTCTGCTTTTGAACTCAGAGACAGGGAGATAACTTGCGGTGCCAGCATTTCACCATACGAGTCGCATTGTGTGGTCACTTGATCTGGCGTCAATCCTTGGATGCTCTGAATCAAATCCTCACCGCGGGCCATGGCGTAGCTGCGGGCGAGGCAGAACTGTTCGCTGAGCGCAAAATCAGGATCGGACATATTTGCCAGAGTTGTGTAACCACCATTGCTTGATGTTTGGAGCATAACCGCGCTACAGCGATTGGCGAGCGAAGGACGCGCGGTACCGCCGGAAAACAGGCTTGGCAGGGTGTTTGATGCGGTCTCGGTTGCGCTGGTTGTGGGAACGGTATCCTGCTGGGGTGCCACAACCGGCTGCGGTTGGGTAGCAACGGGGGCAGTCGGTGCCGGCACCTGAGGAGCCGCAGCCAGGGCAGTACCCGTTTGAAGTTGCCGACGGTATTCCTGCAAAAGTGGCTGACCCGCGAGCTGGGTGGTTGCCTGACCACCGCTGGTTGCCCAGTAGTAGGCCTGCATCAGGAAGTCGCGTTGATAGGGTTGGAAATCATAACCATTTATCGGATAGCCCATTGAGGCCTGATACCGTTCGATAGCCGAGCGGGTGCCCCGACCAACCTGACCATCAACACGTCCGGCATTATAGCCGAAATAATTGAGCGCGGTCTGAGTCTGCGCACCTTGAGTAGTGGACGGGATGCCCGGTCGGTAGGTTTGGGTGGATCTCGTCGTCGTCCGGGCCTGCTGTTTTCTTTGTTGGTCTTTGCCAATTGCATAGCCGATGACGCCGCCCACGACTGCGCCGCCCAGGATTTCACCAGCATCAGCACGCGCGGTCTGAGGGGCGGTTGCGGAAAGAGAGAGCGCGATGCCAAGCGTTAGTATGAAACGAATGATCATAATTAACCTCCACAAATAAACTCATTTTCGCTGACTATAGCACAGCCGGGAGTATTAATGTGATGCAAAGGCCCAAGCCGGATTAAATGTCCGACTTTTAAGAGCTCTTTGTTGGATTGTTGGAACCTAGATGGTCTACATGACCACGTCTGAATTAGCCTGTAATCGTTGAGCTTGAGAACGTAAGCGGGGGTTCGATTCGATAATTTCGAATGAACAGAGCCGCGCCACTTGCCAACCCCTCCAATCCTCTGTACATGCCGCCTCTATCGTCTTCGGGCGAGATTCTCTCGTGGGAGGTTGCTGGGATCGCGATCCCGGATCGAACCACGCAACATAAACCGGGTAGGACGCGTCCTGCCTACGTTGAAAGGAAAACCAAATGGCCAAGAAGCTTGCTGGTACAATGAAACTGCAGGTTCCTGCAGGTCAGGCGAACCCGTCGCCGCCAGTTGGTCCGGCGCTGGGTCAGCGCGGCATCAACATCATGGAATTCTGCAAGGCGTTCAACGCCAAGACCGCAGACATGGAGCAAGGCGCACCTTGCCCGACCGTGATCACCTATTATCAGGACAAGTCCTTCACCATGGACATCAAGACGCCGCCCGCGTCTTATTACCTGAAAAAAGCGGCTGGCCTGAAGCCGGTTGGCAAGCGTAACCGTCCTCGTGGCGCGGAAAACCCAGGTCGTGAGACCGTGGCAACCGTGACCAGCAAGCAGGTTCGCGAAATCGCCGAAGCCAAAATGAAAGATCTGAACGCCAACGACGTCGAAGGCGCAATGCAGATCATCCTGGGCTCGGCCCGCTCTATGGGCATCGAGGTGAAGTAAGATGGCAAAACTCGGTAAACGTACCCGCGCTGCGCGCGAAGCCGTCGCTGGCAAGGAAAACCTGTCGGTGGACGAAGCAGTTGCCCTGGTCAAAGCCAACGCAACTTCGAAATTCGACGAGACCATCGAAATCGCTCTGAACCTGGGCGTCGACACCCGTCACGCGGACCAGATGGTTCGCGGCGTTGTCGGCCTGCCGAACGGCACCGGTAAAGCAATGCGCGTTGCTGTATTTGCTCGCGGCCCCAAGGCGGACGAAGCGAAAGAAGCAGGCGCAGATATCGTTGGTGCAGAGGACCTGATGGAAACCATTCAGGGCGGCACCATCGAATTCGATCGCTGCATTGCAACCCCTGACATGATGCCGATCGTTGGCCGTCTGGGTAAAGTACTGGGCCCCCGCAACCTGATGCCGAACCCCAAAGTTGGCACCGTGACCATGGACGTGAAAGCGGCCGTGGAAGCAGCCAAGGGCGGTGAAGTTCAGTTCAAGGCGGAAAAAGGCGGCGTAGTGCACGCCGGTGTTGGCAAAGCGTCGTTCGACGAAGCCAAGCTGGTCGAAAACGTCCGCGCCTTCATCTCGGCCGTGGCCAAGGCCAAGCCGTCGGGCGCCAAAGGCACCTACATGAAGAAAATCGCGCTGAGCTCGACCATGGGCCCGGGTGTGACGCTGGACGTTGCAGCTGCTGCGGGCGAATAAGCCCCGGCCAAACGCTTAGTAAAAGAACCCGGGTCGCGCAAACGACCCGGGTTTTTTGTTATTAGCGGCCTGTTTTGTCAGAGATACGCGCGTAGCACGCTGGCTTCTTGCGCACCAATCGTCGCGACTGCTGTGTGCTGGAAAGCAGTGTTGATGTCTTCGATCGATGGGAATAGCGCAAGGATTTCCGCCCTTTGTGGCGATGACAGAGCGTATTTTGCGATATCGCCGTAATAGTAGCTTTCCGTTAGCGCGCCGTTGGACCGCACAATGTGGTGCCGGTCAAACATGAAATGCGTATAGGTGATGCGGTCCATCTCACGGATCGAAACGCCGGGTAGACCGCACAGGTGCTTGGCTGCCACGAACACTTCGGACGCGCCGAACAGCATGTCGATTGCCGGTGACTGGATCAGGACACGGTGCTGTTGCGACACCACAAGCTCGTGCGTGTTCCCGATGGCACCGGCTTCGATCACGACCGGGGCAAACGGGCCATAGCCGTGAACCTCGGTCGTTCCGATCCACAGGATCGGTTGCAACCCGCCATCCCGGGTCCAGACGCGCTGGCCTTTTGTAAGGTTTTGTACATCGACTTCGCCATCATCGGTGTCAATCCGCGTTCCGGGCCCAAAGCAGGTAATGTAATCCGAATAGGGCGACGATCCCGCGTTTGAGCCGCTGATTTTGACATAAGAGGTTCCCGGTACCAGGGGGGCCGAAGTGCTATAGCCCCAAACGTCCTGCGTTACCCCGTTCTGAGAAAAAACATAGATATCAATCTCGGGTCCGGTCTGGTTTCCGTTGATGTCCAGAGCACGCACAGTGATGATGGACTCGGATTCAACCTGAGTTCCGTTTGCGACAATTCCGCCGCCATCGGTAATGACGTGACCGGATTCCTGATCGTCGTTGAACGTGTTTGGGCCGCCGCTGGTATCATCCAGCGTGACGGTGGTGCCGAACCCACCCGAATAGGTAAAAATGGTGCCGTTTGGGGTGTCCGAATTGTTGATGATGGAGCCACCCACGACGATATCATTGGCATCACCCCCAGCCGGAACGAACGTGGCGATAAGGCTTTCACTGTCCTGAGCGAAAAAACTGCGGAGAACCATCTGCGCGATCACCCTTCTCTGTACTGATTACATTGACCTCAGTTGTCGAAGGCCATGGGAAATTAGTCCAGAGAATAAGAAATTGGTTGTGAGGATTCCGTCAACCGGGTTTCGCAAAAGGCAGTATAATTAGTTGTTACCTGCGGTGGCTATCGCCACAGTTTCAGGTCCCCTGAAAGGCAAATTTCAGGCGTTTGCCCAATCGCCATCGTTTGTCTTCTTCGAACGGGCTGCAATCGTGGTCGATCCTCCACAATGCCAACCAGTCTTTTAATAATCGGCCCCGGATGCAGTAATCCAGAATGTCGTGATTGATCGGATGCCGATAAAGGCGAAAGAACATGGCCTTGTTTCTTTTGATGATGCCGCTTCGGTCCACGTCGGATGCGGTCCCGGTGCGAAAAACATCTGCCTTCAGGAAATCGACGATGTCATACACGGCCAGCTTTTCGCGGGATTCGGTGAAATCCAGGCCGATCGTCTTGCCCTGTCCAACGATTAGGTTTTGTCCGTGAAAGTCACCATGCGAAAAAACCCGGGTATCTTCGGTGCCTCTCAGACGGGCGGCTTCGGCCAGCATGATGTTCACCATTTTCCGGCTCTGATCCACGATGTCTCGGGGCACGGCGCCGGAAAGCTCGCGGATGCTGTCTGTCATCCATTTTGGCCGAAACGCATATTGGGTCGGTGCCTGACAGGCATGAAGATCATTCAGCCAAGAACCGGCCCGGCGAAAAATCTGGGCAACCTGATCTTCATTCTGGCTGTTATAGATCAGATCCACCGCGGTTGGTCGGTCAATGAACTCGGTGACGAAGAAGGTTTCAGATGCCGACAGGTAAATCGGCCGAATGACCTGCGAAGACGCGTTGGATGCGAAATGTTGGCGAAGATCAGTCAGCAGGCCAAATTCGTTACGCAATCTTCCTGTGGCGGGTGATTCCTTGTCGATCTTTAGCGCGAAAATTTCAGTCTTGGTCTCGATTTTCAGAACTAGCCGCGTTTCCGGAAACGCGTGTGAGCGGTAGACGCATTCGACTTTTTCTGCGGGGTGGACTGGGTGGTGGTCAAAGAACTCGGTCACACAAGCTGATGCGAATTTCTTTTCAGTCTCGGTAAGATCCAGCATACAAGCGTGTCGTTCTATTAAGTGTGCCGATTGAAGGGACCTCAGGGTTAGCGCTATGTCAATGCTGCGGGCATGGGTTTTGGTTTTGCATGCGCGAACAGGTTGCGCCCCATTGCCGGATGCAAACCTGTAGAAACGATCAATTTACCTCTTGGAAACCCCGCGTGTCTGGCCTAAAGAGAACTGCGGAATAAAGCGTGCGATTCGTCGTGCGCTTTATTTTGTTTCGTCCAAGACGGTGGGTGGGTCCATTCGGCCCCTTAATTCCCTGCCTGAGACGGGTAAGACCAAAGAATTCTGAGGGTCACGATCCTCGGGCGAATTTTGGCCCATCCCGTAACAACGGACCTGAACGCCGGGGTTTACCCCTCGGCAAATATGAGCCGGGGTGAGGTATCGCCCCTAACTTGGAGAGAACTGTGGATAGAGCCCAGAAAGAGAAAGTGGTCGAGGAACTCGGCCAAATCTTCGAAAGCTCTGGCGTCGTAGTGGTTTCGCACTACGCCGGTCTGACAGTTGCCGAGATGCAGGACCTTCGCGCACGTGCTCGTGACGCGGGTGGTGCCGTGCGTGTTGCCAAGAACAGGCTCGCCAAAATCGCCCTTGAGGGTAAGCCGTGTGCAAGCATGGCCGACCTGCTGACAGGGATGACCGTTCTGACCTATTCCGAGGATCCCGTGGCAGCAGCCAAGGTGGCCGAAGACTTCGCCAAGGATAACAAGAATTTTGAGATTCTTGGTGGTGCAATGGGTGAGAACGCTCTGGACCGCAAAGGCGTCGAAACAGTTTCGAAAATGCCGTCTCGTGAGGAGCTTATTGCTTCGATCGTGGGCTGCATTGGCGCACCTGCTTCGAACATCGCCGGCGCGATTGGCGCACCTGCAAGCAACATCGCAAGCATCCTTTCCACCATCGAAGAGAAGGCGGAAGCTGCGTAAGCGGTTGGCACTGAATGATCTGCGTAGGGTAAACACCCTGACGTTGGAACACACACTGTAAACGGAAAGAGCTGATAAAATGGCTGATCTGAAAGCACTCGCAGAAAGCATCGTGGGTCTGACCCTGCTGGAAGCACAAGAACTGAAAACCATCCTCAAAGACGAATACGGCATCGAGCCCGCAGCTGGCGGCGCCGTAATGGTCGCAGCTGGTGGCGACGCCGGTGGCGCAGCTGAGGAAGAAAAAACCGAATTCGACGTCGTTCTGAAGAACGCCGGCGCTTCGAAAATCAACGTGATCAAAGAAGTTCGCGGCATCACCGGTCTGGGCCTGAAAGAAGCCAAAGAGCTGGTCGAAGCTGGCGGCAAGATCAAAGAAGCTGTGTCGAAAGACGAAGCCGAAGAGATCAAGGGCAAGCTGGAAGCAGCTGGCGCCGAGGTCGAACTGGCCTAAGCCTGTTGTCAGATGCATCGCTGATGCATCGCAAAATTTGGCTGGTCCCGGAGAAATCCGGGTCCAGCCGAACCTGTCTTAGAAAGGGCCTCATTGGGTGGGGCGTTTTCTAAGACGCGGTTCTTGGATCGGGAGGCTGCCTTCGGGACGGTGGCCATGAATTGATCCGGACGTGTCGTCTCGAATGTGCAAGGCGCCGGGGCCCGACGGTGTCTTTGCCCGCTGAGAACATCGAAAGGTGACATCTGACATGGCTCAAACGTTCCTTGGCCAGAAACGTCTTCGTAAATATTACGGCAAAATCCGCGAAGTGCTGGAGATGCCGAACCTCATTGAGGTCCAGAAATCTTCTTATGATCTTTTCCTGCGCTCCGGCGATGCAGAGCAGCCCACTGACGGCGAAGGCATCAAAGGCGTGTTCCAGTCGGTTTTCCCGATCAAGGATTTCAACGAAACCTCCGTTCTGGAGTTCGTGAAATACGATCTGGAAAAACCCAAATACGACGTTGAAGAGTGCATGCAGCGCGACATGACCTACAGCGCGCCGCTGAAGGTCACCCTGCGCCTGATCGTGTTTGATGTCGATGAAGACACCGGCGCCAAGTCGGTCAAAGACATCAAAGAACAGGACGTGTTCATGGGCGACATGCCCCTGATGACGCCGAATGGAACGTTCATCGTGAACGGTACCGAGCGTGTGATCGTCAGCCAGATGCACCGCTCGCCCGGTGTGTTCTTTGACCACGATAAGGGCAAGACCCATTCCTCGGGCAAGCTGTTGTTTGCCTGCCGCATCATCCCGTATCGCGGCAGCTGGCTGGACTTTGAGTTCGACGCCAAGGACATCGTCTACGCCCGTATCGACCGTCGTCGTAAACTGCCTGTGACAACCCTGCTTTATGCACTGGGTCTGGATCAGGAAGCGATCATGGACGCCTATTACAACACCGTGTCCTACAAGCTGGAGAAAAAGAAGGGCTGGATCGCGCCGTTCTTCCCCGAGCGTGTACGCGGCACCCGTCCGACCTATGATTTGGTCGACGCGAAATCCGGTGAAGTGATTGCCGAAGCGGGCAAGAAAGTCACACCGCGCGCAGTTAAGAAGCTGATCGAAGAAGGCGTCGTCACCGACCTGCTGGTTCCTTTCGATCACATCGTTGGCAAGTTTGTCGCCAAGGACATCATCAACGAAGAAAACGGCGCGATCTATGTCGAAGCCGGTGATGAGCTGACCCTGGAATACGACAAGGACGGCGACTTGATCGGCGGTACCGTCAAAGAACTGATCGACGCGGGTATCACCGATATTCCGGTTCTGGACATCGACAACGTCAATGTCGGCCCCTACATGCGCAACACCATGGCTCAGGACAAGAACATGGGCCGCGAAAGCGCGTTGATGGACATCTACCGCGTCATGCGTCCGGGTGAGCCGCCCACCGTCGAGGCTGCGTCGGCCCTGTTCGACACCCTGTTCTTCGACAGCGAGCGTTATGACCTGTCCGCTGTTGGTCGCGTGAAGATGAACATGCGTCTGGCTCTGGACGCGCCGGACACCCTGCGCACTCTGCGCCGCGAAGACATTGTGGCCTGTATCAAGGCGCTGGTGGAACTGCGTGACGGCAAAGGCGACGTGGACGATATCGACCACCTCGGCAACCGTCGTGTGCGTTCGGTCGGTGAACTGATGGAAAACCAGTACCGCGTTGGCCTGCTGCGCATGGAGCGCGCGATCAAAGAGCGTATGTCGTCGGTCGAGATCGACACCGTCATGCCGCAGGACCTGATCAACGCGAAACCGGCTGCTGCTGCTGTCCGCGAATTCTTCGGCAGCTCGCAGCTTTCGCAGTTCATGGACCAGACCAACCCGCTGTCGGAAGTCACCCACAAACGCCGCCTCTCGGCGCTTGGCCCCGGTGGTCTGACACGTGAGCGTGCGGGCTTTGAGGTTCGCGACGTGCACCCGACCCACTATGGCCGGATGTGCCCGATTGAAACGCCGGAAGGTCCGAACATCGGTCTGATCAACTCGCTGGCCACCTTTGCCCGCGTGAACAAGTATGGCTTTATCGAAACACCCTACCGCGTCGTCAAAGACGCCGAGGTGACCGATGAGGTTCACTACATGTCCGCGACCGAGGAAATGCGTCACACCGTGGCGCAGGCGAACGCGACGCTGGATCAGAACGGCAAGTTCATCAACGATCTGGTTTCGACCCGTCAGGCCGGCGACTACACGCTTGCCCCGCGCGAGAATGTGGACCTGATCGACGTGTCGCCGAAACAGTTGGTATCGGTCGCTGCATCGCTGATCCCGTTCCTTGAAAATGACGACGCTAACCGCGCTCTGATGGGCTCGAACATGCAACGTCAGGCGGTTCCGCTGCTGCGGGCCGAGGCGCCGCTGGTAGGAACCGGGATCGAGGAAAAGGTCGCGATCGACTCGGGTGCTGCGATTCAGGCGAAACGCGCCGGTATCATCGACCAGGTCGATGCCCAGCGTATCGTTATCCGCGCCACCGAGGATCTGGAACTGGGCGACGCTGGCGTTGACATCTACCGTCTGCGCAAATTCCAGCGTTCGAACCAGAACACCTGCATCAACCAGCGACCGCTGATCAAGGTGGGTGACACCGTCCAGAAGGGCGAAGTCATTGCCGACGGTCCGTCGACCGATATGGGTGAACTGGCCCTTGGTAAAAACGTGGTCGTCGCGTTCATGCCGTGGAACGGTTACAACTACGAAGACTCGATCCTGATCTCGGAACGTATCGCGCGTGACGACGTCTTTACCTCGGTCCATATCGAGGAATTCGAAGTCGCTGCCCGTGACACCAAGCTGGGTCCGGAAGAGATCACTCGCGACATCCCGAACGTCGGTGAAGAAGCGCTGCGTAACCTCGATGAGGCTGGCATCGTTTACATCGGTGCGGATGTTGAGCCGGGCGATATTCTGGTCGGCAAGATCACACCTAAGGGCGAAAGCCCGATGACCCCGGAAGAAAAGCTGCTGCGCGCCATCTTTGGTGAGAAAGCATCTGACGTGCGCGACACCTCGTTGCGCGTGAAGCCGGGCGATTACGGTACGGTCGTTGAGGTCCGCGTCTTCAACCGCCACGGCGTCGAGAAAGACGAGCGTGCGCTGCAGATCGAGCGTGAGGAAGTCGAACGTCTGGCCCGTGACCGGGACGACGAGCTGGCGATCCTGGACCGCAACATCTATGCGCGTCTGCAAGGCCTGATCCTGGGTAAAACCGCTGTCAAAGGCCCGAAAGGCGTCAAGCCGGGTTCGGTGATCACCGAGGAGCTGCTGGAAACCCTGACCCGTGGTCAGTGGTGGCAGCTGGCGCTCGAAGGTGAGCAGGACGCACAGATCGTTGAAGCTCTGAACGAGCAGTACGAAGTGCAGAAACGCGCTCTGGACGCCCGTTTCGAGGACAAGGTCGAGAAAGTCCGTCGTGGCGACGACCTGCCGCCGGGTGTGATGAAGATGGTCAAAGTCTTCATCGCCGTGAAGCGTAAGCTGCAGCCGGGCGACAAGATGGCCGGTCGTCACGGGAACAAAGGTGTGATCTCCAAGGTTGTTCCGATGGAAGACATGCCGTTCCTGGCCGATGGTACTCCAGTTGACTTCTGTCTGAACCCGCTGGGCGTGCCTTCGCGTATGAACGTTGGTCAGATTCTTGAAACCCACATGGGTTGGGCCGCACGCGGTCTGGGTCTGAACATCGACGACGCTCTGGGTGAATACCGCCGCTCTGGCGACCTGACCCCGGTTCGTGAAGCGATGAAGCTGGCCTATGGCGAGAATGTCTACGAAGAAGGCATTACCGGTCTAGACGAGGATGGCCTGATCGAGGCTGCGGGCAACGTGACCCGCGGTGTTCCGATCGCAACCCCGGTCTTTGACGGCGCCAAGGAAGCAGACGTCAACGACGCGCTGGTGCGTGCGGGCTTCTCGGAAAGCGGTCAGTCGGTTCTGTTCGACGGTCGCACCGGTGAGCAATTCGCACGTCCGGTAACCGTGGGCATCAAGTACCTGCTGAAACTGCATCACCTGGTGGACGACAAGATCCACGCGCGTTCGACCGGACCGTACAGCCTGGTTACCCAGCAGCCGCTGGGTGGTAAGGCGCAATTCGGTGGTCAGCGCTTTGGTGAGATGGAGGTCTGGGCTCTGGAAGCTTACGGCGCCGCCTACACCCTGCAGGAGATGCTCACCGTGAAATCGGATGACGTCGCCGGCCGGACCAAGGTCTATGAGTCGATCGTCAAGGGCGAGGATAACTTTGAAGCGGGCGTACCGGAATCGTTCAACGTTCTGGTGAAAGAAGTCCGTGGCCTCGGCCTGAATATGGAACTCCTGGATGCGGAGGTTGAGGAGTAAGGGCGCTGCCCTTTCTCCCGTCCCCCCTTCCGCAAGATTTGAGGTAACAAATGAACCAGGAAATCACCAACAACCCGTTCAACCCGCTGACGCCCCCGAAGGTTTTCGACGAGATCAAGGTCTCGCTGGCGTCGCCCGAGCGGATTCTGTCTTGGTCCTATGGCGAGATCAAGAAACCCGAAACCATCAACTACCGGACGTTCAAGCCCGAGCGTGACGGTCTGTTCTGCGCGCGTATCTTTGGCCCGATCAAAGACTACGAATGCCTTTGCGGCAAATATAAGCGGATGAAGTATCGCGGCGTTGTCTGCGAGAAATGCGGTGTGGAAGTCACCCTGCAGAAAGTCCGCCGTGAGCGTATGGGCCATATCGAACTGGCCGCGCCCGTAGCACACATCTGGTTCCTGAAGTCGCTGCCGTCCCGTATCGGATTGATGCTGGACATGACGCTGCGCGATCTGGAACGCGTTCTGTACTTTGAAAACTATGTCGTTATCGAGCCCGGTCTGACCGACCTGACCTATGGCCAGATGCTGACCGAAGAAGAGTACATGGACGCGCAGGATGCCTATGGCATGGACGCGTTCACCGCCAATATCGGTGCTGAAGCCATCCGTGAGATGCTGGCCCAGATCGATCTGGAAGCCGAAGCCGAGCAGCTGCGTGCTGATCTGGCCGAAGCGACCGGCGAACTGAAGCCCAAGAAGATCATCAAGCGTCTGAAGGTTGTCGAATCCTTCCTCGAGTCGGGCAACCGGCCTGAATGGATGGTTATGACCGTGATCCCGGTCATTCCGCCGGAACTGCGTCCGCTGGTTCCGCTGGATGGTGGCCGTTTCGCGACTTCGGATTTGAACGATCTGTATCGCCGCGTCATCAACCGGAACAACCGTCTGAAGCGCCTGATCGAGCTTCGCGCGCCTGACATTATCGTCCGCAACGAAAAGCGGATGTTGCAGGAATCCGTGGACGCTCTATTCGACAACGGCCGTCGTGGCCGCGTGATCACCGGCGCCAACAAGCGCCCGCTGAAATCGCTGTCGGACATGCTGAAAGGTAAGCAGGGCCGCTTCCGTCAGAACCTTCTGGGTAAGCGCGTCGACTTCTCGGGCCGTTCGGTCATCGTGACTGGTCCGGAGCTGAAGCTGCACCAGTGTGGTCTGCCCAAGAAGATGGCGCTGGAGCTGTTCAAGCCGTTCATCTACTCGCGCCTTGAAGCCAAGGGTCTTTCTTCGACCGTGAAACAGGCGAAGAAACTGGTCGAGAAAGAGCGCCCCGAAGTGTGGGATATCCTCGACGAGGTGATCCGCGAACACCCTGTCATGCTGAACCGTGCGCCGACGCTGCACCGTCTTGGCATTCAGGCGTTCGAGCCGGTTCTGATCGAAGGTAAAGCGATCCAGCTGCACCCGCTGGTCTGTTCGGCCTTTAACGCCGACTTCGACGGTGACCAGATGGCCGTTCACGTCCCGCTGAGCCTTGAGGCACAGCTGGAAGCCCGTGTTCTGATGATGTCGACGAACAACGTTCTGTCGCCTGCAAACGGCGCGCCGATCATCGTTCCATCGCAGGATATGATCCTGGGTCTCTACTATGTGACCCTGGAGCGCGAAGGCATGCCGGGCGAAGGCAAGGTGTTTGGGTCTATTGAAGAAGTTCAGCACGCGCTGGACGCCGGTGAAGTGCATCTGCACACCAAGATCACCGCGCGGATCACACAGATTGACGACGAAGGCAACGAAGTTCAAAAGCGTTTTGAAACCACTCCGGGCCGTCTGCGTCTTGGTGCGTTGCTGCCAATGAACAACAAGGCGCCGTTCGAACTGGTCAACCGCCTGCTGCGGAAGAAAGAAGTGCAGCAGGTGATCGACACCGTCTACCGTTACTGCGGTCAGAAAGAGTCGGTTATCTTCTGTGACCAGATCATGTCGATGGGCTTCAAAGAAGCGTTCAAGGCGGGCATCTCGTTCGGTAAGGACGACATGGTCATTCCGAACGACAAGTGGGGCATCGTTGATGACACCCGCAGTCAGGTGAAGGACTTCGAACAACAGTACATGGACGGCCTGATCACTCAGGGTGAAAAGTACAACAAAGTTGTCGATGCCTGGTCGAAGTGTAACGACCGCGTGACCGAAGCGATGATGAGCACAATCTCGTCGTCGGATCGGGCAGAGGACGGCTCCGAGCAGGAACCGAACTCGGTCTACATGATGGCTCACTCCGGTGCGCGTGGCTCGGTCACTCAGATGAAACAGCTGGGCGGTATGCGCGGCCTGATGGCCAAGCCGAACGGGGACATCATCGAGACGCCGATCATCTCGAACTTTAAAGAAGGTCTGACCGTTCTCGAGTACTTCAACTCGACCCACGGTGCCCGTAAGGGTCTGTCGGATACCGCTCTGAAGACGGCGAACTCGGGTTACCTGACCCGTCGTCTGGTGGACGTAGCACAGGACTGCATCGTTCGTGAGATCGACTGTGGCACCGAGCGTGCGATCACTGCCGAAGCTGCCGTGAACGACGGTGAGGTTGTCGCCTCGCTGGCCGAGCGTGTGCTGGGCCGTGTGGCTGCTGACGATGTTCTGCGTCCGGGCACCGATGAGGTGATCGTGGCTGCGGGCCAGCTGATCGACGAACGTATGGCCGACACCATCGACGAAGCTGGTGTTCAGTCCATGCGCATCCGCTCGCCTCTGACTTGTGAGTCCGAGGAAGGCGTCTGTGCAACCTGCTACGGTCGTGACCTTGCACGCGGTACCATGGTGAACACAGGTGAAGCTGTCGGCATCATCGCCGCTCAGTCGATCGGTGAACCCGGTACACAGCTGACCATGCGTACATTCCACATTGGTGGTGTTGCGCAAGGTGGTCAGCAGTCGTTCCAGGAAGCCAGCCAGGAAGGTGTCGTATCCTTCGAGAACCCGCAGATTCTGATCAATGCCGCAGGCGAAAGCCTGGTCATGGGCCGGAACATGAAGCTGGTGATCAAGGACGAGCATGGCGAAGAGCGTGCCAGCCACAAGCTGGGCTACGGCTCGAAGCTGTTTGTCAAGGACGGCACTAAGGTGGCCCGTGGCGACAAACTGTTTGAGTGGGACCCGTACACCCTGCCGATCATCGCCGAGAAAGCCGGTACCGCGAAATACGTTGATCTGGTTTCGGGCCTTGCCGTCCGCGACGAGACCGACGAAGCAACCGGTATGACTCAGAAGATCGTGATCGACTGGCGCGCCGCCCCCAAAGGCAGTGACCTCAAGCCCGAGATCATTCTGGTTGGCGAAGATGGCGAGCCGGTCCGCAACGATGCGGGCAACCCGGTTCACTATCCGATGTCGGTGGATGCGATCCTGTCGGTTGAAGATGGTCAAACCGTCGAAGCCGGTGACGTTGTTGCGCGTATCCCGCGCGAAGGTGCCAAGACCAAGGACATCACCGGTGGTCTGCCGCGAGTGGCCGAACTGTTCGAGGCCCGTCGTCCGAAAGATCACGCGATCATCGCAGAAGCCGATGGTTACGTGCGCTTTGGCCGCGACTACAAGAACAAGCGCCGCATCAGTATCGAACCGGCTGACGAGTCCATGGAGACCATCGAGTACATGGTGCCCAAGGGTAAGCATATCCCGGTCGCCGAAGGGGACTTCATCCAGAAAGGTGAATACCTGATGGACGGTAACCCGGCTCCGCATGACATCCTGTCCATCATGGGTGTCGAAGCGCTGGCGGATTACATGATCGACGAGGTGCAGGACGTGTATCGTCTGCAGGGCGTGAAGATCAACGACAAGCACATCGAGGTCATCGTGCGCCAGATGCTGCAGAAGTGGGAGATCCTGGATTCAGGCGACACCACCCTGCTGAAAGGCGAGCATGTCGATAAGCAAGAGTTCGACGCGGCCAACGAGAAGACCATCTCTCGTGGTGGTCGTCCGGCACAGGGCGAGCCGATCCTCTTGGGGATCACCAAAGCCTCGCTGCAAACGCGTTCGTTCATCTCGGCGGCGTCGTTCCAGGAAACCACCCGCGTGCTGACCGAAGCTTCGGTTCAGGGCAAGAAAGACAAGCTAGTTGGCCTGAAAGAGAACGTCATCGTCGGTCGCCTGATCCCCGCCGGTACCGGTGGCGCAACCCAGGCCGTGCGTCAGGTGGCTCAATCGCGCGACAACGTCGTGATCGAAGCCCGTCGGGAGGAGGCCGAAGCGGCCGCTGCTCTGGCGGCTCCGATGGTCGATGACGATATGGTTGGCGACGAACTGGACGTTCTGGTGGAAACTCCGGAAAGCCGCGAGTAAGCGACAACGATAATCAAAGAAAAGGCCCCGCGATACCGCGGGGCCTTTTTCGTTTGTTATTGTGAATGGGTGTCACCTACACAATAAACGCTTAGAGTTCGGCATACGGGAACAGGCTTCAGAGGCAGTAAATGACGAGCGCTGCGATGGATGAAAATAAAACTTTTTGGGCAGCGATTGCCGCGCATTGCCGATCTTTGAACACCAAAAAAAAAGACATCGATACGGTTGCGGCGTTTGTAAAGACGTTTACCGTAACCCATTGCAATTATCGTGGCTAATAACGCTCAAGACGTTCCATCAGTGCGTCAACCGCCCCAAAAAGATACCGTGCAAGAGGCCGTCGGCCGAAAAGCAATAGGTCTTGCGTCCGGAAATTAGCCTCTGACTACGTAAGATTTAATAAACTTTACAAATATTCAGAGTTAAATTCTATTCCGTGGTCTTCGTTTAAACTTTAAGATTCAAGCGCATGAAGGCGCTGTTCGGATCGGCCTGATAACCATAAATTGGCCCGCAATAGGAATAGCCCAACACCTCATAAAGTTTGCGCGCGGCTTCATATTCGGTCAGGTGTGCAGCACCGGTCTCAAGAACGAGGGCTGAAACACCTTCGGACCGTGCCAAATCCGCCAAAAACTCCATCATTGCGCGGGCCAGACCACGCCCACGAGCTTGTGGCAGGACGTGCAACGACTTCACTTCAGCCGTGCCATCGGGCAACGCCTTTAGCGCACCACAGCCCACCGGCTGGGCACTATCATAAATAGCCCAGAATCTCATCCCTGATCCGGCCAGCGCTTCGGCACCCATGGTGTGGTTGCTTTCCGCAGGACCCGCCGTTTCGCTATGGGCAAAATGCGCCAGAACCACCGGGCACAGCGCGTCCGATGTTGGGTCGGCCTGCAAAATTTGGATCATTCAGTGCGTCCAGGGACCGCGCCGGTCAGTGGCGAAGTTCTCACCATAGCCACGGGCGCGCAGATTGGGTTTGCGCTTGTGCGGTTCGCTCAACTGCGCATCAATCCCGTTATCTTTGGCGTAATCAAGCGCCTCTTCCTTGGTGTCGAATTTTAGGCGCACCTGGGTCTGTGTGTCATTGGACGAGGTCCAGCCCATCAATGGATCAACCTCACGCGCCGACGCAGGGGCGTATTCCAGAACCCACTTGCGGGTCTTGGCCATCCCTGAGGTCATCGCGTTTCGCGAAGGCTGGTAAATCCGTGCGCGCATGTCGCCTCTCCGTACTCACTTGGCTGGGAATGTTTATGCGTCATGCGGGCGGCGCGGACAAGTCCGCAATTGTCGCAATTCCGGCATTTGGAAATGCCCCCTTGAACAAGAACAAAAACAGATCAAAATCAGGCGCGAAAGGAATCTCCCCCTATGGCCTATGCTCATTCCGACAAGACCCAGCTGAATGCCGAAGATGTCCGCGCCCGCCTGAAACTGGAAGGCGGCAAGGAATTCGTCATGCATACCGAGTTTGCGCCAGCGGGGGACCAGCCCACGGCAATCAAGGAACTGGCCGGGGGTGTGCTGGACGGCGAACGCGATCAGGTTCTGCTGGGTGCGACCGGGACGGGCAAGACTTTCACCATGGCCAAGGTGATCGAGGAAACCCAGCGCCCTGCCATTATCCTTGCTCCCAACAAGACGCTGGCAGCGCAGCTATATGGGGAGTTCAAGGGCTTCTTTCCGGAAAACTCGGTCGAGTATTTCGTGTCCTACTACGACTACTACCAACCCGAGGCCTATGTGCCGCGCAGCGACACGTACATCGAGAAAGAATCCCAGATCAACGAACAGATCGACCGAATGCGCCACTCGGCCACGAGGGCGCTGCTGGAACGGGACGATGTGATCATCGTGGCCTCGGTGTCATGCATCTACGGTATCGGTTCGGTCGAAACCTACGGGGCGATGACGCAGGACCTGAAGGTTGGCAAGGACTATGACCAGCGGCAAGTGATGGCCGATCTGGTCGCCCAGCAATACCGCCGCAATGATCAGGCGTTTCAGCGCGGGTCCTTCCGAGTGCGGGGCGACTCCCTCGAAATCTGGCCTGCCCACCTTGAGGATCGCGCCTGGAAGTTCTCATTCTTCGGTGAGGAACTGGAAACCATCACCGAATTCGACCCGCTGACCGGTGAACGCGCTGCGACGATGGAACAGGTGCGCGTCTATGCGAACTCGCATTATGTGACGCCGAAACCGACTATGCAGCAAGCCATCATCGGGATTAAGAAAGAGCTGCGCATCCGGCTGGACCAACTGGTCGGCGAAGGCAAACTGCTGGAAGCCCAACGCCTTGAACAGCGCACCAATTTCGATCTGGAAATGCTCGAGGCCACCGGCGTCTGCAACGGGATCGAGAACTACTCGCGCTATCTGACCGGTCGCGCACCGGGCGAACCGCCCCCGACCCTGTTCGAATTCATCCCCGATAACGCGATTGTCTTCGCGGATGAATCCCACGTCAGTGTCCCGCAAATCGGCGGCATGTATCGGGGCGACTATCGGCGCAAATTCACGCTGGCCGAGCACGGGTTCCGCCTGCCGTCCTGCATGGACAACCGACCCCTCAAGTTCGAGGAGTGGGACGCCATGCGCCCGCAATCCGTCTTTGTCTCGGCCACCCCGGCAAAATGGGAGATTGAACAGACCGGCGGCGTTTTCACCGAACAGGTGATCCGCCCCACCGGCCTGCTGGACCCTGAGGTCGAAATCCGCCCTGTGTCGATGCAGGTCGACGATCTGCTGGACGAGGTGCGCAAAGTCGCCGCTGATGGGTATCGCACGCTGGTCACCACGCTGACCAAACGCATGGCAGAGGATCTGACGGAATACCTGCACGAGCAGGGCATCAAGGTCCGCTACATGCACTCGGACATTGACACGCTGGAACGCATCGAAATCCTCCGCGACCTGCGGCTCGGGGCCTTTGATGTGCTGGTCGGCATCAACCTGCTGCGCGAAGGGCTCGACATTCCCGAATGCGGGCTGGTCGCCATTCTGGACGCGGATAAAGAGGGTTTCTTGCGGTCTGAGACCTCTCTGGTCCAAACCATCGGCCGCGCCGCGCGGAACGCCGATGGCCGGGTGATCATGTATGCCGACAAGGTCACCGGTTCCATGGAACGCGCCCTGAACGAGACCAACCGCCGCCGCGCCAAACAGCTCGCCTATAACGAGGAACACGGCATCACGCCTGAGACCGTGAAGAAGAATGTCGAAGACGTTCTGGCCGGTCTCTACGAAGGCGACGTCGACATGAACCGCGTCACCGCCACCATCGACAAACCGATGCACGGTGCGAACCTGGAGGCCCATCTGGACGGGTTGCGCGACCAGATGCGCAAAGCGGCCGAGAACCTGGAATTCGAAGAGGCCGCTAATATCCGGGATGAGATCAAACGTCTGGAAGCGGTCGATCTGGCCGTCGCCGACGACCCCATGGCGCGCCAATGGGCGGTCGAGAAAGCCTCGGAAGACGCGGTGAAATCGCGCGGGCGGTCAACGGCTGGTCGGCCGGGGCAGCGAGGTGGGAATGTGAAGCGGCGGAAGAGATAAACTGAGCCGTTATTTCTTAGAATGCGGGTCCCAGTCCTTTGTTTTTTCGGTAGGTGTTTATTCTGTATTCGACGTCCGCTTTCCACTTCAGAATGCGAAGGTCATATTGGTCTTCCAATGCTTGGAGATCACTTTCGTAACGCTCGTAGTAGCCAAGCGTCGTTCCTACAATCAACAAAAACGAAAAACAAACTACAGACACCCCTATTCTTAGTACATTCGCAGCAGTGGTTCCGATGAGGTAAACCGCTATACCCCCAATGAACGTTATCAACGCTGGGATAAGCGCATCAGCTGCACTTTCCCTAGAAGCCCCTAGTAAAACTCCCGCAGCCAAAGCAAGCGATCCAAAAACAACTGCTATCGCAGCACAAATTCTTATTTCTTTTTCCGTCAGTTCAAGTTTGGTTCGCAAGAGTTTCAGCACGAAGTAAATCAGCACGGCAAAGATTATTGCCAAAAGAAACAAACTGCCTGCCTTTGCTAATGCGGCAAGCATTGTCGAAATACCTATCAAGCTTCGCCTCCCAACCCGAACTCCGGAAACAAACGCCAATTCCGGTCAAAGATTCCCGTAGGAGGTTGATGCGCCTGCAAGTCACCGGGAACACCATCTGGTTGAATAGGAAAACCCATTCCGGGGCCGCAAAATATCCAGATGTCATTTTCTTCAGTATTGAGTTGCTCATTACCGTCTACTTTTTTCTGTAGATCTTCGCACGACAAAATAGCCTTTTTGTCATCCTCGTCGCGCTCTTCTGCAGCATCAGCCTCGAAAGGTAAGAGCGAAAAAGCACAGAAAAGTAAGATCTTAGAGTGTCTCACGCATTTCTCGCAATTTATAAACCAACTGTTCAATCGTAACACGCATCCTCACTGATGTCAGCAAGCTTAAGATGGGTTTCCAATCCGTCACTTCGGATTCTTAAGTGCGTGATTGGGTGGGGCTCCATCTTTCGACATCCCCTTCACTTCAAACTTGCAGCTCAGCGCGCACTCCTCTGCGTATGAAATCACAAAATGTGATTCCAAACGGTAGACATGACGAACCCGAACCCCCTGCACAGCACGCAAGATACCAAAAGCGCCATTCACCGGGTGCATGGCACTCATAGCCTCTTAACACTGACTCGGGCTACCTTGGTCACACACAAGCCCGGACAACTAAACGATTTCTGGTGGGTGTCGAGCTCTGGCGGGCGCTGGCTTGCTAATGGCGGAAAACGGGCGCATCGAATTTTCCGATCCGAATGGCTTGCTGGATGTGATAGATGAATAGACAGGCAATAGATAATAGTTAGTGTTCGCTGTTCGACATGGGGGGGCGTGGAATGTACAGTCGTAATCGCCTTTCCGCATTCAGGGACCGCGTCGTGCATTCCCTTGGTGTTCCTCTATTAGTTGTCGGCGTATTGCTCGCGGTTGTGTCCCAGCCTCGCCCGACCAACGCGTGCACAGTTTGTATAACGCTGCCAGATGCATCGCTTGCAGATCATCTGATTTCCGCCGAGATCATTGTTCTAGCCGAACCAGCACCGGACAATCCGTTCAGGTTTGCGTCGAAAGAGCTGATCAAGGGCACGCAGGAGGGTCTTGCGAGGCTGCCTGAGATCCCGTTTCTCGTCGACAGCGCAACCCGCGCAGCATTTCGCAACGACCCTGGGAAGAGCATTCTTTTTACATATGGTGCACTAGACAAGGATGCAGCCGGTCGCAGCCTTTCGCGCAGTTGGAAACGGATTTTCACCCTGACGCCTGACAGGGCACGGTTTCTCAAAGATCTGAGGGTTGCTGCCAAACGCTGGCCCTTCGGCAGCAGAAACGCACCTGAGCGCGTTGAGTTCTTTGCCGGGTATTTAAACTCCAGCGACCCCATTTTGCGTGATACTGCGCTAATCGAGATTGATCGCGCGCCGTATCCCCTTGTTCAAGCTTTGCGTCCCAGAGTTCCTACAGACCGGCTGATGCAAGAGTTTCGCAACATCAATCGCATTAGTTTTGTCCCAGTTTCAATTCGTCTCTTGAGCCTGCAAACAGACGATCCAGAGGCGGTCACGATCGTGAGGTCACGCTATCCGAAGGCTCTGCGTACCGGCCGTAGCTACCTGTACGAGTGGGCGTTAGCTGGGTTGGAGTTGGATGGGGCGATTGCGGCGAAAGCCGTTGATGATGCGCTTCAATCGCCAGGCCGGCCTCTGGAGTACAGACAGAGTCTCGTACGTGCGTTGGCTGACGCTGGCACGGCTTCCCCAACTCTCAGGGATCCAATCGTTGACATTTTTTCCAGGGTTCTGAAGGAGGAGAGCGCGTTGGCATTGAGTATAGCGATAGCGGCGCGTGACTGGCGGGAAATGCGTCTGGATCAACAACTCAAAGCGATCTTGGAAAATGAGGAAACTGATCCAGTGACGCGGTTCGTCATTCAGACCAAGCTTACGCCAATTGAGTGACAATCGATGTGGCTGATCTGTGTCGTGCCGTTTTCATTCTTTAATTCTTTATGATTGACCGAGGCGCTTTCCTGGCCCTGAAAATAATCACCCAATTTTTTGAGCAGAAGACTCCTCAAGCAAACCTGTTACCGAAATCCGTCTGCTTTGGGGTCTTAGGTTACTGTTTTTGCTAGAAAATGTACTTCTTAGACTGTGTGGCCTAAGCTTTTGGCGACCCCTGCAGGACTCGAACCTGCAACCCCGGACTTAGAAGGACCGTGCTCTATCCAGTTGAGCTAAGGGGCCGTGCCTAAACTGTTCCTAAAACAGTTTACAAGCCTTTGTTATAATCTCGAGCCCTTGAGTTCAAAGGCAAAACTCCTTTTTGCCTTTCCGTTCAGAAGTGGGATATTCCAACCAACTGAGTTACGTGGGCACGGATTTTCTGTAATTGAGCAATGTCGATAGATAAGTCAACTTGGTAATTTCTTGGTAACTATCCTAGCTTTTCCTTTTGCCGCCAGAAGATTTCCGGTTCGGCTTGTTTCAAAGGGCTTCCCGGGCTTTCAGCAAATCGACATATGGATTTCTGTTCAGCTGGGCCTTTGCGTGATCCGCCTGTTGGTCACGAACGGGTTCAGGGGGGCGAGGCTAGCCGTCGTCTTTTGAGAGAAGAGCTCAAGGATTGCCGTCTGGGTGTCGCGCAACTAAGAAATGTTAGACTTATTCACCGCATGTTTTGCCAGCAGTGAATCGCGCTGACTGCCCAGAAATAATGGTTCCACAGCCAGGCACTCGCCTCATATGAAAACGACTGCGGTGCGACTTCGTTGCAGCAGCGAAAAAAGCGGTTCTATTCAAAAAATACCCTTTTCGTGGTAAGGTTAACTCTAGCTCACATTAATGTTTGGCTGGAGTTCGGAGCATGGTTTCCCTGTTGCAACTGTGTCGTGCGTTTTCCGTTGCGGCGATTGGTCTGTTAATGGCCTGCACCGATTATGCGTATGTTGGAATGCCGCAAGGTCAGCCTTCTCGGGAAATCAAGATTCCCGACGGATCCACCCGTTTGATTCCGATTTCCTCCTCCATCGTTGGTCTTGCCTATGATGGCGCGCGTGAACGGATATTCCTGCGCAATCTTCCTGGCACTCAACTGCAGGAACTTGACCGGGATGGGCGGGTCCTGCGCACTTTTTCAGCCCAGCGAGTTCCGGCCGGATGTGGCGGCACCACGCCCGACGATTTCCCGATCAAGGAATGTGGATTGGCTGCCCGTGAGGCTGACGGTCACCTGTTCCTCGACCACCCCAATGGTTTGATGATCTCGGAGCTGACGCGTGACGGACAGTTTGTTCGCCACATCAGAGTTGCTCAGCCCCAAGGCCCCATCGGAGGATTGGCCTTCGATGAAAACACTAAAACCCTGTACGTCTTATTCATACGAAATCGGTTGATTGCCGAGTTGGATCTGAACGGAAATACTAAGAGAATTATCCGAGCCACCAACCCTTCTGTCGGTGCGGCGCTGCAAATTGAACGGTTCGGGTTAGGAATCAATTCCGATAGGCGGGAGTTATATGTGGCGCTTCAGAACGGCAACCGACTTGGTGTTCTGAACATGTCAGGCGGTTTGATTGCGACTTATAATCTGAGTGCAGGCGTAACTGTCGAAGGTATCGGAGGCGGCCGGGTCTTTGGTCTCTAAAAACCGTCGGCTTAAACAAATTCAATTCCTGATTAAAACTCCCGGGATGCGTTGACATTGGGCCCGTCGGTCGGGCCCAATGCGCCAATTGATTTGCAATTGGATCCGCCAAAATGACTCCGAACGTGAAAGGCGCGCTGCTGATGATGGGCAGCATGGCCGCCTTTACAATCAATGATGCTCTGATCAAAGCTGCAGGTGCGGAGGTGCCTCTGTTCCAGATGGTTGCAATGCGCGGAGTTCTGGCCACGGTCCTGGTATTCTTGCTGGCGCGCCATCTGGGGGCGTTGCATCTGAACTTCCCGCACCATGACAAATGGTTGGTGGCGATCCGGTGTCTGGCCGAACTGTCGGCGACGTTCTTCTTTCTGACTGCGCTGCTGCATATGCCGCTGGCCAACGTGACGGCAGTGCTTCAGGCCTTGCCGTTGACGGTCACGTTGGGGGCGGTGCTGTTTTTCCGCGAACAGATCGGGTGGCGGCGGGTGCTTGCGATTGTATTGGGCTTCGCCGGGATGCTGTTGATTGTGCGGCCCGGCCCCGAAGGGTTCAGCATCTACGCGATCTATGCCTTGATTGCGGTGGCCTCGGTCACGGCCCGAGATCTGATCACGCGGCGCATGTCGGTGCATGTACCCTCGCTGGCGGTCACCTTGGCGACGTCCATGACGATTACCGTATCGGCAGGGATTGCCTCGGTTGCGACAGGTTGGCAACCGGTGCCGGTCGGTGCCGGTTTGATGGTGGCCTCGGCGGCTGTGTTCGTACTTGGGGGCTATCTATTCAGCGTCATGGTCATGCGTGTGGGCGAGGTCGGGTTCGTCGCGCCGTTCCGATACTCCAGCCTGATCTGGGCGCTTGGATTGGGGTGGCTCATTTTTGGAGACTGGCCGGATACGATCACGATGTTCGGGGCTACGCTGGTCGTTGGGGCGGGACTGTTCACACTGTTCCGCGAACGTCAAGTGCAACCCGCTGAGTGAACCCGTCGGACAAGGTTCTGATCAATGGCAAAGCGGGCGATGAATTCGCCTTCCTGCTCAGGTGTCAGGGTTAGCAACTCAGTCTTTTTGTCGCGGACATTACGTGAATCGTTGAACTGGTTGAGTGTGCGCACCCACATCGGTGCGTCGGGATAGCTGATGACCGGCATAAAATTTCCGATCCGATGATGAGCGAAATTCATGATTGTCTGCTCGCACCCGCCACGCACATGCATCGCAAAACCAATCCCCAACAGAGGACGAATAACCTGGGCGGCCTGAATGCCATCTGTCCCGAATTCGGCCAGAAAGCCGCTATTATAATCTATGGTGACCGTTCTGTTGTTCTCCATCAACCCTTTGGCCTCGTATGTGGCAATGCGCAGACGTTCGACAAAATCCACCGAAACAGCGTCGTCGTCGTCATGGCGGAACTGCACGCAAGGGGTAGAAGGATCCACGCGGGCGGCGTTCAGAATTTCTTTCATCACCTTGCGGTGTCGCTCCGGAGCGCGCGCGATAATCCGAACCTGCTGAATGTCTGCTGTCAGGTCGTGTAATCGGTCCAGAGCTGATTTGGGAAGGCAATCGCCGATCACGATGAGAAATTCAAAATCCTCGTCGGTCTGCTCTCGAATGCAGGGCAGGGTCGTGGCTTCGAACAGGCGAAAGCGTTCTTCCAGACGGGCGGGATTGTAAAGATACCGACGACGGTCTTCGATCGTGTCATGCTCGACCTGAAAGCCGCCATAGGCAGGGTAGGAAAAGCGGCACAGGCCTATGACTTGCATGATTGATCCGTGGTGAAACGCGTTGAGCAGACTATGCCCGCACGAAAAAGTCGTCGCAACGGCTCCAGTGCTGGAAATCTCCGAAGGATCCTGATATTTCCGCAAAAACCGCTCCGTGAGACACCCAAACGGGTGCACTGTTGACACTCCGCCCGACTCCCCCTATTACGCGCGTCATCTCGGTACCGGGGGCCGCCCCACAACCGATTCCAGTAATGAACTGGTCAAGGCCCGGACAATTTTGCCGTTCGCGCCCTCTGATAACCAACCGCGACGTTCACCTCGGAATGGGAACGCTCGCGGATTTTGCGCTTGTGGACGCATGAGTGCAGCAAGTTTAACCGCACGCAACCGCGTGCATGTCATGTGTGTTGCAAAACGGGGAAGAAACCGGAATGCCAACTATTCAACAGCTGATCCGCAAACCGCGGCAGCCCAAAGTAAAACGCTCGAAGTCCATGCACCTGGAACAGTGCCCGCAGAAACGCGGCGTCTGCACCCGCGTGTACACCACCACACCGAAAAAGCCGAACTCGGCGATGCGTAAAGTTGCCAAGGTGCGCCTGACCAACGGGTTCGAGGTCATCTCGTACATCCCCGGTGAAAGCCACAACCTGCAGGAACACTCGGTTGTTCTGATCCGTGGCGGCCGTGTGAAAGACCTTCCCGGTGTGCGTTACCACATCCTGCGCGGTGTTCTGGATACTCAGGGCGTCAAAGACCGTAAGCAGCGTCGTTCGAAATACGGCGCGAAGCGTCCCAAGTAAGAAGGAGAGGCTGATATGTCACGTCGTCACGCCGCCGAAAAACGCGAAGTCCTGCCTGACGCCAAATTTGGCGATAAGGTTCTGACCAAATTCATGAACAATCTGATGATCGACGGCAAGAAGTCGGTCGCAGAGCGCATCGTCTACAACGCGTTTGATCGCGTTGAGAACAAAGTAAAGCGCGCACCGGTCGAAGTGTTCCACGAAGCGCTCGACAACATCAAACCGTCGGTCGAGGTTCGCTCGCGCCGGGTTGGTGGTGCAACCTACCAGGTTCCGGTTGAAGTGCGCCCCGAGCGCCGCGAAGCCCTGGCCATCCGCTGGCTGATCTCGGCTGCGCGCGCCCGCAACGAAAACACCATGGAAGAACGCCTTGCCGGTGAACTGCTGGACGCCGTACAGTCCCGCGGTACCGCCGTTAAAAAGCGTGAAGACACCCACAAGATGGCCGAGGCGAACAAAGCCTTCAGCCATTATCGTTGGTAATCCAAGAGGCTTAGACCAATGGCACGCGAATATCCGCTCGAACTATACCGTAACTTCGGTATCATGGCGCACATCGACGCAGGTAAGACCACCTGCTCGGAGCGTATCCTGTATTACACTGGTAAATCCCACAACATCGGTGAGGTGCACGATGGTGCAGCCACCATGGACTGGATGGAGCAGGAGCAGGAACGCGGCATCACCATCACTTCGGCTGCGACCACCACTTTCTGGGAACGCACCGAGGACGGTCAGACCGCAGAAACTCCTAAGCACCGCCTGAACATCATCGACACCCCCGGTCACGTTGACTTCACCATCGAAGTTGAACGCTCGCTGGCGGTTCTCGACGGTGCCGTCTGCGTTCTGGACGCAAACGCCGGTGTTGAGCCTCAGACCGAAACCGTGTGGCGTCAGGCTGACCGCTACAAGGTTCCGCGTATGGTTTTCGTCAACAAAATGGACAAGATCGGCGCTGACTTCTTCAACTGCGTCAACATGATCGAAGACCGCACCGGCGCACGCGCTGTTCCGGTTGGTATTCCGATCGGTGCCGAGTCCGAGTTGGAAGGCCTGATCGACCTGGTCACCATGGAAGAGTGGCTGTGGCAGGGCGAAGATCTGGGCGCAAGCTGGATCAAAGCTCCGATCCGCGACAGCCTGAAAGACATGGCTGACGAATGGCGCGGCAAGATGATCGAAGCGGCCGTCGAAATGGACGACGACGCGATGATGGAATACCTGGAAGGCAATGAGCCCGACGTTCCGACCCTGCGCGCCCTGCTGCGCAAAGGTACGCTGGAAATCGCGTTCGTTCCGGTTCTGGGTGGTTCGGCGTTCAAGAACAAAGGCGTTCAGCCGCTGCTCAACGCTGTGATCGACTATCTGCCCAGCCCGCTGGACGTTGTCGATTACATGGGCTTCAAACCCGGCGACGAAGAAGAAGTTCGTGACATCGCACGTCGTGCCGATGACAACATGGCCTTCTCGGGCCTGGCGTTCAAAATCATGAACGACCCCTTCGTTGGCTCGCTGACCTTCACCCGGATCTATTCGGGCACCATGAACAAGGGTGACTCGATCCTGAACTCGACCAAAGGTAAGAAAGAGCGCATCGGTCGTATGATGATGATGCACTCGAACAACCGGGAAGAGATCGAAGAAGCATTTGCAGGCGACATCATCGCGCTGGCAGGTCTGAAAGACACCACCACCGGTGACACCCTGTGTGATGCGAAGGATCCGGTGGTTCTGGAAACCATGACCTTCCCCGATCCGGTGATCGAGATCGCGGTTGAGCCCAAAACCAAGGGCGACCAAGAGAAGATGTCCCAGGGTCTGGCCCGTCTGGCCGCCGAAGACCCGTCCTTCCGCGTGGAAACTGACCTGGAATCCGGTCAGACCATCATGAAGGGCATGGGCGAACTTCACCTGGACATCCTGGTGGACCGTCTGAAGCGCGAGTTCAAGGTTGAAGCGAACATCGGTGCACCGCAGGTGGCATACCGTGAAACCATCTCGATGCCGGTTGAGCACACCTACACCCACAAGAAACAGTCGGGTGGTTCGGGTCAGTTCGCGGAAGTCAAGCTGGAGATCCAGCCGACGGAAGCAGGCGAAGGCTATTCGTTCGAAAGCCGCATCGTTGGCGGTGCCGTTCCGAAGGAATACATCCCGGGTGTTGAAAAAGGCATCAACTCGGTCATGGACAGCGGCCCGCTGGCTGGCTTCCCCGTGATCGACTTCAAGGTTGCCCTGCTGGACGGTAAATTCCACGACGTTGACTCGAGCGTTCTGGCGTTCGAAATCGCATCGCGGATGTGTATGCGTGAAGGCATGCGCAAAGCCGGCGCGAAACTGCTGGAACCGATCATGAAGGTCGAAGTGATCACCCCGGAAGAGTACACCGGCGGTATCATCGGCGACCTGACCTCGCGTCGGGGCCAGGTGTCTGGACAAGAGCCGCGCGGCAACGCTATCGCGATTGATGCGTTCGTTCCGCTGGCCAACATGTTCGGCTACATCAACACTCTGCGTTCGATGTCGTCGGGCCGTGCCCAGTTCACCATGCAGTTCGACCACTACGATCCGGTTCCGCAGAACATCTCGGACGAGATTCAGGCGAAATACGCATAAGCGAAGATTTGATGGAGCCCGTTTAACGGGCTCCCTTCATTACCGAAAAAGGAGGCCATCATGGCAAAGGAAAAGTTTGAGCGTACAAAACCGCACGTCAACATCGGCACGATTGGGCACGTTGACCACGGTAAAACCACGCTGACCGCAG
>NZ_JBQFSM010000008.1:0-223597 GCF_056538005.1 Ruegeria sp. BI11 | reverse complement strand
GACAGGCAAAGCCAAAGGCAACGGATACACTATCGGATTCGGAAACTGCTCAGGAACAATCATGCCAGCACTCGATAAGCCATATACACGATGAAACGCGCCCTGATGTGATTGAAACAGACGTACCCTGAAAACTCCTGTTGTTTCTCCGGTTTTGACCATCGGGTTCAGCCATTAGGCTTTTGCCGCAGATAAATAAGCCCCGCCCAGGTTCACCGCCGATATGCAACATGACACGGCGCAGAACACTCCTGAGCTGGTCAAAACCCTGCCGGAGGCACACTGATGAGTGAGGCCTTCGCCTGACAATCGGCCCTTTCAGAGAACATGGCCTCATTCTCTGAAATTGGCGAGGGCCTCTTTGCCTTCCCGGCTGAGGGCGATCCGAAACCCAGCGCGATCCTTGGATGTGGGCAAAACTGAATATCTAAGGACAAACCGTCGCATTTGATCCAAATCGTTTTACGCAGGAAAAATCAGTGAAAGCATCAGGCAAGGCCTCGGGCGTGGCCGCGCCGGGGGACAGGATTTCTGCGCCTTGCGCGCATATGCATCGGGGGAGAACCCATGAACAAGATTTTCGAAGTCCCACTCTATGCCTACGACCGCAGCCCTGATCAGGACGCCGCCACTGCTGTTCGACACAAAGTAATCGTGATCGGCGCAGGGCCGGTCGGGTTGGCTACAGCCATAGATCTGGCGCAGCAAGGAGTCGAGGTCGTGGTGCTGGATGACAATGACAAGGTCAGCTTTGGCAGCCGAGCCATCTGCTTTTCGCAACGGACGCTCGATATTGCTGGCCGTCTAGGCGCTGGAAACCCGATGGTGGGCAAGGGCGTTCAATGGAATGTCGGCAAGGTCTTTTTCGACAACCGTCAGGTTTACGAATTCAACCTGCAGCCCGACACAGGCTATGCGAACCCGGCCTTCATAAACCTTCAGCAATACTATTTCGAAAACGCTCTGGTCGACCGTGTGCACCAGTTGCAGGCCGCAGGCGCGCCCATCGAAATCCGTGGACGCAACAAGGTTGAGGCCATCGGCACCCATGACAGTCACGTAGCGCTTGAGGTCGAAACCCCCGAAGGTCCCTATAACGTCGAAGCCGAATGGTTGATTGCTTGTGATGGGGCCAACTCTCCGACCCGCCGGATGCTGGGCCTGGATTTCGACGGGCGCGTCTTCGAAGACAACTTTCTGATCGCCGATGTGGTTATGGAGGCCGAATTCCCCACCGAGCGCTGGTTCTGGTTCGACCCTCCGTTCAATCGCGGACAATCGGCGCTGTTACACAAGCAGCCCGACAATGTCTGGCGTATCGACCTGCAATTGGGCTGGGACATCGACAAAGAGCGCGAAAAGCGCCCCGAGAATGTCATCCCGCGTCTTAAGGCGATGCTGGGCGAGGATGTGGATTTCGACTTGGAATGGGTGTCGATCTATACATTCCAGTGCCGCAGGATGGAACGTTTCCGCTATGGGCGCGTACTGTTTGCAGGCGACAGTGCCCATCAGGTCAGCCCGTTCGGTGCGATGGGGGCCAATACGGGGATACAGGATGCAGATAACCTTTGCTGGAAGCTGAAACTGGTTCTGGACGGCAAAGCGCCCGAAATTCTGCTGGACAGCTACAGCCGCGAAAGAGTGCAGGCTGCGGACGAGAATATCGCAAAGTCTAGCCGCTCGACCGATTTCATTACGCCGAAATCCCAGATGTCGCGACTGATGCGGGATGCAGTTCTGGACCTCAGCGAGCATTTCGAATTCGCCCGTCCTCTGGTCAATTCCGGACGGCTGAGCACGCCCTGCACCTATCAGGGATCTTCACTCAGCTCTGCGGATGCGCTGAACGGGCCGGACATCACGCGGCCAGGTTCGGCCTGTCCGGATGCGCCGCTGGGCGATGAATTCCTGTTGCCAAAGCTGGCGGGCAAGTTCACCCTGTTGACCATTGATGCCGATGCCCCCGAACGGGTCGAAGAAGACGGAGTTGAAGCCACTCGGTTTGCGTTGTCGGTCAAGGATGACCTGACGCTGGAGCTCAAGCGCCGGTATCTGGGAGATGCCCCCAGTGCGGTCTATCTGATCCGCCCCGACCAGCATGTCGCCGCGCGGCGTGACAGTTTCGAAGAAAACGCATTCCGGCAGGCAATCCGCCGGGCCACCGGCAAGGAGTAAGAAAATGGCTGATCTGATCCTCACACCAAATCTAGACAATGCAGATGATTTCTATGCTGGCTTGCTGGCCGCTCATGATGGGTTAGACAAATCCGCAAGCGACGCGCTGAACGCACGTTTGGTGCTGGTGCTGGCCAACCATATTGGAGACAGCGGCGTACTAAACCAGGCCGTTGAAGCAGCAGCGCTCAGGGACAGCTAATACCATGGGTGAGGTGGTTCTGTTTGACTATCGGCGCTCATCGGCCAGCTACAGGGTGCGCATCGCGCTGAATCTGGCAGGGATCGCCTATCGCCCGGTTTCTGTTGACCTGAAAGCCGGGGATCAGAAATCGCAGGACCATCTGGCGCGCAACCCACAAGGGTTAGTGCCGGTGCTGGACATTGACGGGCTTCGGCTTACGCAATCCTTGGCAATCATCGATTATCTGGATCAAAGCCGGGGGCTGGGCCTATTGCCGGCTGAGCCTGCAATGCGCGCCAAAGCGGCAGCGCTGGCACATTCGATCGCTGTGGATATCCACCCGGTCTGCAACCTTTCTGTAGCGCAATATGCCACAACGCTCAGCAACGGGGCTGCCGGAATGCCGGGCGATTGGATGCGCCACTTCATCCGACCCGGGTTGTTGGCATTTGAAGCTCTGTTGGCGGAATTTGACCAAACTCCCTATTGCACAGGCAGCAGCCCCGGTCTGGCCGATCTGTGCCTGATGCCGCAGCTGTATAACGGACGCCGCTGGCAGGTCGACCTATCGGACCTGCCCCGCATCCTTGCGGTCGAAGCCATTTGCGCCGAACACCCTGCCTTTGCCGCCGCGCATCCAGAGGCACACGCCACGGCCTGAACCCGTGCACAGGGTTTGTGTGTGGGTGCGGGTAGGAATGGCTGTAAGTTCGATTTAGGCTGTCTGTGAAACAGATGGATGAGGTCACCATGCCCGAGATCACCGGCTATCACGCCCATGTCTATTTTGACGCCGACACGGTGGATGTCGCGCGGCAAGTATGCGAAGACGCCGCGCGGCTGTTTCCCGTTGAAATGGGTCGTGTGCATGAACGCAATGTCGGTCCGCACCCCCGCTGGAGCTGCCAATTGGCCTTTGCGCCTGACGTATTCGATCAGGTCATTCCGTGGCTGATGCTGAACCGGCAGGGTCTGACCATCTTCACCCACCCCGAGACCGGCCAGCACCTTGAGGATCACCGGGACCGGGCCATTTGGATGGGTGAAATGCTAGAACTGAACCTGTCGATATTTGACAAAATGGGCGCTTAGGACAGCTCTCGCGCCTGATCCCTCAGCACGAATTTCTGGACCTTGCCGGTCGATGTTTTGGGCAAGGTTCCGAACACCACCGTCTTGGGCGCTTTGAAATGGGCCATGTTGTCCCGGCAGAACGCAATCAGCTCGGCTTCGGTCGCGGTGGCATCAGGCTTTAGCTCGACAAAGGCACAAGGGGTTTCACCCCATTTTTCGTCAGGCCGCGCCACAACAGCGGCCTCCATCACCGCCGGGTGTTTATACAGGATGCCTTCCACCTCGACGGACGAGATATTCTCACCCCCTGAAATGATGATGTCCTTGGATCGGTCCTTGAGCGCGATATAGCCGTCGGGATGCATCACGCCCAAATCGCCCGAGGCAAACCAACCGCCGTTAAAAGCTTTATCTGTTGCGTCAGGGTTTTTTAGATAGCCTTTCATCACTACGTTGCCCTGCATGAAAATCTCACCCATGGTTTCGCCATCGGCAGGTACGGGTTCCAACGTTTCAGGGTCAGCCACCATCAGGCCCGACAGGGCCGAATAACGCACCCCTTGCCGGACTTTCAGCGCCGCGCGCTCTTGCGCACCCTTGGTGTTCCATTCTTCTTTCCAGGCGCAGACGACCGACGGGCCATATGTTTCGGTCAGACCATAAACATGGGTCACCTCGACCCCCATGTCTTCCATTGCCTCGATCACGGCGGCAGGCGGCGGGGCACCTGCTGTCATCACCTTGATCTGATGATCGAAGTCCTTCAGGTGATCCGGCGCGTGGGCCAGCATGTTCAGAACAATCGGTGCGCCGCAGAAATGCGTGACCTTCTCATCCCGGAACGCTGCATAGATCGGCTCGGCCCGGACTGCGCGAAGACAAACTGAAACGCCTGCATTGGCCGCCATTGCCCAAGGGAAACACCAGCCATTGCAGTGGAACATCGGCAAGGTCCACAAATAGACCGCGTGTTTCGGAATATCCCAGTCCAGCAAGTCCGACTGCGCGTTCAGCGCTGCGCCCCGGTGGTGATAGACTACGCCTTTGGGATTGCCCGTAGTCCCTGACGTATAATTCAGCGTGATCGCGTCCCATTCATCTTTGGGCAAAGACCAGTCGAATTCCGGATCACCTTCAGCCAGTAACGCATCATAGGTCAGGTCGCCCAGCTTTTCCCCGCCCTCAAAGCTGGTGTCTTCGATATCAATGACCAGTAGGTCATGGTCGACCTGTTTCAGCGCCTCTTTCACCACACCGGAAAATTCGGGATCGATCAGCAGCACCTTGGCCTCCGCGTGGTTCAGGATGAAGGCGATGATCGCCGCATCCAGACGCGTGTTGATTGCGTTCAGAATGGCACCAGCCATGGGTACGCCAAAATGCGCCTCATACATCTCGGGGATATTGGCGGCGATGATCGACACCGTGTCGCCCTGTCCGATTCCACGGGCGGCCAATGCACCCGCCAGACGACGGCACCGCGAGTAAGTTTCGGCCCAGCTATATCGACGATCGCCGTAAACGACTGACGGGTAATCAGGGTAAATCTGCGCAGTACGCTCAATAAAGCTCAGCGGGGACAAGGGCACATAGTTGGCCCGGCATTTGTCCAGATGACGCTCGTAAATCTCTGTGGCTCCCATCCGCTGATCCTCCCAATCGCGATTTGCGCGAATTGAGCATAAAGTTGAGCGTCTGACAAACCCGTAAAAATACCTCTTAGGAATGGACTGGCAATACGGGATGGTGCAATCTGGCCCTATCTCCGACAGGCCATTCAAGGTGATCTGAGCCATCGAAAACATCTGCCGGTTCGGGATAGCCCCTGCAATCCGTGCAACGAGCTTTATTGAAAGGACATGTCATGGACGGCACGTTCAACGAAAACGATCTTTCCCGCGTAGTCGAAGCTGACCGCGCCCACATCTGGCACCACCTGATCCAGCATAAACCCTTTGAAACCAATGACCCACGCATCATTGTCGAAGGCAAAGGCATGCGCGTTTGGGATCAAAAGGGCAAAGAGCATCTGGACGCCGTGTCCGGTGGTGTCTGGACCGTCAACGTCGGCTATGGCCGCGAATCAATCTGTAAGGCGGTCTACGACCAGCTGATGAAGCTGTGCTATTTCGCCAATACCGCAGGTTCGATTCCTGGTTCGATCTTTGCCGAAATGCTGATCGACAAAATGCCGGGCATGAGCCGGGTGTATTACACCAACTCGGGCTCTGAAGCGAACGAGAAGGCCTTCAAAATGGTCCGTCAGATCGCGCATAAGCGCTATGGCGGCAAGAAGACCAAAATCCTGTACCGCGACCGCGACTATCACGGCTCGACCCTGGCGACCATGTCGGCAGGCGGTCAGGACGAGCGTACCGCGCAGTACGGCCCCTTTGCGCCTGACTTCGTGCGCGTTCCCCACTGCATGGAATACCGCAAGCACGAGCTGGACGGTGCGCCCGAAGAGAACTTTGGCGTTTGGGCTGCGGATCAGATTGAAGAGGTCATCCTGCGCGAAGGCCCCGACACCGTTGGCGCCCTGTGCCTTGAGCCGGTAACTGCAGGCGGCGGCGTGATCGAAGCGCCCGAGGGCTATTGGCAGCGCGTGCAGGAAATCTGCAAGAAGTACGACGTGCTGCTGCATATCGACGAAGTGGTCTGCGGCGTCGGTCGTACCGGTACCTGGTTCGGCTATCAGCAGTATGGCATCAAGCCGGACTTCGTGACCATGGCCAAAGGCGTTGCCTCGGGCTATGCGGCGATTGCCTGCATGGTCACCACCGAGGAAGTCTTTGACATGTTCAAGGACGACGCAGCTGATCCGATGAGCTACTTCCGCGACATCTCTACCTTTGGTGGCTGCACCGCGGGTCCGGCGGCCGCAGTTGAAAACATGCGCATCATTCAGGACGAGAACCTGCTGCAGAACTGCACCGACATGGGTGACCGCATGCTGGGTAACCTGCAGGCGCTGATGGAAAAACACAAGGTCATCGGCGACGTGCGCGGCAAAGGCCTGTTCCTGGGCGCAGAACTGGTTGCCGATCGCTCGACCAAAGAGCCGATGGACGAGAAAAAGGTTCAGGCCGTTGTGGCCGATTGTATGGCGCAGGGCGTGATCATTGGTGCGACCAACCGCTCGATTCCCAGCCGCAACAACACGCTGTGCTTCTCGCCTGCGCTGATCGCGACGGCGGATGACATTGACCAGATCACCGACGCCGTTGATGGCGCGCTGGGTCGCGTGTTCGGCTAAATCGCCTCAACGAACCTATGGAAACCGGCGCTCAATGCGCCGGTTTTTTTGTTTCAACGCAATGGTTTGCCATTTTCCTGAACTCGGATAGCCTGATGGCACCCTTAGCAGGAGATCAGCCCATGGCACTCAACCTTTTCCGCAGCATTGCCGCCGCTCTTGTGTTGGCCGTGGCGGCCCCGGCCAACGCCGAAGATGGCAGCGGTTTCCCTCAGATCGTCGGCACGTGGCATGGCACCTATCTGGTGGCCTTCGCCAAATCGAACCCGAACCACAAAAAAGGCCTGCTGCAAACCGAGATGGAACTGGAAGTCACCAAACTGGACGGCAATCTGATCACCGCCACAAACCGCTGGCGGCGCATTGGAGACAAGGAATGGATTGTCGAAGAGGCGATGGGCACCTTCAGTCTAGACGACCCTACCCGGTTCGTATTGGCTGAAGCCGGGATATCGGGCGACGATGTCTCGTCAGGGATTTTCCACGGCGTCTATCTGGATGACGTGATCATGGTCACCTATGCCGGGCCGGGCACGGGTGTGGCCTTTGCGGCGCAATTGGTAAAAAAGGACGGCGACAAGTAGATCTCTAGACTCTATGAGGCACGAAACTTGATACCGCTGAAAGGTCTTCAAACGCAGATTTCTGGAATACGCGCATCTCTTGGGTCTTCTGAATAGTCAAAGTTATCAAAAACCCAGCTCATCGAGCGTTTCACCGCGTCGATTGAGGCCTCATCGTAGAAATCCGCGACGGGTACATCGCCCCATTTGCGAATACCCTTGTTGAACTCAGGCAACGGTTCCAAGGGCCTTTCGAAGCCCAGTTTCCGGGCCATGCGCGTCAAATCATCTGCCAGGCATTCGTACCGTATCGCATCCTGAGCGACAAATTTATCGCCGATCGTGACGATATCGCTGTCTGTCGCATAACGGGGTCGCACACAAAACTGTCGGAACGCTGCACGCACCTCATCAAAATCGTGAGACTGAACAATATCAGCCTCGCGGCGAAGCCAGAAGAAATGAGAAACCACCCGATCAAAAGGGTTTCTAACAGCGGTAAACCGGAAATATGTTTCCCACTTTTCGGGGCCCAGTCGCCGGCGAACGCGTTCAGCAGGGATATGGGGTCTCCAACCTTTGGGGGCGGGCCCGCGATAGGTGCCATCAGCATCGCGACCGTCCGACGGACCAAGCAGCCGATCATCCTCCGGCCTTGTACAAAACGGGAGCAATGCGCCCTCGATGCTTGTACCAGCCGTTTTCCGGGACTTTAGAAAAATGAACTTGTACTTGTTGCTGATGGCAACCATTTTTTCACCTGCTCAAGCCTCATCGGATACCTTAGATCAACTCAGGTGTCCGGATAATCCGAATGACCGGAACGCTGAACGCGGCGTTTTCCCCGGCCTTCAAGACGTGACTAATAACAATTACGCAATGTGATTCCAGCCCTGTCTGACTGCCAAATTTGAAAGTGTTGTTTTCAGACAAAACCGCGAAAACCCATTCAATACACGTATAATTAAAAAAAGCCGCCCCAAATGGGACGGCCTTTCTTTCACTGTCTCTCTGAAAAGAGGATCAGGCAGCCAGAGCGGCCTGAGCTTTGGCGACGATCGCGCCGAACGCTTCCGGTTCGTGCACGGCCAGGTCGGCCAGAACTTTGCGGTCCACTTCGATACCGGCCAGGTTCAGGCCGTTGATGAAGCGGGAATATGTCAGTGCTTCGTCATGCGAACGCACGGCAGCGTTGATACGCTGGATCCACAGCGCGCGGAAGTTACGCTTGCGGTTCTTACGGTCGCGGGTTGCGTACTGGTTGGCCTTGTCGACGGCCTGACGGGCAACCTTGAAGGTGCTCTTGCGGCGGCCATAGTAACCTTTGGCAGCCTTGATGACCTTCTTATGACGGGCGTGAGTTACGGTTCCACCTTTAACGCGGGACATCTCTTAATCTCCTCTTAGCGGTCGTAGGGCATGTAGCCCTTGACGATCTTGGCGTCGGGGGCGGACAGGGTGGTGTTGCCACGGGCGTCGCGGATGAACTTCTTGGTCCGCTTGATCATGCCGTGCCGTTTGCCGGCCTGGCCAGCAAGGACCTTACCGGTCGCAGTCACCTTAAAGCGCTTTTTAGCGCTCGACTTTGTCTTCATCTTAGGCATTTCCGTCTCCTTTCGGGGTTCGGTTTCAAACGCGACTCGGCATGCCATCTCGGCCGGTCACGCGATCAGAAGCGCCGTTTACGCAAGTTCTTCCATACTGGCAAGGGGGTTTTGACCAGAATCTGTGCTTTTCACAGGGTGGTCAGGCACCGGGGCGACAATTGCCGCCCCGGTGGTTTGGATTAATGGCCGAATTTGCGGATTTCGCCGCTCTTCAGGCGTGCCGCGTAGCTGGCCAGCTCTTCCCGCACCACCTTCATCAGGAAGTAGAGCGCAAAGACGTTCACAACCGCCATGGCAAAGATCGCCGCATCCGAGAAGTCGATGACCGGGCCAAGGTTGGCCGCTGCACCAATCACAACAAAGACGCAGAAGATGATCTTGAAGACCAGCTCTTTGGTGTGACCTTCGCCAAACAGGTAGGTCCAGGCCTTGAGGCCGTAGTAGGACCAGCTGATCATGGTCGAGAAGGCAAACAAGACCACCGCAATCGCCAGAACATACGGGAACCAGCTAAAGGCGCTGCCAAAGGCCGCAGATGTCAGGCTAACGCCCGAGTTACCGTCAACTGTGGCAATACCCGAACCGTCTTCGGTCAGCATATAAAGGCCTGTTTCCGGATCTATGAGCAGCTGCTGGGTGATGATGATCACCAGCGCAGTCATGGTACAGATCACAACCGTATCGATGAAGGGCTCAAGCAGCGACACGAAGCCCTCGGTAATCGGCTCCTTTGTCCGTACCGCCGAGTGTGCAATCGCCGCAGAACCAACGCCCGCCTCGTTCGAGAACGCCGCACGACGGAAGCCCTGGATCAGCGCGCCCACCATACCGCCTGCAACGCCAAGACCGGTGAAGGCACCTGCGAAGATCTGGCCAAAGGCCCAACCGATCTGATCTGCGTGCATGATGATGATCACCAGCGCCGCCGCCACATACATAACCCCCATGAACGGCACGACCTTTTCGGTCACGCGTGCGATGGATTTCAAGCCGCCCACGATCACTGCAAACACGATACCGGCAAAGACCAAACCGGTGATCCAACCCGGATAATCTCCGACGATGCCCGCAATCTGTTGGTGCGCCTGATTGGCCTGGAACATGTTGCCCCCGCCCAAAGCGCCAAGAATACAGAAGATCGAGAACAGAACGGCCAGAATTTTACCGCCCGGTAGGCCCAACTCATTGAAGCCTTTGGACATGTAATACATCGGACCACCAGAAACGGTGCCGTCATCGTATTCGTTACGATACTTCACGCCGAGCGTACATTCGGTGAATTTCGACGCCATGCCCAGCAAGCCCGCGACGATCATCCAGAACGTGGCACCCGGCCCACCGATCCCGACAGCCACCGCCACACCAGCGATGTTGCCCAAACCGACCGTCCCTGAAAGCGCCGTGGCCAGCGCCTGAAAGTGGCTGACCTCACCCGCGTCATTGGGATCGGAATAGTCGCCTTTCACAAGGCTGATCGCGTGGCTAAAGAACCGCAGCTGCACAAAGGCAAAATACAGCGTGAACACAGTGGCCGCGACCACCAGCCATCCCACGATCCAGGGGAAGCCGGTGCCCGGGAACGGGGCAAAGATAAAGCTAACGAACGGCCCGGTGAAATCAGCGAAGGCTTGGTTGATCTTGTCGTCCAGACCCGGCGCATCTTGGGCCAGTGCAGGGCTAGCGAACAGGGCGGCCGCTGTGGCCATGCCCAGTTGTTTAATCCTATTCATTCTCGTCACTCCCCTCAATTCACAACGGTGACCGGTACATCGGCATGCATGACCAGATTCTGGGTCGAGCTGCCAAAGAGCCGTTTCTTGAACCCGTCCGCCGAGGCGCGCCCGACGACGATCTGAGTGCCGCCGTTTTCGACCGTGATCGCGTTCAGCGTTTCGGCCACGTCACCATGGCGCACAATGCCATGCGCCGTGAAACCGGCCGCGTTTAGCGCGTCCACCGCAGGGGTGACAATCCGGGTCGTGGCCAATGCGACCTCTTCCTCGCGCCGTTTGTGCCGCAGCGCGTTTTCTTCCGGTGTCTGAAAGGTAAATGGGGACCATTCGATTACATAAACCACAAGCAACTCACATGAGCCGATGCGCCCAGCCAAATCCTTGGCAAAGGCGATCGCGCGCTCCCCGGTCTCTGTCCCGTCCAGTCCTATGACAATTTTTGTTGTCATGTCGGTTCTCCAATTTTTTTTCGTTGGGTCGAGGCCCGTGCCCTCGACAAGACAGCCAAACTTGGAACACATTGACGCAGCTGCCTTCAGATAAGTATCAGGAAAAATCACTAGGAATTGGGGATTATTTTAGTCTATATTCAGTGAAAAATGTCGTCTTGCGCTAAAATTTCAGGGATTTTTACTGATCAACAGAGAATTGGACAAAATCGACCAACGCATCCTGCAAGAGCTGGAAATCAACGGAAGGTTGTCGATCGTCGATCTTGCGGCACGTGTAAACCTGACCAATACCCCCTGTTCCGAGCGGGTCAAGCGCTTGGAAAAAAACGGGTTCATCAAAGGCTATTGTGCCATTGTCGATAAAGAACGAATGGGGCTGGCCTTGGTCACGGTGGTGCAGGTTTCACTGGCCGCAACGGCCGAGCAATCTCTGGGCAGGTTCAATGACGCTGTCCGTGACATTCCAGAAATTGAAAGCTGTTTAATGGTGGCGGGATCGTTTGACTATCTCCTGACGGTCCGTACCCGGGATATCACGCACTTCCGCGATATACTTGGTGAGAAGATAAATAAGCTGCCTGGAATTCACCAGACCAGCTCATTTACCGTAATGGAGATCGTGAAGAGCCCTGTCGCGTGACAAACGCCCTTTGGGCCCCGAGAGAACGTCTATGTTAGAGCAAGTGCATCAACCCGGATCTGTGTTGTAGATCAGGCGTTCGTCACAAGGAGCGATACGCAGGATATTGGTGGTTCCGGGCACATTGAACGGCACACCGGCGGTAACCACGATTTGGTCGGTCTCAGACGCGAACCCACCGGCGCGGGCAGCGCGGGCAGCATTGACCACGGCACCCTTGAACCGCTCAAGCTCGGGCGTCATCACGCAATGGCAGCCCCAGCTCAGGCAAAGACGCCGCGCAGTTCCGGTAGCCGGCGTCATGGCGATAATTGGCACACCGGGGCGTTCCCGTGCGGTCAGCAGGGCCGTGGTGCCGCTTTGGGTAAAGCAGCAGATGGCTTTGATATCCGTCTTTTCGGCAATCTCACGCGCGGCGGCCACGATCCCGTCGGCAATCGTCGTGCCTTTGGCGGTGCGCGATGCCGAGATGATCTGTGTGTAGGTCGGGTCGGCCTCGACCTCGATTGCGACCTTGTTCATGGTCTGCACAGCTTCGATCGGATACGATCCCGCCGCCGATTCCGCGCTGAGCATGATGGCGTCAGTGCCTTCATAGATGGCGGTCGCCACGTCCGAAACCTCGGCCCGCGTGGGCATCGGGCTTTCGATCATGCTCTCCAGCATTTGAGTAGCCACAATCACCGGCTTGGCCGCAGCACGACACCGCCTGACCAGACGTTTCTGGATTGGCGGCACTGCTGAAACCGGCAGTTCAACCCCCAGGTCGCCACGAGCGACCATGATCCCGTCCGAAGCATCAAGGATTTCTTCAAATGCCTCGACCGCCGCAGGTTTTTCGATCTTGGACAGGATCGACGCGCGGCCATCGGCAAGCGCGCGGGCTTCGAACACGTCTTTGGCGCGCTGCACAAAACTTAGCCCCAACCAGTCGACGCCCAACTGGCAAACGAACTCCAGATCGTCCCGGTCCTTGGCCGACAGCGCAGCCAATGGAAGCACAACGTCCGGTACGTTCACGCCTTTGCGGTCCGAGATTGTACCCCCGACCTCAACCGTGCAATTGGCATGATCCTGACCACAATCCTGAACGATCAGACGTATTTTACCGTCATTGACCAATAGGCGCGCGCCCGGTTCCAATGCGGCGAAAATTTCAGGATGCGGCAGGCAAACGCGACTGCCGTCGCCCAGCGCGGGATCCAGATCCAAACGAAATGCCGCACCCACTTCCAGTTCTTCCGCGTCATTCGCGAACTCACCGACTCGCAATTTGGGCCCTTGCAGGTCAGCCAAAATGGCAATCGGGCTTTCCAGGTCCTTTTCCACCTGCCGGATGATCTGATGGCGTTCCCGGATCTCATCATGGCTGCCATGGCTCATGTTCAGGCGAAACACATCCGCACCTGCCTCGTGCAGCGCACGAATGGTGTCATAATCACTAGACGCCGGTCCCAGCGTCGCCACGATTTTTACATTTCTCAGGCGTCGCATTGGTCTTGCTCTCCTCACGTCTTCTATCTGTGTCGCGCAAATGTTACCGCAAACATTGCTTCAAGCTGCTTATTGCGCAATTCCCTTTCCGAAGCAACTGCCCTACACCTGCGACAAACTAGATGACAGGCTTATGACGTATTCCCCGTTTTTTATCCATGGCGCTGATCGCCCTTCGCGCTGGTTGATCACATGCGACCACGCAACCAACACAGTGCCGCCCGAAATCAACGGCGGAGACCTCGGCCTGCCGCGCGAGGATATGGAGCGTCACATCGCCTATGACGTGGGTGCTTATGAGGTATCAAAGCATTTGGGAGAGATCCTGAATGCGCCCGTCATTGCCGCCAATTTCTCACGCCTGGTGATTGACCCGAACCGGGGCGAGGATGATCCGACCCTGCTGATGAAGCTCTATGACGGTTCAATCATCTCCGGCAACCGCCACGCCGACGAGGCCGAGCGTGAACGGCGTCTGAACATGTGCTACCGCCCTTATCACGATGCGCTGGAGCGCATGGCGGGGCTGCCGCATGCGGTGATCGTGTCGATGCATTCCTTCACCCGCCAACTGCGGGGCCGCGACCCGCGCCCGTGGCATATCGGTGTGCTGCACACCCCGGATGAACGGTTCTCGCGCCCATTGATCGACCGGCTTGAGGCCGAAGCTGACCTGTGTGTCGGTGTCAATGAGCCCTATACCGGCGTGCTACCCGGCGACGCCATTGACCGCCACTGCACAACGCATGGCCGCCCTAACGCCTTGATCGAACTGCGCAATGATCTGATTGCCGAAAACGCCGGACAGCGTGAATGGGCTGAACGTCTGGCCGTGATCCTGCAGGACGCTTTGGGCGAAAGCGGCCTGTGACGTAAGGTCAAACGCGGTCGATTCATGGGCTCACATTGTTGTGAGACCATCCCGCCACCCCCATATATTAGGGGAAAGGAGACGACCATGACTCAGGAATTCCTGACGACCGTCTTCGGCTGGATGACGGTCCTTAACTTTGCCCTCTTGGCGTTATCTACACTGTTGATTGTAGCCCTGCAGGACTGGGCTGCGGGCATACACGGCCGGATGTTCCAGATGGAACCGGCCGATGCAAAAAGGGCCTATTTCAGGTATCTGGCGAACTACAAGATCCTGACAATCGTTTTTTGCCTGATGCCGTGGCTGGCCCTAAAGCTGGCATAAAACCGAAATCCATCGCTGGGAAGGGCCTGTTGGCCCTTCCTGTTTGTTGTAACAGAGCTTTTGGATTGTTAGGTCAGGCAAAACGACACTCAGTGGGAGCCCGACAATGGATAAGCAAACCGAAATCGAACTTCAGGCCGCCGCGTTCCGCCGGTTGCAAAAGCACCTGATGGAAGACCGCACCGACGTTCAGAATATCGACATGATGAATCTGGCCGGGTTCTGCCGCAACTGCCTGTCGCGCTGGTATCAGGAAGCGGCCAATGAGAAGGGCATCGAGATGGGCAAGGATGAAGCCCGTCAGATTTTCTACGGCATGACCATGGATGAGTGGAAGGCCAACTATCAGACCGATGCCAGCCCCGAGAAACAGGCCGCCTTCAATGTCGCGTTTGAAGAAAATGTCGGGAAAAAGGACTAGCGTCTAGAATGAAAAAGGCCCGCCAATCCGGCGGGCCTTTTCTTTAGATCGCTGCCTTGCGGCTTTCGTCCAGATAAATCTCACGCAGCCGCTTGGCGATCGGGCCCGGGGTTCCGTCACTCAGTGTAACGCCGTCAATTTCGACCACAGGCATGACAAAGGCGCTGGCCGAGGTGGTGAAGGCTTCGTCCGCCTCTTTCGCCTCATCGATGGTGAACAGACGCTCTTCGACTTCCATCTGCGCCTCAGCCGCCATGCGCAGAACGGCCTTACGGGTGATGCCGTGCAGAATGTCGTTCGACAACGGGCGGGTGACGATCTTGCCGTCTTTGACGTAGTACGCGTTGTTGCTGGTGCCTTCGGTGACGTAGCCATCTTCGACCAGCCACGCATCGTCGCAGCCTGCTTTCTTGGCCATCATCTTGCCCATCGACGGGTACAGCAACTGCACGGTCTTGATGTCACGGCGCCCCCAGCGGATATCTTCGATAGAGATGATCTTGGCACCCTTTTTCGCCGCCGGGCTATCGGCCAGACCCGGTTTATTCTGTGTGAACAGAACCAGGCTGGGCTTTGTATCAGCCGAAGGGAACACGAAATCCCGGTCGCCATCCGATCCGCGGCTGACCTGCAGATAAACCAAACCCTCTTCGATACCGTTCAGTTCGACCAGCTTGCGGTGAATTTCCAGCAGCTCTTCCTTGGTGCAGGGCTCAGCCATCTCGAGTTCGTCCAGAGACCGCTTGAGGCGCACGGCATGGCCTTCGAAATCGATCAACTTGCTATCCAGAACGCTGGTGACTTCGTAAACGGCGTCTGCGAACAGGAAACCACGGTCAAAAATGGAAACCTTAGCTTCGGTTTCAGGCAGGTATTCACCATTCACGTAAACGGTACGGGTCATATTTTGTCTCCTCAGCCCCAAAGTTCCGCCACTGGCGGGTGCACTCCGGCATCATCAAAATTCAGCGGGTTGTCGCGGTCTTCGGCCAACAGAAGCGGGCCGTCAAGGTCCGTTACCATCGCACCCTGCGCCAGAAGGGTCGCAGGAGCCATCGCCAAAGAGCTGCCGACCATACACCCAACCATCACGCGATAGCCTTCGGCCAGCGCCTGTTCACGTAGGGCAAGCGCCTCGGTCAGGCCACCGGTCTTGTCGAGCTTGATGTTGACCACGTCATATTTGCCCTTCATCGCTGGCAGGCTGCTGCGGTCGTGGCAGGATTCATCGGCACATACCGGAACCGGGCGATCCATCCCGATCAGCGCGTCATCTTCCCCTGCGGGCAGAGGCTGCTCGACCAGTGCAACGCCCAGCCGCACCAGATGCGGTGCTAGATCGGCATAGACTTCGGCCGACCACCCCTCATTGGCGTCGACAATGATCTTGGCGTCAGGTGCACCTGCGCGCACGGCTTCAAGCCGTGGCATGTCGTCCGGCGTGCCCAACTTGATCTTCAACAGGGGGCGGTACGCATTTTCGGCCGCCTGTGCCTGCATCTTTTCCGGTGTATCCAGCGACAGAGTGTATGCGGTAATCTCAGGGAGCGGCGCTGGCAACCCGGCCAGTTCCCATACGCGTTTTCCGGCGCGTTTCGCTTCAAGATCCCAGAGCGCACAGTCTACGGCATTGCGGGCTGCACCGGCGGGCAGCAAGTCCATCAACTGCGTGCGATCAAACGTATCTGGCAGACCGGCGATCTCGGCCTCAACCGACTCCAACGTTTCATTATACCGGGCGTAGGGAACGCATTCGCCCCACCCCTGATATGTGCCATCTGACACGTGTACGGTCAGCACGTTCGCTTCGGTTCGCGACCCGCGCGAAATCGTAAAGACCTGCGCTAGCCGAAATACATCACGAGAGACGTCAATCTGCACGCACCCGCTCCTTTATCTATTCTAAATGCCCCCGCCAGAAGATTCTCCAGCGGGGTCTTTTGATCACAACGCGGCCAGCGCGTCGACCAGCTTACCCGAACCAAAACGGAACGGGTCGGTTGCGGGCAGACCCATATCCGCTTCAACCTTGGCCAGATAGTCGACCGCGTCCGCTTCGCTCATGTGCTGGGTGTTTACCGAAATACCCACGACCTGACAGTCGGGGTTCGCAACCTTGCCCAGTGCCAGCGCGGTGTCGCGCAGCTTTTCCAGCGTAGGCAGCTGATAGGTGGGCAAGCCACGCATATGCTCACGGGTGGGCTCGTGGCTCAGGATCAGCGCATCCGGTTGACCACCGTGGATCAAAGCCATGGTGACACCCGAATAGGAAACGTGGAACAGCGAACCCTGCCCCTCGATCAGGTCCCAGTGGTCCTCATCATTGTCCGGTGTCAGCCATTCGACCGAACCGGCCATGAAGTCAGCGACAACAGCGTCCAGAGGGACACCGTCACCAGTAATCAGAATGCCGGTCTGACCCGTGGCACGGAAAGTGGATTTCATGCCACGCTTGCGCATCTCGGCATCCATTGCCATGGCAGTGTACATCTTGCCAACTGAGCAATCGGTGCCCACGGCGAGGCAGCGCTTGCCCTTGCGTTTGATGCCATTGGCGATCGGATAATCGACCTCGGGCACGCGCACGTCGTGCAGCTTGCGGCCAGTGGCCTCGGCCACAGCAACCAGATCGGGTTCGTCGCTCAGCAGATTGTGCAGGCCCGACGCCAGATCAAAACCTTCCTCAAGCGCCATCACCAGTACTTTTTTCCATTCCTGGCTGATCACGCCGCCGCGATTGGCCACGCCGATGACCAGGGTTTTTGCACCGGCCTCTTTCGCTTCGGTCAGGGTCATGTCAGTCAGGCCCAGATCTGCCTTGCAGCCTTCCATCCGGTATTGGCCCACGGCATTTTCCGGGCGCCAGTCTTTGATTCCAACTGCCACTTTGGCCGCCAATTGGTCGGGCGCATCGCCCAAAAACAGCAGGTACGGTGTCTCGATCATTGCGGTGCTCTCCTTTGATTCCGGCACAACCTAGGTGACGCTCTTGGCGAGTGCTTTGCGTTTTCACCCGGCATATTCATCGTTGGCAGGATAATTTCGCGCCCATTTGCTATTTTCTGCAAGTATCTTTCAAGTTTTCACAGTGATTAAACTTTAATCACCATTTTGATCGTCTCGAACGGCAAATGCTGCGAATGCATTGCCGCAGCTGCACAAAGGTGCTTGCGCATGAGTGCGCAATTTAATACCCCAATGAGCAGGAAAATTGTAATTTCATTTCTCGCACGAGGTCCAGATGAGCTTTCGCCTTCAACCCGCCGCCCCCGCCCGCCCCAATCGTTGTCAGCTGTTTGGGCCGGGATCGAACACCAAACTGTTCCCGAAAATGGCCGCATCAGCGGCGGATGTGATCAACCTTGATCTTGAGGACTCGGTGGCACCTTCCGACAAGGACGCGGCCCGCGCTAATGTGATCGAGGCGCTGAACACCGTTGATTGGGGCAATAAGTACATGTCCGTGCGCATCAATGGTCTGGACACCCCCTATTGGTATCGCGATGTGGTCGATGTACTGGAACAGGCCGGCGACCGTCTGGATCAGATCATGATCCCCAAGGTTGGCTGTGCCGCGGATGTTTATGCTGTGGACGCGCTGGTGACTGCGATCGAGCGCGCCAAGGGTCGCACCAAACCGATTTCATTCGAGGTCATCATCGAATCCGCCGCCGGGATTGCACATGTCGAAGAAATCGCGGCCTCATCGCCCCGGATGCAAGCGATGAGCTTGGGCGCGGCGGATTTCGCGGCCTCGATGGGGATGCAGACCACCGGCATCGGCGGTACGCAGGAAAACTATTACATGCTGCGCGAAGGCGAAAAGCACTGGTCCGATCCGTGGCACTGGGCGCAAGCTGCCATTGTCGCCGCATGCCGCACCCACGGCGTGTTGCCGGTGGACGGACCATTCGGTGATTTTTCAGACGATGAGGGATACATCGCACAAGCCAAACGTTCGGCCACGCTGGGTATGGTCGGCAAATGGGCGATCCACCCTAAGCAGATCGTGCTGGCCAATCAGGTCTTCACCCCGTCGGACGAAGCCGTATCCGAGGCGCGCGAGATTCTGGCGGCGATGGAACAGGCCAAAGCCAATGGCGAAGGCGCAACCGTTTACAAAGGGCGTCTGGTCGATATCGCCTCGATCAAACAGGCCGAGGTGATTGTGGCGCAGGCGGAACTGATCGCCGCAGGCTAAACAAGCAAAACAAGACGGGGCGCAAAACTGCGCCCCGCTTAGATCTTCATTTATAGCCAAAAACGTTATTTGGAACCCACGAGAGTTTCTCGCCATCCTTAGCCCATTTCATCATCAGGCAGGACGTGCCGTATTTTTGGAAATAGATCATACTCAGATCGTACCAACCGGCACTTGGAACCTCGACATCGACCAATTGGTTTGAGCCACACGGATGGTTGCTGCCCGCTGATCCAACCTTCTGCCCACCGATCTTGGCGTCCAAACCGTCATTTGACCATGTCTCGATCTGGTAAATGCCCGGGGCATCAAATTTGATGTAACCACGGATATCAGCAGCGACATTGTAGTGCTCGGAGTGTGTCATAACGGGATCACCCTTGCTTCCATCTCGGTAATCCAGTCCGCGCAGGGGCTGCCCTGGCGCGCCACTTGCCTGCAACAGGCTTTTAGCTTCGCTCATGGTGTCAATCTTGCGTGGCGGCTTTCCAAGCCAAGCGTAGTCAACAGCAAGCCCCGCCTTTAGCCCCGAGGGCTGTGGGCTAGCAGGTTTCAGCTTCAGCGGTTCGCTATCAGCGGCCCCGGCAACAACCGCCATTGAAACAGCAATAACTGCGGCCTTGATAAGTTTCATGATCATCTCCCTGTGACGGCATAAGTGGGGTTGGTCCCCATTTGGTTTTCCCATTGCTGTGACAGTAGGATGTGAGGATTTTCCCCGCAAGACAGTTAAAATTCACATCTTCTAGTTCAGGCGCGCATATCCTTGGGGGAGTCCATCACCACATATGAGGTGATCGATGTCACATGCGGCAGTGTTCCCAGCACCTCGGTGTGAAAGGTCTTATAAGCGCGAAGATCAGCGCATTCGACGCGCAGCAAGTATTCGATAGTGCCGGTTATGTTGTGGCATTCGATCACTTCAGGCGCATGCTGCACTGCGCGTTCGAAACCTTCCTGCGCGGCTTTGGTGTGCTCTCCCAATCCAACACCGATATAGCCCACAAATCCCACGCCCAGTTCTTTCGGGTTAAGCACTGCGCGATAGCCGGCGATCACGCCCGCGCGCTCAAGTTCCTGTACCCGACGCAGGCAGGCCGAGGGCGAAAGGCCAACGCGATCCGCCAGTTCCAGATTGCTGATACGCCCGTCGCGCGTCAGCTCACGCAATATTCGTTGGTTTATTTGATCAATCTTCGCCATTAATTGCGAAACTATCGTAGGCACGCACAAAAACGCAATTTCATTTGCCATTTTATAAGTGGTTATCCGCGCCATGACGTATGACATCCTTCTGGCCCTGATTGCCTTTGCTTTTGTCTCGTCCATCACGCCGGGGCCGAACAACCTGATGCTGATGGCCTCGGGCGCCAATTTCGGGTTTCGCCGAACCATCCCGCATATGTTGGGTATCGGGCTGGGGTTTACTGTCATGGTGCTGTTGGTTGGTGCCGGGCTGGTGCAGGTGTTTGACCGATATCCGATCAGCTACACGGTGCTTAAACTCGCATCGGTCGTTTATCTGCTGTATCTCGCTTGGAAGATCGCGCATGCGGCCCCGACAAAAGGCCAAGATGCCGAGGGCGACCCTATGACCTTTCTGCAGGCGGCTGCTTTTCAATGGGTCAACCCAAAGGCCTGGACCATGGCCCTGACGGCCACAACGGCCTATACGCCAGATCACACGCTGCAAGCCATCGTCATCGTGGCGCTGATATTCGGAGCGGTGAACCTGCCATCGGTCAGCACCTGGACCGTGTTAGGGAAGCAAATGGCGCGGATCCTGACGAACCCGCGCCGGCTGGTGGTGTTCAACTGGACAATGGCGGTGCTGCTGGTTGCATCGCTTTACCCTGTTCTGTGGCCGAACTGACCTATTTCAGGGGCAGGCAAATTTCGGTCAGCAGCTCTTCGGGTGCGGTGTTGCGCGGGTCGTTCAGGTAGATTTCATAGCACGGCTGATCCGCTGGCTCTTCGCCCGACTCGGGCAGCCAGTTTCCGAACAGGCTGTGATAGGCAGCCTCAAGCCCCGAATACGGACCTTTGAAGGTCAGAACGGCTGCTTTGCCTCCGGGAATTTGCATGGCCTCCATCCCTTCGGGCGTATCATCACCTCGGTATTCGGCCCCAGCATAGCTCCGTAGGTCATCAACAGGTATCGTGTCAGGACTGTCCAGATAAATGCCGATCACCGGGCCGACTTGCGGCCACAGCTGACGGGATTCGCACAAGGCGCCAAAGGCCTCAAAGCTTTTACCAATCTGGGCATAAGCCCCCTTATGCGGCAGGGCGATAACACGACGGGCAGGCTCGGTACGGATGGTTACAGGAAGCATTGGATACTCTCCGGTTCTGAAATGTGGATTTGCGGGCAGGAACTGACCTGCCTTGCGAAAGGCAGCAGGACTGCTGCCATAGGCCTCGGAAAAGGCTCGCGCGAAAGAATTCAGGTTGGGATAGCCTACTTCAGTTGCGATCTGTGCCATCGGCGTGTCGGACCGCACCAGCCCGACGGCAGCACGATGCAGCCTGATGCGGCGCACCGCCTGCGCGCAGGTCTCACCGGTCAGGGCGCGAAACACGCGATGCCAGTGAAATCGCGACATGGCAGCCACGTCGGCCAGCGCATCCAGCGACAAGTCCCCTGCGGGGTTATCGTGAATATATGCCAAAACGCGCAGTATGCGATTTTCATAGCTGGCTGACACTGCCACCCCTTCCTTCTCTTTGCTCATCCGTGGTCGCATATTCCGCATCCACAAATCTTGCTGAGTTGCATCCCGGGCAACCTCAGGTCATATAGCAGGGAACTTCCGCGTTGAGAGGCGTCATGACCCAGTATCTGGATTTCGAAAAACCACTGGCCGAGATTGAAGGCAAAGCAGAAGAGCTGCGCGCGCTGGCCCGTGCCAACGAAGAGATGGACGTGGCCGAAGAAGCCGCTGCGCTGGACGCCAAGGCCGCCAAACTGCTGGAAGAGCTGTACGGCGATCTGACCCCGTGGCGGAAGTGCCAGGTGGCACGTCATCCGGACCGCCCTCATTGCCAAGACTACGTCAAAGAGCTGTTCACGGAATTCACCCCACTGGCAGGCGACCGGAACTTTGCCGACGATCTGGCCGTTATCGGTGGTTTGGCCCGATTCAACGATCAGCCGGTGATGGTGATCGGCCATGAAAAAGGCTCGGACACCAAATCGCGGATCGAACGGAATTTCGGCATGGCCCGCCCCGAAGGGTATCGCAAGGCCGTGCGCCTGATGGAAATGGCCGGTCGTTTTGGTCTGCCTGTGATCACCTTGATCGACACAGCAGGCGCCTACCCCGGCAAAGGTGCCGAGGAACGCGGTCAGTCCGAGGCTATTGCGCGGTCGACCGAGATGTGCCTGAAGATCGGCGTGCCGCTGGTGTCGGTGATCATCGGCGAAGGCGGGTCCGGCGGGGCCGTTGCCTTTGCAACGGCAAACCGAGTCGCGATGCTGGAACATTCGGTCTATTCGGTGATCTCGCCCGAGGGCTGCGCCTCGATCCTTTGGAAAGATGCCGAAAAGATGCGCGAAGCCGCCGAGGCGCTGCGCCTAACCGCGCAAGACCTGCACAAGCTGGGCGTTTGCGACCTGATCATCCAGGAACCCAAAGGCGGTGCCCATCGCGATCGCCCTGCCACTGTCGAATCCGTTCGGGACGCCATTACCCTGATGTTGAAAGAACTGGACGGCAAGGATGCGGCGGCCCTGATTCAGGACCGCCGTCAGAAATTCCTCGATATCGGCTCGAAAGGGCTGGCGGCGTAAACCGTCAGCCGCCCAGACTACGCAACAACGCGACCGAGGGTTCTCCGGTCACCGGCATGCCGCTGGCGCGCTGATAGGCGCTGATGGCGGATTTGGTGTTGTTGCCAATCACCCCGTCCGCGCCCTGTGTATCGTAACCAGCCGAAGTCAGGCGGCGCTGCAGGTCCTTGCGATCTTCCAGCGTCAGACCCGTCGCATCAGGCCCAAACGAGGCCTGAAACGGCGCACCGCCTGCAATTCGGTCAGACAGATGCCCGACGCCAATCGCGTAACTGTCCGAGTTGTTATAGCGTTTGATGACCCGAAAATTGCGGAAAACCGCGATACGCGGCCCCGGCTTTTGCGGCTGTAGCACTGCCACGGGAGCGCCGGACACCGTCCCGGCCTCACCGCCCCAGGGCTGCCCGCGTACCCAGCCAGCGCGCGCCAGATAGGCCGCGGTCGACGCAAGCGAATCCGTCGGGTCCTCGGACCAGATATCCCGCCGCCCATCGCCGGTGAAATCTACCGCATAGGCCAGATAGGATGTGGGAATGAACTGCGTGTGCCCCATTGCCCCAGCCCAGCTGCCAGTCATGTTGGCCGGGCTTGTGTCGCCCTCTTGTATGATCTTCAAGGCTGCAATCAGCTGCTTTTCGAAGAAAGCACCGCGCCGCCCGTCATAGGCCAGCGTTGACACCGCAGACACCACCGGCACATCCCCGCGCCGCGCGCCATAGCGGCTTTCCAAGCCCCAGACGGCCACGATCACTTCTTTGTCGACACCATACCTGGCCTCGATCTGCGACAGCGTTCCAGCATGGCGCACCAGCATCTGCTTGCCGGTTGCGATCCGCTCATCCGAGGCCGCGATGGCCAGATAATCCTCGAGCGAGCGCTTGAATTCGACTTGATTGCGGTCCCGCTCGATCACATCCGGCAGATACCCTGCCCCCTGAAAAGCCAGGTTAAGAGTTGTCTGCGAAATTCCCTGTGACGCTGCGCGGCCCTTGAAACCAGCCACCCACGCATCCCACCCCGCGTTGGGCACAGGCCGCATCCGTGATGCCGGGTCGCTGGTGGGGGAGCCCGTGGAACAGGCCGTCAAAAGGGCTGACCCGAGCCCCAAAGAAAATATCCGTCGATTGATCATGGCTGAAATCTGCTCTTGTTGTGATTTGGCCCAGATTAGCCCAGACCCAATCCCCAAACCAGAACGACGACACTAATCAGATGCGATTTTCGGGCTTCGGCAACAAGCCGCTCAGCTAACCAGTAATCGCAGGCCCTGTGTCACGTCCGAGCGGACGGCCAAGCGCAACCCGGGCTCGTCCCCGGCCTGCAATGCGGCAATGATCAGCTTGTGGTTATGCGGCGGGTCGGTTCGCCGTAACCGACCGTAGAGCGCGCGCATAGTAGGGCCAAGTTGCAACCAGACGGTTTCAGCAATCGCCAACATCGCCGGGGCCTGTGCCCGCAGATACAGCGTGCGGTGAAATTCAAGGTTGGATCGGATGTAACCGACGGCATCGCGCTTGGTGACCATTTCGGCAACGGTCATGTTGATGCTTTGCAAACGGTCGATCAGCGCCATATGCGCCCGCGGCAGAGCGCGGCTGGCCAGTTCAACCTCAAGCAGCGCGCGCAGAGCGGCCAGTTCCTCGATCCGGTCATTGGTCAGCTCGGGGGTCGAAACTCGGCCCGAGGTGGACAGAAACAGCGCCCCCTCGGCGGCCAGCCGGCGCACGGCCTCGCGCGCGGGGGTCATCGAGACGCCGAATTCCTTTCCGATCCCGCGCAGGGTCAGCGCCTGCCCCGGTGCCATCTCTCCATGCATAATACGTGCGCGCAGAACGCGATAGACTCGGTCATGTGTGGCAGTGTGGGATTCAGTCGGACGTGCGGACAACATACCCCCATGTGATCACAAATGAACCTGGGGTCAACTCGGGGCGGCATCAAATCTGTATTGATGTAGCTGCGCCCCGTTGTCGCGCAACCAACGTCGCTGATCGCGATAGTCGCCGAAAATCCGCTCGACCTGTGCCCAAAAGGCGGCTGAATGGTTCATCTCGACCAGATGTGCCACTTCATGCGCGGCGACATAATGCAGGATCTCGGATGGCGCCAGGATCAACCGCCAGGAAAACATCAGCCCGCCTGCGGAACTACACGACCCCCAACGGGATCGCGTATCGCGCATGGTCAGGCTGGAATACGACCGCCCCAGCATCTCTGCATAATCATCGCAGGCCCCGGTCAGGCGATCCCGTGCCAATTCCTTGAGAAACCGCACCAGACGCCGCGCCTCGGCCCCTTCGGGCACCGCGACCTCATTGTCCCGCAACAGCACGCGTCGCCCGCCGGCAGGTACGATTCGCCGCTCGATGCCTTCAATCGGGATGGTCTGCCCAAACTGAACCACTGCTGGATCAGGACGGTCCAGCAGGTGCTGACGTATCCACTCTTCCTTGGTGCGCGCGAAACTTAGCGCTTCGGCCTCGGGAACGCCTTGCGGGTAGGTCAACGTAACCCGTCCGTCCAATTGGGAAATCCGCAGGCTGATCCGCCGTGCCCGCGCCGATTTGCGCAACGTCAGCGGCACCGGAGGCCTCCCGGGCAGTGCGTGATCTCCCATATGCCTGTTTCTCCTGCGCAAAGGCTTTGACAGTGCCCGCTGCATGTGGCACGTGACCTGAATCGTTGATACGACTCACCTGATATCAAGGGGATTTCACATGCCCAAGGAAGAATGGGGCGTAAAGCGCGTTTGCCCGACAACCGGTAAGCGGTTTTATGACCTGAACAAGGACCCGATCGTTAGCCCCTACACTGGCGAGATCGTGGAGCTTGAAACCGGCAAAAGCCGGATGATCGCCGCGGATGCAGAAGATGCGGCCTCGGCCAAAGCGCGTGAGAACGCGTCGGAAGAGGATCTGGTTCTGGATGATGACGACAATGTCGATGTCGATCTGGACGATGATCTGCTGGACGATGACGACGACGACAACGATAACGTCTCGCTGGACGATATCACCGACATGTCGTCGGAAGACGAAAACTAATACCGGTCAGAGGCGGCCCCGCGTCGCCTCATGCCCACCCCGGACGCGGGTCGGAAACTTTTTGGCATTTTCCATTTTTGGTCTTGCACTCGCCGCCGCCGTCTCATAAACGTCCGTCCACTGCTTCGGCAGTAACTAGATGGGGCCTTAGCTCAGTTGGGAGAGCGCTTGCATGGCATGCAAGAGGTCAGGGGTTCGACTCCCCTAGGCTCCACCAAATCCTAACTGGAAAATTCTCCATAGTTCTTCCATTAATTCGCGTGTTTCTTCCCTTTTCTGGCTGACGCGTTTTTTTGCACCCAGCACGCGACTTTCATCACCCCCTATCGGTCCGGCTGTATCAACTGGCTTGAATCGCATCGTTGCAGTTTTGAATTCGAGATTTTTTGTCGATCTTGCGCTAAACGCGCTGCGCATCGATTTGCGGCCGCGCGGATTAAATCGCGATTTTGGGTCAAACCCATCAAGGACGAAATTGCCGTTCTATGGCCGTGATACGGCCCAGAGCAACCATAATCAGAATGAACGACTGCCGACTCAATCGCCGCAACCACCACCATCGCCCTAACCACAATCACCTGCATCTTCGTCGGCAAATGGGTCGCCACTTTCAAAAATCAGCGTCAGCTCACTTTTGGAGGTCAGGCTATTGAGAGTGGTCACAAAACAGATGAGCGGTATGGTTAAGGCTTTATTGAGCGCCATAAGTGCTGCTGTTTGACCCCCATTCACTTGTCCGTACTTTTTAGTTTTCAACAAAATCGCGTGCACGACGAATTCTCATTCGGGCGACCAAGACCCTAAAAAGTAACCAGGATCGGGTTGCCGGAGTATCCAGGTTTCACCCGATGCATTACATAGAAATTTTCTGTCAGCCCATTCGTCCTTTTGATCGACACCGCCTATCTCTCGGCAAACACCTCCTGATGCTTGATTTTCAATCCATCTCACAAATCTCTTAAACTCCATCGGAGAGGAGAGCGCGTCGATTCTCTCCCATTCACATTCAGATTCACTCATTGGCTAATCCAATTTGGGTTCAGTGGGTTAATGTCGCGATCGTCGAGTTAATAAAAGCACTGGCTAGTAAGAAAATTAGTCGAGTTAGCCAACCCGCGCAGATGATTGCGGTTCTCATCCTTTTGGTAACTTTTCAGCAATCTGCTTGAATTCGTCGGCGTTAAAGCCCGTCAAAGAAGGCATCTCCCAATCAAAAAACCTCTGATCACTTATTGCCTGAAACACCAGAGCTCGGAGACCAGAAAGTTCCGATACAGTTAGTTTCTCATTTGGGACCAGCTCACTAACGGCGCGGAAAATATGCTTGGTCGGCACATCAGGTATGTTGGCGCAGAGCACAATGTCACCACGCTCTTCCAGCTCCAACAAAGCGCGCTCAATCGCTTGCATAAGAAAGTCATTGCTCATTGGTATGGTTCCGTTCTTGTGGGAAGTTGTGATACGTAGTCGCTCCAGTTTTGCGGTTGGAATGCTGACCCCCCATCTGCAGCATTAGGGTTTCGAACTACTACTGTTCCTGTGGATTCCTGAAGGTGGAAACTTCGCCCGTCTGATGTGTACCTAACGCTACTAGGATTATTCAGAACATTTTCAATATGACTTTGGTACTGCTGCCTTGTTCTAATGCCCAAACCTGCAAACTCACCCTGTTCAAGCACATGCTTTTGGAAACCATGTCCACCAGCAATTTCCTCTGCGGCAAGCTGATGATTCAACCTGATGCCATTGTTGATGTTGCTCGCTCCAGTATTTGGTGCACTACCTTCTACCTTGATCCCGGTGCCCTGAAGGTTTGGTCCAGGAGAGCACGATGTAATGTTGCCAGAGGCGCATTCAATTACGTCAGAAACACCCAGTGCAACGCAGGTTCTGGGAGTAGCGGCACAAACAGAGGGGCCGAGCGCCACAGCACCGGTTACCACCGCTAGGAACTGCTTGGTCGCCTCAACTGTTTCGACATCGTCTAGGTAGTCGGCGTAAGCCTCAGTGTAGGCTTCGACGCAAGCACCATCAGACACACCTCCGCAGCGGGTTTCCTGATAATCCTCGTAGCCGTTCAGGAAATCGATGTTCTGATCGAGTTGCTGCTGCGCAGGGCCAGATACAAACAACGCACCAGAAACACTCAAAAGTTGTGCTGCATAAGGGCTCTCCGAAGACAACGCAGCTATCGCTTCATCATAGCTTACGGCTTCAGCCAAAAAGCTATCTATGCATTCGTTGGTGAAGCACGTATTTGCAAGCTCGCGGTCATTCTGAAGACCAACATTGGCAAAATGAACTGCAATATCACGTTGATCCGCCTTTGAGCATCCACCGTCCTGCGCATGGCACGCTTCGAGAGCGGCTTGCATATTCGCCAGATCTGTATGTTTCAGATAGTTGTTGAGGACAGCAGATTGACCAACGAACGATCCTGTACCGACGTTGTCCGCTTCTCCGCCTGAAACCAGATATCCGGCAACGGCTCCAACGACAGAAGCCAATCGATTCTGCTCTTCAATGCTGAGGGAACTACTCCCGGCGATTCCGGAATAGATACTGGCCGCAATTCCACCAGCCGCGCCCGCCGCACAGTCCGCACCGGTGGCTTCGGCGGCGGCACAACCCGCGAGCGCATGAAGGAGCATGTGACCTGCCGAGCCTTCGCCGCCGTTGATGGCGTTGCCGTTCGCGTCAGTGAACAACCCACCAATCTCGAACTGAGCATCTGCCAGCGCCAGATTGGTGACTGTCTGTACAAGGCTTGCTGAGAAACCGTCAGCGAAGTCAGTCCCATAGACGGCTGAACTCAGACCAGAGGAAATTGAGCCATCCAACGCCCCTTCCAGGATGCCGGCCACCGTGAGTTGTGGACCTTGCGGATTGCCAAGACCACTAACCAAGGCATCGTTCAGGGGGCTACCCTCGGGAATGTTCAGGTTGATGCCTGATGTGAGTCCCGCTGATACACCTGAGAACGCAGCTGCTTCCAGAATCGCGCCCAGATCGAGATCTCCGGCTACGACACCATCCAACGTTTCGACGAGTGCTGTTGAAGTGAACGCATTGGCTCCATTGGAGACGGCTACCGAGGTCAGTTTTGGCAGCAACTCACCGACCAGCTGAGGCGCGACATACGCCGCCACCACAATTGACACCAGCGCCTTGAACGCGGGCGAGAGCTGAGTCTTCTCTTTGTAGAAATACTCATCCACCAGCTCCTGGCTGATCAGTTCCAGTCCGTCGATGGCCAGAAGTTCCTCGGGGTAGAGATCTTGCGGGTTGGGCGCATCAACACCTACGGTTTGATACAGGACCAACTCGGCATCACCGCCGATGTCGAAATTCATGCCTTGTCCGGCCAGAAATTCGGTCAACACGGCCGTTTCCGTAAAGCTGGTCTCGGTAATCGTGGTCATGGTGACCAGACCCATGTCGGTCTCGAAGAATTCGGAACGGTGACTGTCGATGGCGGCCTGTACCGAGAAATCACCACCTGTTGTGATGTTCAGGTTCTGACCAGTAGACAGCGTTGCGCCGACAAGCGTTGTGTCAGTGCCGGACACGATGCTTAGATCCAGGGCCGCCAACGCATCTGTGCCGGTGTTGATGTGATCGACCGTATGCAGTTGGCTAGATTTGCTCAGCAGTCCACCAAGGTAGCTCTTTTCTTTGACATGCGTCTCTTCGAACACGTCGGTGTAGGTGCCAACGAGGATATTGCCCTCAGTCGCAGTGAGGTTGATATCACCTGTGGCGCTGGCAAGTTCTGTCCCAGCTGTGGTCAGGTCACCTGTCTCAGCGATAACATCTATGTCACTGCCAGCGGTGATCCCGACACCTCGATTGGTGACGGCAAGTGTGGATCGCGTTTCCTTCTTCTTCGAAAGGAAGCCGCTGCTGGTTTTGCGGGTTTCTGACTTGTAGATGTCTTGCGCGGCAGCCAGAACTACATCGCCAGCCGCTGCCAGATGTGCCTTTCCGCCCGCATCAATCTGCGTGCCGACCAGGACCGCATCACCACCCGCGTTGGCGATAAAGTCGCCGCCAGTGGACAATTGGGTAACCTGGGCGGTCAGGGTCAGGCGGTCGGTCCCGTTCTTCGCATCGCCTTCGCTGTATTCAACACCAGATTGCTCAGCGAGCAGATAGAGGTTGCCGCCTGCCGTTAGCCGAGTATCCCCCACGACCTGGGCCTGAACGCCAGCCAGGGTCGTGTCAGCAGAGGAAATGATGGACAGGTCACCACCCACGTCAAAGCGCGAGGCAAGATTCTCGGTGATCTTGGCGACGCTTGTGTTGGTGTAATACTCTTCTGTATGCGCCAGACCTTCGATAGTGACGTTGCCTGCTGCAAATATCGAGGTGTCAGAAGCAGATCTGATCACCAGCGCCTTGCCTGAGAAATCCCCGCCTGTGATGATGTCGACCAGGTCGCCACCAAGTTCGGTGTCTTCGAATGTAATGTTCCCGAAAGATGTCAGGGACAGTGAGCCGTTCTCAGCAATCAAAGACCCGCCCGAACCGGTAATCCGGCCAGCAATGATTGTCAGATCACCAGTGTCTGAGGTGTTGGCTTTGCCCAGGGAAGCGAGCAAGCCTGTATCTGACAAGCCGAACCGGTCACCAAAGCCGTTGAATCCTGTCCTCGGACCCTGAACTGCGTCCGCGCCTTCATAAGAGGTTCCGTCGCTCGGATATCCATTCCATTCAGCGGGTCGATTGGTGTTCTGGAACAGCTCATCTTGGATTTGCAGGCGATCCAGAAAATAGTCGGAAGAGATGAAGTCTTCGTAGGAAACCGGGGTTGTCCCGAAGTTTGTCCGACCCTCCCCAATCAAGGTATCCAAGTTGGCCAGTTCCTGAAGCTCGGGCTGAACCGGTGTCAGAGACGATCCAAGGACAACCAGGTCAGGCAGTGGTGCGCTTGTTACGGCGGAACTATCACGCGGCGCAACAACGTTCGAGGTTCCGGATCTGATATCGCCATTAGCCACGACTGATGTGCTACTGATGTTGACAGCGCCACCCGCCAGTATTTGGCCAATCTCCGATGTCGCTCCGTTGGTGGTCTCGCGCGAGACTGGCGAATAGTTCACTCTTTCCGTGCGTGTGGTGAAGGCCGCGTCACTTCCGCCACTGCCCTCGTTGATCTCGATGGTCAGGTTTCTCGTGTATGTCGCAGTGTGCGTGACCCGGGTGTCCTGATACCCATTGTTAGCAAAACTTGAGCTTTGAACGTCGATGCCGCCTTCAGCAGAGATTAAACCAGCGTCGTTGCGCACAGTATCTGCCTGAATTGCAATGCCCGCGCCCGACAGAATTTCCGGCTTAGACCCGGCAGCCGCAACAGACGTGCCTGTGCTCCAGGTAACACCGCCCCGGTTCGAGAACACGCCGTCAAAGCTATAAATGGTTGCGCAGCTGCTCGCTCTGTCCGCACCGCCATTCGACCGGCTGCTGGTGAAACAGCTTTCTAGTTCGAGATCAGCTGGATTGGTTGAAACCCTTCGGCTGGCTGTCTTATTATCCGGAGTTCCCGCGAATATCTCCACACCCGGCTGTGAGGGTTGCGTCACAATACTGTCGAAGCGGTTGTCAAAGGTTTCTGCCTCGATAGCCAGACCACCATCTGCCTCGATGCGTCCAGATTGGTTGAGGACAGTGCCATCACGGGCCACAAGCTGCATTGCTTCGCCGGACTTCAACAGCCCGCCGCGGTTGTTCAGATCCGAGCTGCTGCGAAGTTGAAGATCACCGCTCGCTTTGATCGTGCCGCGGTTTTCCAGATCACCACCAAGATCGAGCAGGAGATCTCCGTCAAACTCCACCCGTTCTGTTGCACCGACAGACAATCCACCAGTATCCAACGTGACTGCAAGCCCATCACCTGCGCGCAGCTGATCAAAATGTGACGCATTCAGCCCGCCATTCAGCGATCCTGTCTGAAACTCCAGAACGGATTGGCCCACCGCCAGTGCAGCTACACCAAGGCTGGTTTGTCCAGATATTGTGACATTGGTGTTTTGCGCATTGATCTGCCCTTGGAGGTCGAGATCCCCTGTTGTCACTGAAAGATCAACTTGTTGCCCAGCAATCAGATCGCCATCGATGATTGCTTGATCCTGAGCTGCCACCGACAGTCTTTCGACAGCAGCGATCTGGGATTCGTCGCTTGTCCGGATCTCGTCACCAGTTACGGTGACAGATTGCCCGCGAGACGATCCCGTGTGAGTAACCGACCCGTCTGCCGCCTCAATGGTCAGCTCTTCAAGCGTCTGGGCCTGACCTTCAATCAGAGCATCACCGCCTGTGAGAGCCACAGACTCCGCAACAAGTTCTGAACTTGCACCTGTTGCAAGCTCGGTTCCGGCCGTCAGAGAAGCCGTCTCAAGGGCGGCCGCCTTGCCATCGAAGGTCAGTTGCGTCAGCGCATCAACATCGATGGACCGCGCAAAGACCTCTGAAACGCTATCCAGTACCACCGAGTTGCCAGTTGATGCAGCCGCAAAGGCCTCACGCGCGACAATTGCGCCGGAGATGTTCAGCATCCCCGCGCTTTCCAAACGGATTGCACCGCCCGCTGCCTGACCGTTGAAGATCAGGTCGCCATTGCTGGTTCTGATATCGATCAGATCACCACTCTCAGAGGTAATCGCGCCTTCCAGTAAAATTGGCCCCTGGTTCCGGACCTGAACGCGCCCGCCCGCACGGATTTGCGGTGTGTGACCGCCCGATGGTGCGCCCAACGTGAGCTGCCCATCAGCGCGCAGTGCGATATTGGTTGAGGACGCCATATCCCCATTCAGACGCACCCCCACGCCGTCTTCTGTCGCGATCAGACGAATTGCATTGGCGTACATGCCTCCAAGAGCAGCAACATCCACGGCAAGCGCTGGGGCGGCTCCTTCTCCGGCCTGCTCGGTGATCCCGGTCACCGCGCCGGTATCCGGATCGTAGGACCAGTTATAGTTCACCTGATTGGCGCCAGCGACGATGTTGAGCTGATCCGCGCGCATCTCACCATAGATCGCTGCGGCACGGGCGATCACGTCGACGCGGCTGGTGTCGGTCAGATCTATCCGGTTCTCCGGGTTCAGACCTCCGGGGCCGATTGTGACCGTACCCCGGCGTACATCGAACCCGGTGAGGGCACCATTGCCACCAAGCTGCGGCTTGCCAGTTGTCAGTGTCGCACGGCCAGTATTGATAAATCCGCAGCCGTTGCAGGTAATGCCAAACTCATTGGCGACCACCACATCCATGCGCTTCCCGGCCACTTCCAGAATACCGCCCAGCTGGGTCTGATTGCCGCCGACAACCTCACCGATCCACAGACTGGCTTCTTGCCCCGATGTCAGATTGCCGTTGCCTTCAATCACACCGCCCAGCTGCGTGTTGGTGATCGTGGCCGAATTGTTCAGGATCAGGTCATCCGCCTGAAAGTCGGTGTAGACATCGTGACTGACGCCCGCACCATTTGGAGTCGAGATGTTGATGACCGTGGTGCCGTTCAGCGACTGGTCGACATGCGGGCGCGGACCTGAATTCGGGCCAACAGGCTGGATGTTCTGCGCATGAAGCAAAGCAGGTTGTATCGTGAGCGCCAGCGTCAGAACCGAAGAAATGACTTTCTCAAAAACACGTCTACGCATGGCTACAAACTCCTAAAACAATGAACAGCGAATAACTTCATCAGAACTGCAACCTCAGGCTGATATATCCAATGGTCTTGTCGGATTCGAAGGCCGGATTGGTGTTTGGCGGGGAGTCGTCAGGTCGGCTCAACGCATGTGCCACTTGCATCTGCAAAGTGACCTGATTGTTCATGATGAAATCCGCCCCAAGGCTAACACCTGCCAGATGATCCTGAGACCAGCGGCGCAGGGCCGACGGTTTGACGTAGCCAAAATCGAGGCCCGCATTCATGCGCACTTCAAACCTTGGTGCCTTGTAGGCACCCCATTCGACAGTATTGCGGAGATAGATTCCTGTATCGCCATAGAGGCTGTTGTCGTGAAAGCCCCGAACCGTGCTCCAGCCGCCTATCCCGAACTGTTCGATCCCCGGCAGGATATCGCCGGAGTATTGCCCGGCCAGTGTGCCCCGATAGGTTAGTCCGCTTTTTCCAAGCGGAGCAGAGAAATCAGCGCGGAGTTTCACCAGGCGGAACTCCTGATCGATAACACTGCGTTCGGGAATGCCAGCACCAAGCGCATCGAGCCCGGCCTTCACGCCAATGTTCCAGAACAGCCGACCCTGTCCGATGGTCTGCTCACCTCTCAGGCCCAGCGAGGCGATTGTCAGGCGCTGGCGTTGACTGGTGATCTCGATATCGTTGATCGACGTTTTGGTTCTGTTCAGCTTCAGGTCACCATAGGCGTAGATCTTCGACGTCTGGTTCCGCATCAACAGTCGCTCAGTCAGCAGGATCAGGTACTGGCTGCGTCCTTCTGTGACAAAGGACTGGTTGATGCCTTGGGTAATGAAGCGGTAATCGCTCGCTCCAAAATCCGCATTGAACAACCAGTTGCCGACCGGCAGGCCCCAGTTGACAAAAACAGAATCCGAGTAGCGTTCACCACGTTCTTCAAATGGAGTGGTGGTGATTCCGATCCGCAGCTGGTCATTGAGGCTTAACCCGTTATCGAGTCCAAATGTGCTGGTGCCTTTGATCCGGCCGGTGGATTCAAAGCCGGAATTGTCGAATTGGAAATCCAAGTACCAGGGGCGGCGGTCCTGCACGTCAACCTGTATGAAGGACCCACCAGGTGTTTCTCCGGGCACCAACTGGAACTGTCCGCTGGCCGACCGGGGGGCGTTAATATTCTCTAACCCCTGTTCCAGATCGCGCAGGTTCAAAAGGTCACCACGTGCAGTCGGAAAGGCCGCATTCAGACGTGCATCCGCTGGTTTGCCGGTGCCGTAGACATAGCCTTCGATGCGGCCCGGCACGATGGTGATCGCCAGAGACCCGTCTGCGATATCCTGTTCCGGCACATAAGCGCGGGTCGTGATGAACCCCAGCTGCTGATAAAATGTGTTGATCTGGCTCAGCACCTCAGCGATGTCTGCTGCCGTCGCACAGGTGCCAATCAGATCGCGATAGCCTTCGGGCTCACTTTTAAATGCTTCAAAACCTTCGAGATCAATACTGCGGATTTCAAAGCAGGGGCCACCCGGGGGAGGAACATAGAGCTCCTCTCCAGCGGTCTGGTCCTGTACCACATCCTCACGTTCTTCAAATTCCCGGCGGCGTTGTTCCTGTTCTTCCGTCTGCTGAGTTTGCTGCTGAAGAATATCGTTGCCAATGCGCTGCAAATCACCGGGTGAGACGCCTTGCGCTGAAACGGCTGCTGCGGTCAGCAGAAGCGCGTTGAGACCGAATGCTGAGGTCAGGAAGAGGGATCGAAAACCCATCAGTTGTCCCCCGCCGTTCTAAATTGATTGTAAGCGGCGGTGAACCCGCGCAGAGAAACCGGGAAATCAACCGCCTTGTCGCGAGCGGTCCAAACTCGGGCTTTGACTTCCAGTCCCCTCCGGAATGCCGCCAGGACATCGCCGTCCATCTGGAACCCCGCGTGGCAGCCAAACTGATCGCAGACCTCATACAAGACTTTAAAGGGACGGCGTTTGTCCACGTGCAACTCGATGCCCGGAGCCAGATAGACACCAACAGGAACCGTTATGACTGCATAGCTTTGGCCCGTGTCTTCATCGTCAGAAACGCTCAGCAGAAAGACTGGCGGGCCATTCTCTTCGGCGGCAACGCTCTGCATCATCTGGCAGGCGACATCCTCTTCCACCGGCTGGCACAATACCCGCCAGTCCGAAAACACCTCTTCCGCAGACTGGGGCTCAATCACTTGTGCCAAGGCCGTCGACTGGAAGAGGGCGAGACCCATGCTCATGGCCAGCCGGTATAGAGATCCGCTCCTCATGCGCATTCAAACCTGTAGGTTATGCGAACATGCGGCGTGTTTACGGGGAAGCTCGCCGTCTGGACCAATTGCCCGGCAGCAGCATTCCATGTCTTTTGTGTGTATGTCGTTTGTTTGTCGAAAGGGGCCGACACTGAGCGGGACATAATGGTCGCGGGTCCCGCACAAATCTCGTTGAATGCGTTCTGGCTGAACTTATCCTGCTGATCGGCATGGTTTGCGCGCACTTCTATGGAGGCCGTAAAGCCGCCATTGCTCGACGGAGAGACGCCGTAGATTTCTTTCAGGCGCTCAGGCGATGTACCTGAACACCCGCTCAGGAGACACAGAACAGCAACCGTGAGAAAAAGCAGATTTTTCATAACAGATGAACCAATCTGAACCGACGAAAACTCGAAGACCTGAATACGGGGACTACTGCGAAGCCTGATGCAGTGGGGTTGCTTCCCATTCGCGGGCAAAACTTTGTGCTGCCTCTAGATCATCACGGTTCAGCTGTGTGTTCAGAGTGTCTCGCAGGGTGCGAGCTTCTTCCATGCCCCGCGCGGACGCCAAATTGGCATAGCCATGCGCTTTGATGAGATCCTGATCCACGCCGTTGCCTGACTGATAGGCTTTGGCCAACTCAAAGAGCCCCAGAGGATTGCCAGCTCCCCCAGTGCGCGAGAAATTCTCAAAAGCGGTCTCATAATTCTGCGTTACACCTGCGCCATCGCGGTAGGCCTGACCCAGATAGTTGATGGCTGCTACGTGGTTCTGCTCTGCGGCTTGCTGCCAGAATGCCACCGCGCTTGCCGCATCTTGATCTACGCCCTGTCCATCCGCGAATAGTAAGCCGCAATTGAATGCGCTGTTGGCATCGCCGGACTCTGCTGCCGCACAAATCAACTCCGCAGCGCGCTGATAATCCTGCAAGACCAATTCGCCATTCAGGTACATCAAACCGAGCCGGTTCTGCGCTAACGCACTGCCCTGATCAGCTGCCGCGCTATAGAGCTCGAGAGCGCGGCGCATGTCGCGCTCAGTTCCCAGACCCATCTCAAACAGGCGCCCGATGAAGAACGCACCATCTGCATCACCATCGTCAAAACCAGTCTGAAACTCCTCGACTGCGCCCGAAACATTACCAGCTTCCAGGGCAACAATGCCCGCAGGAACGTCGGCATATGCAGCACACGCGATAGATGCAAAAACTGCTCCGTCAAAAGCGGTCCTCAAAATACCCATTCCGTAACCTTTTGTTTATTTTATTAGCTTCTCGCTAACAAAGCTCACAGCACACGTTAAGGGGGAAAAACATACCGAACCTCACTAAAAAGTTATGCGCCTTTGGTCTGTGGCCGCAATGTGGCAACTCGCTTCGATTGGAGAGGTGCATGGCCTGTTTGGCGCCACATTTGTATCCATGAAAACAAAATGTCTGAGCTTTTTAATTTTACCGAACTGACCCGGGAGACAGGTGATCCAGCTTCAGAGCTGTTAAACGACGAATCGGTTTCCGAAAAAGTTACTTCGCAAGTGTGATGCGGTTATCGACAAGCAGAAATACAGTAGAAGGTCGCGCTCGAGTTTCCAACGGGACAAAACGCCTGCTGGATGGCTGTAACGCATGTCGCTCGGAGAATGACTTGGCTGGAAGAGATAGTTTTTTATGAAGAAAGCATCAATTCTTGGGACCATCCTGCCAGCTTTCAAAATTCATCCCACATCTCGTCCAAGTATGCTTTTACGTCAAAATCAGGATCGACCTCTCCGATCTCTTCCGCACGCTGCATAATGTACTTTAGTCGTTCCAACAGGATAAGGAAAAACTATGCTGCCAAAAAGGAAGGTCCGATGAAGTAGTTGGTATAGTCACATTTGATTTCATAAAGTTTTTTCTTCGCAAAAAGGTAAACCTTTGAGGGGCGATCCAAACAGTTCAAGCAGATAGAATGCGTTTAACGGCATGACGCATAATAAAGCTGCATGCGTGCTATTTATAAATGAGACACGACATCTACTACTTCCGCTGGCCAATACCTAAACAAGACCAAAAACCAGCGGAGCGTAGCAGGGAAGAGCTGCTAACAAATTGTGTGGAAATACAGCCCTTCACTGACGATGCTCCAGATGTTGCTTCCCAACTAGTGAACAAAACAGAGTTTGCGGAATTCGCGTCGCCAGTCTGAGACCTCTTCTCCGATACCGTTGTCGCACAGACCTTGCTTGATCAACTCAGCCAATCGTTCCGCGTCGCCGGAAGTCATGCCCCAGCGAACCAGTTCCGGCGTACCTATTCTAAGGCCGTTCATATCCCCCTGGACCGGCGCGACCGGCAAACCGATTCCGCAGGCAAGAAAGCCGTTCTGACGCAGTGTCTTGGACGCAGCTTGACCGCCACCAAAAGATTCGGCCAAAACGGCGAATTGGTGAGAGTTCGTATGGCCCTTGGGACCCGCAAAAACCGGAACGCCCACCTCATCCAAAGCTGTCGCCAACGCCCGCGACATGGCGACCATCTCGGCCGCGTAAGCTGCACCAAAGTCCTTCCAGTCAAGCATGGTTACGGCCAAAGCAGCCGTTTTCGCCGCGTCAAAATTAGCCGTCATGCCCGGGAAGGCTATTGCGTCGAGCGACTTGGCGATCTCAGGGTCATTCGACACGATCAAACCACCAGCGGGTCCGCCAAGGCTTTTGTATGTGCTCATCGTCATGAAATGAGCGCCTTCGGCCAAGGGGTTCGTCCATGCTCGCCCCGCGATGATCCCGCATTGATGGGCCGCGTCAAACATAACCTTTGCGCCAACTTCATCCGCAATGGCGCGAACTTCGGCCACGGGGTGTTCAAACAGGTTCAAGCTGCCGCCAATCGTGATCAGCTTAGGCCTCTCTGCCAGTGCCAGCGTTCGAAGTTGCTCCAAATCAACGGTGTAGCCATCCGAATTTACCGGGGCCTCAATCGTACGCAGACCGTAGAGACCAGCGCACCCAGCCAAATGATGGGTAACGTGCCCGCCAATCGACGCAGGCGGTGCAATAATTTTATCCCCCGCTTTGCAGGTCGCCATAAAACCATAAAGGTTGGCAATCGCTCCAGAGGGCACGCGGACCTCAGCGAACTTGGCATCGAACACTTCGGCACAAAGCTGCGCCGCGATGATTTCGATCTCTTCAATCGCCTCAAGCCCCATCTCGTATTTATCGCCGGGATATCCCAACGAAGGCCGGGATCCGATACCACAGGACAACAATGCTTCGGCCTTTGGGTTCATCACATTGGTAGCCGGATTGAGGTTGAAGCATTCTTCCTCGTGAATACGGCGGTTTTCCTCGACCAGAACCTCAATCCGCTCCAAAAGATCGCTTGACGGTGTCAAAGCGGCCTTTGTCGCAATCTCCTGAACCAAGGCTTCGCTTTTGGCAGGCACCCAATCTCTTTGTGCAAGTGTCATCCGACGATCTCCTGTTTTTCTCAATGTGACGGCTATTTCGTGACATCGCAAAGCAGAATTGCTATTTCTTGGCGTAGAAAAACTAAGGCTACATCAATGAGCGTCTCTCCTAAACGCCCAAAGGGGCCGCCCTTGAACGCCATGCGCGCCTTTGAGGCAGCCGCACGCCACATCAGCTTTGTGGCGGCCGCAGATGAACTGAATGTATCGCCGGGGGCTATCTCGCAACATATCAAGTCACTTGAAGGCTGGGCTGGCACGCCGCTCTTCCGTCGCAACGCTCAGGGGGTTGAACTCACCCCCGAAGGGCAGTCATTGGTCGAGGATTTTACCGCGGCCTTTGACCAAATGTCTGATGCCGCCCGCGCACTGCGCAACCTCAAGCCCAAGGCTGATTTCCATATCGCGGCACTACCTGCGGTCGCCCAACTTTGGTTGCCCAAGCGGCTTCGCCGGATCAGAGAGCAATTTCCGGACATCAATTTTTCCGTCACTGCGATGGAAACACCGCCGAGCCTCTCACGTGAGATGTTCGATCTGTCAGTCTTCTTTGCAACACCAGACGTAACGCCAAATCAGATTGCCATCAGCGAGGATAGTATTCTTCCGGTGTGTGCGCCTTCTCTTTTGGAGCGGGTACAGAGAGCAAACGGTTTTCAAGACGTTCCGCTGTTGCACGATCAAAGCTGGAACGACGATTGGTCCAGATGGTCAAAAGACACCGGCTGTCACCTTGGCAACGATAGAAGCGGCCCCCAGTTTTCGCTCTACAGCCTCGCCGTTGAGGAAGCCAAGGCCGGTGCAGGCGTGCTGATGGGGCACCTATGTCTGGTCGAAGATGCTTTAGAGGATGGAACCTTGGCAGTTGCGTATTCAAAATCTTGCCCAACTGGTCGTTCTCTCGTGGTCCAGTTGCCGTGTGAAACACGTCGTAGGCCTGAAACGGATCACGTTGTGTCCTTGCTTGCAGGAAGAGAGAGGGGACGCAAAATTGACGGTTGATTACTTTGCATCGTTGTCCACAACTGCTCCAGTGCGCCCAGTATTTGTGCCTAAAGCTTGATGCGGTTAATCCCGCTAGGGCAAGAATTGCAGCCTGCGATCCAATCTATTGTTGCGAGCAATCAGCCCTGTGGGCCCCGTCCGCACACGTCATGATCAATTCGACATTAGAACGTGATTCTGCTAGAGAATTTGACAGATCGCAAAACCGATGTTTACCTGAGTGCGGCGCATCATCGGTAAGCTAAATTTTCAAGCATTATCAGCGTTCTGAGGTACCATTCGTGGTGCTAAAAAGCCAGACTTGAACCCTGGAGATTTAAAGATGGAATTGATCACTGAGCAGCTCCGCGCCTTTCCGATCATGGCGCTTTTTCTTTGTCTGGGCCTGGGATACGGCATCGGCAAATTTCGGGTCGGTAAGTTCGAATTGGGCGGCATCGCCGGAACTTTGCTGGTGGCCGTTTTCGTGGGTCAGATCGGTGGCATCAATTTAAGTACTGATGTTCAGAACGTCTTTTTCTCACTGTTTATCTTCATGGTTGGCTACAATGGCGGACCGCAATTTTTTGCCGCTTTGAACCGAACCGCGCTGACCAAACTGCTGGCCGCGTTCATGATGACGCTTTGGGGGCTGTTCTTCGTTATCGTCGTCGCCCGACTGGCCGGGTTGGACAAGGGCCTCGCCGCCGGGCTGGCAGCCGGAGGATTGACCCAATCGGCGATTATCGGCACCGCCGGCAATGCCATCGACTTGCTGGGGCTGGCAGCGGATGAGGCTGAAAAACTGAAAACCAATATCGCGGTGGGGTATTCGGTCACCTACATCTTTGGCTCGATCGGCCCGATCCTTGCGGTCAGCGTCATCCCGATCATCATGCGCGTCGACCTGAGGCAAGAGGCGATCAAGCTGGCGCAAAAGCTCAGCGGTGGCGGCCGCAAGCTGGAGGAAGGTGAGTTCCTTCCGATGAACCGCTTTGACGCCCGTGCCTATCAGGTGAATGCAGACGCCGCGATTGCAGGTCAGACGGTCAAGGCCATCGAAGGCGGCTATGACGGTGATCTGATCGTCGAAAAACTGCTACACGACGGCGCGCCGGTTGATCCGACGCCGGATACGGTTGTCAGCACCGGGGACGTGATCGTCGTTTCTGGCCTGGTCGGAACCCTGACCCAATTCGAAGGCACAGCAAGTGGAGAAATCGGAGAATACCCGCCTGAGCTGACAGTTGTGGAAGAGCGCCGCAACGTTGTTGTCACCAACCGCAAACTGACTGGCAAGACGCTGGCGGAAATACGTGAGGCGTTGACAGCGGATCAGCGGCGCGGGGTTCATATCTCCAAAATCACCCGCATGGGCCATGATGTGCCGGTGTTACATAACACTGAGATTCACGCGGGCGATGAGGTTAGCATTGTCGGCCACAAGGACGATCTAAACCGAATTGCCAAAGCGGCTGGATATGTACCACCTGCGGCCTCGGTCACGAATTTCATCGCTTTGGGGATTGGCGTGGCCATCGGTTATCTGATCGGTGAGATCAGCTTTGTTATCGCCGGTACAAAAGTGGCGCTAGGGTCCGGTCTTGGTTGCTTGGTGACCGGGCTGGTCATCGGATACCTGCGCATCCGGCGACCCAAAATCGGCGGGATCAATCGCGGAGCTGCGAATTTCCTGCAAAGCTTTGGTCTGGCTGTCTTTGTCGGTGTCGTCGGCCTGAACGCAGGCAAGCCAGCGCTCGAGGCCATTCAGGAATACGGGATCACTCTGCTGCTGCTTGGTGTCGTAGTCACGTTGATGCCGATGATCGTGCAGTTCCCGATCAACTACTTCGTCCTGCGCATCAAAAACCCGGTCGAGGCCTGCGCGGTGGTAACAGGGTCCCGCTCTGGCAATCCGGGCTTTGCAACGCTGCTGGAAAAAGCCGGGAACGCAACCCCGACGCCCGCGTTCACCATGACCTATGCTGTGGCGAATATCTTCCTTACGCTCTGGGGACCGCTGGTCGTGGCGTTCGTGCCGTAAACTACATCAGCGCGATCACGATGACCGAGCCCCAAAGAGCCAGCAGAACGTTGCCCACGGCATAGCCGAGGCCGTAGCCCAGAGTTGGAACCTGGCTCTGCGCCGCTTCCTGCACCGCAGCCAGACCGGGGGCCGAGGTTCCTGCCCCACAGCATGTGCCTGCCAGAACGCCCTCGTTTATGCCAAAGACCTTGTGCCCCACGACAACCGCCGTCCCATGGGCCAGCAACACGATGGCCACCGACCCGAAGATCAGCGATGGCCCGCTCTCGATCACTCCGGTCACAAAACTGGGCCCTGAGGTGATGCCTACGCAGGCCACAAACACGCACAGACCTAACGAGTCGAAAATCCACAGCGTTGCCTCAGGCACAAAGCCGAATGTGCGGTGAACCGAGCGTAACCACCCCGCCACCAAACCTCCCAACAGCACGCCGACCGAAGTTCCAAGCCCCAGTTCAATCGCGCCATATTTCAGCGCCGGGATGCCGATCAACCCGCCCATCAGGATGAAAAAGGCCACAAAGACCATATCGGTCTTGCTGGTTTCGCGATCCACATATCCCAATCTGGCGGCAGCGTCTTCGATATGGCTGCGGGTGCCCGACACGGTCAGCACGTCCCCCCTGTGCAGGGTCACACCACGAAAGATCGGCAGCCGCTCACCACTGCGCATGATGCCGCGCAGATAAATGGTGCGCGCTTCGGGGCGGGCCGAAAGCTCGGCCAGGGTCTTGTTGACCACCTCGTTCTTGGTCACAACGATGTCGTTTGTCTGAACCGGTAGGTCCAGAAGTTCGGGGTCTTCGACTTCTTCCCCCAGCATGGCGGTGTGTTCGATCAGATAGGACCGCACACCGGCGATGGCGGCAATGTCACCCTCTTGCAGCACCATATCGCGCGAGGTGGGAAGGATCCTGTCGCCCCTGCGGACCCGATCAAAAAACGCACGGACATGTTCGGGAACACGAGCTTCAAGCTCAGAGATTCTGTGGCCCACAAATTCGGGATTGATACGATAGGCGCGAGCCTCGAAATCACGGTGTTCGGACACCATCGGAGCATCGTCGCTGTTCAGCTTGGCCTCATATTCTGCGCAGGCCTCTTTCAGCGACCGGCCATAAAGCCGAGGTGCCAGTTGCGTGTGGAAAAAGATGGTCGCAATGACCCCGACGAAATAAGCCACCGCGAAACCGGTGGCGATCTCTCCGTCGAAAATCGCTTGCGCGGCCTCATCAGCCCCGGCTTTGGCAAACGCGTCGATGGCAACACCCAATGTCGCGCTTTCCGTGACACCCCCTGCCAGAAGCCCAGCGGCGATCCCAACGGAAAGCCCCATCAGCGGCGCCAACAGCACCGCAACCAACAGGGCCACCACACACAGCAAGACGGTGATCGCAATCTGAGGCAACGCGCGCAGGTTCAGAGACCGAAAGAACTGAGGCCCGGTGCGATAGCCGATGGAAAACAGAAACAGCAAAAAGAATGCCTGTTTCAGATCATCGGAAACAACCACCCCAATCTGACCGACCAGAACACCGGCCAGCAAACAGCCCGCCACCGATCCAACGGTGAACGAGCCGATGGTGATCTTGCCCAGCGCATAGCCAAGGGCAAGACTACAGAACAAGGCAAGGGCAGGATGGTGGCCAAAAATAGACCCGATCAATTCCATGCCCCGCTCCCCTTTTCTGCCCTTTTCTTAGCCGTGCAACGGCAATCCTTTCGATGCACGATAGGCCTGTACATACCCCACAGCCACCGCCCGCACCGCACGCCCAATCTGGCGATAGGCGCTATCGTCGAGATTGGCGAAGGACACCCGCGCCGACCAGTTCGGCGCATCAAAGCCCGACCCGTTCAACAGCACGATCCCATGGTCCTGCGCCAGCTTGAACGAGATATCCAGCGGGTGGACGTTTTCTTTGATCCAGGCGACAACCTCTTCACCAACATATTTTCGCAGCCAGAATTCGAAATCAATGATGCCGTAATACTTGTCGAACAATGGGTTGTCGGGGACATCGATCCCCATCCCCTCGACCAGTTCATCGAAACGATGCTGCAGGATACCCCAGCAGAACTTCTGATACCCCTTGTCCTTGTCCATCAATTCAACCAGCGAAAACAGCGTCATCATCACCTGCTGCGGCAGTGACAGGCCTGCCGTATGGTTCAGCGCCACGTCACGACTGTCGGCTACGATCCGGTCGATGAACTTGAACGACGACGGATCGGGGGTCAACGTCTCGTACCGCGCATTAACGACAGCCTTGGTCTCATCCGGGGCATCGGCAATCATCTTGTCGAAAATATTGTTCTCGGCCACCAGAATGGCCCCAAGACGCCAGCCTGTGCAGCCGAAATACTTGGAATAGGAATACACACCGATTGTGTTCTCTGGCAGGTGACCCATCACCGACTGAAAGTTTGGAACGAAGGTGCCATAGACATCATCCGTCAGGATGATCAGGTCTGGGCGACGGGTTTTAACAAAATCGACTAGCCGGGTCATGACCTCGGGGCTGATGGCGACCGATGACGGGTTGCCCGGGTTGACCAGAAACAGCGCTTTGACCTTCGGATCGGCCAGCTGTTCAAGATCGTCATCGGTCAGCTGAAAATGGTCTTCCTCGGCGGAGGACACATCGACCACGTTCAGTCCGTAATCTTCTAGCACCGGCATTTCCAGATAAGGTGTGAAGATCGGCGTGCCCAGCGCAATAGTATCACCCGCATTAAGCAGGCGTTGGTTCTTGAGCGCTTTGAAAATATAGCACATTGCGGCGGTGCCGCCTTCGACCGCGTAAATGTCAAACTTGGCATCGGGCCGGTGCCCCGCGCACATCGCCCACATTACATATTCATGGACGATCGCTTCGTTATGCGCCATGCACCGGTCCGGCATTGGATAGTGATCACCAACAATGCCGTCGGTCAGCTCCAGCATGAAATCGTCAGGGTTGAAGCCGAATTTCTTAATCGCGAAATCCACAACAACTGCCAGAGTATCCGCGCCCGGAGGACCGTCTTTCGCAACCGAATCCGCGCAATACGCCTTGAGCCGGTCATAGCAACCCGGTCCCTGCGGCATCCCCGCCAGACCAACCTGCGGCTCGTTACGATGGCGCTGCGCTTCGGTCATTGCGAACTGGCCCAGCAGGAAAAACGCCTCGCGCGCCTTCGAGGCGATCCAGTTGGGATTGCCGCGCCCTGCATTCAGATAAGGTAGCGCCATCTGGCGCGACTCTTTCTGAGCCAGCTTGATCAGTTCATCTTTGATTTGAAAAGGACTTAGGTTTTCGAACTTATGCAGGTCCAGTGTTTCTGACATGGCATCAAACCCTTGCGTTAAAACAATCGGAAAAATTCTACCGGATCGTACGCAAGGATTTGCATGTGTGTAAACTGTGTAGTCAGCAACTGACGTAGGGGTAACTTTCGCGGATTATTAGTTGATCCGGGACGATGCTGCCAGCGCCCCCGCCAGCGCATTCTGAATCTCGCCGGGGAAATCCCGGCCTTTTTCATATAGCCCGGCAGCAACCCAACCGACGGTATGACCCCGGCTGCCAATGTCATTCGCCCGCACTACTGCCGGAGACGTTTGTTCGACACTGACCAGAGCCATTGATCGCTCAATCTCACTGTCGGTCAGCACCATCTTGACGGCGCTGAATATATCCACCGAAACCTGCAGAGTCTGATGTTCCAGCCGATGCCCGGCATCCGTCAACAATCGGGTGCAAAAGGCCGAAAGGAAATACCAGCGAAAGATGGAAAACACACGGTCCTGCAACTCGCTATGAACGGCAACGCCACCCGTGGCTGTGCAGGCAATCTTCTCAAATGCGGCTTCAGCTGCTTTGGAGGCCTGGCAAATCTGCCGCTCGCGCTTTGCGATCGAGATAACACGCGGCGCAATCTCGGCCGCAGCTTCGTGAGATTCCAAATTCATAAGCGTCCTCTAACACTATGGTCTGATGAGGACGTGGAAACTCTTAGGGAAAATTGATTGCGATTTAACGCCATTATTTGCAGATTCTGTCCCTTTGTTGGCGTATGGAAAATGCCATGAATGGCGTTTTACCACAAACATAAGAGATCGAAAGTGCCTAATTGTCGGCGCGTATGTTGAAAACCTGCACATTAGGAAATTGAGGCAAATCCCGCGATATCGACCGAAAGATACACACATCTGACACGATCTTGTAAAAGTTATGCCCATTTCCGCATCTATGAATACTTAATCCTGCTGATCAGTTTACGAGTTTGAATTTAACGAGGGGGTACGAGCGGGATCAGGGGGTGAGCGCCTGACCAGCCGGGCTCGCCTATGGCCAGAGCAGCTCCCCCCGCCGCTTACTTGTACATTTCAACGCGCGAACACAGAAATTTGGCCCAGACCGCCCCCTTATGCGCGCACGGTTCTGGCCTTCCACGGAAAAAAGCCTGATATTCGAATGAGGAGAACTCATCTGAATTCAGGCAACGCTTTCCAGATCATCATGTCCAGACGCCACTATAATCTGCCGCCACTCACCACCTTGTCTGCGTTTGAAGCTGCTGCGCGGCATCTAAGCTTCAAGAACGCCGCCGAGGAGCTCTCGGTTACCCCGGGTGCAGTCAGCCATCAGATCAAAGCGCTTGAAGGCGATCTGGAAACCACGCTATTCCAGCGCAAACACCGCGGCGTCGACCTGACCGAGGATGGCACGGCATTGTACGAGGCACTGTCATCCTCTTTCGGGCGGATATCGAAAGTGCTGGCCACGATTCGTGACCGTACATCGGGCGGCAAGGTCACAGTTGGCTCGACAACGGCGGTGGCAGCGCTGTGGCTGTCGCCTGCCGTGATCCGGTTCTGGCGTGAAATGCCCGATGTCAATATCGACCAGCTTTCGCAAGACCGCCCGTTTCGGGATCGCCCCGACGTGGATTTTTTCATCCGCTATGGGCGCGACAGTGCCCCCAACCTGTCCCACACGCCGCTGTTTCGCGATCACTTGATACCAGTTGCCAGCCCCGAGGTGGCAGATCGCCTGACCGGTGCCAGCTTGGATGCACTTGCAGCGGAACGGCTGATCCATCTGGAGTCCGAAGATCGCACGTGGACTACGTGGCCGGAATGGTTCCGACGTTTGGGGCACGAAGGCGTTATTCCAATAGACTCGCGCGTGAACAGCTATTCTGTTGCATTACAACTCGCGCGCAAGGGGGCCGGTTTGACGTTGGGTTGGCAACGCCTGATTCAACCGATGCTGCAATCGGGCAAGCTGGTGGCGGTTGGTCCGCATTATCTTACCGCGCCCAGCCAGTTCTACATTGTTGGTCGCCCAGACGAAGAACTGTCCGACAGCGCCCGCGCCTTGAAATCGTGGATCATGCAAGAGGTGCAAGATGGTTCGGTTTAGATCAGATCACCCAGTGATGAGGTTTTCTGATATTGAGAAAAGGCTAGGCTATCCGCCAATACGAAAGGAAACGCATCCAGCAACCCTTAGGAGAGCCCGATGAACAAGCATGGCGCGCTGTCATCCGTTCTGGCCGATGTAACCGTCGCAAATGGCCTGCCGAATGAACACTATATCGACCCGGCTGTTTTTGCCGAAGAGAAGCGCTCGGTACTCTATGCCAATTGGTCTGGGATCGGGTTCGGCAAGGATGTGCCCGAGGTAGGTGATGCCAAGCCGGTGGATTTTCTGGGCATGCCCTTGCTGATTGTCCGTGATCGTGACGGCGAGATCGGCGTATTTCAAAACACCTGCCGTCATCGTGGCATGATCCTAGTGGATACGCCCCGCAAGATAGGTGGCGCGATCCGTTGTCCCTATCATAGCTGGTGCTACAGCCTGAAAGGTGAACTGCGCGCCACCCCTCATGTGGGCGGCCCAGGCCAAAACAAACACGAGGACATAAATCGCGACGAACTCGGTTTGGTGCGCGTCCGCTCATACGTCTGGCGCGATGTGATCTTTGTGAACGTGGACGGCAACGCACCAAACTTTCAGGATGCCCATGGCGCTCTGCTGGAGCGCTGGAAGGAATTCGAACAGCCCCTGCACCACGGCGGCGAGACGGCGTCGTTCAAGCTGGAGGTCAAGACCAACTGGAAGCTGGCGGTCGAGAACTATTGCGAAAGCTATCATCTGCCTTGGGTACATCCGGGCTTGAACAGTTATTCCCGGTTGGAGGATCACTATAACATCGAAGCCCGCGGGCACTATTCAGGCCAGGGCACCTTAGTTTATCGGCAGTTGACGGATCAGGACGGCGCGACCTTTCCTGATTTCGAAGATCTGAGTGACAAATGGGATGAAGGCGCGGAATACGTGGCGCTTTATCCTAACGTCCTATTGGGGGCGCAGCGTGACCACGCCTTCGCTATCGTGCTTGAGCCGGTGGATCACGAAAACACCATCGAACATATCGAACTTTACTACGCCAAAAGCGTTGAGGACACGCCACAGTTGGACGGGCTTCGCGCTTCGAACGCGCAGCTTTGGAAGACTGTGTTCGAAGAGGATGTATTTGTCGTCGAGGGCATGCAAAAGGGTCGCCATGGTATGCTGTTTGACGGCGGTCGGTTCTCACCCGCAATGGATGGGCCGACGCATAACTTCCATCACTGGGTGGCAACCCAAATTGAAAACGGTCGCGCGGAGTAGCGCCGTTGTCAGCCCCTACTGGCAGGAGGTCCAATGGACATAGCAGAATTGGATCGCCTGCTTCTAAAGGCCCATAAGCAGGCCGATCATGCAGCCCTGATCCGTTACTACACCATGGCTGCGGATGAGCGAGAGGCGGCGCAGGACATAAACGCTGCCTGTTTCTACTTGACCCACGCCTTTGTCTTCGCGCTGGAAAGTGGTGCGCCTGAGGCCGACACACTGAACGCGCGGCTTGCCGCCCACGGTCGGGCGCATCGTCTGGACTTCTAAGGTCGGCGCCAAATCAGGACGAAAGCAAACCAGACCTGACCCGACGGGAAGCTGTTCACACGCCTCTCTGCGCCTATAGTCAGAAGCAACCATCTCGGTCGCATTGGGGAGGGGCAAGTGCATGCAGCACAGCACGGAAATGCTGATTATTGGTGCCGGGTTCTCGGGGCTGAGCATGGCAATCGAGGCGTGCAAACGGGGGATCAGCGGTATCGCCATCCTTGAGAAAGCGGGCGATATCGGAGGGACGTGGCGCGAAAACACCTATCCCGGTGTAGCGTGCGACATCCCCTCACATCTGTATTCGATGGCCACGCACCTGAACCCGGGCTGGAGCCGTGCTTATGCTGGCGGGGCCGAGATTCAGGCGTATCTGCAACAAGTCTGCCGGGATGAGGGCCTGTACGATCTATGCCATTTCCACCAGCAGCTGAAATCTGCGCACTGGGACGGCGAAAGATGGCAGGTGGAAACCGAGGACGGTCTGCGGTGGACGGCGCGTTTTTTGGTCTCGGCCATTGGAGCATTGCACGTCCCGAGTGTGCCCGACATACCGGGAGCCGACAGCTTCCCCGGCCCCGCATTTCATTCCGCTGAATGGGATCACGACGTGGATCTTACGGGCAAACGCATCGCAGTCGTCGGCACCGGTGCCTCAGCCGTTCAGTTTGTGCCCGAAATTGCGAAGACGGCCGCCCATGTCACCATTTTCCAACGAACTGCCCCTTATGTCCTGCCTCGCCCCGACGGGCCAATCGCGCCATGGGTACGTAGCCTTTACCGGCGCATCCCGATCCTGCCCCGGATACGCCGCAAACTGATCTATATGATTTTTGAATACCGCCACCGAGTGTTTCGTGGCGAAGAACGGATGGTCAACTTTGCCATGAAGATGTGGCGAAACGGGTTGGAGAAAGCGATCACTGAACCCGACGAGCGCGAACGCCTAACCCCTGACTACAGGATCGGATGCAAACGTATCCTCAGCTCGAATGACTGGTACTCGGCTCTTGCGAGGGACAATGTCACCGTGCTTCCGCACGGGGTGACTGCAATCGAGGGCGATCAGATCATCGCGTCGGATGGCAGCCGGACACAGGCCGACGTACTGATCTGGGGCACCGGCTTTCACGTAACCGACGTGGTCGAACGTCTGGATATCACCGGAACCAATGGCCTGACCCTGCGCGAAGCGTGGGCCGATGGAATGCAAGCCAATCTGGGCACCGCCATCGCGGGATTCCCGAACTTCTTCATATTGCTGGGGCCGCATACCGGATTGGGTCACAACTCGGTTGTTTTGATGATCGAAGCGCAGGTCCGCCATATCGGGCGGGTGCTGGATCAGATGCAACGCGACGGCCTTCAGGCCATCACACCTGACGCCGCAAAACAGACAGCCTTTACACAGGAAATGCGGGACCGTCACACAGACAGCATCTGGCAAGTGGGTGGGTGCACATCGTGGTATCAGGACGATCAGGGCCGCAACACAACGCTTTGGCCCGGCACTGTATCCGAGTATGAAAAGCGCATGGCCCAATCCGGGCTAGAGCAATACCACCCTGCCCTACCCCAAGGCGGAGACCGTTGAAATGACCACCCTTCTGACCATCGCCCTGCTGATCGCCGCGTTTCTAATCGGCATGAACCTATGGACTGGTAAATTAACCCGCGAAGGCCAAAAACGGGTTCCACAGCTAGGGATTATCACGCCCGTGAATGGCGGTAGCATTCACTATGTGGAAAAGGGCGATCCGTCGAAACAGACCCTTGTTATGATCCACGGGTTGACCGGGCAGTTGCAACATTTCACCTATGCTTTGGTCGATAAGTTGACCGATGACTACCACGTCATCGCTCTCGATCGGCCCGGTTGTGGCTATTCGACCCGCGACAGTGCCAATCTAGGCCGCCTGCCTGAACAGGCGCGCATGATTCAGGAGTTTCTGGACAGCAAGAATATCACCGACGCGATCCTTGTGGGCCACTCACTAGGGGGCGCGGTTGCGCTGGCCATGGCGCTGGACCACCCAGAAAAGATCAAGGCCCTGGCCCTGCTGGCCCCCCTGACTCAAGCTCTGCCAGCAACACCGCAAGCTTTCAAACCATTGGAAATCCGCACGGAATGGCTGCGAAGTCTGATCGGAAACACAATCGCCGTACCGGTGGCCGCCAAAACTGCGCCACACACTCTGGACGTCGTGTTCGCCCCCGATCCCGCGCCTGCGGATTTTCTGGATCGCGCAGGCGGCGCGCTTGGATTACGCCCTTCGGCCTTTATTACAGGGTCTCAGGATGTTGTAGGGATCGATGAAAGCATGGCAGCGCAAGTCGCGCGCTATGGCGATTTATCCGTACCCGGAAGCATTCTGTACGGCACACAGGACGCAATCCTTTCACCCTCGGCACACGGCGATCCCATGACCCAATTCGGCCTGACAAACGAGTGGATTGATGGGGCTGGCCATATGATTCTGATCACAGCTCCGGACACCTGCGCCGCTTTCATCCGCCGGATCGCAGAAACCCCGCGTGCCAAGCCCGAGGCGGTGACCGAGACGGTTTGAGCCGAGAGAAAAAGAATCCGGCTTGGTCCGTGTTTTCCCTCTTGACCCGCCCCAGCCCCTCGCTTAAATCGCCTCTCACTCATGGCGGAGTAGCTCAGTTGGTTAGAGCAGCGGAATCATAATCCGCGTGTCGGGGGTTCAAGTCCCTCCTCCGCTACCACTAAACCCCCCACTTTTTTGGAACGGTTTGAAACCAGGGCGCTAAGGCGGCCTTTCACTTCGACCGGCACGTCGCCTTCCTCGGTCGGAGACACAACGATCTCCGAAATCAAGCCGCGCACCGCATCACGTGCTTTTGGATTCGGATTGCCGTCATGCGTCTGCATGGAAGAGATCATTTCATCCAGTGCCGTGACATAACTGGATGCTGTCGCAGGATTGAATTCGAGCGCCTTCTCCTTCTCGTCAAAGCTGGCCAATTCGTCCGCGGCAACTGAGGCGCGTTCTTTGGCCTCGGTCAACTTTGCCTCGCCTTCGACTCCTTCAAGAATTTCCATCTCAAAAAGCTCGATACGGCGCGATAGCAGCTTGTTAGCTTCTGCTACAGCGCGTTCGAGCTTCTTCCTGTCCGGTTTGTCCGCTGCGTTGAGTTCGCGACGTTCTTCATTGTAGGTGCGGATGAACTCATCGATGTAGGTTGGCTCAGACAACTCCTTTCGCAATTCGGTCAGCAGAGCGCTCTCGATCTTGTCGAGGCGAACCTTCCCGTTATTGTTGCAGGAGCCACTCTCTTTGGCCGTTGAGCAACGGATGCGGATGGCATTGCCGTTTCTGTCATGAATCGACATGCCGCCACCGCAGCACCCGCATTTGATCAGCCCGGAGAACGGACGCACAGGGTTTCGGGTCGATTTTCCCGATCGCTTGGCCGCAGACTGCGTGGCCAAACGCCTCTGAACTGCGTCCCAGAGTTCCTCTTCGACAATACGAAGGTGCGGAACTTCCGCAAATTTCCGGTCTTCGTCCGGCTTTTCACGGCTCACCCTTTTGCCTGTTGTCGGGTTTCCTGTTCGACTACCTCAATCAAGGGAGAACGAAATGGCGGACCTGGGTCAACAAATCGAACAGGCGCGCGCGAGACTCAGGGACCTTCAGGCACGGGCGAGAAAACAACGACGACGTAATGAAACGCGCAAAAAGATTATCTATGGCGCTGCTGTTTTGAAGCTTCTCGAGGAAATTGAGAGAGACAAAGCTGATCGGTTGCTCAAGCTTCTGCACGAACGTATCTCACGCGACTCAGATCGAGAGCTGTTAGGGCCGTAAACCCAGTTAGATCTTCTTGAGGCACTGCACGCTCTCAGAAGGGTTGGCTGACTTGGGCCTATTGAAAGAAAAAAACTGGCGCGGCTTACCGCGCTCAGTATCGTCAGGTCGCGACGTGAGAAACATCCTCGTCCGGCGAATAAATGTCCAGGATGTTCCAATGACCGGTCGTTGGTGTCGGGTTGTTGATCATTGGCACATCCAGCACGGTTGGTTTGCCGCTGGCGATTGCCGCTTCCAATGCAGGCAACAACTCGTCAGCAGCGCTGAGTCTATGCCCTTCCGCGCCGTAGGCTCGCGCTATGTCGGCATAGCGCGGTCCGTTTGCGGGTGCGGCGGCTGATCCGGGGAACGTCGTTCCATAGGTCAGACCGTAGTGCGCTTTTTGAAGGCCGGCGATAGTTCCGAAGGCGTTGTTGTTCATAACCAGCCAGATGATGCCCAGATCGAGTTCGACGGCAGTCGCGAGCATCGACGGATTTTGACCGAACCCACCATCGCCAACCAGGCTAAGCACCACGCGATCAGGTGCCGCAAGTTTCGCGCCGATCGCGCCCGGAGGACCGAAACCCATCGTCGCGAACCCGCCCGGGGTCAGGATTGAACCCGGCGTCAAAATGTCGAACTGTTGCCCGACACCGTTCTTGTTCCATCCAACGTCCGTGGTGATGATGGCATCCTCGGGCAGTGCCTTGCGGGTATCTGCCAGAATACGCTCAGGCATCATTGGAAAGGTAGATGAGGTCGCCATTTCAACATTGCGCGCTTTGAAGTCCGTCCGGAAGCCAGCGATTTTCTGCTCCAGCGTGGGGCGCTTGAAGCCGTCCGGATACATCTCGCGGGCGACCCGGTTGAGGACGCACAAAGCGGCCTTGGCGTCAGCAAAGACTCCGATCTCGGTGGGATAGTTCCGACCGATCTCCTGCGGCTCAATGTCGATATGAATGACCTTCGATCCGGGAATGTTGAACGTGTAGCCAGGGTACCAACTTGAACAATCAGCCTCTTTGAACCGAGTGCCCACGGCAAAGATGTAGTCCGCATTCAAGCAGGACTGGTTGACCAATTCGGTGCCCCAAAACCCGGTCATTCCCAGCACAAGCGGATGGTCGTCTCGCAACGCGCCTTTACCCATCAGGGAATGCGCGACTGGAAGGCCCATATGTTCAACAAATTCTCGCAACTCCTCGCTGGCCTGTGCCAGAAGAATACCGCCTCCGACATAAGCGACTGGGCTTTCGGCTTTAGCCAACGCTTCGACAATCTCGCCCGCTGTCTCGTCGTCAATCGACGGTTTCTTGAGAGCGCGCGTGTTGTCGCGAATACGGTCGAAACTGTCCGAGGGGATCACCTCTGAAAAGATGTCCATGGGAACATTGACCAGTACCGGCCCGGGCTGGCCGCTTTCAGCCAGATGGAACGCCTTTTCAAGAATCTCGGCCATTAAATCTGCGCGGTCGACCCGCCAAGCGCGTTTTACGAAGGGTCGATAGATCTCCCACTGGGCGGCGTCGGCATGGAGGTTCACTTCCTGATGTGGATGTTTGCCGTAGTAGTGCGTAGGAATATCGCCCGCGATCACGACCATCGGGATACAGTCCAGTGCGGCGTTGGCGACCCCGGTGGCGCAATTGGTCAGACCCGGGGAGAGATGGGACAACACCACCGATGCCTTGCCCGTCACGCGGGCATAAGCGTCCGCCGCGTGGCTGGCTATTTGTTCGTGCCGTACGGTGACGAAATCGATGGGGCTTTCCGCCAGCGCGGCCAGAACCGCTATATTCGTGTGGCCGCATAGACCGAACACATGTTTGACCTCACGACGCTCAAGGAAATCGACGATGTGCTCAGCAACGGTTTTGCCTTCCAATTTAGCTCCGTCCATCACGCGACCTCCTGTCCGTAGAACTCACCGAACAAGTCCGGCTCCGAGGGGCGATCCTCTGGGATGGGACGGCTGACCCAAGTGTAGTTCATCATGTGTTTCATGGTGACGTTTTCGTTGGTGATGTTGCCGCCCCAGATGCCGCAGCCCAGGCTACTGGTCATAGGCATGCCATTGGTCCAGGCTCCCGCATTGGCCTTGGACTGAGGCTGTCGAACCATCATGCGGCTGACCGGAGCCAGACGCGCCAACCGATCGATGTGATCGTCATTGTGGCTGTAGATGCCGCAGGAATGGCCCTTGCCCCCGGTGTTGTAGATCTGGCTGACCGTTTCCAGCGCGTCATCGAATGTGTCGAAGTGATATAGCGCCATCAACGTGGTCAGTTTTTCCTTGGAGAACTTGTGCTGCGGGCCGATTTGCCCCTGATTTTCAACCATCAGAAACTTGCGATCTTCGGGGATGCTAAAACCGGCGACCTTGGCCGTTTGCTGCGGCGGACAGGCGATGGTCGGAAACGTACGGTTTCCCTTTTCGTCCCACATGGCCGCTTGGAGCATGGCCTTCTCTTCATCCGAACACAGGTAGCCGCCCTCGGCTTGAAGCGCCTTGACCATATCGTCGTAAACTGAGCGCTGGATGATGATGTTGCCGTCGGCCGAGCAGCCCGACCCAAAGTCGGAGGTCTTTGAAATGCGAGTGTTCTGCGCGGCGATGTCCAGATCGGCGGTTTCATCGATGACGATGGACGAATTGCCCGCGCCAACGCCATAGGCCGGGCGCCCAGAACTGTAGGCCGCTTTGACCATCGGCTTGCCACCCGTTGCCAGAGTCAGGTCACAAATCTCCATGAGGTGCTGTGTTAACGGGATCGATGGTTTGCGGATCGACTGGAATAGGTCTTCGGGGGCACCTGCGGCACGGCAGGCTGCGCGCATGACCTCGACCATCTCAAAGGTGGTATGGGCGGTTCGCGGGTGCGGGCTGAAGATGACCGCATTCCGGGCGTTCGCGGCGGACACGCCGGTCACCGGCGGCGTCATCGCTGGGTTAGTCATTGGGATCAGGGATGCGATGACGCCAGCAGGTTTGGCGTATTTCACCAGACCTTTTTCCTCATCAACCTCGACGATCCCGGTCGATGGTGTCCGCAAGACATCACGCAGCACCATGTGAATCTTAAATCGCTTTGCAGGACGCCCTTCGCGATCTCCGATGCCGCTTTCGTCCACGCCTTGCCGGGCCAGACGCGTGAAGGTCTTCTCGTTCCCAGCATACCACGCAATTGCCTGAGACAGTCGGTCCAGCCTGTCCTGATCCCAATCCTCGATCTCGGCCATGGCAGCGCGGGCGCGTGCAAGCATATCGGCCGCCATGTTGCGGTCGTTTTCAGTGAGCTCTTTGCCCATGATGATCCTCTTGGTGTTTTAGAATTGCAGCATCAGGCATACGACGCTGTGATCGCGCCTCGCCAAATGTTCGCTTGGCGTGGCTGAGACAGCGACGCGCGTGTTCTTCATATCCCAACTCGGCAACGCGGCTTTGGTTGGGCAATTCAATGGAATAGTCGACGGGCGGCATCCGTTCGATGATGCCGGTGAAATCGATCCATCCCTCACCGGGATATAACCGCGCATCGCGGGCCAGTTGGATCATGCCCTCTCGCGTATCGGCGATCCCGGGTAGGCAATCGGAGATATGCAGGAAGTGAAACAACTCCGAGGGGACGTGCAGAAGCTCTCCGAGATCAACGCGACTGAGGTGCAAATAAAGCGTATCGACCAGAATACCGCCATTCGGCTGATCAGAAGCGCGGACAATGTCCAGCGCCTCATCCAGCGTGCGCAAGCGAGAGAAGCTTGGAAACTCCAGGTCCACTGTTATCCCATACGGAGCCGCCAGTTCGCAGGTCTCGGAATAGACGTCGATCAGAAAATCACGGTCATCGCGGGTGTTGGTCCACGCGCTCATGATCATGCGTTTGGCGCCCAGTTCTCCGCCGATCTCCAATGATCGCTCAAAACTGCGTGGGTCGACATCTTCGGTGATACGCGCAATCTCAACATCAAGGACATTAAGGCCGGTTGTAGAAAGAGCCGTCTTGGTGGCCTGCACCTGTGCCTTGTCGATTGGAGATTGAGTGAATTCACCGGGCACATGCATCGGAATGAACCGAGGACTGACGGCATCGTAACCGGCCCGCGCGGCGATATAGACCAACTCGGGCGGCGTACAGCCAATCAGCGTCAGATGCGCCAAGGAATAGAGAGAGGGGCTTGCGCCAGCCTCTTCGGGTTTCACCATGAACGACAGCTCCACGTGTCTGCGAATCTCAAATTCATCACACGTAGTAAAAAATATCTGATATTTTTTAAAATATCAACTTTTAATAGCAAGCCGGAAATGAAAACGCCCAGGCAACTGCCCGGGCGTGTTTTACATTTGTGTTGGCAAAGCCTTAGAGAGTGACCCAGTCCCCTCCGGACTGGTGAGAGCGCACTGTGGCATCAATGAATCGGACACCGTCTGCGCCTTGATTGACACTGGGATAGGTCAGCCAATCGGCCGGAATCGCGACGCCATCCCGGCGCGCGGCTACGGCCATGGCAAATTCCGTATAGAGGTTGGCCCAGGCTTCGATAATCCCTTCGGGGAAGCCGCGCGCGGTACGGATCAGACGTTCTGCGCCGGGGCCGATGCCATGCCCGTGACCTCGACTGATGGTACGATCCGGCTCACCGAACCGATTGAACTTCAGCTGTTCCGAATTCTCCAAGTCCCACTCGAGGCCTCCTTCGCTCCCGAATATCCGTAAGCGCAAACCGCCTCGATTTCCGGGGGCAAGGCGTGTCGCCATCAGGGTTCCCGGAACCTCGTTTTGATAGCGGGTGAACATGAATGCTGTGTCTTCCAAAGGCTTTGGCGCGCCGCAGACATGAAACTCGGCCCGTAGGTTGGTCAAGGGCAGGCCCGAGACAAAACTGGCGAGATGCGCGGCATGGGTTCCGATATCGCCGACACAGCTGGTCGGACCAGAAATCTTTGGGTCCAGCCGCCATTTGACATGGGGCGCATCAGCCACATCATCGGGCGTCATCCAGTCTTGCATGAACTCGACGTGGATTTGGTTGATTTTACCGATGCCGCCTTCCGCCACGATTTGTTTGGCCTGACGGATTACTGGAAAACACGACATCGCATAGCCGACAGCAAAGATGTGTCCCGTGCGCGCGGTAATCTCCTCAAGCCCCTCGGCCTCGTCGACTTCGTTGGTCAGGGGCTTGTCGCACATCACGTCAATGCCCGCCTCCAGAAACGCTTTGGCCGCTTCGAAATGAACGTGGTTCGGGGTAGTGATCATTACGGCATCCACACCATCCAGGCGCGCCGCCTCGGTCTTTGCCATCTCGTCGTATGACGCATAGCACCTTTCTGCTGGCAGATACCACTTGGCCCCACGCGCCTTGCTGCGCGCAGCGTCAGAACTGAGCGCGCCTGCGGTGACCTCCCAACGGTCGCTCATCCTCGCTGCCATCGCTTGCGTGACAGAGATACGTCCTCCGCCAACAACGCCCAGCCGCAAACGGCGAGACAACCGGGGGAAAGGGCCGTCAAAGTTCAGGTCGTCGGGTAAAAGTCTCTCAGCCATTCTGAACCTCCATTTCCGGGATCCGTACGCCTTCCGGCAGCATTTCCACAGCCATGAAGATGCTGGGAGTAATCGTCTCGTATTGATGCCAGGGATAGTTGCCTTCAGCGTCATACATCGGCCTGTGCGTCGTGCCGGGGGCCATGAATTCTTCGAGGTAAAGGGTTTCAACGTCCCGTTCGCGGCATTGCTGCATTTTGCCAAAGCCTACGATTTGCGTATGCACTTCGCGAAACCCCGGTACCGGGCAGAAAGGATGATCCTTGTGCAATCCGACATTCAATGGGACCGAACCGGAATGGTACATGGTCAGTCCAACGTTACCCACGAAGACCTTTGGCGACATGTAGTGGCTGACACCGCGCAAACGCTCCTCTTGGCGAACATCAAAAGCAGATGGCCATGTATCTTTCACCCATGCGAACAACTCGTTGTCATCCGCATGGGCGTCGAAATCGTGGACAATGACTGCACGTTCCACGCCGCTAAGCGTGCTGTCTTGCACGATCACAGAGGAAAGCGGTCCAATGGTCTGATCCTCGACAGAGAGATTTCGCCCCCCAAGGTTAAGGACGATGGCGCGACCCTCGATAGAAATTCTGCGCTCGTCAGCCATGTGCTGGACGCGAAAGAATGGCTGAACAAAGTCGAGTGCCTCAATCGGCATGAACCAATTCCTTCCTTTCATCGTTAAGGAAATCGACCGGCAAAAGCTCCGGAGCCGCGCAACGGCTTTCTATCGTCTGATAGGCGCCAAATTTCGGTGCCCGTTCGATCGCGTCCATGACCTCGAAAACGTGGTAGGCAAGCGCTCCACTTGCACGGGGTTGGCGGCCTTCTTGCGCTGCCAGGCCCAGATCCAAAAGGCCGAGCCCGCGGCTGTCTTCATTGAACCCGTGTTTGTTTTCGACCACCTGCCAGTCTTCGCGACCGGTTGGACGAGGCTGATGAGACCAGCGCGAGGTCTCCCGCGTTTTCAGCCAGACATCCCCTTGAAAGATATTGGCACCATGAACCGGGTCAGGATCAGGAATGCTGATGGTGCCGTTTTCACCGTAGATCTCGAACCGCGGAGTTTCGCTGTCCCAGACGTCGAAGCTCATGGTCATCGACCCTATAGCTCCGGATGAGAACTGAAGTAGGCTTAGGGAGTGCGTGTCAACCTCGACATCTATCCATTCGCCGCAGCGAGGGCCGTTTTCGATCATCCTATTGTCGAAAGTGCGCCGAGCCATTCCGGCAACCCGGTCAACGGGACCAAGGCAGCAGATCATGGCGGTCAGGTAGTACGGCCCAAGGTCCAGCAATGGCCCACCACCCGCCTTATAGTAGAAATCCGGGTTGGGATGGTGGCGTTCTGTCCCGTGGGTACCGACATGGGCAAAAACCCCTGTCGGTTTGCCAATGGCACCCTCGTCGATCAAGCGCCGAACGGTCTGCCAGCGACCGCCCAGAAATGTGTCGGGTGCGCAACCGACCAGTAACCCCTTTTCAGAGGCCATGTGCAGGATCGCCTTACCATCCGTTCGGTTCATGACCAGTGGCTTTTCGGAATAGACGTGTTTCCCCGCCTCCAGCGCGCGCAAGCTGATTTCGGCATGCGCCGCCGGAATTGTCAGATTCAGAACGCAGTCAATCGTCGGATCGTCAAACACTTCATCTGGCGTGCAGGCCTGGGCGACACCGTATTGATCCGCTTTGGCGCGGCTTTCCGAAGGATCAAGGCTTGCACAAGCCACGACCTCGACGCTCGAAAATTTGGATAGTGTCTTTAGATAAACATCACTGATACGACCACAGCCAATAAGGCCGACCCGGAAGGATTTCGATGTCTCACGTGTCATCATTCCTGTCTTCGTAGAGGGGTAAGTAATTCGGGGGCATCGGCCCTTTGTTCCGACCCCCTTGGTTCATCTGCTCCCAAGCGTGGGCAAGTATTCCAACCGAGCGGGACAAGCAGAATAGCCCCCGCGACAAGGGCGCAGGAAAGCCAAACTCGCAGAAGATCACAGCTGTCGCGCCATCGATATTCATGGCAATTGGCCGACCGCCTCGTTGACGACCGAGTTCGGCTCGAACCTCTTCTCCGATATCGGCAAACCGGCCAGAAACTGTGCCTTCTGCCGCAGCATCACGAACAAGTTGCATCAATCGTGGTGCGCGTGGGTCCACAGGCCTGTGAAACCTGTGACCAAAGCCCGATACGATCTTGCCGTAGGTCTCGCGCCAACTGTCCAAGCCATCCCGAACAGCGTCATTCAGCGAACCTCCCGCATCCATGCGGACTGCGATATCATAGTACAGCTCTGCACACTGCTCTCCTGCCCCGCCGTGCACGTCGCCCAGCATGTTCACCGCAGTCGCCATCGCATTATTGAGACCTACCCCGCAGGTGGCGGCCATACGCGCAGCCGCGATTGAGGGAGCCTGTGGGCCGTGATCCACACCTGCGACCAAAGCAGCTTCGAACAAGCGCGCTTGTGCGTCGCTGGGCAGATCGCCCCGCACCATCAGCCAGATCATCTGCGGGAAAGATACGTTCCCGATCAGGTCCTCTATAGCGTTGCCGCGAAAAGCGATCTGGCCGGGCTTCATGTCGATGATGGAGGTACGCCACCATTGGCGGATGGCTTTCTCATCACCTGTCAATTGCACAGTCATTGCGTTTGCACCTCTTTTGCCGGCTGGCTTTTGCTTTGCGCAGCGAGGCGAATGGGCGCGTTACGCGCACCGTAACCGGCATAACCCATGCGACGTTCAACAATTTCGAAGAAGAAGCCATTAAAGATGGGGCGGCTGTAGATCTGAAAATACTCAGCACCCGCTGCCCGATCATAAAGGATGTTACCCCGGTGCAGTTGGGCGATCAGATCGTCATCCAATCCGAAAGTCGCTTGCAGATCAGCGTAGTAGTTTTCAGGGATGGACAGGCTGGGAAAGCCGGACTTGAGCAACTGGGCTGAGGTTTCAAAAATATCATCCGACTGGAAAGCGATGTGCTGAACACCTGCGCCAAATCCGTCTTCTAGGAAGGACGCCGCTAGTGTTCGGCGCCCGACGGCCCCGTTCAGGTTCAGGCGTACTTCGCCTTCGGGACTTTCGATAGCCTGACTTTGCACGACGCCCGACGGGTCGGCGACATTCACGATTGGCGACTTGGCCATCTCAAAAGTCGAGATGTAATACAGCAGCCAGCTTTGCATCTCATCATGACGCATCGTCTGTGCCAGATGGTCGATACGGCGCAGACCGGCGGGCTGGGTCGCTTTGGTTTTCGCAACCGGCTCAAACTCGATGTCCCATACCCGATGCAGATCGGATTTCTCATCGATGAAATGAACAACATTGCCGCCAACACCACGAATGGCCGGGATATCCAGTTCCCCGGTCCCCACCGGCTGTGAGAAATTCGGAGCGCCCAACGCGGTCGCCCGCTGAACAGTCTGATCCGCATCTTTGACACGCAACCCCATGTCACAAACGGAGGGGCCGTGGCCCAGGAACGCCGAATGGGCAGAACCTTCCTTCTCGGTATTCACAACGATGTTTATAGCACCCTGCCGCCACAACTCGACGGACTTGCTCACATGCTTTCGCTCCATTCGAAAACACATTGCTGACAGCATGTCTGCCAGCTGCGCGCCACTTGTTTCGTCGGCTGTAAATTCGACAAACTCAAAGCCTGACGCATAGACGCGTTCCGGCAGGTCCGGGATGCCGAAATCGGTTCCCGGCTCGGTCCGGGACACCTCGTCCAAGAGGTTCACCAGCGACCTGTAACTGTCTCGGGCCAGTGTTCGGCCACCGGGTTGAGGAGCTGCTTCGTTGACGCGCGCAATCGACCAAGGCCCCTTGTACCCGGCGCGGGACAACACCCGCACGAAGCCCGCAAGGTTCAGCGACCCAAGCCCCGGCAGAAGCCCAAAGTGCCGTTTGAGCCGACGTATATCCATCTCAAGCCGGGGTGCATCGGACAGTTGCACATGGAACAGCCGCTCTCCAGGAATGTCCCGAAGGCGGGCTGGTTTGGACCCGTCGGCAAGCGAGAAGAAGGAATTCAAGGCCAGCCCCAAATGAGGGCTGTCGATTGCTTCAACGACGCGCAAAGCCTGCTCATCTGAGTGAACAAGATCCAACCATGGCAAGCCCATATAGGCCAGACGCAACCCCATTTCCTTAGCGATCTGGGCCGCTTCGCCAAGATCTGCGATTACCTGTTCTTCGGTCACGGCGACATCGACCTCGAAGGCAGACCCGATAAGCAGCAATTCCGTTCCCAACTCGCTCATCAGGTCGAGTTTGCGTTTCAGTCGATCAAAGGCGCGCTCCCGTCCGGCATCGGGCTGGCCTTCAAGGTTATGGAAGGGTTGTAGCAGGCAAATCTTCAGGCCGAGATCTGATGCAATGTTCCGAATTTGCGATGGCGGTCCGTCAAAAGCGGTCAAATCCGGTTCGTGTAATTCGACACCCCCGAATCCCGCGTCAGCGATGGCGCTCAGTTTTTCGGCCAGATCACCGGGGATCGACGTTGTCGAAACAGAGAGGCTCATTATCCCTGATATCCAAACATGCGGGGCAACCACAGGACCAGATCGGGCATCAGCATCATGATCACGAGGGCGAAGATGAGCACCGCCAAGAAGGCCCAGATTTCCGAGATGATTTCGCGCAGCGGAATGTCCGTCACAGCGTTAATCACAAAGAGTAGAATGCCATAGGGCGGCGTGATCAAACCGATCATCGAGTTCACGACGACCAGCACTCCGAAATGCACCAGATCAATCCCAAGCGCTTCGCAGGTTGGAATGAACAGGGGCACGATCACCAGAATGATCGTGGTTGCGTCCAATACGCATCCCAGCGCAAGGATCAGCAGGTTTACGAGGATCAGGAACACAATCGGGCTGACATCCGAACCCTCCAGCAAGGCCGAAATCGACTGAGGAATTTGCTCCTGAATGACGATGAAGTTCAGAATGAACGCGCCGCCAATGACCACCCCGACGGCGGCGGAAGAGCGCGCGCTATCGACGAACACTTGATAAAGGCCACGGAAGGTCAGTGCGCGGTAGAACAACGCTGCCAGTAGCAGGGCGTAGAATGCAGCCACGGCTGCAGCCTCGGTCGGCGTGGTGACGCCGCCATATATGCCGTACAGCAAGATTGCGGGCATCAGCAGTGCCGGAAACGCGTTGGCGGTTTTAGCCGGCAATTCGCGCAGTGGAACAGGTTCTTCCAATGCAAAGTTCCGCTTTCCGGCCAGATAATAGTTCATCGCCATGAGGACGACGCCCATGATCAGGCCCGGAAGAATACCGGCCAGGAACAGCGACCCGATAGAGGCCTTGGAAACAAGCGCGTACAAAACCATCGGGATCGAGGGCGGAATGATCGGGCCAATCGTCGCCGACGCCGCCGTGATTGCGGCTGCGTAACCTCGGCTGTAGCGGCCATCTTTGGTCATCATTTCAATGATAATCTTGCCGATCCCGGCGGCATCCGCGACAGCCGAACCGGACATACCGGAAAAGATCAGAGACGCTACCACGTTGACGTGCCCGAGACCGCCCTTGAACCGCCCGACCGCAGCGACGCAGAAGTTCAGCAAGCGGTCGGTGATCGACCCCGCGTTCATAATATTTGCGGCGACGATGAACAAAGGTACGGCAAGCAGGATCGTGCTTTTGTAGAAGCCTTGCAGGATCTTCTCGCCCGCGAGGGCGACGTCCAGTCCGGCCGTGCCCAAGTACACTAATGAGGCCAAGAGGATGGAATAGCCGATAGGTGTCCCGATGCCTGCCAGAAGAAAGAGAGCGAGCAGGCAGGAAAGAAGTTCAAAACTCATTTGTTTGCTTCCTCGTCGTCTTCACCGTCGACGCGGGGATGATCGTCAACCACGTTGTACCCAACGACCAGTTCCAGCTCGGTTTTTGGTGGGCCATTGCGCATGACGTCGAAGAACAACCAAGCATACCGCGCAGCCACGACCAGCATAAAAACCGCATAAATTGAAAACACAGTGCGCAGCGGTATCTTCTCACCCGAGAACGGATTGCGCACAGTCGAGGATTTGCGGATTTTCATCCAGTCGATGTAGTCCCACGTTGGCAGGAAACTGTAGAGCATCCCTACCACAATCGCCGCGGCCGCCAGCATCGCAAAGACCTGACGCACGCGCATCGGCACCGAAAGGTAGATGATGTCGAACTTCACGTGATCCCTCTCGCGCACGATGAAGGCGCAGCTAAAAAAGATCACCCAGACCCAGAGGATGCCGATGAGTTCAAGCGTCCAGCCAGCGGGGGTAAAGAAGTACCGCAGAAGAATTTGGAGAAGGAAGATCAGGAAGATTGCCGCCAGCATCCCGCCGGCAATCGCTTCGGTCAGTCGGGAGAACCCCTTTATGAAGCCTTTCATTGCGGTTCTCCCTCCCTTGTGTAGACGAACTTAGTTGCCCAGAGCGTTGATCTGCTCCAGAACGCCGTCCGGCCATGATCCAGCGAATTCGCTTTCTAGATACATTGACTGTACCTGATCGCGGAACGCCGCGAGGTCGGGTTCGTAGACCTCCATGCCCTGTTCTTTGAGGAAGCTGACAAGGTCCTCTTCTTTCTGAAGCTGCTTCTGGCGGCCGGATTCAGCCGCAGCATCCGCAGCTTCTTGAATCTTAGCCTGCTGTTCCGGTGTCAGCCCGTCCCAAACCTCTTTGCCGATGGCAATATAGTTCAAGTCGACCAAATGCGATGTCAGGATGATCTGATTGGTCACTTCGTAGAATTTGGCATCAACCACAGTCGGCAACGGGTTGTCCTGACCGTCAACGGCACCGGTGGACAGAGCTGTGTAAACCTCTGAGAACGCCATTGGTGTCGGGGCGGCACCCAGCGCTTTGCCAAGGAACTGCCACGCATCTGTGCCCGGCATCCGCAGGTTCACACCCTCCAGATCAGCCGGAGTGCTGACGGTCAGTTCATCCTTGGGTTGGCGCAGGTTCACCTGACGACGGCCCAGATACATGACCGACAGCAGTTTGACACCCAGCTCTTCTTCGGCTTTTTGCTTGAAGGCATCCATCAAGGGATCATTGAAGACAGCCACCTGATGCGCGGCGTCCTGGTGGACATAGCCTGCGGTAAAGATCGAAAACTCGGGGAAGAACTGTGCTAGTTCCTGCGCCGAGGTAATCGACATTTCCAGGTTACCCCGGCTTATGGCATCCAGCTCAGTACCCTGAGCGAAAATGGTGCCGTTATAGCTGGGCTCATAACTTGCGAAATCAGCGACCATGGGCGCGAAAACCTCGGCCATAGCGATCGAGCGCTGGTCGGTCTCCGATCCTGATGTGGCGAGGCGAAGTTGCACTTTGTCTTCCGCCAACGCACCGCTTGTTGCGCTAAACAGAACACCGGTTGCAACCAGGGCTGATACAGCAGCCCGGCGGGTAAGTTTGGTAATCACTTTGCTCCTCCCTGAGACATCATGATGCATTATTCCGATTCTGAGTTTTGACCTATTTTGGACATTTTGCAAGATTTTTTACAAAATATCAGATATTTTTCATTACCTGCAATCTCTGCTGCTGCGTTTCCTGAAGGCCTCTTATCCTAACAGTCTCGCCAGCCCTGCAGGAATTCTGAATAGCTTCAATAACTTGAAGCGTTCTAAAACCTTCCCATCCAGACACAATCGGATCTGCTTCGTGCCGAGCTACTTCAACAAAGTGCCTAAGCTGATTGACCAGGGGGTCAGACGCACCCTTCTTCAGCGCGGTTGATGAGATTGGCGTCCACCAGTCCCTTTGCTCACTCTGGTAACTCCACAATCGAAGATCGGGAACGGACAACGAACCATGAGAGCCACCTATCATGTAGCTACTCTCAGTGGTTGAAGGATAGATTGGATATTCCTGAGACGTCATCTCCCAGCTCCATGGAGCAACGATGCTGTCGGACACACTTATGGTCCCTATCGCTCCGCTTTCGAACGTCAACAGAGCACCGGCAACATCTTCGTTGTCGTAGCCCCGCTGCGATGCAGCCGACTGAGCCTGAACGGTCACGACTTCTCCGGCCAAATACCGCAGAAGATCGACGTCGTGGACCAGATTGACTGAGATGGGCCCTGCACCTGGTTTCTTTCGCCAGGGCGCAGCATCAAAATACTCGTCTGGCTTATAGAACCAGCAATTCGCATGGACAGCGCGCACATCGCCAATCTTCCCACCGACAATGGCTTCCTTAGCCGACCGGATCAGAGGATTGTGTCGACGATGATGTCCGACCATCAGTGGCACATTGGCCTTCTCCGCTGCTTGAACAAGCTCAAGTGCAGCGGTGGCTTCCACGGCGATCGGTTTTTCGACAAGAAGGGGACAACCACGTCGAACACACGTGAGGCCTTGTTCAACATGAAGCGTGGTCGGGGTCGCAAGAACAGCTCCGTCCGGCGTCTGATTTGCAAACATTTCCTCGAGGGTTTCGTAACATGCGACCCCATGCTCAACGGCGTAAGCACGACCTTCATCGCTGGGGTCGACCACCGCGACGAGATCAACATGGCGCAACGCTCGTATAGCGTCTGCGTGGCGGCGTCCAACAAGGCCAATGCCGACAATGGCAATGCGAAAGTTCTTAGACACTTTGCTTCCTTCCGGAGGGTCCGGAAAATCCCGAAACCGATGATTGCGATCGGGCTGCTTTGCCCAACTTGGCCACGACCGTATTGCGGTTTTCGCGATTCCGCAATAATGTATGATATTTTTATTTTTACCATACATCAGTTTGGATTGCTGATGTCTCTGAAAAATGCTAATTGAACGAGGAAACTGATAATATCGGGTGAAACGCATGGCGAAACAGCCGTCTACGATAGGTGCAAGCACCTATCAGCGCATCAAGCGGGATATCATCTTCGGGGAGCTGCAACCCGGCTCCAAACTGAAGCTGGACGCCTTAAAGGAACGCTACTCGGCAAGCCTTTCGACACTTCGTGAAACGCTAAACAGGCTCGCCAGCGACGGATTTGTCGAAGCTCCCGAGCAACGGGGTTTCCTGGTCACGCCGGTTTCCCGAGAAGACCTGACCGAGATTTCAGAGCTGCGCGTTCTGTTGGAATGCCACGCGTTGGAATTGTCCATTGCGAATGGCGACACGGACTGGGAAGGCAACCTCGTTGCCGCACACCACAAACTGCACCTGATGGAGCAGCAGCTTCTCAAGGGCGACGAGTCCGAGAAAGAAACCTGGAAACGATATGATTGGGAGTTTCACCAAGCGATGATCGCGGCCTGCAATTCCAAGAACCTTCTGTCTCTGCACTCGATCATCTACGACAAATATCTGCGGTATCAGATGCTCGTGCTGACCTATCGCGGCGAAGAGGCCGTCAAGGAGCACAAGGGCATGTTCGATGCCGCGCTGGCCAGAGACGCCGACACGGCGAAGAGGCTGTTGGAAGATCACATTCGAAATGGCCTCCAGCATACCTTGGAGGCTATGTAGGACATTCCCCTTGCCGCAAAAGCGACGGCCTTCAACGCAGGGCACCGCGGTAAAGGCCAACTTCTATTGATCGAATTCGCCAGTCAGGGTACCGCCACGACAATTTACCTTTAGGCTTACCTCTCGAAGGTCGCGGCACCCGTATTTTACAGAGTGTTAATATGTGGGGTTTGTGTCCAAGACGGACCTCCGCTACCAAACACCCCACTTTAGGTTCTTGGTTCGAGACGAAGGCGCTTACGCGTCCCTTACTCGAAGTAGGCCGCCAGTATGCTGCGGCCCCGTTTGACCGGGGACGTCTCTTCGATGCCGTCCGCGACCCCCCTGAAGGCAAGCTCCACCAGATCGGTCAAAAGCTGTTTCTTGTTGCCGGCGTGATGGGTGACGGCCATTGGGGTGACGCCCAGCTGTTCGGCCAGCACACGAAAAGACAGCCCGTCAACGCCGCCTTTCTGAACGATTGGCAGCACCGTTTTCACTACCGCTTGCTTTGACAATTGTTACGACGCCTTTATCGGTCGTCCAACGGACGCAACCTTGGTCACCGTTTCACCTTGTATTCAAGGTCCACCAGCCCGGACGGGAAGGCGGTCGTGGACACCAGCTCCAGATCGAAGTCCGTATCATTGGCTCCAAAGATGCGAATGCCGTCGCCAAGAAGGATCGGAACAATTGATATTTTCATGTCCTCGATAAGCCCCGCCAGGATAAACGATCGAATTACCGCGCCGCCATCGACATACGCCCGTTTCAACCCGTGTTTCTCCAACAATGTCAGCAGGGATTTGGGCGCAAGTGTCGAAACCTCAACCTTGCCGCGCAGATCCTCCTGAATGTCTTCGTCAGTTATTGTGCGGCTCATCACGATGCAAGGCATAGTGTATGGCCACTCCCCGAATCCCAAAACAGTGCGAAACGATCCCGACCCCATGACGATCACGTCCATCCGGCCCTGAAACTCTGCAAAGCCGTGAAATTCGTTTTGTGTCGCTTGTTTATTCAGCCAGTCAAGCGCGTGGTCGGGTCTTGCAACAATTCCATCGAGGCTCATGGCCATCATGATGTGCCCGGTTGTCATATCGGTGTCTTCGTGATTCTTAATTTAAACGGCGTACAAATATTGAGTCGATGATGTTCGGGCCAAACGTCGTCAGGATTGGTTGGTCAGCCATTCCGAGAATGCGGCCACGGCGTCCGTTGCACCAGTGCCGTTCGGCTGAACCAGAAAGTATCCGTAGTCGGGTAGTTCAATATCAGACAACCGGTAAAGCAGTTGCGCCTCCAGGTCGGCGGACACAAGGTCGTCCATCAAGGCAATCCCCTGCCCGTCGATAACAGCCTGCACTCGAACATTGGGGTCAGGGACGATCAACACATCTTGACGCGTCTGCTGGGGCAGACCTGCGGCGATGAGCCAATCGGACCAGGCATTGCTGTCGTCCCGGTCTCTGAGCAATGTGAGCTGTGATATCGCCACGCCCATTCCCAACGCCTCAACTTTTCGCGCCACAGAAGAGTTCCCGACGGGATAGGGCGGCAATGCCATGAAGGGAGTCACCACGCCTTCCATCCAATCTCCATTCCCCCACCTGATCGCCAGATCAACATGCTGCATTTCTTGCTCAGAAAACTGGATCATCGGCTGAATGCGCAACTGCACATCCGGGTGACGCTGCATAAAGGTCATCAGACGTGGGGACAGCCATCGCGCCGCGAAATAGGTCGACACTCCAACAATCAGGGATCGCGATACGCGCCCCTTCATCTCTAGAATGTCAGCTTCGATTTCCTGATAACGGGTCTGGCAAGCCGCCAGAAGCTTCAACCCTTCATCCGTTAGGGTAACACCGCGTGTCGTGCGGCGGAACAGGGCCATCCCCAGATCAGCTTCAAGCGTCTTGATCTGATAGCTAATCGCACCCTTGGTCATGTTCAGCGCTGCGGCAGCGTCTGAGAAACTGGAATGCCGGGCAATCTCGGCAAACAACCTGAGCAGGTCATGATGATGAAAGTGACTACGCATATCCAAAACGTACAAAAATATTGAACGCATCGGCCAGAAAATTTCGATTTCCAACGGCGTAGCAAAAGCCAATCATTTCAGGGAACAAATGAATCGGAGTTTCGCGTTTGGGTGCTTTGAACGCCACTACAGACACCTCGAAATCGGCAGCGCGCCGCAGACGCTCCCGTCTTGATCGACCGTCATATGTTGACACGGTGTCCGCAGACGCTCCATTCACGACGCGGAAGATACCTACATACGAGTTACTGGCCGATGCAGCACTGGCGCGGATCGAAGATCAGGCGGACTGGATTCTGAGCAAGATCGGGATCGATTTTCGAGGCGACCAAGCAGCGTTAGAGATGTTTGCCGAGTCAGGCGCTCACGTCGAAGGTGAGCGCGTTCGGTTTGACCCGGGGCATGCACGCGACCTTTGCGCAACAGCACCGTCCGAGTTCAAATTGCATAGTCGGGATTCCGCCAGAACCGTGACCCTTGGTGGCGACAATATTGTTCTGATGCCGGGTTACGGGTCTCCCTTTGTTAGCGATCTGAGCAATGGAAGGCGATACGCGACGCTCGAAGACTTCCACAACTTTGTAAAACTTACATACAGTTCCCCTGCCCTGCATCATTCCGGCGGCACGGTGGTCGAACCAACAGATGTGCCCGTGAACAAACGGCATCTGGACATGATTTTTGCCCACCTGACCCTGACCACCAAACCTTTTATGGGGTCCGTCACCGCGCCAGAACGCGCACAGGACAGCATCGACATGGCGCGACTGGTCTTTGGACACGACTTCATGAACCGCAACGCGGTGATGCAGGCCAATATCAACGTCAACTCTCCGCTGGTGTTCGATGACACCATGTCCTCCGCGCTCCGCATCTATGCCAAAGCAAACCAGTGCGTGTGCGTCTCTCCGGCGATTTTCGCTGGGGCCATGGGGCCGCTCTCACCCGCGGCAGTGGCAGCCCAAACGCTGGCCGAAGCCATGGTCGGCATCGCCCTGACACAGCTTGTCCGCCCCGGGTGTCCGGTGGTCATGGGGTCGTTTCATTCCAGCATGAACCTCCGCACGGGTGCGCTGACCTTCGGATCGGCAGAAGCGAACATGGTCACCATGGCGCTGTCGCAACTGGGGCGCAGGCTCCGCGTTCCGGTGCGCTCTGGCGGTGGACAGATCACTGCGTCCAATGCCCCGGACGGACAAGCGATGCAGGACAGTACGGGGGCCATGTGGTCCACCCTTCTGTCCGGCGCGCATCAGGTCTGGCATGCGGCGGGCTGGCTCGAAGGTGGATTGGTCATGTCCTACGAGAAGTTCATCATGGACGTAGATCACTGCGGCGCGATGCTGAAACTGTTGCAGGGTTTTGACACGGACGATGAAGCCTTTGGCCGCGATGCCTATCTCGAAACCGGCCCGGGCGAAAATTTCCTCTCCACCAGCCACACGCTGCGCCACTACAGGACGGCGAATTTTGAACCGCAAATCCCGGATGCCGGCCCTTTCGAGACCTGGACGGAGAACGGCCCGCTCACGTCAGACCAACGCGCCACGACGCGGTGGCGCCAGATGTTGGACGACTATCAACAGCCCGACATGAACCCCAGCACAAAAGCAACGCTTGAAGACTTCGTGTCTGAACGCAAAGCACGGATGCCGGACGAATGGTACTAGAAAGGAAGACCCATGACCGAAGAACTTAGCCGCACATCCGCCCTTGCATCGCGCCACACCGCGCTTGGCTCCGGGTTGGAGGACTGGAACGGCATGGGTACGGCCTGGAACTATAACTCCGATCCCAATGATGAGCACAATGCGGTCCGAGAACGGGCCGGTATGTTCGACATGTCTCCCCTGAAGAAAGTGTTCGTTCGAGGCCTCGATGCCCAGGTGGTGCTGGATCATCTGACCACGCGCGATCTGACCAAAGTCGGACCGGGCAAGGCTGTCTACCTGTGCGTTCTGAACGATGACGGCGGGATCGCCGACGATGCGATCGTGTCGAACAATGGTGGCAACGAATGGATGATCGTGCACGGCTCCGGCGATACCATAGCGCTGCTGGAAGCCTCGGCGGCAGGGCGTGACGTTCAGATCGACTTTACCGACGATCTGCATGACCTTTCAGTGCAGGGGCCTGCTTCTCTGGAGATCCTGAATGCCCACACAGATATCGACCTGACCGAACTGGCTTATTTCGAACACGCGCCTGCGAAACTATTTGGCCATCCCTGCCGCATCTCGCGCACGGGTTACTCCGGCGAACGCGGCTACGAGATTTTCGCGGAAGGGACAGTGATAACGGGTATCTGGGACAAGCTCGTGCAGGAGGACGTCATGCCATGTTCCTTTACTGCTCTGGACAAGGTGCGTATCGAAGCCGGGCTGTTGTTTTACGGCTATGACATGACCGCAGAGAATACCCCACGGGAGGTCGGCCTCGGCTTCACCGCCAGCACAACCAAGGCCGATTATCGCGGAAAAGCGGCCGTCGTGGCGGCAAAAGGGGCCGAAAAAGTAAACAATGTGTGCCTGGATATAAATCACCCCGACATTGTGGCCGGTGGTGAAACGCTGTCACTGGACGGTGAACCTGTCGGCGTAATCAACAGCCCCTGCTACTCACACCGGATGGGTAAATCCCTTGCCCTTGCGCATGTTGTTCCAGGGCTGGCCGTTAGAACGACGCTGGCCGTGTCAGGCGATGGCCTGAACACGCAAGCAACCATCGCAGCTAACCCCATCTACGATCCAAAGAAACTTCGCACCCACGAATAGTGGGGTCGTTGCCAGTTGCTGTAGAGCGCGGCCCAGAGCCGACATTCGCCATCTTCCGGAATTCACTGGTTGGCTTCTCAAGAGCAGCCATTCGAGAAGAGCGCAGCATTTTTTCTATAACTGCTCGGCGCGGCGATGCTGCAATCCTTTGCTTTGCGCCCAATGACCAATTCAGCTCGAAGCTTGAGGGAGTATTCAGCACATTGGACGGTTAAACGGTTTACTCTGTTTTCGCGAAAATCCGCCCCGTCGTTCAATGGCCGTAGTCCGCGGCTACTCAGTCGAAGCGGAGTAACCGCAGATCTCGTTTAACCGATGAAAGACAGCACGTGATCCGTCACTTCACGCGGGGCGTCTTCAGGGCTGTAATGGCCAGCACCCGGCAGGCGCTGAATTTTGCCTTTCGGAAACACCGCCTCGAACAGTGGAAGAAAGTGCTTTGCATGCAGTGTGCGGTCTTCTTCCCCCCAGATCGCGAGTGCTGGTTTCGCACTGATCGCCAGTCGGGCCGCCGCGTCTGGTTCTTCGAACTTATGCGCCCTGGTTGCAAACCCCTTGGCCCATCCAATCGCACCGGCAGCTTCTGCCGGTGTTGGGAATGGCGCCCGATAGGCGTTGAGCCAGGCATCCGTGACGATTGAGGCGTCTTCGAAACCGTTTAGCTTCATTGTGGACAGGATCGTGTAATCAAGCTGGCTCAGAAGCGGTTCCAGAGTACCGTCATTTTGCGCTTTCAGGATCCACTGAAACCAGGGGGCCTCGCCAGCATTCGCAGCCAGCCGGTCAACAAGGTCAACCTGACCGAACGGGGTTGGCCCGTTGACTGAGACGATCCGCTTTATCCGGTCCGGATGGCGGATTGCGAACCCCATACCCACCGGTCCGCCGAAGTCATGCATCACAAGGGTCACGTCGCGCAAGTCGAGGGCAAGAGCGACCGCCTCCAGATTGTCGATATGGTCCTGCAGCCAGTAGGTCCGGTCGCCTGGCGTGGCGCTTTTGCCAAAGCCCATATGGTCAACCGCTACGACCCGATGATGGCGTGACCACGCGGCAATCTGGCGCCGGAAAAGATAGCTCCAGGTGGGTTCGCCATGCAGCAAAAGCAGCGTCTCGGGACCCTCACCGACATCGACATAGTGGGCGGCGTAACCGGCTGCGTCGGTGTACTGTGGAGGAAAAGGCCAAGTGCCGTCAAATGTGGCATTGGCCGGTACTGCAGGTGTCGGGTGGGTCATATTGGGTTCTCCAAAACTCGGGGATGGTCGAAGGCCCGCGCTGAGCGCGCCCACCATGGTCAACTGCAACATGGTGCGGCGTGTGACCTGGCTCTTGTATGCGGATGGATTGCGTATGCTCATAATTGTCCCCCTTTGACGCACATAAGGCATTTGATCTCGGCGTTGAGGCTTCCAGTCCCTTGATCGGCGGTATGCCAGCGACCGTCTAACCGGCGCGCGAATTCTTCGGAGGCCTTGTCAGCGGTTTCTTGGACTGCGCGCTCAATATCGCTCGGCATCAAGCCGATGTCGTGCAAACGAACGCGTTCGAGGCCTTCCAGTGCCTGTCGCGTCTTACGAGTTGTCAGTACGTGAAAGCCGGCAACGACGATACGTTGAAGCAGGCCGAGTTCGACAGGCGCGTCAAACTTGTCTGCCGCAGGCCCGCAATCGACGAGATTTGAAAACAGGTCCTTTTGTCCGTGCGTTGGGCGGTTTTCAGCTCGCGCTTTAGTCATGGGGTCCTCCTTTCAGTTACAAGGAGGAAAGTAATTTGGCGCTTGATTTCTTACCAATTCGAAGAAGGCGTTTTTGTGATCGAATAAATAGATCACTCGGTGGTAAGGCTCAAATTCCGGTTTCCGCGAAAGCCTCGGCGAGCCAGTCAGCAAATAACGACATTGCGCGGGTGAAAGGCCGTCCTTCAGCACTTACCAGCCAATAGCCGAAGTTTTCGTCTACTGCCTCGGGTGTTGCGAGCCAAGTGAGCCTACCTTCACGCACGAGTGTTTCAACAAGTAACTGACGACCGATCGCTACACCTCCGCCATCGATTGCGGCCTGGATCACCACATTATAGTCGCTGAGCTGCATCCGTTTCGCGCCCGCTATATCAATTCCGCGGGGCTCCGCCCAAGACTGCCATTCCTGTTCCTTACGGCTCATGAGTAGCTGTTCGTCAGACAGGTCTGTGAGTGGCAGGGTTCGCTCAGAATGTGCAACGGGGGCAATCTTTTCGACATACAACAGCCGGGCATCCACACCCTTCCACGGACCGGTTCCGAACCTCACGCCCAGATCAGCCTCGTCGCGAGCAAAGCTGACAATCTCGAGTGTCGGGTCCAGTTCAATGTCAATCCCTGGATGCGCATCCGAAAAAGAGGCAAGACGCGACATGAGCCACATTGAGCAGAAGGACGGCAGCGCCGTGACGCGAAGCGTCTCCCGCCCAGCTTCGGCCCGAAGCTCTGCGGTCGCATCCGTGATCGTACGAAATGCGGCATTGATTTCTACGAGATAACGCTCCCCCTCAGGAGTTAGCGAGATGCTGCGGGCATGCCGTGCGAAAAGTGGGGTTCCGAGCATCGTTTCAAGCTGCCGAATGTGATGGCTGACCGTGCTTTGCGAAATCAACAATTCATCCGCGGCCTTTCGAAAACTCAAAAGCCTCGCAACAGCTGAAAAAGCACGAAGCGACAGAAGTGGAGGAAGGTTCGGGCTTGAGCGCAAACAGTTGGCCTCGTATTTCTCGTGGAGAGTACCACAAAGTAGTACAGCGCGTTATGGACAAGTCCGCAAGCCCATGTGAAACTTAGCCGCTATCGCCTACTGCCCATAACGGCCATTCATCTTGTCAGATAGTGGCTTGGTGCAGCTTCACAGAAGCTGCCATTCGCTGCATGGGCGAGATCAAAGCGCTTCCGATGGTAGGTTTTGCGGACTTTGCCACCATTGGCCCGCTTTCACCGGATGACCGCAGACAGCCCAAAGCAGGCTTTCAAATCCCAGCATGGTGACTTCCAATGCGGACAAACTGCCGTTCGCTTCCATCCGCGCAATGCCTGTATCCGACAAGCGATTTTCACTGAGGAAGGGCTCAACTATTTGGGAAACAGCAAGGTAGCTACAAGTCTCATACCCCAACTGTCGGGCCCACTATCGGGGCCGTCTGCCCAATAGCGTACTCCCCCGCCTACGCTGATAAGTTGATCCCCGAGTTGAGTAACTTTGGTGACAACACCGTTGATTGGCACAGACCATTGATCGTTTTCCCAATCGTAGGTGGACTCAGTGTTTAAAGTGAACGTCCACGCGTTCGAATTTGTGTAGGAAATAAATGGCTGTAAGAACGTCTGATTGATGTCTGTATCACCATCAATGTCCCAGATGTGATTTGTCAGGCCACCATATGTCCAAGGACCCTGCTGTTTGAGAGCCACGCCGGTAACTCCAGCACCCCACTCTCCGAGACCTAAGCTGTTATCTGTCGACGTCGGCAGCAGAAAAACGGGTCCAGCCCCCCAGATCCAACCGCCAGCGCTCGGCCTTTTCGGCGAAAGAAAAAGACTTTGGACGGTATCTCCTAGCCCAGTTTCGGATCCGGAACCCGGTAGGCCACGATCTATGGAGGCGATTGGGAGAATTGTTCGGGATATGAGGTTCCAATCGTCCGTAAGATTAAAAGGTACAACCGGCTGTACATTCAATATCCAACGCGAACCGTTTCTGTCGGCACCCAAATTCTGATCATAGTTCAGCTGGAATGGCACACTAATAAGAGCGGCCACTGGGTTAGCAAGTTGCCTTGCTAGTTCTTCTTCCTGGGACTCTGCCCAGGCAGTACAAGAAAGGGCACCAATCCCGGCAATTATGGAGCAGCGTAGCAACCTTACGTTCATAGGCGGTCTCCTTTCAGCCGGCCGTTTTTTCATGGGTGGCTTGCGTTTGAGATCGCCAGGTTGGCAATGACATCAATGGCACACTCAAAGTCCGCCGCCGCCGAACTGTATGAAATTGTCCAGCACGGTTGACTTATAGCCAAAATACTTGGTCGAAACTGGCCTTCAGACTGTCTCCATAAGCGTGTCCGAAAGCACATCCTCGGAGAGCGCCCCCGGTGCGCCTATAGCGACAAGCCTTGTTTCGGGTTTGCGGTCCCCCCAAGCACCATCTCGTGCGATGTCCATACGTTTTCCGACCACCTGAACAAGAATGCGATGATCTGGATCCTCCTCGCTAAAAACAAAACCCTTAAGACGATAAACGTCGCCGGGAAGCTTCCGAATAGCACTCCGGAGGGAAGATAGGCTTACTGGGCGTTCAGCTTTCATCATAGTTGTTGAGAAGCTGTCTGAGTGATCAGTATGATGACAACCACAATCTGGTCCATGTTCATGGTGATCGGGTATTTCCGTTTCGAGTTGTTCGGCGGCAAAGCGACCGACTGAAAGAAGTATGTCCAGAGGGACGTCCGCATTGACAGCTTCGACCAAACGATAGCGACGGAAGCGAGACCCGAGCCAATCGTGCACTTTCTGAACTGTGGCCCTGTCGACAAGATCGACCTTGTTCAGAATTACCATGTCCGAAAATGCAATTTGACGGAGCTTCAGTTCCATTTGTTCCGGCGCGGCAAATAGCTGTTCCGCATCGACAAGACACATGAGGCTGTCTAACCGGATCATGTCCCGGAACCGTTGATCCGTAAACGTCATCGCGATTGACGATGGGTCCGACACGCCACTTGCTTCAAGGACGATGTATTCCGGTTTCTCAGGCCGGGCGAGAACGGCTTCTACCGTTTCGATCAGGTCATCTCGGATCGAGCAGCAAACGCAGCCATTCGCCAGACTCATCACATCATCTTCGAGGCCCACTACGAGATCGGCATCGACGTTGATGGATCCAAAGTCATTCACAAGAACCGCAACCCGCAGCCCGTGATTGCCTGTCAGGATCCGGTTCAGAAGTGTTGTCTTACCGGCTCCGAGAAAGCCGGTAAGGATCGTAACAGGGATTGCGGATGTCGAGCCGAATTCGATCATGTCATCACTCCGCCTTCTTCTTGCGGTTAGGGATGACATCATCGACCTTGATGACGAAATCACTGGGCCATTCTGGATCGGGGGCTCGGAATACATCAGCTGGATAGTATTCCTTGGGGTCGATCTCCATGTCGCGGTACTTCTGGTCCTGCTGTTCGGCACGTGACGACCGCGGCGCAGGCGGCTTGATTTCATCCGGCAACGTGATCTTGCCTTCTGCTTCCATCTTGCCCAATTCGCGGAAGGGGGCGACCGAACCAGATTTTCCGGGAAGCGTCGCCTTACGATACCAGATTGCATCCTTGGTTACGTTGACTACGGCGACGTCCAACCCCCAGGCGAACAGCCCGTCATAATGGGCTCGGATTCCCGCCAGCATTTCGGCATCGATATCTTCGTCTTGCGTATAGTGGGTCACCATTGCAAGCCGTGGGCGCGCCTCAGCCATCATCTTACCAACAGCGTAGTGAGAAGTGTGGTGCGTATCGATTGTGTAGTTGAACAGCTCTTGCGGCAAACCGTATTTGTAGGTCATCAACTGACCGATATCCTGTCCGGACATTTCGGTCACAAACACATCGACGCCTTTGCCGTATTCAAGGCTCAGCTCATCGGGACGACCGTCACCGGTCCAAACAAAGCTCAGGCCGTTCCAGTCCAGCCGATACCCGACGGCACCGTCCTTGGCATGGCTGCGTGGCCAGGAGCGCACTGTGACGCCATCTTCGTCATAAACGATACCGCCTTCCTGACGGAAATCGAATTCATTGACTTCGATCTCGTACCCGTCCCCGATTGGGAAGACGTCGAAAGCTTCGAGATGCCACTTGAGCATCTGTTGCATCCCTTTGACCATTCCGGCTGTGCCAAGCTCGGGGGTCCGACCAGAGGGGCCGTGAATGCGCAGCGGTGTGTACCCACCGGACCAAGCCCGGAATGGATAGATGTAAGGGATGTCGGCGTAGTGATCGACATGTAGATGCGTGATGAAGATGTCGTTGATTAACTGACCCGGGACCTGCATCCCGATAATGTTGCGGACACAGCCTGACCCGAAGTCGAAGAAGAACCGTTTTCCGTTACCCAGTTCGACCATAATACAGGTGCCAGCCTGATCTTCACGGGGAGGAAATGGGGTGGAACCACAGAATGAAATCCGCATTTCGTCGGGCCCGAGGTCCTCGGACAGCGGGAAGTAGTTTGCATTCGAACCTGTCATGTATTTTGTGGGCCGGAAATACTCCGGTAGCGTGATACCGCCCGCGGGCCTGCCGCCGTACGGGTTCTTTAGGCTTTCGCCCAGTGGTCCATCGCCCTGGTGCGCTTGTGCTGCGCCTGTGCCGTAACTAACGGCACCTGTTGCGACCGCGCCCGCTGCAAGTCCTTGCATAACGTGGCGCCGGGAAGGGTTTTCGATTTCGTCAGATTGCTGGTTCGGTTCGTTCTTAAGATCTTTGCCGTTGTCTTCATTTGTCATGGCTATGCCCTCAATTGGAAATGCTGCGAGGATTGCGCTTCACCATCCGGCGAAGCTCGTTCACGAGTTCAGATCTGATGTGGGCCCATTCCGTGCGCTCTGAGGCTGAGATCGATACATCATCCAACAGCTCGGAAACTTTCTTCAGGTCTTCGATAACCTCTTTGAGTAACGCATCCGTTTCGATACGCCCTGACAGCACCTCGGAAAGTTCTGGAATCTCTTCAATCAGGTCCACCGCCACTGGATAAATCCCGGCCCACACTATCTATTCTCACATCGAGATGAGTGAGGTTGACCGCGCCAGCCAAGTGAGTCACCGTGAGTTGGGGGTGAGTTTGCCTTGAACAAAGCCAATGATTTGCCGATAGATCAACAAGTTGGGCAGCCGTCGCCGGATCTTGTCCGAGAAGCACTCGAACGCGTTGTATCGAGCGACGAGTTTCAAGCTTCGCCCCGTCTCCAGCAGTTTCTTACATACGTTGTCGAGGAAGCTATCGCGGGTCGTGGTCCCCAGATTCGAGGTAAAGCTATCGCTGTGGAGGTCTATGGGCGACGCATTGATGGCTCTGGCGGTCAAAATCTCGTTCGCGTCGAAGCCAGGCGGCTACGACGACTGCTACGTGAGTTTTACGAAGTTCAATGGGACGGCGAAGGTGTTCGCATTTTTGTTGATCCCGGCGGATACAAGCCGCGATTTTCATACGAACCTACAATTGGAGACCGCACATCAAGTGCATGGAACCGCGATGGGTCTGAAGGGCGTCGGCGTTCGCTGCAACTGCTGCCAGCTGGATTGGGTGTCCTTGCAGTAATCGCTGTGCTTGGCATCTGGTTGAGTCAGGAAAACAGCAAGGATTTGCCAACGACCCAATCCATCGAACAAGCTGAACGTGCAGCACTTGGTGAGCAATCTTTGACAAGACTCCAGGCGGCCAACCTTGCGGATCAAGCCCGAGGCATGTTTTTTCCCGTTTTTGATGTCAAACGTCAGCAAATAGCACTGGGAATGTTCCAGCATGCGATGGAACTCGACCCGGCTCTGTCTGACGGCTATGCCGGATCAGCGCAGGTCCTGGCGATCCTGGCGGTTTTGTCGCCTGACAAAGCACAAAGGGAAGATCTCTTCCGTCAAGCTTCGGAGATGTCTGGTAAGGCGCTTGAATTGTCCCCTGCCGATGCGTGGGCAAACGGCGCAAATGGTTGGGTGCTGGCTGTCAAAAACCAGTCAAACGAGGCATTGAAATACGCAAGAATGTCAATCGAACTGGCACCGAAGGATGGCCATATTCTCGACCTTGCAGGTATCACTGCCATCATGGCTAACGCCCCGGAACTCGCAGCCGAGGTTAGTGATCCGGAGAGAGCCAGATCAGGATCTGGTAGGTTTGGTGCAAGAAACATCTGGGGTGTTTCGCAACTTATGCTCGGGAACTATGAAAACGTTGTTGAAGCCTTTCAGGGCGCACCAGCTGCCGGCGCGCCTGTTAGTGCTCCTTCGCTATTATTCCAAACCGTTGCGCACGATCAGTTGGGAAATTCAGAAGAAGCACAACGTCTCGTTACTGAAATGAAAAAGACATGGCCCGAGTTTCCGTCCGAGTTTCTCGCTGACAGGATTTTCCACAACGACGTCAATACGCGGAATATAATACTGGAGACGCTGAGTAGATACTGACGAAACGCATCGCGCCTATTGCCTCGAAATGAGCGTCAAAACCTTTTCATATAATTCCGCTTTGAAAGCACACGGGGATGCTAAAATCGGCGGTAGAGCTGGACCACGCCGTCTTTGATTGAGAGTGGGCTTTGTAGATTTTCAAAGTCTGCTTACTGCGCATTGCCGTCGTTGGGGCATCGCGCAGAATCAGAAAAAACGGGCTCGAAGAGGACGTTCGCCGCACTTTACAGGAGTGACTGCTTACTTCGCACAAGCAGTCACATGGGAGTGATGACGCCCCAGCTACTGACCTGAGCCCGGCGATCCGGGCGGGAGATTCAACTCAATCGACAACGATGGTGACGCTCGTCTCGGCTCAGAAGCCCAGTGGATGGTCAACACTCATGCGACAATCGCCAGTCACGAAAAGCGGGCGGCTCTTGCCGCCCGCTCAATCTTCACACGTCGATCTTTTCTGCGATACTCAGCGCGTCTTCTAATTCAACGCCAAGATATCGAACTGTGCTGTCAACCTTGGTGTGGCCAAGCAAAAGCTGCACCGCGCGTAGATTGCCTGTTTTCCGGTAGATCAGTGCCGCTTTTGTGCGTCTCAGCGAATGCGTGCCGTAACCGCTCGGCTCCAAACCAATCGCCGACACCCAATCGAGGACCAGACGCGCGTACTGTCGTGTCGATATATGCGGCCTTTCGTGGAAGCGGCTTGGGAAAAGGAAAGTGCGTCCAAGCATCTCCGGGCGACATATCCAGGTCCAGACGGACTGGCGGGTATTTTCCGAGACCTCGAATTGGACCGGCCGTTTTGTTTTGCTCTGGACAACTGTCACGCGTTCGCGGACACGATCACCAGTAACAAGATCGGCTACGTTCAATCGAACGAGATCGCAGCCTCGCAGCTTGCTATCGATCGCAAGATTGAAGAGTGCCAAATCCCTGAGATTGTCCGAGAGTTCAAGCCGGGCGCGGATGGCCCAGACCTGCTTCGCGAGAAGCGGGCGTTTCTGGCCTATAAGGCGACCTTTGTTCCACGGCGGGCGCTTCGGTGTGATGGCAGGAAGTTGAATAATGGACATCGATTGTCCTCCATCCTTCCCTCCCTCTCCAAGCACCGACACCATGTCGACCAACTGACTCTATCAAGGAGCAAAATGGCAGGTGTCATCAGCTTACCCGACGTTCGTGAGCAGCGCAGCGCATGACCGTTTCGAGCCCAAAGTCACTGATGCTACGATGCGCACGAATGGCAGCTTTCTCGATTGGCATCTGACTCACTGTCTGCAACTGTGCACTTCATGATGCGCTTGTTGATTAGAGAGGTGAGGTTATGCTCTCTCGCTTTGTTCTATTATTGCTTGGCTCGTTGGTCGGCGGCTTAAGCTCGGCTGGTTCAGTGGTGCTTGCACAAAATCAAAATCCAATCAACGCATTCTTCGGTTTTGATTTCGTTTTACAGCCATTGGCCATCAAGTGGGCCTGCGGCGGCACACGGGATCAAGACCTATCCCGAATCGGTACACTTATTGCTGCTTTTCCGGAAGATGCAGAACGAGCAGAACTGGGGCCCACAGTAGCTGTACTAAGTAAAATGGCGTCCGGTCTGGAAAGTTTGCCGCAAGTTCTTGGCGCTGAGTTGAGTGAGCCACGGATCGAGCAACTGTGCGCGGCAGCACTACCGCCGAACATTGAATGGGTAACGCCGGAGCAATTCATCTTGGGCGACGAAAGCGGAATACCTGACGAACAAGAAGCGGCTTGGTCAAATTTTTTCCGTATAGTCGAAGGTTTTCAATAGCTCTGGAACTTGCGACCGAGCAGACATTCAAGTTGCGAACACAAAAATTCGTTTTGTCTGCGAAGCTGCAACGATGTTTGCCATTAAGCTTCTTGCCGGTCCAGCAATGGGCCGGCTGTTTCATTGGGGGCCGTTTTCTAACGAGTTTTAACGGGGAGCGGTAAACCTGACTGATGGGCAGGTTACGTCGGGGCTTCCCAGTATCAAGGAAAGGGCGATTAGCAGATTAGCGGGATTTAGCAGGTGTCCGGCCCGGTAACCGCAAAAGGGTATCCATATTATGGAGGGGGTGTCAGTGCTGACGCTTCCTTTCCGATATCACGGAAAGAAACGGGCTTTCTGCCACTTTCTGCCGGTTGTCGGTAAGGGATAGGGGTTCACCCTCAAGCCGAGGTCGGCGGAGCCAGGAGTGTGGCAAGTTGGCCTGATTCACGCGCTTTTTCAGAAAAACGCACAAAAAATCGCACAAAATTTTGCGCGCCTGCAAGTCGATATCGACATAAGTTATTGATTTTAATGGCAGGGGCAGCAGGGTTCGAACCCGCGACCTACGGTTTTGGAGACCGTCGCTCTACCAACTGAGCTATACCCCTAAGGTGCGCCCCAGATATGCTAGCCGCGCGGCGGACTCAAGAGGGTTTTTTCAGAATCCGCGCGACTAAGGTATCCGACAAACAAGTTGCGTGCAGCGGTGAGTTCTATAAGACACGGTTTGGTCAGTACGAGGGACCCCATCCGTGAGTATCCGTAAAAAGATCGCCGACAGCGAAGCCGTCCTGAATTGGGTTGCACGCCGCATTGCAAGCTATATCCGGTGGGTCAATCGCAACACCACGTGGCAGCGCCTCGGATACGAAGAACTGGACCGACTGGTCGAACAGGGTGAGCCCGTTATCGTGGTTCTGTGGCACCAAAGGCTGGCGCAATCCCCCTATTTCTTTCCGCTGGACAAGGGGCAGATCTGTTCGATCACCTCGGCTGCACGGGCGGGCAGCATGGTGGGTCGGGTACAGAAGCTGTTCGGCATGGACACCATCGCCATGACCAGCAAAAACGCAAATAATATTGCGATATCGCGCCAGGTGATCGGCAAGATCAAGCAGGGTATTTCCATTGGCATCGCCGCTGACGGTCCGCGCGGACCCGAACGGGTACTGTCCACGGTGCCTCTGGTCTGGGCGCGCACCTCGGGTAAGCGGGTGTTCGGCATCACCTTTTCGGCTGAACATGGCCGCGAGGCGGGCACATGGGATCGTCTTTTGATGCCACGCCCCTGGCGCAACAGGGGTGTTTTTCTGTGCCGGGAATGGACTGAAACCGTGCCGCGCAAAGCCTCGGAAGAACAAATCGAGGAATTACGCCAAAGCCTTGAGCAGCACATGAACGACATCACCGCCGAGGCCGACCGCATGGTCGGGCGCGAGCCGTGGTCGCCTACGGGTTAACCGCCCCTTAGGCGTTGCATCAAATAAATTTCGCTGCCTTCGGGGATCGGTTCGGTCAACCCGCTGGCGATGACGCGCCCGTCGATGGCTATGGAGACCCCTGCATCAATCGGGGCCTGCAGTTGCGGGTGAACCCGTACCAGTTCGCGCAACAACTCGCCGGTGGTCTTGGCCTCGACCTCCACCACCTGTCGGCCCCCGGTCAGTGACCGGAGGCCGGACCAGAGGTGGACTTCAACCATTGTCCTTCAGCGCCGCCAGAATGCGCGGCGGTGACATCGGCAGTTGTCGCATCCGCACACCAGCCGCATGGGACACCGCATTTGCGATGGCGGCCAAAGGCGGCACGATACCGGTTTCACCTACGCCACGCACGCCAAACGGGTGGCCTGGGTTGGGCACTTCGACAATCACCGTGTCGATCATCGGCAGGTCACTAGCGACCGGGATTCGGTAATCGAGGAAAATCGAGTTCTGCAGGCGTCCATCCTCGCCGTAGATATACTCCTCGTTCAGCGCCCAGCCGATGCCTTGCGCGGCACCGCCCTGATACTGGCCCTCCACATAGGTCGGGTGGATCGCCTTACCGGCATCCTGAATGACCGTATAACGGGTGACACTTGTCTTGCCGGTTTCCGGGTCGACCTCGGCGTCAACGATATGGGTACCGAACGACACGCCTGCGCCTTCGGGCGTGGCCTCGAAATGGCCCGAAATAGGCCCGCCGGTCTGCCCCATATGGGCGGTGATATCGGCCAGCGGGCGCGGGTCAAAATCACCAGCATTGGGCCCCGAAGGCACCGCGCAGCCGTTTTCCCATTTCACCGCATCCGCCGGGATCCCCCAGCTGGCGGCAGCCCGTTCGCACAGTTTTTCAACCGCGTGTTTTGCTGCCTTAATGGTCGCTAGACCGCTTGCATAGGTCACGCGCGAGCCATGCGAAACGTCGTTATATCCCAGCGTCGCAGTGTCAGCGACGGTCACACGAATATTCTCATACGGGATGCCCAGAACCTCGGCCGCCATTAGCGCCATTGACGCGCGCGAACCACCGATATCGGGCGTGCCGACCATCAACTGCGCCGAACCATCCTCGGACAGCGCCAGCGACACCGAGGTCTCACCGCCGTGGTTGAACCAGAACCCACATGAAATCCCGCGTCCCTGCCCCGGCTTCAGCGGGGCCGAGTAATGTGGATGCGCCTTGGCGGCTTCGAGCGTTTCTACCAGACCGATCCGCTCGTATGTTGGGCCATAGCTGGCCTTGGTGCCTTCGTGGGCGGCGTTTTTCAGGCGCACTTCGATCGGGTCGAGGTCCAGCTTCTTGCACAGCTCATCAATCACCGACTCGACCGCAAAGGCTCCCATCGGCGCGCCCGGCGCGCGGTAGGCCGCCTGTTTCGGGCGGTTCGCCATCACGTCATAGCCGATCTGGCTGACATTGGTCAGGTTATAGGGCGCAAAGGCACACATGGCGGTCATATCGCCCGGCGCGCCCGGAAACGCCCCACCCTGCAAGCGGAACACACCTTGGGCAGCCGAGATGGTGCCGTCTTTCTTCATCCCGATCTTGATATCCATCGACGCAGATGAGGTCGGGCCGGTAGCCCTAAACACTTCCGACCGGGTCATCACGATCTTGACCGGCCGGTTCGCCTTGCGGCTGAGCGCCAGCGCGACCGGTTCGATGAAGACGGTGGTCTTACCGCCGAAACCACCACCAATCTCGGACGCGGTCACGCGCAATTGCGAGGTTTCGATGCCCAGCAGTGCTGCGCATGTTTTCTGCGCAATCCAATGGCCTTGAGTGGTGCACCACAGCTCGCCCTTGCCGTCATTGCCTAACATGCCCAGACAGGCGTGCGGTTCGATATAACCTTGATGGGTCGCCTCGGTGACAAAGCTGTCTTCGATGACCAGATCAGCCTCGGCAAAGCCGGCCTCGACATCGCCGTGCCCGCTTTCGTGGTACCGCACCACATTCGGGTGCATCCCCTCGGGCACGGAATAATCCGCAGCACCCTCGCGAATGACCGGAGCATCCGGGGCCATCGCCTTATCCACGTCGGTGACGTGCGGTAGTATCTCGTATTCAACCTCAATCAGCTTGAGCGCATCGCGTGCCGCCAGGGCCGAGGTCGCCGCAACCGCCGCCACGGCGTGACCGTCATACAGCGCCTTTTCGCCCGCCATGACGTTTTCCAGAACATTCCAAAACTCGCCCTCAAGCCCTGGCTTGAACGGCACGTCGGCGAAATCCGCGCGGGTGACGACGGCTTTGACATCCTTGTGCGCCTCGGCCTGCGAGGTGTCGACCTTCACGATCCGCGCATGGGCGTGGGGCGAGCGTAGGATCGCACCGTGCAGCATACCCGGTGCGGAAATGTCCGCGCCGAACTTGGCGCGGCCTGTCACCTTGTCCAACCCATCGGGCCGGTTCGGACGCGTTCCAACGAAGGTGAATTGTGTCTTACGATCGTCGAGTGCCATTACGAAGCCTCCCGCAGCTCTTCGGCCGTTTCCATCACGGCGCGAATGATCTTGTCATATCCCGTACACCGGCAGAGGTTACCTGCCAGCCAGTACCGGGCCTCTTCTTCGGTCGGGTTGGGGTTCTTTTCCAGCAGCGACTTGGCCGCAACCAGAATGCCCGGCGTGCAGATACCGCATTGCAGAGCAGCATGTTCGATGAACTTTTTCTGCAACGGATGCAGAACGTCGCCATCCGCGATGCCTTCGACGGTTTCGATCTGCTTGCCATCGGCCTCGACCCCCAGCATCAGGCAAGAACAGACCAGACGGCCATCAACAGTGACAGAACATGCGCCGCAATCACCGGTGCCGCAGCCCTCTTTCGCGCCCGTCAGGTTCAACTTGTCGCGCAGACAATCCAGCAAGGTCTCGCGCGGATCGCACAGGTAGTCGACCGTGTCCCCGTTCACGGTGGTGGATACATGGAACTTGTTCATGCTTGCTCTCCCTTGGCGCGGGCATAGGCGATTTTCGCGGCGCGCTTGGCCAGAACGCCAGCGACCTCGGTGCGGAATTCGATGGTGCCGCGTTTGTCGTCAATCGGGTTGCAGGCGGCGGACGCCGCGGCGGCCAGCGCGTCCAGCGCTGCGTCGTCCAAAGTGCTGCCGATGATAGCCTTGGCGCAGTCCTCGACCAGCAGCACGGTCGGCGCGACAGCCCCCAGGCACACGCGCGCCTCGGTGATGGTGTCGCCTTCCAGACGCAGGCTGACGCCGACACCGACCACGGCGATGTCCATCTCAGTCCGGGGGATGAAACGCAAATACGCGTCCCCGCCATTCTCGCCTCGTGCGGGGATGTGGACGGCCGAGATCAACTCGCCCTTCGCCAGTGACGTTCTGCCGGGTCCGGTTGGGATGTCTTCGACCGCAACCTCACGGTCGCCCTCTGGGCCGGTCACCGTAACGGTCACGCCCGCAGCCACCATGGCAGGCACTGAATCCGCTGCTGGAGAGCCATTGCAGAGGTTGCCAGTCAGCGTCGCGCGCCCCTGAACCTGGGTCGATCCGATCAGGTCCATAGCCTCGACCACGCCGGGCCAATCGCGGCCCAAGTCGGGATGTTCGCTCATCTCGGCGCCGGTGGCGGCGACGCCCAGCGTCCAGCTGCCATCTGCATTGCTGTTGATATCGCGCACGCCGTCGATTTTCTTGATGTCGATCAGGGTGTCGGGCGTCACCAGTTCTGATCGTAGCTGCACCAGAACATCTGTGCCGCCTGCCAGAAACCGTGTGATGCCCGTCGCATTTGCGGCCAGTGCCGAGGCTTCGGCAAAGCTGGCGGGGCTGTGATAATCCATGAAATACCTCGTACCTGTTGATCAGGATTCACTGGGTTCAGAGGGGACGTTAGTGCAGCAGCATGGCGGCGTCCATGGCAGGAGCGACCAATTTTTGCGTAACCCGATGTCGTTTCCAGACCAGTTGTCAGAGATCGATCTCGATCACACCGTCCGGCTGCGCCGCGCGACTTTGGCACAGGATCATCGCATCCGCGCGCTGCGTGTTCGACAGCACGAAATCGCGATGTTCAATATCGCCCGAGATCACGCCACATTTGCAGACCCCACAGATCCCGTCCGAGCATTTGACGTCAACGTGAATCCCTGCCTCAGTCAACACCTGTGCTGCGTCCTTATCCGCTGGGACGGACAACTCCCGCCCCGACTTGGCCAGCCGTAGCGTGAACGGATGGTTTTCATAGTCGGGTTGTTCGGGCACCGAGAAATATTCCAGATGCCGCGCTTCTTCGGGGAAGCCCTGCGCCTCGGCGGCTTGTATCACTCCGTCCATGTAGCGATCCGGCCCACAGGTATAAACGTGCCAGCCCGGCTGGTAGCCTGATAAAATCGCATCCAGATCGGCGCGCGTGCCTTCATCCGAGAAATGAAAGTGTACGCAGTCCGCCCAGGGCATCGTGGCCAGATCGTCCAGATACCCGGCACTGGCACGAGTGCTGGCGGAATAATGCAGCGCGAACGGTTTGCCCAGTGCGTGCAGGCGATGGGCAAAAGCAATCATGGGGGTAATGCCGATCCCGCCCCCCATCAGAAAGGTTTTGGAGGCCGTCTCATCCAGTTCGAAATGGTTGATGGGTTTCGAAATAAATACCTTGCGCCCTTCGTTGAAGATGCGGTGCAGCAGAGCCGAACCCCCGCGCCCTTCGTCCTCGCGCAGCACACCGATCTGATAAACAGACCGATCAGACGGATCGCCGGACATGGAATATTGCCGCAAGAATTCCGGCGCGACCAACACGTCCAGATGCGCCCCAGCGGTCCAGTCGGGTAAGGGCGCACCATCGAGGGCGGAAAATTCGTACTTGCTCACATCTGTGGTCATTTTATCGACTTTAGTGAGAGCAACCCGCATCACCGGTGCATCGCCCGCGATGGTGTAGCGGTGGATCACCGACATATCTCCGACTGCCTTGCGGGCCTTGTATTCCTCGGCCGTGACCATCGCCTGATAGGCGGCAATTCCGGCCTCGCGATCCATGGCAAAGGGGTAAGGCCACGGGTGCGGTGCCAGATAGGCGGGGTAAACGGCCAATGTCTGGTCTTCGTATTTCAGATCAAGTTCGGTTTGCAGACCGCGCCGGTTCAACGGGTGGATGGTGGGCCGATAGGCACCATCAAGCTGCAACTCGAGATCCCACCACCATTTCTTGGTGTCGTTCAGACCGCCGTTCCCGACAGTATCATCCAGCTTTGCCAACACGGGCGCAGCTTGCGGCAAGTTCATTGCGGCCCAACGGAAGGGGCGTTCTTTGAAAATCCCTTCGAGGTTCCACGGACAGGTCTTCATACACCGCCCGCACATTGCACCACCGGGTGTTGTGATCCGATAGGTCGCGCATTTCTGACTGTCGGATTTCCATATTTCATAGCCGTTGAACATGAGCTTTGGTCCGGCTGTGATCGCCCCCGAGGGACATTCCCGCGCGCATTTGTTGCAACTTTCGCAAAAGCTCTGCAGTCCGAAATCGATGGGTTTGTCATGGCTGACCGGCATATCCGTTGTCACGACGCCGGATTTCAGGCGCGGACCCAGATAAGGGTTCAAGATCACCTCGCCAATCCGGCTAACCTCCCCCAAACCCGACAACAGCAACAGCGGCGGTTGCAGCACTTCGCCATCCATCACCGTATGCGCCCGCGCCTTGTAGCCAAGGTTGCGAATTTGCTGCGCGATGACTCCGCCCAGCAAGGAAAACCGCAGGTAGGCGCGCATGGATTGGGCGACACTGATCCAATCATCGCCGCTAGCACCCTCCATTGTCTCATAGCCCTGATCGATAATCATGCTGATAGCCTGGTCATGAGGCGGCGTGATCTCTTCACCCGTCGCATCATGAGAATACCATGCCCAGTTCGGGCACCGGCTAAGCCCGACCGCGTCGACACCCAGAAAGTAGCTCGCTGCCTTAATACTTGCAGCGTTGCGCGTCGCATCAGTTGGAAGCACAGAAGCCGCACTTTCGCCATCCTGCAGCAACACAAACGCGCCCAGAGCGCGGCGTTGCGCAGAGCTGGGGGCGGCTTTGCGCACATAGTGGCCACCCTTGGCCCCATCCTGCAATGGCTTGCCCATGTCACCAAACTGCGCCCGCGCAAACATGTCCGCGCGCTTGGGGACACGGGCGACGTTTTCTTCATCAATGTAGGTGGTCGGGTTCTCGACCCGTTTGAGCTTTTCAAACGGATGTGCCCCGTCCACATAGCGCCGTTTGGCATAAGGATCTCGGTTCAAAGCATTCTTGGCAAATCCAGCGCCCAACCACCAGGCCGGACCCTGGGTGCGGAACCATGGCTGCTGCACCTTGGGCTGCAGCGGCTGGTCATGCGCGATCTGCAGCTCAGTCGTCACAGCGGCCAGACCGAACCGTTTGCCCAACCATGGGGCCACAATGTCGCCACCCTCAACCGATGCCAGACCCGCAGCTACCGCCAATTTACCCAGATCAACTTCAGACGACATCGCCGTATGCGCCCGCGCGTCGAAGCCCAGCAGGCGGATATAGTTAGCGACTACCACCGCATTCTCGGTCGCCAGCAGACAGGCCCGGTGATCCTGCGCGTCGAGAATCCACTCGGCTCCCGGCTCATCCGGGTCCGGGTCCCGGTTGTGTTCGTACAGAAAGACGATGGCATGGCGATGCGTGTCCATCGGCTTGGGCGCGGCCTCCATACTTTCTTTCAGGTCCGCCATGATCAGGTCGATTCCCGAGGCCAGCGTTTTGGTCTGTCGTGTTTTCAGCGCATGGGCCAAACGGTCGATATCGGGATTGCGTCGGGGTTCAGACAACAGCGCCTCGGACAGCAAAGGACCGCAGCCCATCATTGAGGCATCATTGAAATACCCAAACGCCTTAAGGTGATTGGCTCGCTCGGACGGGTCCGCCGGAATCTCTGATCTCACCGGGTTCACGAATCCATCGCGGATGGCGTCCATCATCGCCTGGAACTCACCCATCGCGTTGACGATGCTTTCAGGCTGGCCCGGTCGGTGAAAGCTCAGCTTTGACATCGAGGGCGCCGTGGACAGGTCCGGCGTCCCGGCCTGCCGCGCCAACCGCTCTAGCGGATACCGGCCCATATGAACCGGTCTGTTCTTATCCGAGAAAAAGCGGATTCCCATTACGCGCCTCCTATAGTCTGATTGTCACCTAATGCGCCGTGGACAGCAAATCCATTCATGAATAATCATAGATGGTATGAGCAAAACTGATTTTACTGATCTGGACGGCAAGGTCCTACGCACCTTCCTGACGATCCTCGAGGAAAGCTCGGTCTCGAAAGCGGCTGACCGGCTGGGTGTGACGCAATCGGCGATAAGTCACACGTTGGCCAAGTTGCGTCAGGTGCTAGGCGATCCGTTGTTCGTGCGCTCGGGTCAGGGCCTGACCCCGACCGAGCGCGCCCTGTCGCTGAAAGAGCCGGTGCAGCAGGTGCTGGACGGCATGCGGGCACTGACGGACGAGCGCCCCTTTGATGCGCTGGCCGAAGAGATCTGCATCCAAATCGCTGCCAACGACATGCCACGCGATTTGATCTTTCCGCCACTGTTACGCGCGCTTCGAACCGAAGGCGTGCGTCTGCGGCTGGGGTTCATCCCATCAGGCGTCCCTGACCCGGACTTATTGCGCAGTGACCGGTGCCAGTTGATGCTGACCCCGCTACCGCCCGATGGGCCGGATATTTTTCAAAAACGTCTGCTGATCAGCCCGCTGATGATTTTCTACGATGCCGATCAACGCGGCCCACCGGACAGTTGGCAGGCCTATTGCCAGTCCGAACATATCGAGGTGCGATTTGCCGATGGGCGTAATTCTCGCGCGGTGATGCGAGGCGTGGATCAAAGCCAGATCCGACCACCCACCGTCACCCTGCCGCATTTCCACGCAATTCCATCCTTTGTGAAAGGCAGCGATCTGATTTCCACAGACACGGCATTGATGAAACATGGGCCGCTGGCTGCGCTGGACTGCGCACCATTGCCGTTCGAGTGCGCACCGGTTTCGATCTATATGGTCTGGCATCAACGTTCTGCGAATGACCCGGCCCATCGTTGGTTGCGCGCGCGGATCGAGACCATTGCCACGGCGCTGCAAGATTGATCGCCGGGGTGGTCGCGGATCAGAACCGCGCCTTGATGAAATGCATCAACGTCGCGCCGGATTCAAAATAGGCGCGGCGCAGGCCGGTCCAGCTTTCACGATATTCAGAAACCGCAGGTACAGGTAGTAAATCCGGATCGTCCTGCAACAGGCTTTCGGCCATCAAGCGACCAAAAACAGTGCCCGGGCCAATGCCCCGCCCGGAATACCCATGCACTGACAGGGCGCTGGGGCCGATCTGCGTGATCTTGGGGATGTGATCCGAGGTCATTGCGATGCGCCCATGCCATCCCTCAATCAACGGTTGATCGGCAAGTTGCGGAAACAGCTCGGCCAACTTGCGCCTGCACCATGCCTCATGAACCGCACGGCCCGCCTGCCCCAGATCACCCATGCCCCCGATGATCAGCCGCTCTTCGGCATCCATGCGGAAAGAGGTCATGATCAACCCCGTATCCCAGCACCCCTCCCCCCCCGGCAGGATACTGGCCCGCAGATTGTCTGAAAGCGGGGCCGTGAAGAACTGAAAATAATAGACCGGTACATAATCCGGGGTCGAGGCCTCAAGACCCTGATGATAGGCATTGGTGGCCTGGATCACCGATTTCGCGCGCACTATGCCCTGTAGAGTTTGCAGCACCCATTGACCGTCGCTGTGTTGAATCGACTGCACCGGGCATTGGGTGACAATCTGCGCCCCGGCCTCAGCGGCGACACGGGCCAGACCGCGCACATAGCCCAGCGGCTGGATCGTTCCCGCGCGGGGATCAAACAGCGCACCATGAAACGCCGCGCTGCCGGTCCGTTGCGCTGCCTGATCGGCGGGCAGTAATTCAACCGGTGCACCGGTGGCGCTCAACTGATCGTGACGCTTCTGCAAGTCCCGCAGGCCCGACGCGGAATGCGCGCAGTGCAACGTTCCGTTGCGCACCGGATCACAGTCGATGCCATTCTGTTCGATTAGATCAAACACATCCGATGGCGCAGCGGCCAAAAGGGTAATCAACCGATCTCCGGCGGCTTTACCCAAATGCGCGCGGATATCCTCTGGGGGCAACCAAAGACCGGCATTCGCCAAACCAACATTGCGGCCTGAACCGCCGTGCCCGATTTCTTGCGCCTCTAGCAAGCAGACCGACGCCCCGGCCCGTGCAGCCGTCAGCGCGGCGGAACAGCCGGTATAGCCCCCGCCGATCACGGCCAGATCAACCGTCAAATCACTGCCCAATGGACGGCTATCCACGTTCTCACGGCAGGTTTTCAACCAAAGGGATTGGTTGTGACTACTCACGCTCGGCTCCGAATTTTTTGCGCGGATCATTGCGGTTGGATCAACCGGTTGCAAGCGCCCTTTGATCATCGCGGCCCATGGCAATCAAAAATGGCTCGGCCTGTTGCAGCGCCTGAAACGCCGACTTGTCCGACATGCCCTTCCAATCGGCCAGAACCAGTGACTGAGCCACAGCACCACCCAAGGTCGCACCCGGGCCAGTGACAATGAACAGGTCCGGGGCGAACTCACGCGCGGCGGTCTGAATGGCGCGGGTGAAGTCATAGGCTTCGGTCACCTGATGACCTAAAGTATAATCCCACAGCGCTTGCGTATCAGTCGCGCCCGGCCACCAGATTTTGCCGCGTCCGTCGATCAGCGGGCGATCGGGCTGCGCAAACAGATCCGGTGCCAGTCGCGCGCGCCCTTCGGCAGCAACCGGCGCCTGTAAGGGCGTATGAAACGCTGCATGGTTCGCCAGCCGCATCGGAAAGCGTTCCTGTACGACGGGCTGAGAAGCTTCGAACGCCTTCAAGCCCGCTTCGTTCCCGGCCAGCACCAACATCCCGCCCAGATCAATCGACAGTGCCAGATCGCACCCGTCGGTTGCGTTAATCCGCGCGATGTCCGCCAGCAATTCGGCCTTGAGCGCCGGAGCGTCACGCCAATCATCACCGGTGTACGGATAGACAAGTTGCCCGCCGATCAGCTGCTCTTGCATCAGCGTGCCCATCGTGTTCACCACCCGAAAGCCATTCTGCGGCGACAGTGCACCTCCGACGGCAAGGGCGGTATACCAGCCCATCGAATTGCCAGTGACCGCGACGACCTCGATATCGTCTGCCAAAACCTGCGCGTCGGCCACGGAGGCCGCGTAGATCAAGGGCGAGGCCACATCCCCTCGCGAATATTTGGACATCGTGTAGCGGGCTGCACCATCCAAGGCGGTCACCGCGTCCTGCCCCTTCTCGGCGCGGATGGCGTCAAAGCTTTGGAATAGGTCCATCCGCTGCGCGTGATGGCGGTGCAGGTAGCCCAGCTCGGGCTTGTTATAGGTGCCCCGACCGGGACAGATGACAACGGCTGTGTGGGTCATTGGTGGCCTCCGGTCAGTTTCAACGCGGCGGCAACGATACCGTCCTTGGATGGCAGTGGTGCAGCATAAGCCGGACCGGTGGCGATAAAGCAATCCTCAGCCGCGACACGCGCGGTTGGTGTTTGGGGACTTTCTTCGGCGAAGAACGTCATCAGCGCCTCGGACTGGCTGCCGGTGCGGCGGCATTCATCTACGACCAGAACATGTGCGCAGGACTTGGCCGCCTCGCGCAGAGCATCGACTGGCAAAGGCGCCAGCCAGCGCATGTCTATAATGCGGGTCTTTATCCCGGCTGCGTCCAGTTCGGGCAGCGCCTGTTGCGAAAGGTAATGTCCGTTACCATAGGTCACGATGGCCAGGTCGGTGCCATCCCCGTGCACGCCGACCTCGCCCAGTGAGATACGTTGGTCCGGCGACGGATAGTTGGTCATCCATCCGCCATCTTGCGCGCCATGCAAATCACGCATCGGATAGAGCGCGATGGGTTCCAGAAACACCACCACCCGCTGTTCTTCACGCGCCAGCCGCACGCATTCGCGCAGCATCTGCGCCGCATCCGCGCCTGAGGATGGGCAGGCAATGATCACCCCCGGGATGTCACGCAGAACCGCCAGGGAATTGTCGTTGTGGAAATGCCCGCCGAAGCCTTTCTGATACCCCAGCCCCGCAATCCGCAGCACCATCGGGTTCGTGAACTGCCCGTTCGAAAAGAACGGCAGCGTCGCTGCCTCCCCCCTGATCTGATCCTCGGCGTTGTGCAGATAGGCCAGGAACTGAATCTCCGGTATCGGAATGAATCCGTTATGCCCCATACCAATCGCCAGCCCCAGAATGGATTGTTCGTCCAACAGCGTGTCGATCACCCGATCCGGGCCAAACCGCTGCTGCAGTTTCTGCGTAACCCCATAGACGCCTCCTTTGCGGCCCACGTCTTCGCCCATACAGACGAGCTCACCATGTTTCAGCATCAGATCGGTTAGCGCCCAGTTGATCAGACGGCTCATTGGCTGAGGGTCATTCATTGCCCGCAGATCGCCGCCAAAGGCGTTTGCGCGGGCCTCGACATCCGGGCCGTTGGTGTATTTGCAGGAGCGTTTCGGCGGGATCAGGCTGGCCACTACCTCGACGGCGTTGGACAAATGCGGACGGGTGGCAGCCTCGGCTGCGACACGGTCCGTGCGCGCGCAGGTGTCATTGTATATCTTCAACGCCTGATCCGGCTGTAGCGCGCCGGCTTGGTCCAGCAGACGCACAGTGTGCAACAGCGGATCGTTGGCCTCATCGGCCTCAACTTCGGCTTTTGACAGGTAGGTGGTCGGCACATCCGCCCCGGCGTGACCGTAGAGGCGCACGGTTTTCAGATGCAAGAAGGCGGGTTTGCGGCGGGTGCGCACATAATCGGCGGCTTCTTTCGCCACGGCGTAGGTCTCATAGACATCCAGCCCGTTGGCCTGGAAATATTTGATGCCCGGGCGATGCTCCATCGACGACTGAACCCAACCTTTCGGCGACTTCACCGAAATACCGATCCCGTTATCCTCGCAGACGAACAACAACGGCAACGGCGTCGATTGCACACTAGTCCATCCGGCGGTGTTGAACGCCCCCTGCGCAGTGGAGTGGTTGGCCGAGGCATCCCCAAATGAGCAAACCGCGATTCCGTCCATGGGCAACTCGCGATGTTCCGGATCATGCCGCCTCGCCGCGCCAAGGCTATAGGCCGCGCCCACTGCTTTGGGCAGATGGCTGGCGATAGTCGAGGTCTGCGGCGGGATCGTCAGTGCCTTTGATCCCAGCACCTTATGCCGGCCGCCCGACGTCGGGTCGTCTTTCGAACATGCAAAGCTGAGCAGCATGTCCCAGGCGATCTGCTGGCCCGGCACCTGCTCGGCCCGGGCAATCTGAAACGCCGCATCGCGGTAGTGCAGAAAGGCAATGTCGGTCGGGCGCAGCGCATGGGCGACGGCCGCCATCCCTTCGTGCCCCGACGAGCCTATCGTATAGAATCCCCGCCCCGCCTTCTGCATAGCACGGCTGGTGCGGTCCAGCGCGCGGCTGAGAACCTGCGACCGAAACAGCGACACCGCCTCGGGGTTGCCCAGACCCGGTCGGGGGGCGGCCCCTTCGGGCAAATCGCGCCGCGCGACTCGGGTCAGGAAATTCTCGTGAACGATCTGAGCGCGATCCATGGCCTGCTTCCTGATCCTCTCTGACTACAACTTGGGGCGATGCTCCAGCAGCACCCTCCTTTTCTTGCAGGCATTCGAGCGGAGAGGCAAAAGAAAGCCGCAAACTTCCCAGAAAAAACATCCGGTCCGACGCACAGGCTTGCAGACGCATACCCCCAAGAAATACCTGCATTTGTATCGGGCTGGCGCGCGGCAAAAGCCAGTGATATTCCTTCCGAAAGGTATGAGGATTTGTCATATGATCGCCCCGCGTCGCTTTCTGCCATCGATCCCGTCTTTGTTAGCGCTCGAAGCCGTCGACCGCCTTGGCAGCGCCTCTGCCGCCGCCGAAGAGCTGTCGCTGACCCAAAGCGCGATCAGCCGTCAGCTCAAATCGATGGAGGAGCAACTGGGCGTTGCCCTGATCCAGCGCAACCAGATGCGGCTGCATCTGACGCCTGCAGCAAAGGAATACGTGCAGGTCGCTCGTACGGCGTTAAACCAACTGGCGCAGGCGTCGCTGAAGCTCAAGGCCAACCCGACCGGCGGGTCGCTGAACCTGTCGATCCTGCCCGCCTTTGGCATGCATTGGCTAGCGCCCCGATTGCAGGATTTCGCCCGGCGCCACCCAGAGGTCACGGTAAACCTGAATACACGACTGCGACCTTTCGACTTTGACACCGAGCAATTCGACGCCGCGATTCACTTTGGCCAGCGTGACTGGGCAGGTATGAACTACCTACCTATCATGCGCGAGGATGTGGTGCCGGTATGCGCACCCGAATTGTTGCCCGATAACAGCGATGACATCGAATGGCTGACCAAAGCTCCCCTGCTGCATCTCGAGACACGCCCCGAAGCCTGGGAGAAATGGTTCGCCACCCAAGGTCATGAGGTATCCGGGACACAGGGAATGCTGTTCGATCAGTTCTCGACCATGGGGCAGGCAACCATTCATGGGCTGGGTGTGGCATTGCTCCCAAGCTATCTGATCGAGGCCGATCTGGCTGCCGGGCGGCTCTTCCCAGCGTGGCATGGCCCGGGGGTCAGCCTTGGGGATTTCTACCTTGTCTGGCCGCAGTCCCGGGCGGAATCTGAACCGCTCAGATCATTCCGGGATTGGCTACAAGACCAGATTGATCAGACCCCGGATACCTAGAACAGAGTTGCAAGGTGGCCCTGAGCGGCCTTTGGCCTTGCGTACTGCGGACGGCAGGGGGCCAGGCAAGCGCGGGCTGTGCCCGCGCTTGCCTGGCCCAACGGGAGGAGACGTTTCATCAGAAACATTGACGACGGGCGGGAGCGCCCGATCCAGTCAGGTATCCAGGGATCGGGCGATGAGTTCCTTCATGATCTCATTGGTGCCGCCATAGATCATCTGAACACGCGCATCCGCGTAAAGACGGGCAATCGGGTATTCCATCATAAAACCATACCCACCGAACAGCTGCAGGCATTCGTGCATGATTTCGTTCTGCACTTCCGACCCCCAGTATTTCACCATCGAGGCGGTTGCCGCATCCAGCGTGCCGGCCTCAAGCCGCGCGATACAATCATTGACGAAGCTGCGCAGAATCTCGGCCTTGGTCTTGCATTCGGCCAGTTTGAAGCGCGTGTTCTGGAAATCCATCACCCGTTGCCCAAAGGCCTTACGCTCTTGCGTGTATTTCACCGTCTCGGCGATGGCGAAATCTATTGCGCCCAGCGCCCCGATGCCAATCGTCAGGCGTTCCCATGGCAATTGGTTCATCATCTGATAGAAACCTTGCCCCTCTTCCGCGCCTAGAAGGTTGGTCATGGGCACCTTGACATCTTCAAAGAACAGCTCGGCCGTGTCATTGGCCTTCATTCCCAGTTTCTTGAGGTTGCGCCCTTTTCGGAACCCCTCGGCACTGTCGGTCTCAACTCCGATCAGGGAAACACCTTTTGAGCCCAACGCCTTGTCCGTCTTGCACGCAACAAGGATCAGGTCTGCCGACTGCCCGTTGGTTATGAAAATCTTGGACCCGTTCAGACGGTAAGAGTTCCCATCCTTGTCCGCAGTCGTACGAATGGCCTGCACATCCGACCCAGTTCCGGGTTCGGTCATGGCGAGGGCGCCAACCATCTCGCCCGAGGCCAGTTTTGGCAGCCAGTTCTGCTTTTGATCTTCGCTGCCATAGGCGTTGATGTAGTGGATGACGATAGATTGGATCGCATAGCCCCACCCGGAATCTCCGTGAGAGGATTGCGCGTACATCGTAACCGCATCAAATCCGACACCACCGCCCACACCGCCGTAACCCTCGGGGATTGCGCCCGCCATCAGACCCATGTTCCCGGCCTTACGCCACATGTCCCGGTCCACGACGCCATTTTCGATCCATTGGTCGATATTGGGAACCAGTTCATCCTCCATGAACCGATCCGCCATTTCGGCAAACATCCGGTGTTCTTCGGTTACCCAACTTGCGGTCGTAGTAAAAAGCGACATGCGGCGTTCTCCCCAATTCTGCCCTCGAACAAGGTAGCTTTGGTGTCAGCGCAATCCAATCCGCACAACGCGTTGCAACGTAACGTTCTTTTGAAAGATCACGCCAGCGCGGCGTCCAGCAGCACCTGAGCGACATCCTTTGCCTCTTGCGCAGGCTCGCAGGATTTCATGAACACAGCCGTAACAATCGCACCTTCCTGCAACAGCTGTATCCGACAGGCCAAATGTTCCGGATCGCGAGCTCCGGCTTTGCGTGCCAGATCGGTCAAATAATCCAATATGATCTGCTTGTGTTCAGCCGACTGCTTGTGGATCGGGTGATCACTCTCTTGATATTCCGCCCCGGCCTTAATGAACAGGCAACCGCGATACTGGTCCTCTTGGAACCATTCGCGCAGCACGTCAAAACTGGCCAGCAACTGACCGGCAGGGGTATCCGCAAGCTCCTGAATGCGGCGCAGGAAGTCCTCGCGAAAGGTTTCGTCCCGCAATCGCAGGGCAGCCAGAATCAATTCCTCTTTGGTGCGAAAATGTTTGTACATCGAGGTCTTGGACACACCCGTTTCCACCACCAGCTTATCCATTCCAGTGGCGTGAAACCCGTCACGATAAAAGACCTGTAAGGACTTGCGGACCAGTTCATCACGTTTGTTTGGGCGCATATTGCGGACTCCTGCGTGTACAGATCAGTACATAATGCCCCATAGCGCCTCCGACAACCATCCAGAGATTTTCCGAACATGCTGAAAAATTGCTTGCGAAAGCTTACTGATCGGTACACATTAGGCAAAAGATGTACCGATCAGTAAACCCGGAGCGATCAGATGAAACGCCATGTCAGCTTTTTCTCGCCGCAATACGTCCCCGTTCTGTTGACGCTGGCTATGATTGCAGCTGCCCTGACATAAAATCAGGCCACAACGAATACCCCAGTCCGTCTGCCTTAGGACTGTGAAAGGACACCACATGCCGCGCGCTTTCTCGGAACTGACATTTACCCCCACTGTCCTTGCGCATCAGGAACGGATGGGCTCGGCACGGGCCTACGCAAAATTCATTGAAGGCGGCCCGGTACAAGGTCATCAGATCGGCCCGGCCGAAAAGGCGTTTATCGAGGCACGCGACGGGTTCTATCAATCCACCGTTTCTGAAACCGGCTGGCCCTACGTCCAATATCGCGGCGGGCCAATTGGGTTTCTGAAGGTACTGGACTCGCAAACCATCGGATATGCCGATTTCACAGGCAACAAACAGTATATCTCGCGCGGGAACCTGGATGGAAACGACCGGATCGCCCTAATCCTGATGGATTATGCCAACCAGCGGCGCCTCAAGGTTCTGGGCCGCGCGGAATTCACCGAAGGCGCGGCCGCTGCGGCCGACCTCTATCCCAAAGGCGCCGAAGCCCCGGCCGAACGTGCCGCTATTATCCGGGTTGAGGCACTGGACTGGAATTGCCCGCAAAATATCACGCCCCGCTTCACCGAAGCCGAGTTACGCCCGCATTTGAATGCGCTTGGCCAACAATTGGCACAGTTGCAGGCCGAAAACGAACAGTTGAAGCAACAGCTGTCTCGACGGTCTTGACCCATTCCTGCCCGAAGCCATTTATGTGCCCAGATTTTTTGGAAATCTGACATGACCCCTTGACCTTCCCGTGACTGGAACCCTCATCTGGGGGGTGAAAGTCACGATAGGATGAGTCGGATGGCTGCACCGCAGACAATTCAGTTGAAAATTTCGGGCATGGGATGTGCCTCTTGTGTCGGTCGGGTGGAAACCGCGCTGCGGGATGTACCGGGCGTGTCTGACGCCTCGGTCAATTTTGCCACCGAAACCGCGCAGGTGACATATGACGGTCAGGTCAGCGGTTTGATCAACGCCCTGTCGAATACAGGATATCCCGCCGCAACGCGACAAACGACGCTGAAAATCGCTGGTATGAGCTGTGCCTCATGCGTGTCCCGGATAGAAAATACGCTGGAAGCTGATCCGGCAGTGGTCGACGCTCAGGTCAATCTGGCCACGGAAAGCGCGCAAGTCACTTATGTCGACGGCGCGACCGATCCTCAGATGCTGGCCAAACGCTGTGAAGAGGTCGGGTATCCTGCGCGCGTGGCAGACACAGCCGAACCCCAGACCGATCAGGGCAAAGCAGAAGAGGCTCACGCGCTGACCCGCGCCACCGTGTTGGCCGCCATCTTGGCCCTGCCCGTGTTCGTGTTGGAGATGGGCGGCCATATGATCCCGGCCTTTCATCACTGGGTGCAGGCCAGCATTGGCCCGCAAAACAGCCATCTGATCCAGTTCGCGCTGACCTCGGTGCTGTTGCTGGGGCCGGGACGTGTTTTCTACGTCAAAGGAATCCCTTCGCTGCTGCGTGGATCGCCGGATATGAATGCACTTGTGGCTTTAGGCACGGGGGCGGCTTACCTGTTCTCGGTCACGGCCACTTTTGCGCCGCGGATCTTGCCGCAGGGCAGCGCCAATGTGTATTTCGAAGCAGCTTCGGTCATCGTGGTCCTCATCCTGCTAGGCCGGGTGATGGAGGCCCGTGCCAAAGGCAGGACAGGTGCTGCGATCCGCAAACTGGTGGGGTTGCAGCCCAAAACCGCGCGGGTCGAGATGGATGGCACGTTCGTCGACCGCCCGATCACCGATATTACTGTTGGGAGTATTCTTCAGATCCGCCCGGGTGAGCGGGTTCCGGTAGATGGGGAAGTGCTTGAGGGCACCTCATACGTGGATGAAAGCATGATCACAGGTGAACCGGTTCCAGTGGGCAAATCCCCAGCCGATCAGGTCGTTGGAGGCACGGTCAATGGCACTGGTGCATTGCGAATTCGCGCTAAGCGGGTTGGGGCCGATACAGTGCTGGCGCAGGTCATTCGGATGGTCGAACAGGCGCAAGGCGCCAAGCTGCCGATTCAGGGGCTGGTCGACCGTATCACCGCGTGGTTCGTACCGGTAGTCATCACGGTCGCGCTGCTGACGATATTGGTCTGGCTGATCTTTGGCCCCACGCCTGCACTGCCGATGGCGTTGGTCACTGGGGTCTCGGTCCTGATCATTGCCTGCCCCTGCGCGATGGGGTTGGCGACGCCGACCTCGATCATGGTGGGAACCGGGCGCGCGGCTGAGCTGGGCGTATTGTTCCGCAAAGGCGATGCATTGCAGCAACTGCAGCAAGCCAGGGTCATCGCACTGGACAAGACCGGAACCCTGACCCTGGGGCGACCCGAGTTGGAGAGCGTCACCACAGTGAACGGCTTTGATCGCGACGCCGTTCTGCGGATGGCCGCTGCGGTTGAGGCGCAGTCAGAACACCCCATCGCCACCGCAATTACCCGCGCAGGTCCCACGGATCTGCCCGCAATATCGACGTTTGAATCCCTCACCGGGCTGGGCGTTCGTGCGAAGGTCGAAGGACACGATCTGTTGATCGGCTCCCCTCGTTTGATGGCGCAGAATGGGGTGGATCTAAGCACGCTGACGGCAGAGGCCGACCAACGCGCCAGTGAAGGTGCCACACCTCTGTTCGTCGCTGTTGACGGCCAGGCCGCAGCACTGCTTACGGTGTCAGATCCGGTGAAGCCCGGCACGCAGGACGCGTTGGAAAGATTGCACGCGATGGGTCTGAAACTGGCGATGGTGACCGGTGACAACGCTCGCACCGCGCAAGCGCTGGCCGACCGGCTGGGCATTGACCATGTCACGGCCGAGGTCATGCCCGACGGCAAACTGGCCGCCATAACCGCGCTGCGCGAACAATTCGGAACGCTGGCTTTTGTTGGAGATGGCATCAATGATGCTCCGGCCCTGGCTGCAGCCGATATCGGCGTGGCAATCGGCACCGGTACCGATGTGGCGATTGAAACCGCGGACGTGGTGCTGATGTCCGGTGATCTGCGCGGTGTGGCTAATGCGGTCGAGATCAGCCGGCGCACCATGCGCAACATCCGCCAGAACCTCGGCTGGGCCTTTGGTTACAACATCCTGCTGATCCCTGTGGCCGCCGGGATGCTGTACCCGTTCAGCGGGCATCTATTATCCCCCGCCCTCGCCGCTGGAGCGATGGCGTTATCCAGCGTCTTCGTGGTATCGAACGCGCTGCGCTTGCGGCGTGTCCGGGCCGCACTGCCCGAAACACCTCAAGATCATAATTCCCATACGGTGACCCCATGAATATCGGAGACGTTGCATCCCAAACCGGCCTGCCTGCCAAGACGATCCGGTATTACGAGGATATCGGCCTGATCAAACCCGTGCGTGACGACAACGGCTATCGCCGGTTCCGCGAACAAGATGTGCACAAGCTAAACTTTCTGGGCCGTGCCCGCGCGCTGGGGTTCACGATCGAGGATTGCCGCACGCTGATGGCGCTCTATGAGGACGAAACCCGCGCCAGCGCCGATGTCAAAAAGGTTGCACGCGCGCACCTGGTGCAGATCGAAACCAAGATCGCCGATCTCAACGCGATGCGCGACACGCTGGGCCATTTGATCGACGCCTGCGCCGGGGATGACCGGCCCGATTGTCCGATCCTGCAGGATTTGGGCGGTAAGCCCTGACACGGGGTTGCTCTTTGGGCGCGGCTTTGCTTTGTCTCTGCCTGACAATCCGGCCTGCCGAATGAATTGAGCCGGACAACAGAAAGGATCACCATATGGCAAAAGTTGCGTTTCTGGGTCTGGGCGTCATGGGCTATCCAATGGCCGGTCACTTGCAAGCGGCGGGTCATGAGGTGACCGTATACAATCGCACTGCGGCAAAGGCAGAAGCCTGGGTTGCCCAACACGGCGGCGCGATGGCAACCACTCCAAAAGAGGCCGCACAAGGCGCGGAATTCGTCATGGCCTGCGTCGGCAATGATGATGATCTGCGGATGATTTGCACGGACGAAGATGGCGCCTTTCACGGCATGGCTAAAGGTGCGATTTTCGTCGATCACACAACCGTTTCCGCCACAGTGACTCGTGAGCTTTATGCGGCTGGCCAAGGCAAGGGTATCGCGTTTGTGGACGCCCCGATCTCGGGCGGTCAGGCGGGGGCCGAGAATGGTGTCTTGTCAATCATGTGCGGCGGTGATCAGGCGGCTTATGATGCGGCCGAACCGATCATGCAGGTCTATTCCAAAATCTGCCGCCGGATCGGCGACAGCGGCGCCGGTCAGTTGACCAAGATGTGCAACCAGATTGCCATTGCCGGTCTGGTTCAGGGCCTGAGCGAAGCGCTGCATTTCGCCGAGAAAGCCGGGCTGGACGGACGGTCCGTTGTCGAAGTGATCAGTCAGGGCGCCGCAGGAAGCTGGCAGATGGCAAACCGCTTTGAAACCATGCTGGACGATCATTTCGAGCATGGTTTCGCGGTTGACTGGATGCGCAAGGATCTGGGGATTTGCCTTGAGACGGCAGACGACACCGGGGCGTCTCTGCCGGTGACGGCGCTGGTCGATCAATTCTACAAGGATGTGCAAAAGCTGGGTGGTGGACGGTGGGATACGTCCTCGCTGTTCAAGCGGCTGCGCGCGCTGGACTGACGACATTGGGGGCTTTCCGCCCCCTTTTGACCCGTTGGGCCACATGAAAGGTATTCCGGTGAAAATTGGACAGGGAAGCGTATGAGCGACTTGACTGCATTCTGGGCGAATGCCCTGCGCGCCCATTGGGGGCTGGACGCCAAGCTGACGCGGCTGGATGGCGAATATGATCTGAACTTTTTGGTTCGGGCCACCAATGGTCAGGATTTTGTGCTGAAAGTCATGCGCCCCGGGTGCGAGGCCGAGTTCGTTGATCTGCAAATCAAGGCTTTAGCCCATATCGCGGGTGAGGCGCCGGGGCTGCCGTTCCCTCAGATGTATCCGGACCTGAATGGAGCGATGCTGCCAGAGATTGCCGATCAGCAGGGTCAGATGCGGCTGGTCTGGTTGCTCGAATGTTTGCCCGGGCAATGTTACGCCAAGGCCGCACCTAAATCTGAGGCTTTGATCCTGAAACTAGGCCGTGTTTTGGGAGCGACCGACAAGGCGTTGGAGCGCTTTGCCCATGACGGGCTGCATCGCGCTGATTTCAAATGGGACTTGACGCAGGCTGGTTGGGTCGCTGACCGACTGGATGTAATCCCCGATCCTACACGCCGAGCGTTGCTGTCTGGGATTTGCGATAAGTTCGCGGCGATCTCGGGTGCGTTGGCGGGGTTGCCGAAACAGGCCATCCACAACGACGCCAACGACTATAACATTCTGGTCGAAGGTGAATTGGGTCAACGGCAGAGTATCTCGGGCCTGATAGATCTGGGCGATATGTGCGCCGCGCCGCGCATCTGTGATCTGGCGATTGCGGGGGCCTATATCGCTCTGGATCACCCCAAACCGGAACGCGCGCTTGCCGCCCTTGTGCGGGGCTACCACGCGGCCAATCGACTGCGTCCTGATGAGATTGATCTGATCTGGCCCTTGCTGCGGATGCGGCTTGCGGTGTCCGTCGTGAACTCGACCCTGATGGCGGCCGAGAACCCGGACGATCCTTATGTGACTATCAGTCAGACCCCCGCCTGGCGGTTCCTTGAAAATGCAGCCGTGAATGGCGACCTGATGGCGGCCCGTCTGCGAACGGCCTGTGGTTTGCCAGTCACCGGCGGGGCCGAGCGCATTCATGCCTATCTGTCCGAACATCGCGGGCAGTTCGCGCAGATGTTCGACCACGACCTGAGCAATGTACCCATGGGGTCGCTGTCGGTTGAAAACTCGACATGGCCACAAAACCCTTTCCATATGCCGCTGGAAGAAGCCGCACGGGTGGGTGAGGAATTCGGCGAAGGCCTGTGGCTGGGCTATTACAACGAACCCCGCCTGATCTATGCCGAACCCGGGTTCCGCAAGGGGCCGTGGAAGGCCTCGGACCGGCGCACCGTGCATCTGGCGGTGGATGTGTTTGCACCGGCGGGCACCGTGTTACATTCGCCGATGAGTGGCCGGGTCGAAGCGGTCGAGATTCGCGACGCCCATCTGGATTATGGTGGCGTGGTGATCCTGCATCATGAAACGCCCGAAGGTGATCCGTTCTATACACTCTACGGTCATCTGGACCCCGAGGTCTGCGACCGGTTGAAACCGGGCGATCCGGTCGCGCAAGGCGCGGCATTTGCCCGGTTGGGGGACGCCAGCCAGAATGGTGGTTGGGCCCCGCATGTGCATTTCCAGCTGGCCTTGACCACAGACGGAATGCAGACCGACTGGCCCGGTGTCGGCGACCCGGATGAGATGGAGCTTTGGCACGCCGTCTGCCCCAACCCTGCGGCGCTGCTGAACCTGCCGGACGAGAAAGTGTTCTATCGCCCCACCGACAAACAGGCGATCCTGCAGGGGCGGAACGATCATTTCGGTGGCAACCTCAGCCTGACCTATGATGATCCGGTCATGCTGGTACGCGGCTGGAAGCATCACCTGTTCGACGAATGGGGGCGGCCCTATCTGGACGCCTATAACAACGTGCCCCATGTAGGCCACGCGCATCCGCGAATTCAGGCTGTGGCGGCGGATCAACTCAAGCGGATGAATTCAAACACCCGCTATCTGCACCCGGCGCAAACGGCCTTTGCCGACAAGGTGCTGTCGAAACTGCCGGATCATTTCGAGGTCTGCTTCTTCGTCAATTCAGGCACCGAAGCCAACGAATTGGCCCTGCGTCTGGCCCGCGCCCATACCGGCGCCAAGGGGATCGTAACGCCCGATCACGGCTATCACGGCAACACCAACGCCGCTGTTGCGATCTCGGCCTATAAGTTCAACAAACCCGGCGGTGTCGGTCAGGCCGATTGGGTCGAGGTGGTCGAGGTGGCCGACGACTATCGCGGATCGTTCAAACGCAATGATCCAGACCGCGCTCAGAAATACGCGGATTTAGTTGATCCGGCGATTGCAGCCCTACAGGGCAAGGGGCAAGGTGTGGCAGGTTTCATCGCCGAGACCTTCCCCTCGGTCGGTGGACAGATCATTCCGCCCCAAGGCTATCTGCCAGCGGTTTATGAAAAAATCCGCGCGGCGGGAGGCGTTTGTATCGCGGATGAGGTTCAGACCGGGCTTGGGCGACTTGGTGATTACTATTTCGGCTTTGAACATCAGGGCGCGCTGCCGGACATCGTTGTCATGGGCAAACCCATCGGCAACGGCCATCCGCTGGGCGTGCTGGTTACGACCAAGGAAATCGCCCAAAGCTTTGACAATGGGATCGAATTCTTCTCGACCTTTGGTGGCTCGACCCTGTCCTGCCGGATTGGCAAAGAGGTGCTGGACATCGTCGATGACGAGGGTTTGCAGGAGAACGCCCGCGAGATGGGTGCACGCCTGATGGACGGGCTGCGAAAGCTCGAAACCGATTTCGGATGCGTTGGCGATGTGCGCGGGATGGGTTTGTTCCTTGGGGTTGAACTGATCAACCCGGATGGGTCAGAAGGCACCGATATCTGCAAATACGTCAAGAACCGGATGCGCGATCATCGCATTCTGATCGGCAGCGAAGGGCCCAAGGACAATATCCTGAAAATCCGTCCACCACTGACGATCGAGGCCGAGGATGTTGACATGATCCTCTGGGCGCTGCGGGATGTTCTGACCGAGGTAGGCGACTTTGCCCCCGTCCCTGCCATCGATCACCATGACCATCATGCCGGATGCGGATGTTGCTGAAATAAATAAACCCCGGCACGAGGGTGGCCGGGGTTTCGCGCTTGGCTGCTGCTTAATGCAGCAGGGCGGCGGGGGGTTGGTGCCCGGTCGTGGGCAGCGAAACTGACGCGGTCATGCGACGCAACGCCAGTCCCAGTTCTTCGGACAGTGAGGCCAGAGCGGGAGCAAAGTCCGGCCGTACAAGCAGGGACGCCATCATCATCGCGTCTTCGCGGGATCCTTCCGAGGCCGCGGCGATCATCTGAGCAAAGCAATTTTCGTCAGCGCCCAGACAGGAGCACCCTAACCCGTGTCGGATAAGCGGGCGGCGCCCGTGATGGGCGCACAGCGCACACAGACGGTCAAGTGACACCATCGCGGCGCGCCCACATTCTGAGCCCAAGGCGATTTCGAAATCACTGGCGGCGTCCGCGCGGCCCTGTGCCCCGTCACCCCAAAGTCGTAGGTACATCACGGCACCGGCTTCAACAGGGCTCAGGTCTGAAAGACGGCCAACGGTCGCCCCGCCCCGAGAGGAAGGAGCGCTCATTTCGTCAGGATCAACTTGCCGGCGCGGGTAATGCGCAGCGTGTACAGCTGGTCGCCCAATTCGATATGGGCCAGGTTGCCGCCTTTGGTCAGTTCTTCGGCCTTGTGGGATGGCAGCATGGAGACAGCATAGGATTGGCTGGGATTCGGGGTCTGCATATTCATCAGGACAACTCCAGAAGGGGGCTCAGGCGAAATGCCTTAATCTGTTCGCGTTTCACTTAATCTGGCTGACCCTGACAGGGGTTGGCTGTGGTCTTGAACTATAATCTGATTAAATTAGTCAGGTATGTCAAGTCCCGTTCTGGTAAATTCTCCAAACCTCCGCGATTGCGCCGAAAATTCAGGCAGGGTACGACTTTCGCGAGAACTCAAGCTACGGGGGCAGCCAATGGCCGCGACAATCATGTTCGACTTGGACGGAACGCTGGTGGACAGCCTTCCTGATCTAGCCGCAGCCGCAAACAAAATGTTGCGTGACACCGGCGTCGCGCCCCTGCCGCAGGACCAGATCAAACAGTTTGTGGGCAACGGCCTTCCAAAACTGGTCGAACGTGTGATTCTGCATTGCGATCTGTCGATGGACCAACATGCAGACCTGACCCGGCTGACGCTCGCGCATTACAACGCCGCCTCCAGCGATAAAACCGTTGTCTACCCCGGCGTTAAGCAGGCGTTGGAACAACTGCGTGACATGGGCTGCGTTCTGGGGGTCTGCACCAACAAACCCGAAGCCCCTGCGCGCCATGTGCTCGAGGCGATGGGGCTTGCATCTCATTTCGATGCCGTCCTAGGCGGTGACAGTTTGAACACCCGCAAGCCCGACCCCGCCCATCTTGAGGCCAGCTTTGCTGCCGTCACTATGGCCGGGCCGCAGCTGTTCGTCGGCGACAGCGAGGTAGATGCCGAAACTGCCCAGCGCGCGCAGGTGCCGTTTTTGCTGTTCACGGAAGGTTACCGAAAATCACCGGTCGCTGACATTCCGCACACCGCCAGCTATGGCCAATCGTCCGAATTGCCCACGCTGGTCTCGCAAGTGCTGCAATCGCAGGAACAACGCGCCTGAGAGTGATTAAACGAGGGAGGATTGAAACGGGTCGTGGCCGGTAACTGAGGGGCCGGCCGAGGGGGTAAGTAGCCAGCCCCTCACAGGGGAAAAGTGGTATCGTCCGAATGACCCGTTCGATACAGAACAATTAACGAATCGGCCTGAGTTTCGAAATAGGGGGTTTCCCGTAGCGCCCCGGACAGCGTTGAAATCACAGTTAATTTTTTCTCGTTTTTTGGGCACCCAGCATCCTATCGCTGCAACTGCAAATTCAAGTGTTGCCTGTCTGCGGATAATTCATGTGGACAGGCGTGTTTGACGACCATTTTCCACTTCAGCAAAGCCCAACCCGAATGCACCCCTGCCAGTCTCAAAGAAATTAAGTCACGATGTGAGAAATCTCTCTGCCCGACAAGTGTTTATCTAAGATGTTCCAGCGCCGAATCTTAGGCGCGTGCAATGTCAGCATAACCTGGCCCGTTCGCTAGTGATTGGGCTGATCCGGGGAAGGTTATTCCATGGGTCAGACCGCAATCACCTTTCGCCAGGTTGCACCCGGTCTCATGCAAGAATGACCGGGCGCGCAAACATCGAAGAGAATCGGATGGGCGCTTCAGTACCCCGCCGTAAAAAAGGACTGTTTGAATTTCGCGTTCTGTGCTTCGTCCAGCAAGGCCACCGCAAAATCCTCCATCGAGATTTCCGACCGACCGTTTTTGTCGATCAGAAGGGTATCGGTACCAACTCTGTACTTACCGAGACGTTCGCCAGGACGTAATAGCGCTGAGGGGCTTGCATAAGTCCAATCTGCGTCGACATTGCCATGGCACAATTCAGCTTGCGCGAACGAAGCGCGCGCGGTCGGGACAATGCTGTCGGGCAGAAAATCTGGATCGGAAAGGACGGTGTGTGGGCTTCCGTTTGGCAAACGCAAACGCGCCGCACCACCCACGATAATGACCCGAATGCCAGCAAGTGAAGCACCATCAACAATCGACTTTGTGAGGGCAACAACCTCGCCCTCTCGACCGCTCGGCGTTCGAAGAGAGCTTATCGCGACATCATGACCTGACATCACGGCAACAACGGCTGATGGATCGGTGAGGTTGACAACATGGCCGAATACGTCGCCGGGAAGTTTTTCGAGAGCTGCTTGATTTCTGACAACCGCAGAGACTTCGTGACCCCGTTCGATAGCTTCGGTGACAATGCGTGAACCGACAGCGCCTGTAGCGCCAAAAATAATTAGTTTCATTGCGTTACCTTTTGGTTTGGGTGTTGAGTTACGTCACTTGAAAGGGTGCGGCGAAACGATCTGGGAGTCGTTTGTCCGAGGCAAATCGCCGAAAGAACTATGCCCGCTCCGATGATTTGCCAGAATGTGAGGCTCTGCCCCAAAAGGGTCCACCCGATCAGGACAGCAGACAACGGGCTAAGGAAACCAAGCGTTGATACCGCCGCAGGGTCGATGCGAGCAATACCCCGGAACCACAAGATGTAAGATAGCGAAGCTCCTAACAAACCCAGATAGCTAATCCCAGCGAGGTTCCGAGCAGTCAGAGTTGGCAAAGGCGGCTCAAACATGAGTGCAAGCGGCACGAGTAGCACGCCCCCTACTGTAAGCTGCCAGGCAGTAAACGTCAGCAATGGGACTGGCGGTTGCCACTTGCGGGTCAGTACCGTGCCCGCACCCATCGAAACCGCACCGGCAACCCCTGCGACCAACCCGACCGGGTCTAGCGTCCCACCGGCCCCCATAACCAGCAGACCGACTCCGGCAATACCCAGCAACGCAGCAACGATTGAGGACATTCCAATTTTGGTTCCCAGCAGTATCGACGCTAGAAAAATCACGATAAGAGGCTGAATTGCGCCAACAGTCGCGGCGACACCACCCGGAAGCCGGTAAGCCGCCACAAAGAGAAATGCCCAAAACAGGGTAAAGTTGAGCGCGCCGAGCACAAAGATACGAACCCACCATACCCCGTGAGGCAATCGACGGGACAGCAGAAGCAGCAATAGACCGGCCGGCAAAGCGCGCAGCGCGGCCATTGTGATAGGATACCCGTCCGGCAGGAATTCAGTCGTTACAAAGTATGTACTGCCCCAAATAAGGGGCGCCAGGGCGGTCAAGACGATGTCAAAACGATGTCTCATAACGATTCCTTATTTATCTTGACGTCAAGATATAAGCATAAATCTTGACGTCAAGATAAAATTGGACTACCTGTGTCGCCATGGATCACGTGGACCTCATCATCAAGCAATGGAACACCGCACGGCCCGACCTTGATGTCGGGCCCATGGAAACCATTGGTCGCCTGTCCCGCATCGCATTTGAATTGCGAAAAGGGATGGAAAAAACTTGGAAATTGCATGGTCTTAACGCCGCCAGCTTTGACGTGCTAGCGACGCTGAGAAGATCAGGAAAACCGGAAGGGTTGTCTCCAGGAGAGCTTCTTGATTTGACGATGGTTACGTCCGGGACGATGACCAATCGCGTGGATCAGCTTATCAAATCAGGTTTGGTGGAACGTGTATCAAACCCGGACGATGGGCGGGGCTTTCTTATTCGTCTTACCGAAAGAGGACTTTCGACGATTGATGCCGCAGTCAGTGATCACGTCAAGACACAGCACCGTCTGATGGGTGGTTTGCCTGACGAAAAAAGAACCGAGCTAAACTGTCTCCTGAAAACTCTTGCAGCAGCATTGAAGTAGCTACTAATCGGACAGTTAGCCAAGTGTTCATTTAGCCGATTGCGGACCAAGGTGGCACAGGCTGCCAACGTACGTTTCTCGAATTTTGGTGCACGGATTTCGCGATCTATGGCCTCACCCTTCGTTCCCGGTAACAGAGAGAATCCGCACTCATTTTTCAAAAGGCTTTCAGTTATGGCGTGAACTGATTGGGAAAAATGGACCGCAGCACATAATGGCAGACTTTTAAGGCATCGCCAACTTCAAACGAATCTGAATGCAAGTGGAAATCGGTCCAAAGCCCCTCAAGCAAAGCAATAAGCGCGTCAGTAGCAAGCTGCGGATCACTGTCCTCGCTACCGGTTTCATCCCTGATACGCGTGCATAGCTCAAGGATAGTTTCTCGAAAGCCCTGCTCTCTCGAATCAATAAACGGGTAGATGTCTGGATTGGACAGCGCCTCTGCCCTGAAAGCGAACCAAATCGCTACATCGCGCGCATTCAGAACAAAAGGATCGAAATCCGCCTCGATTATTCGAAGCAGCTTTTCCGTTGAGCTCAGCTTTGGGTCTTCCGCAATCGTTTTCCACTGTCCTGCATAGCGCGCCGACAACTCCTCGGCCACGGCAAGAAGCAGCTTTTCCTTGGAGCCAAAGTGCAGGTTCACCATTCCCCGCGACAATCCCGATAATTCCTGGATTCTTGCCGAAGTGATTCCTCGAATTCCGAATTTATGAATGGCGTCTGCAGCTGCCTGAAGCAGTTGCTGCCGGTTCTGCAACTTGCTCAGATCTCGGGCGTTAGATGGGGTTTGGTGTTCGGCGGTAATTTTATTTTCCTTCGCTTGGCGTTTGTTTCTTGTCTTCTCGCATCTAGGCCAACGGAAGTTCAAGGATTGACACTGAATGAACAATCATTCATTTTGTGATAAATGTTACACAAAGGTGCTACATGACCCTTTTGAATTCTAATTTTCAGTCCATACGCGACTGGGACAACGAACACTTCCTGCACCCGTGGGAGGGGATGTCATGCCTGGGTCAAAATGAACGGACCTTTGCCGAAAGTGGCTGTGGCATTCACGTTGTGACAGAGGACGGAAAACGCCTGATAGACGGGCCTGCCGGCATGTGGTGCGTTCAATTAGGCTATGGAAATACCGAGATTGCTGATGCGATGGCCCAACAGGCGAAGGAGATGGCTTATTTTTCGCCCTTCAACAACGCCAACTCAACTCCGGCCCGTTTGGCGCATGAAATCGCAAAACGAACGCCCGGTGACCTGAACCATGTGTTCTTTACAACCGGTGGTTCCACGGCCGTTGATAGTGCGCTGCGTTTTGTACAATTCCGCAACAACCTGCTGGGCAAACCGGAAAAGAAGATCGTGATCTCTCGGCAGAAGGCCTATCACGGATCGACTTATCTGGCGGCCTCTGTATCTGGCAAAGAACGCGACAAAGGATGGCTGGACCAAGCCTCTCACCTGACGCGTTTCCTGCCGAATGTGAACCCGTATACACGTCGCCCCGGTCAGACGGTTGACGATTTTCTAAACGAAAAAATCACTGATCTGGAGAACATGATCCTACAGACCGGAGCCGGCAAGGTCGCTGCTTTTATTGCCGAACCGATCCTGTGCTCTGGTGGGGTCATCGTACCCCCGCCGGGGTATCATCAGCGCTGCCTGGATATCTGCCGGAAATATGATGTCCTGTATATTTCGGATGAGGTTGTAACCGGGTTCGGGCGGCTCGGACATTGGTTTGCATCCGAAGACGTCTTTGGGATTCAACCTGATATTATCACCTGTGCCAAAGGCATGACGTCTGGGTATGTACCCATGGGGGCCTGCATCATCTCGGACCGGTTGATTGCGGATATAGCTGGTGAAAACGCGCAGAACGCGACCTTTTCAAATGGTTTTACTTATTCAGGCCACCCGGTAAGCGCAGCGGCTGGACTGAAGACAATTGAAATCATGGAACGCGACGGAGTTCTGGAACATGTCCGCGCGATCACACCTTTGTTCGAAGAGCGGCTACAGGCTCTGGCAGAGTTGCCCCTAGTGGGTGACGCCCGCGGCATGGGGCTGGTCGGATGCGTCGAATGTGTGGCCGATGCTAATGCCGAAGACCTGTTGGACCTTGATAAATCTGTCGGTGCCTTGATTGATCATCATTGTCAGGAGAACGGGCTGATCTTGCGACCAATCATCAACATGTGCGTGTTTTCACCACCATTGATTATCGCGGAGGGCGAATTGAATCAGATGTTCGATATCCTTGAAAGAGGTATCCGGTTGGCGACCGGCGATCTGATACGCCAAGGAGCGTTTAGAACTTAGACGATGCATCGGTACAGCATCGCAACCTTGCTCATTGCGATGCTTTTGTCGTGTTCTGCCGATTTCAACCAGCACGCATCGCTTCAGGCGGCAACTTGATCGGGAATTTGGACCGCACCTCTTCATCGGCCTTGCTACCAAAGTAGTTCGGGTAGTGACTAGACAGAATATCGTCCACGACCGACCTGCTGCGCTCGAACATGTCCTGGCGGCCTGCCTTCTCCCAGGTGTCGGTTAGCTCCCGATCCAATAGGGTCGGATAGACATATTCGGTCTCCATGTATTGCAAGGTCTGCGCGTTGCCGAGGAAATGACCGGGGTCAATCGCGCATTCATGGATGACATCAACCGAAAGTGTGTCATCGCTCACCTCAATCCCGCGAAGCGTTCGCGAGATCATGCCCGCAGCTTCGTTGTCGATGACCATTGACTCAAAGCTACAGCCCATAAGGCTGCCAAGCATCCCGCCAAATTCGCAAAGTCTATTGGCCCCGGCATGGGCCGCCAAAGCGAAGGTGAGTGCTTTTTCCAACCCGTACTGCGCATCAGGGATTTTGGAATCCGTCATACCGCATCCAACGCTGGTTGGTAGGTTGTAGAAATTACCCATCTGGATAGCTGCGGCCGAAATCAACGCTTGTTCACCGCTTCCCCCTGTAAAGGATCCTGTGCGTAGATCAGTGATGAAGGGCCAGGCTGCAAAAACCACCGGTGTGCCCGGATTGATTAGGTTAGCGATGGCGACACATGACAGGGTTTCGGCCACCGCCTGCGCCAGCGTACCAGCCAACGGCGCAGGTGACGTCGCCCCAGCCTGTGGGGGAACGGCCAGATCGCAGACAAGCCCCATCTTGGCAGTATCGATCAGGATTTCCAGATTTTCCCGCCCGAACCTGAGAGGGGATACTATGGGACACCCACCAAAAATGACCGAAGGCTTTTCAAGGAATTTGCCCTCTCCGCCCGATGCCAGATCGAACAGATGTATCGCGTCCTGAATGTGTTCGCGGGTTCTGAATGTCAGGCAGGATGGTTTTTCGCTGCCTGCCAGAATGGCGTAGAGCATGCTCATGTCATGCTCGTAATCTTGCGGTACATCCGTCGCCAGAACCGTATCGCCGGTCATGTGAATATTATCGAGCCGGTCAACCAAACGGGTGAAGTCGTAAATATCCTTGAGCGTTGACGGTCTGTAGCTGCGCGTTTCTGCGTCGAAAGTAGTCACCGCCGTACCCGAGTTTGCGTAATACACCTTGTCCTTGGTGCAGTGCATATCGTCTTTGCCAGCCCGCGATCCACGTGCATGGACATAGAACTCACTGGCTGCATTGGCCAACAGGTCTTCCATCAAGGCACGAGGAAAACACAGCCTGCCATGCGCGTTCACGGTCGCCCCTTTAGGCAGCACGAGATCAAGGACTTCGCGCGTAGGATCCCCTACCCCAGTGCGCTCCAGAATGCTGAGGGCAGCCTCGTGAATGCGCACCATGTCTGCGTCTGACAGTGGCTTGTATCGTCCCCCCGAAATGCCCGGCCAAATAGCCTGCGAGGCGGCGTTGCTGGTCCGCACGGCCGCGCGCGCTTCGCGTCCACCCCCACGCCGTCGTGATCTGCGCTGCGTTAGTTCTGTCATGTTCTTTCTCCGAATTTTGCGCGTCTCAGATCATGCTGAAGTAGTTGCGATAGAAGCCGGGGATACTCCACTCCATCTCGGACAGCGGTCCCGGAACGAAATGGTGCGAGTTCACGCCTTCCTGATTGTGCCGGATGATCCGTTCATCATCGAGCGACGTGACATGCCACAGCCACGTCAGGGCATCCTTATCGTAATCGCGCCCCTCTTCCGCGTCGCTACGCACATACCAGACGATCTGAATATCCGTTTCCTGAAGGGCGCGCGGCACGAACCTGTAACCGACCACGTGATCCGCGTAGACGAGGAAGTAGTTCAGTGTTCCAATCCCCAAATCAGTGGCACCGCCGTCGTGACATTTTAGCTCTCCCAGAGGTGGAGCCAACGGCGCACCATCCTTGCTGCCCGTCAAATAACCGGGGAATAGCGGGTAACGCCGCCAATACACATCTGCCCCCGGAGCGACCGCGTTTTCGCCAGTCAGGTCCAGCTCCTCAGTCGGAACTCCGGCTTCTTCCATCCGCTCATGAAGTGCCCCGCTGAATTCCAGAACCTGAGCGGGATCTTTCAGCGAATGGCTGCGAGAATAATCCTGGTGCGATGGCGCGCAGTGATAGCATTCCAGATAGTTCTCTAAGGCTAGCTTCCAATTCGCCGGAACAGGGTATGAGGCCTCGTGGGCGACCTTCAGGTTTTCAAAATCGAACGGCTTTGAAAGCGGGGCCAACCTGTCCAAAGCTGCCTCGAGCGGTGGCGGGTTATCAGCCGCGCCGACGAAAATCAGACCCTGAAAAATCTTCACGTGAACCGGGAACAGACCGTACTGGCCCGGGTCAAAATCCGGCCCCATTGACCGCCCGTTTCGTAGCTTGCCGTTCAGATCAAAGGTCCACGCGTGATAGGGACAGATAAAATTGCGCGCCTTGCCTTTCTGTTCAATGCAAACGCGTGATCCGCGGTGCCGACAAACGTTCTGATGCGCGCGTACCTCGCCCTCACGATCTCGCACAATGATCACAGACTCAGGCCCGTAATCGAACAGGAAGTAGTCCCCTGGTTCAGCGACTTGGCTGACATGGCCGACCCAGATCCAGTTGCGGCTCCAGAACGTACTGATGTCGTTCTCGTATACTGCCTGAGACGTATAGAAATGACGCGGCAAAGCGAACCCTTCCCGCTGCGCTTCCATCAAGTCGCGCATTACTTGCAAGTCATCTTTTGGCATAGCGCACCTCATACAGTTTCAAGGGAAACAATTTCCCGACGAAAAAATTCGCGGTCGACATCGCCCGCATCGCGTTCGAAATTCCGGGCAGCCATGTGACCCGAATATACAGCGTCAGCGATCAAACCCGGGTTTGCGGCGTCACCGATCAATTCCAAAGTAGTCAGCGGGCTATTGGCAAGGCTGCGCAGTTCATCAAAAAGGGCCGTCTCTCGCACGCGTTGTGTCACCAACACGACAGAGCCGCATTCAATGGTTTGTTCACGCCCCGTATAGGCGCATCGCACATTAGCCTGACCGGGCACGATGCTAGCCAAGGTCTGAGACAGTGCCAATCGAACACCCTTCTCCAAAAGACTGCGTTGCACTTTGGTCTGTTCCAACGTCAATTCCGTGAAAGGCGAGACCATCGCGGCCGGGGTTACAAAGACAACCTCTTGGCAGGTCTGGGCCAAATGATCTGCCATCACTCCACCGAGATAGGCCTGGTCATCATCATAGATCAAAACCGGACCTTCCCCCGGCATTTCCCCTGACATGATGTCATCTGGAGTGAAAACCTGTGCGCCAGAGCCTATTGGGATGCCCTGAAATGCAGTTTTCCCGCGACCATCCCGCCGCCATGATGCTCCGGTGGCCAGAAAGACGTTTGGAATGCCCAACTCGACCACTTCGCTTGCTGACAAACGGCTGTCGGTGAACAATTGAACATTCCCGCGTTGTTGCAGGTCATAGATTCTGTGATCTGTCACGCGTTTCCAGGCGGCCAGCCCGGCAAGACTGGATTCTTGCAACACACGGCCGCCCAGTTCGTGCTTGGCTTCGGCCAGGGTGACTTCGTAGCCCCTACGCGCCAGCTGCATGGCGCATTCCAGTCCGGCGGGACCGCTGCCAACAACAAGCGCGGCCTCCTCTTTTCCCCTGCACTCTATGATTTCAGGATGCCATTTCCGCCGCCATTCTTCGCCCATCGTCGGATTTTGCGTACACCGGATAGGAACACCCAACGCATCGGAAGACACGCAGATATTGCAGCCGATACACTCGCGTATTTCTTCGATGCGACCTTCCTTGATTTTGTTGGGTAGAAACGGATCGGCAATGGATGGCCGTGCCGCGCCGATAAAATCAAGGATTCCCTTCCTGACCAGCGACACCATCAAGTCCGGAGAGGTAAGGCGCCCGACGCCCACAACAGGCTTTGAAGTCACCTGTTTGACGAACTCGGTATACGAAGTTTGAAATCCATCGCGGGGTTCAAAGCGGGTCGTGGCAGAGTCGTTGCTCCAATCCGCGACATTTACGTCCCAAAGATCCGGCAACTCGGCCAGCAATTCAACGACGGCGCGACCTTCTTCCTGCGCCTGCATGCCGTCTGATCCCAACATTTCATCAACGGCAAACCGCAGGGCGATGGCGCAGCCATCCCCAACCTCTTCTCTGGTTTCTTCCAAAAGCTCTCGGGTCAGGCGCACTCGGTTTTCTAACGAGCCGCCGTATTCGTCGGTCCGGTCATTGAACTGCGGCAGCAGAAAATGGTGCGGCAGGGTCATGTGATGACCGGCATAGACATACACAATGTCAAATCCTGCCTCGCGCGAACGCCGTGCCGCCGCACGGTGCCACTTGCGGAACTCGCGAATGTCAGACTTGTCCATTGCCCGGGCCTGCTTGGGATAGGCCGTCTGTAGGGCGAGTTCTGACGGGGCTAGCAAAGGCGCCCGGCTCAGATGGTTTTGTGCATGGTGACCGTTATGTGCCAGTTCAATCGCCGCCAGAGACCCTTTCTCGTGCACCGCATCGGTCATCAGGCGCAGCGCCGGAATATCCCGCTCATCCCAAAGACGGTTTTCGGCAAAGGGGGAAAGATCTGAAGTCGGGTGAATTTCAGTCTCTTGGTTGGATACAACAGCCCAACCACCCTCGGCCTTCATCGCCCGCATGGCAGCTTCGGCCTGTGGTCGCAGATGCCCCATGCCGTTGCAATGGGGCACCTGATAGAACCGGTTTCGGGCCGTCACTGGCCCGATTTGAACCGGCTCGAAGAGTACAGAGTATCCGTCAGCGCCTGACATAGCCGCGCGTCCTCCAGAAAAAACGGAAATAGTTTCTTGGGAATGGAAGGGTTTCTAAGTTCCCACCATTCCCGGTTGTGTCAATAAGGTGCTTTTAGAAGCCTGCCTTGATGCGTTCGAACTCTTTCAACATCTTGGCTTCCAGCTCGGGGTTGACCGCATCGAAGAACAGGCTGCCGTCAAAGAAGCTGTCCACGTCCGAGAACCCATAGGTTTCAATCAGCTCCGGATCAGCCTGCGCGAAAGCGTCCTCGTTTGCATGGGCATAACCCCAGCTTTCGATGATGTATTTGCCGCTGGCGGCAGAGCTGAGCGCGTTGAGCATGTCATACACTTGTTCATCCGACTGCTTGGCGGATTTCAGATGCACATAGCCGCAGACCCAGGTGGCAATGCCTTTGTCTACATCGCGCATCATAACCGCCGGGGTTTCGTTCCAGATCAGGTTCAGTTCCGATTGGTTCCAGCCCCAACCCAACGTAACCTCACCACTGGCAATCGCCTGGTCCAGCTGACCCGCGTCAGACCAGTAGAAACGCACATTCGGGTGAATAGCACGCAGGTAGTCCGCCGCCTTCTGGAATTCCTCGTCGCTCATATCGGTATAGCTGGAGGCGCCGGTTGCCAAAGCGGCCATGGCAAACGCACTGGATGCAGCGTCCGGAACGGCAACCTTGCCCTGATAAGCCGGATCCGCCAGCAGTTGCAGCGAGACATCGTCCGCCGAAATCATATCGGTGCGGTAGATCAGGCCAGTGTTGCCCCATTCGAACGGCACCATATAGGTCTGCCCGTCGATCGTGATGCCATCGACCTCTTTGATCTTGGGCATCAGTTTGTCCCAGTTCTCCAGCTTGCTGGTATCGATCGGTTTAATCATGTCCGCCGCGACCCATTTCCTTAGCGCATCAGTGCAAGGATGGGCCAGATCAGCCTCAAACCCGGATTGAAGCTTGGTAAACGCCTCTTCCACGCTGCCGAAATAGGTGTAGCTGGGCGGCCCGCCGTATTTTTCGACGTAGTCACCAAAGAACCCCTGATCCTCATACCCGGACCAATCGAATACGGTCAGGTCGGCCGCATTGGCCAGCGCTTGGCTTGCTGTGAAGGCGGCAACTACTGCTGCCGTAAGTGATGCTGTTTTATTCATTTCTCTCCTCCCAAAGATTCACGTTTGCCCAGGTCGATCACCGAGGCATTCTGCACACCCAACCAAACGATATCCCCGCGGCTGTGATCGACTGTGTGAAAGTGGTTTGGCACTGCGACGGCAATTCTTTCGGCCAGCCCGTCAATGCGGACATAGTAATGGACGCTCTCACCATAGAAGGCGACATCCGTCACCTCACCTTGCGCATAGCCGTCGTAATCGTTCGGTTTTTCGGTGGCGATTTCCAACTGCTCGGGCCGTATGCCGACCAGTAACTCTTTGTCATGCCCTTGCACGTTGGGGTTCACGCCAATCGTCATTTGCCCAAACCCCTGAACGTCGACCTCCAGAGACCCGCCGTTTTCAGCCGTTACGTCGGCGTCCAGAAAGTTCATTCCGCCGATGAATGAGGCCACTTCGCGGTTGCAGGGTTGGGAATACAGAACCTCAGGCTTATCGACCTGCTTGAGTTGTCCGGCAAACATCACACCGATACGGTCAGACATGGTCATGGCCTCGTACTGGTCATGCGTGACCATCACGAACGTAATCCCCAGCTTCTGTTGCAGGCGGCGCATTTCCAGCTGCATCGCTTCGCGTAAGTTTTTATCGAGCGCTGACAGAGGTTCATCCAGAAGCAGCACCTTCGGCCGCATGACCAGCGCGCGGGCAAGCGCCACGCGCTGCCGCTGACCGCCAGACAACTCATTGGCCTTGCGGTCCTGCAAACCGCCGAGCTCAACCATCTCAAGCGCTTCGGCGACCCGTTCCTTGATTTCCTGCCGAGAAAGCTTTGTCTTCCGCAAACCAAACCCGACATTATCGCCCACATTCAAATGCGGAAAAATCGCATAGCTTTGGAACACCATATTGGTGGGTCGTTTGTTGGCTGGCACCTCTCCCATCGTCCGACCGTCAATCCGGATCTCACCCTCTTCGTGGTCCTGAAATCCGGCGATGATGCGAAGAGCCGTTGTCTTTCCGCAACCGGATGGGCCAAGCAGCGAAAAGAACTCACCCTCTTTCAGTGTGAGGTTCAGATCGGACACGGCCACAAAGGAACCAAAGCGTTTTTCGACGCCCTGAATCTCGATGATGTTCTGTTCGCTCATCTTGTGTGTTTCCTTTGGCTTCAATCCGAGGATTGGGTGGAACGGCGACGGAAATATTCGGCTATCAGCAACAGCATCACGGACGACAGCAAAAGCAACGACCCCAGCGCCAATGTATTGGGCAGTTTTGCGGGGAAGCGGATTTGGCTCCAGATATAGACCGGCAGGGTTGGGCTGTTTCCGGACAGAAAGAAGGCCAGAACGAACTCGTCAAATGACACGGTGAACGTGACCAGCAGGCTGGCGATGATCCCCGGGGCAACAATTGGCAGAGTGACACGCCGAAAGGTGCCCACGACGCTTTCGCCCAGATCAAACGCTGCTTCCTCAAGCGACTGATCGAAATCGTCGAATGCGGATTTCATGATGGACACGGCGAAAGGCAGCGCCACGAACACATGACCCAATATCACAGTTGTCAGCGATGGTTTCAGCCCGACACTGATGAACAGAACCAGCATCGAACTGGCAACGATGATACCGGGCACGACTAGCGGGAGCATGACTAGACCTTCGGAAAACTCCCGCCCTTTAAAACGGTACCGGACATAGGCGCGTGCTGCGAACAACCCCAAGGACGTCGCCATCAGTGCCGTTACACTGCCGACGATCAGTGAATTCACCATGGCCTGAAGCAAAGTGTCCTGCTGACCCAACTGCGCGTACCATTTCAGAGTAAAGCCCTTTAGCGGGAAGGCCACGATGGTTCCATCATTGAACGAAAACAGCGGCAAAAGCAGAACCGGCAGGTAGAGAAACACCAGATAGGCGATCGCGTAAACAAGCAACCATGGGATACGAATAACCTTGGTCATCTGATCCTCCGCCCCAGTGCGGTGACAATCACCACGAACAGGATTGCAACACAGCCGACCGAAAGCATGGCAAGCAGGGACAACGTTGCACCCAACGGCCAGTTGTTAGCGGCGCCAAACTGCACCTGGATCAAATTGGCCACCATTTTACCCTGAGACCCACCAACCAGAGCCGGAGTGACGTAATCTCCGACCGTAGGGATAAAGATGATCAGACAGGCAGCAATGATCCCCGGCACAGTCAAGGGCAGAGTAACGCGGACAAACCTTTCCAGTTTGCTGCACCCTAGATCCGTCGCGGCTTCTAATAGACTGCGGTCGATCTTTTGCAGCGACACATAGATCGGCAGTATCGCAAACGGTGCCCAGGCATGTGCAAGCGTAAGAACAACCGCGAATTCGTTGTAGAGCAGGAATGTCAGCGGTTCCTGTATCAGCCCCAGCGAAATCAAAGCCGAATTCATCACCCCATTAAAGCCAAGGATCAGCTTCCAGCTGAACACCCGCAGCAGGTAGCTGCTCCAAAAGGGAATGGTGATCAGCAAGAGCCAGAGAGTCTTTTTCTGTGTCCGAAATGCGATGAAGTAGGCGATCGGATAAGCCAGGCAGACCGTTGCCAGTGTCACAGCGCCCGCAATCGCAACCGACCGGATCATTAGGTGCCGAACTAGCGGATCGGTGAACGCCTCTTGGTAATTCGCCCATGTCAGCGTGCGATCAATCTCGACATACGTCTGGGTCCAAAAGCTGTAGGCAACAAGAATGCAGAGAGGCACGGCCACAAGCAGGCCAACATAGAGCGTCGCAGGCGCGCTCAATGCCAGGCCCTTGCCCGTTTCACTTCGTATGACTCCGGTCATGCTTCCCTGCTGAACTTTGCTTTCGGTGGCGTAACGACATTCATCACAAAATGGACAATCGTCCATTTAAATCTGGAATTTTCAGGCTAGCTGTGTCAACTGATATTTTCACAACCCGGACTGGCCAATTTCAAATGAGCCGTTAGAAGGCATCGTAAAAGGCTGGAAAACAAACAGAATTGCCTAATCATATGACTGGAAGACGACAAGAAATAAGAGAACGAAACCGCCTATCCCTAATCGAGGCGGTACTCGACTCGGTTGCAGAAAAGGGAATTTCTGAAACGTCGGTCAGTGAAATCATTCAGCGCGCCGAGTTGTCCCGCGGCATGATTCACCTTCATTTTGGCGGCAAAGACAACCTGGTGGACGAGGCGGCCCGCTACTCGTCTGAGCAATACTACAATGGCATCCATGCCATGCTGGAAACGACCGGACAAACCGGCCAGGAGCATGTTGAGATGATTGTCAGAGGTGACTTGAGTGAAGCCATCCTTAACAAGAAGAACGTTTCAATTTGGTATGCATTTCGAGGTGAAGCCAGAAACAGAGAGGCAATCGCTGCCTTTTCAGATACACGCGACGCAAAGCTTCGGAACCTGGTATTCAATGCGTTCGTTCGAATTGCGAAGGAAGCTCAAATTGAACACCCCAATGTGGTCGCACGCGACGCAACCCACGGTACGCTCGCCATGTTGGAGGGTATGTGGACCGATTTCCTTCTCCACCCGGATTCATTTGATCGCACCGAAGCAATAAGAATTGTCTTTCGCTTTTTAAGTTCAATGTTTCCCAAACATTTCAACCTTGGTGGTGCCCTGTCATCAAAATGATTTGTGGCGAGCGGGGCATATAGGCTTGCTCTTGAAGAGTGTGATGTGCACTCGCATCCACGTTCGCCACTTGGAAAATCACCAGTTACAAGCCCTGCAGTGTCTGATCTACAAATCAGCCCTGAACTTCCCAACAGAACATTAAGAGCAATTAAATCTGATGAGGTGCAGGATAATTCAGTTTAGTCTACAGCACTTGGGCAGATTTAAAGTTTGATTAAAAACAATTCCGTGCTTTGTTTGAAGGCACCACCAGGGTCTACAGTTTTCGGAGCGAGAAACTTTTCTTGCGCATTATGCCGTCATTGAATTCATATCCGAAATTTTCAACGTCGCGGATGTATACCTCACCCACGGCTTTACTGCTTTCAGCCGAGTAGTATTCCCGGTAATCTTGCCGCTTTGATTTTTTTCGATGCTGGAAGAACCTACGTCTGCAGCCAATTTCCCGAAGCACGACGCTGAGGTCTTTCTCGAGTGTCTCAAAGCGACCCAAGAAATCCAGGGGCATTTCTCCGCTGTCATTGACGAGAAAACTAGATTGCGGTCGGAAATATAGAATTCGGAGGTACGGTGAAGGCTCTTCTAGGAAAGAAGCCAGAAAGCTCTCGAATGTGTCGTGATTTGCTACCAATTCCAGTGTTTTGCGCCGCGCGATGATATAGTGATAGGCGGAAACCAAACGATCCCAAGGATTCCGAACGAAACTGAATTTGAAATAGTCTCCCGCCTCCGGACCTAGTGAGTCGAGATGCGTAAATACTGACGAGTGTTTTTCGATCGCGGGAGAAGGATCATGTTTGGTCAGACTTCCGAAACTTGGACGGCGCAAGACTGAAGAGACCGTTGATCCCCCAGTTTTCGGTATATGAACAAAGACGGTTTTTAGCGTGGGGTAGATTGGCACTGATGTACTACTCCTCCTTACTGGCAACGCGTAGGGCGCAAGTGCACGAAGGAGACGCGCGACATGCGCTAGAAAGATGGTACACTCCATTGGAACGCAAGAAAAGCGCATCGGCATGAAGTAGTTACATTGGCAACAACCAACTCAAAGGTTGTTAACGCCAAATCAGAACCTGTAATTCAACGACAAAGCAAACGTGGTCAATTCCAGGTCTCCGAATTCACGCTCAAAATCTGTGAATTTAGAATAAACCACCTCTGCCCCAAGCGTAGTCTTCTCCCGTATGAAACGCTCATAACCCAGGCCAACGAAGTATCCATTGCCTTCGCCAGGGTTTGAATCGCCGGTAACGTGAGTGTCGAGTTCGGCATAGCCGAAGCTGGCGTAGTAGATGTTCAATCCGCTGTCGATACCGCCACGCACACCAAGACGAACGGAATCAACAAGCTCAAAACCATCATCGTTGTCGAATTCCAACCGAGTGTAATGCAGGATAGGGCCGATTATGTAATTCCCGAAATCGTAGTCCCAGGCCAGTTTCGCGCCATAGATGGGGCTGCTAGAGCCGTCCATATCAGAAGCATAGCCAAGCTCTAATCCAATAGAGAAACCCGTCCAATCGACACCTGACGCAGGCAGTGCAGCCGGTGTTTTGAACGGTGCAAAGGTGCCGGAACTCTCAGTATTGTCCGCCAATGAGGCTGCCGGGTTCATTCCAGCAACGACGATGGCGACGGCGTACATGCGCATTGTCATATTGATCAATTCCATAACAAATTCAATTAAACCTATCTTATCTCAGTTGCCTCGCTTTGTTCTAGGTAAAGACTCCGAAACCGCTGAAATTTGGTAATCGTTGTGTCAAGGCGGCAATCGTTGTGAAATCTTGAAGGAAAATGGCGCTGCAACCTACATCTAGGGCAACTAAGTGCTGAACAAACAATGCCGTTAGGGTTTGGGGCATTGGAACGCCAACGTGAGGGCAGTTCCCAAATGCAATGAGTTCCTCATCTCAGTTTCGAGGACGCCGAAATTCAGGGAACGCTAAGATAGACCGACCCTATGTGCGAATACACCAGTGACGGAGAACCGTTTTAGGTAGATGTTGGGGTTGGTGCGCAAAATTTCTTTTTGCGCACCAACCCTGTCTGGATCACATCACAGCTCTACAACGATTTTCCCGACGGCAGCTCCATTCGCCAGGTGCGCATAAGCTGCCCCGACATCAGCCCAACCAAACTTTTGCTCGTCAACAATTGGTTTGAGCCCGCCAGAATCCGCCAGATCCGCTAGTGTCCTAAGAATGTCGCCATGGGCTTGCCGCCCGACATCGTGCATCATTGGAATCAGCATGAAAACGACGTGCAGAGACAGGCCTTTGAAATGTGCAGGCGTCAAATCAATCTCGACCATCGCGACCGTTGAGGCGACATGGCCATTAAGCTTGGTCGCTTCGAACGAGTTTGTCATGTTCGCGCCACCGACGCTGTCAAACACCACATCGAAGCCGACGCCATCTGTATGCGCAGCCACGTAGTCCTCGACTTTTTGCGTTGTGAAATCAAGTGGACGCGCACCGAGACCCTCGATCAGAGCCATCTGATCTGCACCGCGACCTGTTGCGGACACTGTCGCGCCAAGGTGGCGGGCGATTTGAACGGCGACGTGACCAACGCCACCTGCGCCGCCATGAACCAACACAGTCTGCCCATTGCCAACACCGGCCCGGGTCAACCCTTCATAGGCGGTGATGCCGACAAGGGGCAGCGCTGCGGCTTCCCTCATGCTCAGCGTCTTAGGTTTGTGGGCAATCAGGCGAGCATCTGCGTTGATGTACTCTGCCAGAGAGCCCGGCAGGTCCATCAAACCACCCGCGCAACCGTACACCTCATCGCCTATTGCAAAACCTGTTACGCCTTCGCCAATCGCGGTGACCGTGCCAGCAAAATCCATGCCAAGTACCGCAGGCAACTTGGGGGACAAAGGCAGGTCCGCGCCCATGCTTCGGATCATTGTGTCGACGGTGTTGACGCTGACTGCGGCCACTTTGACGACCACATGTCCAGATGTCGCGACCGGGTCGGGCATTTCAGCAAGCTCGAATTGCGCGTCGGGTCCGTAAGAGTTGAGAACCATTGCTTTCATTGAGAAGTTCCTTTTGTGAGGAAGTGTCAGGCCCACGTAGCAACCACGCACGCCTGACGAGATCATTGTGTTGGGGGGGGTCAGTTGATGTCCTGCACCTGCATCACCAGATCGCCCCATTTACGCTGGTTTTCGATGTCGTGTTCCAGACCTTGCTCATCCGCGATGGTGAAACGTTTGACCGCCGGGGTCTTGCTGGTGGCCTGATAAAGCCAATAGGCTTCAGCCTTCAGCGCCTCATCAATGGGTTTGTCGATGGATTCATAGACCATCTGTTTGCATACATTGATCGACTCTGCTGGGAATTTTGCAATCCGTTCCGCCAGCGCGGTCACATATGGACCAATCTCATCCGGCTCCAAAGCCTTGTTGATGGTACCCAGGCGCTCTGCATCATCCGCATCATAGTCTTGCGCGCTCAAGATGATCTCAAGCGCTTTGCCAAGGCCGGTCTGACGCGCCATGCGCGAAGCACCGCCGCCGCAGGGCAGGATGCCCATGCCAACCTCCATCTGCATGAACTTGTACTTTCCACGCGCGGCAAAACGCATGTCGAGAGCCAACGCCAATTCGTGCCCGCCGCCCCGTGCAAACCCTTCCAGCTTTGCGATAGTGGCCTGTGGCACCTTGCTGATCCGCTCACAAACTGATTGCAGATCCAATAGCTGTGCATCCTCGCGGGATACCGTCTCAGTCGACATATCCTTGAGCAAGTCGGTGTCGTAATGGCAGACCCAGATTTCCGGATTGGCGGATTGGAAGATCACGACCTTGGTGTCCCGGTCACGCTCAAGCCGCATGGCCAGACTGTTGAGGTCGGCCAGCATTTCCTGGCCCTGCACGTTTACGGTGCCAAAGTTAAATGTGACCGTGGCGATGCCGTTTTCGACGGCTACGTCAAAAGTTTGAAAGTTCTCGTATTTCATCAGGCAGTCCTTTCTTGGGCCTCGACGCGGCACGCGTGAGGGGCGGTAGGTATTAAAGATGGATTGTTTGGCGCTGCTGCGCCGCTTGCGTCAGGCCGTCAGGCTGATCAAGCCTCTGATGGCATTCATGACCTCGGCAGCATGATCTTTGTTGAGTGCTGCTGCATGCGGATCAGAGAAAGCCCCTATATCATTGTCAAAATAGGCCCCTGAAGCGTCAGAAAACCGCTCACCTAGGGCCGCATCCATCAGGATTTCAGCGCCGATATTCATGTCGTTCCCGGCCAAGCCAAAGCCTTCCTTTACCATCTTTGAGGCCAATAGTGATCCGGGATTTACAGCGACCATCACCGGCCCATCGGAAAGCGATTTGGCCCATTCCCGGGTCCAAATGGTGATAGCCAGCTTGCTTTGAGCATAGGCGTCCATGTCGGCCAAAGGCACATTGCCCCGCATGGCCTTGATGTCCACCGGGGCCTGTGCCGCTGATGACAAATTCACAACGCGCCCGCCGTTGGGGATGATTGGTAGCAGCAATTCGGTCAGCAGATAAGGTGCAAGCGCATTCACGACAAAACGGATGTCCTGCCCATTCTCAAGCACGGTTTGCGGGGCTTTCAGCACTCCTGCGTTGTTAATCAACACATCCAATTGGCCGTGTTTGGCCCGAACGTTTTCGGCCAGTTCTCGAACCGCAGACAGTTCGCTCAGATCAGCGGCATAGGTTTCGACATCGCCGCCGACTTCGGCTGCGGCGCGCTCCAATTTAGACGCACTACGTCCGTGCAAGAGCACTTGGTGCCCATCGGCTGCCAGTTTCTTTGCCGTGAGTAAGCCAATGCCGTCGGTTGAACCTGTAATGAGAATAGTCTTGGTCATCGGTCTGATCCTTTAGGAAAAGTCAGGCAGCAATGTGTCCGCCAAATGTTCGAGGGTTTTATCGATAGGTGCTTGATTGAACCTCAGGTTCAGTGCGACGTGATTGACCCCGAGCGTTTCAATCTCGCGCAGGTAGCTGCACAGGAAATCGGTTCCAGACTGGAACCCAAGGTGGATCGGGCGCGGAAGAGCAGCAGGATCGGCAAGGACATCGACATAGAGCGATTGCATGACAGGCTTATCCGGTTGGCCTGCCGCCTTCACGCGTCGCCGGTAATCGGCGATAACCTGTCCCTGAGCCGCCGCGTTGCGTGGATAGGTCATCCAGCCGTCTCCGTTCTGTGCCACCCAGTCGGGTGTTTGCTGGCTACCACCGGTAATGAGCATCGGCAGGTGCGTCCCATGCGGCTTTGGCAATAGGTCGATCCCACCAGACAGTGTACCCTGCCCGCTTTCATGCGTCGGATAATCCGATCCTACCGCCCGGATGTAATCAACGCTGTCGCGGAAACGTGCCCCGCGGTCGTCATAACCCTGGTTCATCGCCGGATACTCTTCGGGCCGGTCACCGGAAGCAACACCCAACAGCAATCGCCCGCCCGAGAGTACATCTGCCGTCGCCGCGGCCTTGGCCACATGAGCAGGGTGACGCAATGGCAGGATGACACTGGATGTTCCAAGCGCAATCCGGTTCGTCGCCGTTGCAAGCGCACCCAGATAGACAAATGGATCAAAAACCTGTCCGGCATCTCCAAAGCTTGGAACATTGAAGGGCACGTCGCGCAGCCAAAGTGCTGCAAACCCAAGATCCTCTGCCCTCTGTGCCGCTTCTAGATGGCCCCGCAGCGTCGGATCGGCGCCGACGGCATAGGCTTCGAGCGGCAACACAAGGCCAATGCTCAGCCGGCCCGGACGAAACACCCGGTTGTAGGCCACATTTATCCGGGCAAACTCTGCGGTATGACTGTTATCCAACATGTCTGACCCTCCTTTAATAACGCACCAAAGTGCGGCTCTCGATGCTTTTCCGAACGGTGGTGACGTTTGGATCTTCGACCATTTCAAGTGCGCTGTGTGCAATCGACGGCAGTCCTTGATTGTCGTAGATGTTGAAGACGACCACCTCGTCCGGCATCATTTTTGATTGATAGACCCATTCGTGTTCAGGGTTTCCCACCAGCCCCATGATTTGTCCTTTGCGATCGGGATAGATCAGATCCAGCAGAATCCAGTCAGAGGGGTCAACTGATGACGGGCGAACAAAACCAAGGGGCGCTGAATTGATAGGATGCTCCAAAGGACGCCAGACATTGACGAAGGCATAGTGACCTTGCGCCCATTCAACTGCGGCCACGGCGCCCAACAGATCAACAAGGCGCTGCTCGGCTCCATCTTTGCTGTAGTCACTGTGGACATTTCGCGCGGGTTTGCGCGTTGCATGGGGATCGTCCACCCGAACGGTGTGATCAAAAACCACGACCTCGCGTGCGCCCAGCCTGTCCAATAGCATCGCTGTCAGCTCAGCGTCGTATGCCGTTTTCCAGGCGTCGCCAGTAAAGTCTTTCACCTGCGTTTTAAGCGGTGTGAATTCAACGGCATCAGACGCAAATGTAACTGACGTGGTCGTCGCACGGTTATCTGCCAGCGCAATGGATGTCGGCGCCAATTCTGGGGAAATCAAATTTCCTGTAATCCCGCCTGCATCGAGTTCAAAGACCTGCCGATATGGCTTGTGAACATGGTAGTTGACTGTGGCCGTCCGTGTCATTTGCGTCTCCTGCCAAAGCTCCGTTGCGTCTGCAAAAAAGATTTAGCATCGAGAAAATTACAGATAAATTGCCTACTTGCGGATTTATAATTCGGATTTTGAAGATAATAGAATTGGGTGCCGAACTTTTGCATTGCGCGGCACGCTAAGTGTCGCTTTCAATCGAATGCGCTGATTTCCAGCCCTTCGCCCAAGAGATCATCGCACAGCAAGAGGCGGTACTTTATGTGTGAAATCGACCTATTTATTCCACCGCCAACTCAGCATCGGATCTTTTAATCGCTAACGATTGGGGCATAGCACAACTCGCACCCCGCCCTTTGCTGCCGTTGAACCGGGAAAACCGGGGCATGGAGAAACCGATCACTCGCTGCAGGCGCAAAATTCAAGGCTTTCTGGAGTTCACGCTTCGCGGTTCTGTGCATCCCCGAGATTAGAATTAGTCAACCACCAATCTGTGCCATAGTCGCTTGAACCGCATAATATCTTTGCGCGTTGGGAGGATGCGTCCCTAGAAAGCGATCGCCGGGGTCAGGAACGCGTGCGAAGTACAGCGCACCTTTGAGCGGATCATAACCCGCTTTGTAAGCAATGACCGTGCCTAGCCGATCTGCTTCCAACTCAAAGTCCTTTGAATAGCTGCGCCCACCTACAAAGGCTCCAATATCTTGCGCTGCGGCGATGTCGTTCGCCCCGCTCCCGGCGATTGTTGCCAGACCGACCAAAATCATCGCACCGGCTGCCGCGTTCTGAGCGCGGCGTGCCAAGTGCCCTTGTATGTGGTGAGCGGCTTCATGAGACATAACAAATGCAAGTTCGTCGGTATTGTTGACATCTCGTATCAGAGCTTGGGTCATTGTGATAACCGGACGCCCCGACTTGCTTAAACTCTGGTAGGCGTTTGAGGGAGCTTGTTTGTTTGGATCAATGCGGATCAAATAGTCGCAATTCACGCCAGAACTGAGGCGGCGGCATTCTCGCTCTGCCACGGGCTCAATTCGAGAGGCGACCTGGCGGAATCTAATTTGCGCCTGCTGAGGACTGACCGGTGCGCTTGCGCGGCTAGAGTTTGGGATGGGTGCCGAAGGAGGAGTGGCAATCGTTGCACATCCCGCCAGCATCAGAGCAGTAAATACCGATACAGCTCGCTTTAAAAACACACCCTTCAACCTTTCCAATGAATTCTAATTTTGCTCGTGCTTGTCGTTAAACTAAAGCCAATATCTCAGATCTGTAAACTGGACGTGCCTCCCAAAGAGAGGAAACACGATATGCTGAAGTTGGCCCAAAGCGGTCACTCGATGGGTATTGTTTTATTGCGTATCCAGCCCGCATTGCCGGTACTCGCTGCAGGTGTAAGAGACTCACGCTTACGTAATGCCGCAACGCGTGACGAAACTGCCATTGCAGACAACAAGATAGAGGCGGCCTAGTCGGTCTCTCACCAAAAACCGCACAAACTATGTCGGGATTGGCGCAGTATTGGTGACCCCCAAGCTCCTAAACTCGTTCCAAACAGGGAGAATTGCCCCCACAATTGGAGAGATCTAAATGACCACTCGCCCTCTGGAACACATCCGGGTGCTCGATTTTGGCCAGTATCTGGCCGGTCCCCTCGTCGGCCTGATGCTGGCCGATATGGGGGCCGAGGTAATCCGCATTGATCCGCCTGGCGGGCCGCGTCTGAAAGAGCCCGCGACCGATATGCTTTCGCGTGGGAAAACGGCGATGACACTCGACCTCAAGTCGCCACAAGACCTTGCCACCGCACGCGATCTCATTGCGCGTTCGGACGTCGTGATAGAGAACTTTCGTCCCGGAGTTATGGAGCGGCTGGGGTTAGGGCCGAAGAACTTATTTGCGATCAATCCACGAATAGTTTCGCTGTCATTACCGGGCTTCGCATCTGGAGATCCAGCGCTGGCCGACCTACCCGCGTGGGAAGCAATCATCGCCGCCCGTACAGGGCAGTTTACCGATATGGGGTTGAACCGCCGTCTGATGGGGATCAACCCCTCGTTTACTCCTTTGACCTTGGCTTCAGCCTATGGAGCGGCATTTGGAGCGATGGCAGTTCAATTCGCTTTGCTTGCGCGTGATGACAATGGCGGTGAGCATATCGAGGTACCCCTGGCCTCTGCTTTACTCGAGGGGCTCGTCTACAATTGCGAACAGATTGAGGATTATCCAGAACGCTACAAATCTCCCCGCGAGGTAGAACTGGACCGTCGCGCCGCTGAAGGGTTGCCGACCGACCTAAGCTTTGCCGAGCTAGAGGAATTCCTCGATCCATTTTATCGCACCTATACCTGCGCTGACGGGCGCGGGTTCTACGTCGTGGCTGGCAGCGTGAAGACTCACCCCCGCAGGGTGCTGGAGACCCTAGGATTGGAACAGTTGGCCGACGAACTGCCCGACTTCGACGCTTATCTGGACAAGGCGGATTGGCCAGATGAATGGGCGCTTCGCAATTACCCTGTGGGGGAACAGGATCGCGAACGGGTGTCATCTGCTATGAAGGCGGCTTTTCTGACGCGACCGTCGCATGAGTGGGAAGAGCTGTTTGGCGCGGCCAAGGCACCTGCAACCGCACAGCGTTTTGGCCACGAGTGGTTGGCCGATCCACATGCATTGACGTCGGGATTGATAATCGAAGTGGATGACCCTCGCCACGGTAAGATGCGGCAGATGGGCAATGTGGCCTGGCTGGCGGACGACACAGGCGCTTTGAACAAACGTCCGGGGCCCGAGCCAGACAGCACACCTGTTGCCAAAATTCTCGCTGAGGCGAGACGATCAGGCCAATTCGGCACAGCAACCAATGGCTGGCTTGACGGCTTGAAGGTGCTGGATCTGACCAATGTGATCGCGGGGCCGACCATCGGCTCGACCCTTGCCCGGTTCGGTGCCAAAGTGACGTCCGTTCAGCCGGTCGAACCCTCGGTTGATCCTTGGAACACGGTGGTGTTTGGACTGCACGCCCACCGAGGGAAGGACAGCGTTCTGTTGAACCTGCGCACTAAGGATGGACAGGACGCTCTGCGCCGTCTGGTTGCCGACAGCGATGTCGTCACCATGAACGGCACAGATGAACAACGCGATGCGCTTGGGCTGGGCGAGGCAAAACTGGCCGCGATCAACCCGCGCCTAATCCTGGTGCAACTGGATGCCTTTGGCGGCCCTGCGTGGAGTCCGAAATCCGACCACCTAGGTTATGACGATCTTGCGCAAGCCGCGACCGGCGTAATGGTTCGGTTTGGAGGCGGCATGCAAACACCCGAGGAACACGCCCATTTCGGCACAATTGACGTTTTGACAGGCTATTGCGCCTGCGTTGCTTTGGGGGCCGCCCTGCTGCGTTTGCAAAAAACCGGCAAAGGTGGCATCGCCCGCGCCGCATTGGCTGCTGCCGGGAACCTGATCCAGGCGCAGCTGATGTACGATTTTGACGGGCGCGCACCCTTTGACGAACCTTCCGGCAGAGAGGCGCTGGGCTGGGGTCCATTCTATCACTGCTATCGGGCCTCGGATGTCTGGATGTTCTTCGCTGCCCCAACTGAGCGGCAGAACGCATTGCGTGCGGTCAACGGCTTGGCGGATTTGGCAGCAATCCCCGAGGATCAATTGACCACGGCTCTGATGGAACGTTTCGCTACACATCCCGCTTCATTCTGGGCCAAGGCGTTCGAAGAGACGTCGTCCACCGTCATGCCGTTGGGCTCTTTGCACGAAACACGCGACGCAGCGCTGCAGTCGGAAAGCGCAGGCGAAGTTGACCTAACCCTAAATACGTTCAGCACCATTCGCCATGACCTGCATCCAATGGGCCGCTGGTGCGATCTGGTCGCACCCAATGCGGTGCGCCCGTCACGGGCAAAGATCACCATTCCAGACCCAATGCCGACATATGGTGCGGACACGCGTCGCATACTTTTGAATTTGGGCTTTTCCGAAGGCCAAATTGAAACCATGATCGCGTCCGGCGCGGCCAGCGAAAGCTGGTCTGCAAAATACCTACCGGAATAGGCAAATGACATCTTCAGAAGGGCCATCTCCAGCCACCACCCCCCGATCTCGCGCCAAGGCGCGACACATCCTCGACAACTACTACATCGGACCGGCTCGAGACGAAGCTGTTCTGGAAATCTGGGGCTACACTCCCCGCATGAGCTATGCGCCCGGCGACACAGTCGCGCTGCATGTTTCGACGACTGCTGAGACATGGGATATGGAAGTCGGTCGGGACGGATCTGTCTATGAGCCCGTTTTGCGCAAAGAGGGTTTGATTGGCAGCCATCAGGAGACACCTCTCGATTGCTCGGTCACAGGATGCAATTGGCAGGCAAGCCACGAATTCACCATCCCGACGGAATGGCGCCCGGGCGGTTATCTGATTACGCTTAGTGCCGAACGGGACGGTGACCGGGTTGAGGAACATCACCTGATCCTCGTGCGCAGTGCAGCGGATTCCGATAGACCACGTATAGTTTTGGTCTGCGCGACCGGCACGTGGCTTGCCTATAACTGTTGGGGCGGGTCGAACCATTACGAGGGGATCACAGGACCGAAGCGCAATGCCTTTTCCCCTAGGGTATCAACCCAGCGACCATGGAGCAGAGGTTTTTGCAAGCTTCCCGCTGGTGCCCCTCGCGCCGTCCCTGAAACTCCTCACAAGCCTGGGACAATAGTTCGTTACCCTTATATGGAGTGGGCTTATTCCTATGGCTACTCCAAGAAATATGCGTCAGCAGGTTGGGCCAGCTACGAACGCCATTTTGCCCACTGGCTCGAGGCCGAAGGATTCGAATTCGATATCGCCACGCAACATGATCTTGAGGAACAGCCTGATCTTCTGAATCACTACAGATGTACAATCTTCGTTGGGCATGACGAATATTGGTCTGCCAACATGAGACACTCGGTGGACCGGTATGTTGAAAACGGTGGCAAAGTAGCTCGGTTTGCCGGGAACTTCCTTTGGCAGACACGCATCGAAGATAAAGGCCGCATTCAGGTCTGCTTTAAATATAGGGCCGATGAGGACCCGCTCTTAGGCACCGATCAAGAACGACTTGTGACCACCGCCTGGGAGGTTTCACCGGTCAATTGGCCCGGTGCACAAACCTTCGGGGTGAACGGTCTCAAGGGAATCTACGCTGGGCTGGGGCGCTGCGTGGGGCATGGTAGCGGCGGCTTTACCGTCTACCGACCCGATCACTGGGTGATGGCAGGCACAGAGCTCGGGTATGGTGACCAACTGGGGGCCAAGTCGCGCGTATTCGGCTATGAGGTCGACGGCGTGGACTATCAAGTGCAGGACGGTCTGCCCTATGCCACGGGAAAGGACGGCGCAGACCCGGGCATGGAAATCTTGGCAATGGGACTGGCGACGAATATCGAACCCGATCACAGGATATGGGGTGAGACTGCTTACATCGGTGACGGTGACGCGAAGTTCAAAGCAAAAGCCCAATTCAGAGCGGTTTCGGACGAAACACTGGATCGCAGCAAGCGCGGAAATGGTGTCATCGTGCATTGGCGGCGCGGCAAAGGGGAAGTCTTCACTGCCGGCACATGCGAATGGGTCATGGGACTTATCTGCAAGGATCAACAGGTGGAACGTATAACCCGCAACGTGCTGATAAAGTTCATAGCCGCTGAGTGACAGCCGGAAAGTTTTTTGATCCCGAGTTCAGAATTGATCATCGACCCTGACCGGACATTAATCACACGGGCAATACTAAAGCGTCGGCGAACTCACAGAATGCACGACAGAGCAGCCCTGCGTTCTCTTTCGAACAAGGTCTGCTTTATTTCCTCAATCGGGTCTACCCTTGATCTGCTGCTCAGCCGCAAGCTCTGAGATTTGCAGATACTCGATAGTAGGTCGTGTCCAATTACTGTTCAAGTTGGCTCAAAACAATTGGATCGATTATTGGAAGTAAATAGAGGGCAATGGCGAACTCAAGCGAACTTGGTAGACATCCAGCAACCAACCGAGATGCTGAAGGCTCAGTCCGCTTTGCCGCATCCGCGAGATCGGGGTATGTCGGACTCGCAAGTCGAGCAACTAAGCGGAAACTAAAAGACACGGCTAAGGCGAAACTGTATCATTGGTTCGAAAAGTGTAGTTTTGAATATCAACTCTTTTGCCAATACCGCGGTTTTTTTCGCAGCAAGTTCTTGGAGGTCTTTTATGTGTAAGTGCCTAAATACCGCTGTCTTCTCTGCCATGTGTCTTTTTGCAGGCGCGGCCCACGCACAGTTCGTACCCTCTGAAGAGTCCATTCAAAACCTTTATCCCGGCAAAGCCTATTCACCCAACGCGCAGCGCAGCTTTCCATCGCAGGTATATTGGGGGGACACCCATATTCACACCGGTCTCTCGATGGACGCAGGCCTCTTCGGCAATACGACCGGCCTTGAGACAATGTTGCGCTTTGCGCGCGGTGAAGAGGTCGTCTCGGCGTCGGGGCAGCCCGTCAAACTGGCGCGACCGCTGGACTGGATCGTGACCACCGAGCATTCCGACGGTATGGGTATGATTACCGATCTGGCGAAAGGCGCACCGAATATCATGGACTCTGAACAGGGAGCGCGCTGGTCGCGAGCCCTTCAAGAAGGCGGCGAAGCCTCTGCCGCAGCAGCATTGGACCTGATTACGACTTTCTCACAAGGAAACATGGACCCGGACTTAGTCAAAGATTACTCACCAGGTTCACCGATCTATGCCTCTGTCTGGGAAAACATGATCGATACCGTTGAAACCTTCAATGACCCAGGAGATTTCACTGCATTCCACGGCTTTGAATGGACGTCGTTAATCCGCGGCAACAACATGCACCGCAATGTCATTTTTCGCGACAATGCCGACAGGGTCAAACAGGTGCAGCCAATGGTCACGCAACCGCCTGTCGGCTCGACTGACCCATTGGACCTATATAAGTGGTTGGAGAACTATGAAGCCAGCACCGGCGGGCAGGCCTTTGCTTTGTCCCACAACGGCAACCTTTCGAACGGCATCATGTTTCCGTCCGAGACACGCTACAACGGCGAACCGGTGGATGAAGCCTATGCGATGGCGCGCATCAAATGGGAACCGCTGTATGAAATTACCCAGATCAAGGGCGATGGTGAGGCTCACCCCGCACTCAGCCCGGATGACGAGTTCGCTAATTACGAGACATGGGACGCAGGCAACCTCGATCTGACGGAAGCGAAAACTCCAGACATGCTTGCCGGCGAATACGCCCGCGAGGCGTTAAAGCAGGGCTTTGCTATTGAGGCCCGCACAGGCGTGAACCCCTACAAATTCGGGTTCTCCGGCGCGACGGACAGTCATACGTCGCTCACGACTGCGGACAGTGATAACTATTTTGGTAAAGCAACCAATGCCGAGCCGTCACTGACCCGAGCGGCACATCCGTTCACAGAAACCGAGAACGGAATTTTCCCTGGCTGGTCGCTGGTCGCTTCGGGTTACACCGGTGTTTGGGCCGAAGAAAACACCCGCGCCAGCCTGTGGGACGCAATGGTGCGCCGAGAGGTCTACGCAACGACCGGTCCGCGTATGGCAGTGCGGTTCTTTGGCGGTTGGGAGTTCAACGACGACGACCTGCGGTCGCGCGCACCTGCCTTTGTGGGCTACGAAAAAGGCGTACCGATGGGAGCTGATCTGCGCCCTGCCACAACGGATGCTCCTACCTTTATGGTTTATGCACTGCGCGACCCTGTCGGAGCAAACCTCGACCGCATCCAGATTGTAAAAGGCTGGATGGATAGCGACGGAAACCTGTCCGAAAAGGTCTATGACGTGGTGTGGTCGGGTGACCGTGAACCGCAAGCAGATGGGAAACTGCCAGCAATAGGCAACACGGTTGATCTGGAAGCAGCAAACTACGTGAACACTATCGGAGCTCCAGAACTGGCTGCGATCTGGACAGACCCGGATTTCGATGCCTCCGAACACGCTTTCTACTACGCTCGTGTCATTGAAATCCCGACGCCACGTTGGGTTGTCTACGATAAAGTACGCCTTGGCGCTGACATACCCGAAGAAGCGACATTGATCGGGCAGGAGCGCGCCTATACTTCGCCAATCTGGTACTCACCAGAAGGCTGATAGAGCGCCTGTCATTCTTGATCCATTTCGTGTGCGCTTGTGGCTCATTGCCGTACTCTGCGCGCACGCAATCGTAGCCTATAATAGCGTTTTAGCATTCCACACATTTTCGGGTCCATAGATGGAACAGCAGCTCCTGAAGGGCGACGAGTCAGAGAAAGAAACTTGAAAAAGATATGATTGAGAGTTTCACCAAGCGATGATCGCGGCCTGCAACTTCAAAAACCTTCTTTCTCTGCACTCGATCATCTACGACAAATACCTACGCTAAACCACGGCCTAACATCCTGCGAACACCGCTGTACTGGTGTTATCTGAATCGACCTTTGGTTGAATGATCAGCTCATCTGCGGATCCAACGCACCATCACTTCAGGCCGCCCGATAGCAACCATTGGTCTTGCGTGCAGAGAAGGTTTGCGATGAGCCCAAGGTACCTAATGCCGCGAACAACTCGAATGGCTGCTTTCGCTTGTCAGTTATTCGTCATACCGGCAATCATGGCTCCAAGTGCAACCAGATGGACAAGCATCAAGGCCTTGTCATTCCATAATGCGCCTACGGTAAACCAGCCCACAACACCGACAAGAAATAGGTAGAGGTTCCACGGCGTCCAACCGAACCCCGTCGCTGTGTATCCCATGATCTGGATGGCGGACGCCCCCCCATTTGACTGCAAACACAACGCGCTCGCGAGATGATCCAAGGGAAACGGTGTCAGACGGCACGGGTCAAACCTCCATCAACGCGCAGGTTTTGACCCGTCATGTACCCACCATTTTCAGACGCGAGCCATGAAATTAGTGATGAGACTTCTGATGCATAGCCGTAGCGACCCATGGGAATACGCGCCTTGCGGTCTGCGGTTTCGGGCAGGCTGTCGATGAAACCAGGAAGGACGTTGTTCATGCGGATGTTGTCTGATGCATATTTGTCTGAGTAGAGCTTCGTGAATGCGGCAAGTCCGGCCCTGAATACGCCGGAAGTCGGAAATAGAGGGTCAGGTTCGAATGTCGCAAACGTTGAGATATTGATAATCACACCGCCGCCTTGCGCTTGCATCATGGGTGTGACCAGCCTGGTCGGGCGGACGACATTCATTAAGTAGACTTCCATGCCTTGATGCCAGTCCTCGTCGCTGATCTCGAGGACCGGACCTTTTGGCCCGTGGCCAGCAGAGTTCACCAGGACATCAACGCGGTCCCAGCGAGCCCTCGCACCCTCGACCAATGCAGTCAGAGCTTCACCATCAAGATTAGAACCTGTAACGCCAAAGCCACCCAGTTCAACGCCAAGTGCCTCACCCTTGCCGGACGACGACAGGATGCCGACCTTGAACCCGTCTGCAGCCAATTTGCGGGCTGCATCCGCGCCCATACCGCTGCCGCCTGCCGTGATCAGCGCTACTTTATCTACTGTCATAACTGGAGTCCTTCTATGGTCGAGCCTATTATCATTGTTGCTTTCGTGAAATTCGATTGAGAATTGATGTTATATGCCAATAGAAATACTATTGCAGTATGGCAGAACTTCCCCCTCTCAACAGCTTGCGTGCTTTTGATGCAGCAGGTCGTCGCCTCAGTTTTCGCGCAGCCGCTGATGAATTAGGTGTCACTCAAGGGGCCGTCGCTCAGCAGGTGCGCCAGCTCGAAGCGCATCTGGATGTGGTCTTGTTTGAGCGAGTGCCAAAGGGCCTGGCGTTTACATCTGCCGGGCGCAGCTTTCACGGCCGGGTCGCTGCAGTGTTCGCAGACCTTCGATCTGCAACTGCCGAGTTGAAGCCAGAGCCGAACAAGGTCCTTATCAGTGTTACTCCGACTTTTGCCGCGAAATGGCTGATTCCCAATCTGCCGAACTTCACAGCAACTCACCCAGATATAGATTTGCGGATTATGGCCACAGAAAAGGTATCCAGCTTTCATAGTGACGGGATCGACCTTTCAGTGCGCCAGGGATCACCGCCGTTTGGTGCCTCGCTGGAAGCGACGTTGCTGTTCAGGCAAACACTGATCGCAGTTGCCGCGCCGTCGCTAATTAGCGACGACCGGTATCCGCTTGAGCCGGAAACGTTGTCCAAGCTGCCCAAGATCCATGACACCCACGACCTTTGGCCGCGTTACCTTACGCATTTGGGTGCTCAGGACCAAGCGCCTAGAGGCCTTCGCCTGAGCCAGACGTCACTCGCAGTCGATGCAGCCATTGCCGGTCAAGGTGTTGCTTTGGTGAGCCGCTTTCTGGTGGCTCATGATCTTGATTCCGGTCGCTTGGTTGAGGTGGGCAAGACGTGGGATGCTGGCGGGAACGACTTCTACGTCCTAATGCCTCGCGCCGCAAAAACCAATAAGCCCGTGGTGGAAGTCATGACGTGGCTCATAACGAGTTCTGTCGCTGATCCCAGGCTGCCTCGGATTTAAGGCAGTCACTCGGATCGTCAGAACGAATGGCCGCAAAGTTCCGCATCTTAGAGTTTGCGGCTATTCTAAAGGTCGGCGTAGCGGCGACCAGTCGCTGGCGCATGTTGCAGAGAACATCACCATTGAGCCTTGGGTGGAGCGTCAACGCTTAAAGTACCGCGCAAGACCGCGCGGCACTAGGATTTGGTTGGTCAGAGTTTTTAAGCTGCTGAGAATGCCCGGACGCTGCCACGCGACTCGAAGACCTGTAAGAACGTGTCGGGATGAGGGCGGATGCGGTAGTTGTCCGTCTCATCGCCAAAGATCACCTTGCCGTCTTCATCCAGAGCAATGACAGTCGCTTTGACGGTATCGTTAGGATAACCGGGCATCCCAGAAGGAGCGCCACCCAAATCTTCGATACCCAAAGCCTTGGCAGCCGCCAGATCGTTGTCCTGAAAGATCTCGAAATGCGCAGGAAGGTCGAAGTCCTTTGCAAGCTTTTTCGAGTTCTTGATGCCTTGGTTAGAGATGAATTTCACCTGCACGCCCACCTTCGCCAGTTGATCCGCCTTTGCTTTCACTTCCTTGAGTTGGTTCATACAAAAGGGGCACCAGTTGGCGCGGAAAAACACAAGCAAGGTCTTTTCGCCCGCGAAGGACGCCGAGGTTGTGCTGGTTTCGTTCAGACGTTGCAGCTGCAATTCAGGCAGCGCTTTGCCCTTTACGATAGCCGTGCTTGGCTTGCGGCCATAGTTCGAGAAGATGTGGATGTACCATTGCATGGTGATCGCGCCAAACAACGCCAGTCCCACGGCCACGTATTCGCTGGTGGCAGTGAAACCGCCGCGCGCGGAAACTTGATAGATCACCCATGCCAAGGCAGTCAGGTTAATAAGTTGGATCACCGGCAAGTTCTTCGAGGTCCGGGCGATGCCCAATGCGCCGGCCAGCACCATCAGGAAGAACGGCATCGTGAACGTCGCAAAGAATGTGCCGATCCAGATTGGATCATAGCCCGACATCCAGAACATGACGGCCGAACCAACACCAGACAGCATGTTCAGCATGATATAGGGAAGAATAAGTTTGCCTTTCATTTCGAAAGTCCTTTCGAGGTCTAGTCGGGTTGCCCGCAGTGGCTCATCGGTCACGAAAATGCAGGGTTTAAGGAATGAGTGGCTGCGCCTCGCCTTGCGAGGCGCGTAGCCGAGTTAAGCGGTGGCTGCAGCCGCCAGGGTGTCGAGAACAGGGAACAAGTCCGAAGGTTCAGGACGGCGGGTATAGTCGGGGTTCACCTCGGCGTAGGCGATGGTGCCATCGGTATCGACGATGTAACGTGCAGGCATCGGTAGGTTCCATTGACTATCGCCATGGATGCGCGGCAAGTGAACGCCAAACCCATCGTGGATCGGAATGACGTAATCTTGCAACGTCCAGCGGATACCAAGCTTTTCCGCCAGCTCGCCGTTCTTGTCGGTCAGGATCGGGAAGCTCAACTCGTTGTCCTTCTGCGACTTTCGGCTGTCCGCCGCGCCCTGCATCGAGATTGCGACAAGCGTCGCACCACGTGAGCGGATGTCCTCGGCAACCTCCTCAAGCGCTTTCAGCTCGATGTTGCAGTAGGGGCACCAAACACCACGGTAGAACGTCATAACAACCGGCCCGTTGGCCAACAGATCTTTCAGCGCGACGGGGTTGCGATCAGAATCCGTCAGCACGAAGTCAGGCACAGCGTCACCCGCTTTCAGTGCGCGATCGGCCTGGCCGCTGTCGATCAGCTCTTGTGTTGAACGGGCGAAGGTTTCGAAAGCACCTTCGGGAGCCATGGTTTTGAATTGGGCTTTGAAGCCGTCGAGTTGATCTTGGAGGGTCATGTCTTTTCCACTTCTTAAATTGCGTTCTCTGGCGGGGTCAGGGATCTTTTGTGCCGCCTGTGCTGATAATTGGTCAGTCGGGAAAACGGTGGTAGTTAGCGAATTTGTGTAACGGTTATTCGGAAAACGAATGACCCGATTTGCGACTTACACTTGGGACAGGCGCATTCTGAAACAAAGACAGCGCCGTGCTAAAAGCACGACGCTCGTTTGCTGGAATTCCTGATTGCGGGCGGCCCAATGCGAATTCAATCTCGTGAGGCCTCTTCTATTGGGCGGTGGTCACTCCCCCTAACGAACCAGGAATTTCGAGACGCCAAAGAAGTGGAGAGTATCTCTGATCATTCTACCTTTGCAGCGGTTTCGGGGGCCCATGCCATTGGCTCAAAAGCCTTGTCGAGCGGCGGGTTCACGATGTGGGTCGTGTAGTTCGAGAATACCTTGAGAGCAGTCCCGGCGATGACCTCTAGAACAGTCTGCTTTGAATACCCGGCTTCGATCAATGCATCGACCTGTTCATCGCTGGCCCATCCGCGCGTTTCGTTGATGGTTTCAGCGAATGTGCGCAGCGCCTCAAGTTTGGCGTCCGCAATTGGCGTGCCTGTGCGCAGTGCCTTTATCACACTGTCATCCACACCGGCCATCTTCGAAACGGCTGTGTGTGCAGCCATGCAATAAGTACAGCCGTTCAGACGGTTGTTCGTCATCAGAATGATCTCGCGTTCGGTTGGCGTCAGATCAGTCTTCTCGAAGATGCCCATCATGGTCATGTAGCTTTCGACCAGAACAGGGGACTCAGCCATTGTCGCCATCAGGTTTGGCACAAAGCCCATTTTGCCTTTGATTGCTGAAAGAACCGGTTTGGAACCTTCAGGAGCCGTGTCGACAGTGTGCTGAATGTACGTTGCCATTTGATATTCCCTTTCAGAAAGCGTTTGCACTGAAGTTTTCAAAATTTGGCGGGCCCGAGTTATTGATCGCCTGCCATCGCGTTCAATAGTTGCTCATAAGGAGTTTGGAGGGTAGGCTTCAAATGGGCCTAATGGTTATTCGAAATATGAATGTCAGATAACTTCTCCACGCTACGTTTGTTTTCGCGGGTCGCGCGCACCGGCAGCTTTACTGCGGCGGGAAAAGAAACCGGAAAGTCTCAGCCGTCGGTTTCCCGGATCATTTCCAACCTTGAGAAAGAGCTGGGCGTTCAGCTGTTTGTACGCTCAACGCATGCTGTTCGGCTGACAGAAGCCGGGGAAGAATATCTGACGCGCATCGAGCCGATCCTCTCTGATATCGAGGAAGCAAACCACTTTGTCAGGGGTACTGGCGAACTGCGCGGTCGTTTACGAGTCGGGGCAGCGGCAAGTTTTGCACAACGGGAGATCATACCCGCTCTGCCGCCGTTTCTAGAACAACATCCCAAGCTGAAAGTGGATCTTGTTCTGACCGACTCGATGCAGGATTTGATTGATGAGGCTATCGACGTTGCCATCCGATTTGGACCGTTGGAAGATTCTACGATGGTCGCGCGTAAATTGGGCTCGACACCCAGGGTCGTTGTTGCCGCCCCTTCTTATCTGGAAAAAACTGGCACCCCGAAGCAGCCCTCTGATTTGGTAGATCACCAGATTATCCTTGGTCCATCAAGCATCGGAAAGGTGGGATGGAGCTTTGAAAAGGGCGGTAAGGTCCAATCCATTCGTGTCGAAAGCCAACTGATGATTTCCGTCAATGAAACTACAACCACCGCTGCAGTCGCCGGGTTAGGCATTGTCAGCACGTCCTATTGGAGTTGCAGGAACGAGTTGGAAGCAGGAAGTCTTGTGCAATTGCTGCCTGATTGGACAATCGGAAACGTCGAAGTGAATGCGCTACTTGCGGGTGGTCGCCACACGAAGCCGTCTGCCCGCGTCTTCACAAAGCACTTGCAAGAGGTCTTGGCTAAGAGAACGAGCATTTGAATGACATGGTCGAATGCCAGCTTCGTTGCGCTTCTTAGGAATTGCAAAGTCGAGTTGGGAATGTCCGGTCTGGGCTGACATTGCTTGTCTAAGTTCACAAGGCACCTTTCATCCCAAACGAGCGGTCCGTGATCTGTCTTCAAGACAAAATCCGGTTCAAAGTTGCCATACTCATCAGCACGCAACACGTTGCGCGCCCGCGCTCGCCACTCTTGACGGTTTGACTTTGTCATCGCGCTTTCTGTCGTTTGGCGCGATCAAAGTTTCCACTTGACCTGCGATGAATCACAATAAAGAAAGCCCCTGTTTTTGTGAATTCCTCTCAGGTTAGCATGGCAGACGGTCCCTTTCTTGATTTGCGTCATCTAAAGATGATCCGTGCGATTGCCGAGCATGGACGTGTCAATGATGCGGCCGAGGCTTTGGGCGTCACCTCGTCAGCTCTGTCACATCGCATCAAAGAAGCCGAGCGACGTTTGGATATAGTTCTGTTTACGCGCATACACAAACGTCTGCGCATGACCCCAGCGGCGGAATACCTTGCTGAGGTTGCGGATCGCGTTCTATCGGAAATGGACCGCGCCGAACGCGATGTCCGGCGGATGGATCGTGGTGTTGAACATGTCGTGCGCATCGCAGTCGAAGCCTACAGCGCCTACCATTGGTTGCCCGAGTTTATCCGCTATCTGCAAACCCATTTGCCTGGAATCGAGCTGCAGGTCATGGCGAGCGAGACGCGTGAACCTGTCGGCGCGCTTTCCAACAGGCGTGCCGACATTGTGGTGACGTCCGGAGAGGCAACGCCGGTCGGGACGCATCGAATCCCGCTGTTCCGGGACGAGTTGCTGTTCATTTTCGCGCCGGATCATCCCCTTGCAGCAAAGACCTATGTCGAAGGCAGCGACATTGAAGGGGAAGAATTCATCACCTACACATTGACGCCCGAGCCGGATCGCGAATTTGCCCGGTTGTTCCGACCCTCTGGAAGGTACCCACGCTGGACCACAACGGTAGAGATGCCTGCAGCCATCGTCGAATTGGTAGCCGCCGACCAAGGTAGCAGCGTGCTTGCTGGTTGGGCTGTGCGCCCGGCTATCAAAGCAGGACGCATTGTCGGAGTGCGCGTTGGCAAGAACGGGATAGACGTGCCCTGGGTTGCTTTGATCCGTTCCGAGGACAAAGGTGCAGGCCCCATCCTGAAAGTTGCCCAAGCCCTCGCGCAGTGGTCTTCAGAGAACGGCGGGTTCGGCTAGGACCTTAGTCTTTCGTTCTTCGGATCGTATACATGATGGGAATGGCGTATCGCCGCGCGCATCTCTCCGAAGGCCTGTACTGAACAGATTTCTCCTATTCCAAGTGCGCCGTTTTCCACATAACCAAGCGCCAACAACTTACCCGTTCGATATCCCATCGAAACCGATGTCAAATATCCGATCACCCGGTCTCCTCGAAGGATCGGGTCAGACGGCAAAGGTTCTGGCCCGGCATCGGTGACCTCCAGTCCGATAAAGGTCCATGCAGCTTCTTTTTCGGCCTGTTCCTCAACAGCTTTTCGACCGAAGAATGTTGTCTTGGACATATTCGCGAATTTGGAAAGACCAGCATCGAACAGCGTATATTCAACGCCAAAATCCGTGCCCCAACCATGATACCCTTTCTCGATGCGCATCGCATTGAGCGCGTATGAACCGAATTCGCAGATGCCATGCGGAGAGCCGGCGGTCCAGATTGCCTCGTACAGAGCGATCAGGTCTGAGGTCGCGACATGAAGCTCCCACCCTAGTTCCCCGACATAACTGACCCGCATTGCGGTGACCGGAATACCAGCGATTTCGATCTCGGCCAGGCTCATCCAAGGGGCACTGGCCGCGCTCAGGTCGGCAGTGGTAAGGCCTTGCAAAAGATCGCGGGATTTTGGCCCCATCACCAAAAGTGCGCCATCCCGAGCGTATCCCTTGGTCAACTGTACATCGGCATCGCCACAGGCGGCAGTCAGCCAGTCGAAGTCTCGATCGACAGCCAGGGTTGGACCACACAGCAAAAATCTGTCTTCTGCCAGACGGGCAATCGTTGCCTCGGACCAGATACGCCCTTTGGGTGTAAGCATATAGGAGAGACGCACGCGACCGACGGGCGATAAAGTTCCGCAGATCACTTTGTCGAGCAATTTGGCCGCGTCACACCCTTCAAGGACAAATTTGGTAAAGCCGCCATGGTCCATGATCCCGACACAGTCACGAACTGTTTCGCATTCGACTCGCACTGCATCATGCCAGGGCTCGTGACCGAAACTCAGCGCGTCTGGATCGTTTGCCTGGTCGTGATCGAACCAGAACGCTCGTTCCCAACCGCCGATCTGCCCCATGATCGCACCACACTCGACGAGATGCCCATATAGTGGCGTTTGGTTGAGCGGGCGCCCGGACTCCAAGAGCCGGTGAGGAAATGGGATCGCATATTGCAGGTCATAGTGTTCGGATGCGCGGGCTGTGGCATAGTCTTGCGTGGCCCATGACCCAAACCTGCGGGGATCCCAAGCGGACAGATCCCATTCGGTTTCGCCTGTCGTAAGCCATTCGGCCATGGCTTTTCCGATGGCTGCCGAGTGCGTGATGCCAATTTGTACGCCTGTCGCATGATAGAAATTTCGAGCGCCTCCGTCAGGCCCAACAAGCGGAAGTGCGTCGGGCGAGTAAGGGATCGGGCCGTTCACGAAACGCTGGGCACCCGCTTCGGCAAGCAGAGGCACATGAGAAGAAGCCGCCTCGAACACGGCCATCATCCCGTCGATGTCATCCGGGAAAAGCTGGTGATCAAAATCCTGAGGCACCCCATCTTGCCAGACCGGGCGTCCTTCGTGGGCGTACGACCCAAGTAACAAGGCGTTCCGCTCACGCCTGAGATAAAAGCGGATGTCGGGGTCACGGATCAATGGAAATGTGGCGGTGTCCTTTTCCAGAGCTGCCAATGGCGAGGTCACCATGTATTGGTGCTCAAGCGTGACGACCGGCACATGCAGCCCTGCCATTGCCGCGATCCGTCCGCCGCTAGAACCGGCTGCATTGATTACGCTTTCAGCAACAACAATCCCGGTTGGTGTTTCAACTTCCCACTCCCCGGACGCGCGCTGACGCAAACCTGATACGGGCGTGAAACGGCGAACCTCTGCGCCTAAGTCGCGGGCGTGTTTCGCCAACGCTTGGGTCAACTGACTGGGGTCGATGTCGCCTTCGTAAGGATCAAGAATTCCGCCAAGGACGGTGTCATCCGCTTTCCAATAGGGATGCAACTGTTCGATCTCGGACGGTGTCAGCATCGACAGCTCAAACCCAGCTGATCGAGACACACCACACAGATGCTGGAATAACTGCATACGTTCGGGTGTGTGTGCAGGCCAAATGGCTGACGTGTGGCGATATGTAATCGGCGCGGACGGGTCTTTGGCCAGCTCTTTGTAGAGCTGCCAGGCATAGTTTCCAGCGCGCATGCCCAACCACGAGTTTGCGTAGGTGGGAATATTGCCGGCAGCGTGCCATGTCGACCCTGCAGTCAGTTCGTTCTTTTCCAGAAGAACGGTTTCGGTGATGCCCGCCTTGGCCAGATGGTAAAGAATGGCGGCACCGACCGCGCCGCCACCAATGACGACAACCTGCGCATGGCTTTGCATTCAGTGCGACTCCAACAGTTTTCCGAAGCCCTTGATCGGATCATTGATCCCGATCGCGCGCAGCGTTCGCCAGTAGACGGCCGCATTACAGGCCACGATTGGCTTACCGTGGGCTTCTTCCAATTCGCCAATTATTTCCACCACGGGCAATGCAGTGCCGACTTGAAGAATGACGTCGCAATCAGAGGCTGCGACTTCGGCAAAAACGGCCCGGATGTCGTCCAATGGGGTTTCACAAATTGCAGGGAGCGATGGCGCTTTGGTGCCTTTGATCGCGACCACCTCGAATCCTGCACTTTGCGTATTTGCTTTTACAATGGCGTCGATGTCGGCGTTGAAGGGTGTGACAATACCCACGCGCATTGCCCCCAAACTACGCAAAGCCTCATAGTTTGCCTGCGAGGCGCCTATCACCGGCACACCAACCTGTTTTTCTATTTCTTCGCAACGTGCCTTCAGCTTTTCCGGTCCGCTAGGCCCGGCATCAGTTGTCAGGCCAATGGCAATTGCCGAAGGCGCACAGTCCATCAACTTGGCCGCCTCGTCGGGCAAGTCATCCGACACCGCATCACCCCCCAAGAGAAAACGCTGCATCTGATTGGTCACACCGGGTGGTCGCAGCAACTCCAACTCAGGCTGGACGACGGTGTTCATGGCGGGTGTCATGACACCGATTACGGCGCGAGGGGCAAGGGTGTCAGACATTTTCAGTCTCCTTCATGAATTGGTTCAGCCCGTTCATACCGTCGATATAGATCGCGTCACCGACGATCTTTTTCATTTCAACGGCGTCGCATGACGCACATTCAAAGCGGCTTTCCCAAATACCTAAGGTTTGGTGTGTATGGGTGATCGGTATGAAACGGTGCGTCGACACGTATCCGGTTACGGGCAGCGGACTTTCGAGGATGTCATAGGTATAGAAATGATCGGAATCCGAATGCGCCAACAAGGTTTCCCGGAATACCGTGCCATCTGCGATGTCCAGTTTTCGGATAGTGCCGGTGGCGGTGGGTGATCCGTTTTCCAGGCTGGCCCCCACCACGCCCGGGTTCCAATGCACCACGCCATCGAAGGCGCGAACCGCCGCCCAGACTTTGCTGATGTCAGCGTCAATGATCATACTTCTGAAAACATGCATGTCGGTTCCTTTTTTACGGCTGAAGGCGGATCGGATAGCTGGCGCGAATACGCGCTTCAGCCTCGGCACCAAGATGTGTCGAAGGCGGTGCGGCCAGAATTTCCTTTACGCGGGCCCGCGCTTGATCCCAGATTGTAAGACGGCCGGCCGAAACCCAGTCATCAACACTCTGGCGATCGGCAAGCGCAGGATAATAGTAATCAGATTTCATACGCCTAAGCGTTTCCCCTTCGCCCAGATAGTGCCCATCCTGGGTAACCACACGCTCTACAGCGTCCAAATCGAGCGTTTCATCGTTCACTTCAATCCCCCTGATGCTCCGCAGAATTGCGCCGCACATGTCGTCGTCAATCACCATCGCCTCGGGGCTGGCCACCATGATGGAGCCAAGCATTCCCACTGAAAGGTTGATCATGTCAGCGCCGCCATGGCCGGCCAAAGCGACAGTGTAGCCTTTTTCATAGCCGGCTTGGGCATCGGCAACCTTGGAGTCCGTCATGCCCGCCGAAACAGTGGACGGCAGGCCGATATGGGCCAGTAGTTGAGCGGCGGCGGCATTCGCGATCGCGGCTTCACCGCCGCCACCGCTCATTGCTCCGGTGCGCAGGTCGGAAATGAAGGGCATCAGCGCATAGATGCAGGGGCTACCCCTTTGGATTCCGTCAACCACGACCAAGCCAGCAAGGCATTCCGCAAGGCCCTGAGCCAGCGCACCGGCCAACGTAACCGGACTGGTCGCGCCCGCCTGCCCCGCCGAACAAATCTGCGGGATCACGCCAGCCCTCACAGCCTTCTCAAGCATCAATATTCCTTCGGCGGCGTAGGTCAGCGGCGGGACTACATGGACGATGACCGCCATGCAAAATGGTCTTTCCCGGAAGGAATGTGTGGGACCAAGCGCCAAATCGAACATCTCGACAATCGGATCGATATGATCTGGGTGGCAAAAACTGATACCAATGGGTTTCGACGTGGCCTTGAGGCAGGCAAATGCGGTGTTGATGTCCAACTCGAACGGGTCTGGCATATCCCTGGCAACAACGGGTCGCACGCCGTAATGGATGTTCGGTGATACGTCCAACACGCGCATCAGATTGTAGAGATCGAAGAGCGAGCTATCCCTGTAGGTGCCGGTTGCGGCATCCAGCATCTGAACTGCCGCTCCGCCGGTACCGATGTGGACCCGGCGTCCACCGATCCTCAGATCCCTGTCCTGCGTGAACCCCGGCAGGGTGATCTCGCGCGGTGCGCGTGACAGCGCGGACTTTATTGTCTCGACTGAAAAGCACAACCTGCCATCCGGGCGATGCCACGCCCCCGCATCAACCGCTCGTTTGGTCGCCTCTTTCGGCAAGCCGGACATGCCCACGGTCGCAAGAATGTCATATGCGTGCACCTCGATCGCCGCCAGTTCAGACCGCGATAGTGGCTGCAAAGCGCCGCCAATTTGAAATGCAGGTGACGCGCCCCGATCCAAGCCGCTTTCTGTCGTTTCTCGTCTTCGCGCCCGTCTGACCATTTGCCCCCCTCAACGACACCAATAGAGCGCAAATTTTTGACATTGAGAATTCAATAAACCGGCTCAGATGATGAAAGAAATTCACGAACAATCTAGAGCGTTGTTTGGCCTTCACATCGCTACAGTTCGAGGTCTCTCAATCCAGTAAACGTATTTATTCTGAAGATATTCCCCAACATGGTTAGCGTACGCGAATTTCCGAATGGCGGGCTGCAAACGCAGAAAATCGATGCATAGCTGAGTGACCGTATTGGGCCAATGATCGGGCGCAATAAACCACAACTCTTCCGGCGGGAAATCTGATGTTCTGCGTGAGTTTAAAGCTCAGAAGCGACAATGGAACCCATCAATCGCGAGAACGTCACACGGCACAGTTTACCTGCGTACGGGCTGCTTCAATGGCGGCCTAAACTTGGCAGCCAACGCATGTTTTGTTCAGTGTTAGGTAGAGAAGGACGTTTCTTCAATTTAATGGACCATTTCGTCGTCATCGCTCAACAGGTGGCATAATACGTTCGGATCAAATGTTCTGGCTTAGCGTCAATTCAAGAGATGTCGAGGCCATTCTCCCGTCCAAAATCGATATAAAAGGTGTCGCTGCGGCATCGCTTCAAAGTGGCTTCATCGGCTTGTCTTGGATCGTTGCCAGGGTTTTGGACACCTGTTCCTTCTATGAAGCGATTCACAAGATTGAACACGCCGCAAACTTGGATCGCATCAAACAATGCACTCTCCGACCAGCCGGCCGCATAGACTGCTTGTGCGTCCGCTTCCGTCATTCGTGTTGGAGAGACAGTGAGCTTTTCAACATATGCCAATAACGGCTTGAGTTGGTCCCCGACTGGCGCCGTATCGCGGTCCTCCATCAGAGCCTCGATTGTCTCGACCTCTATGCCGTAGGCTTTGGCGAAAACGATATGGGCGCCATGGCAATACGCGCAAGCATTCAAACCCGAGACATAGGCCGCTATTAGTTCACGCTCGGCGACTGATAAGTCGCTGTCGCCCCTCATAACGAGGCTTTCGTACGCACACAGAGGAGCAAGTTTTTCTGGAAAGGCTTGATAGACACTTCCGAGTGTTGCGTTTGCCGGAAGAGATGGGAACAGTCGTTTCATCCAATTCTCTTTCACTATTCTCGGGGTAAACTTAGTCTCAAAGTGAAGAAGACAGGTTGTTTACGCAACCTCAAAGCGGCTCTTGATCCCGTATAACGATACTTTTGCGCACACTTAAAACGGAAGGTTCGTCTGGCCGTGCCGCAGCATTTTGGTCGATGGGTTAAGTGCAGTTTTGGAGTGCAGTTCGCTTTCTGAGCATATGCTACAGGCAGAGTTTTGGCGCCAGCAATGGAAACTACAGCATAGGAATTGGCGCTACCTTATACCGTTTATCCAATCACCAGTGGTACTCTTTAACAGGGTCGAACGCTCGTGTTTTTACGCGCGTTGCGAACGGCGGGTTCGACGGGCCGCAGCAATGGGTAGTGCAGATTTATGTCTGGATTAGCGCCGTTTAATACTTGATTACAGTACCCGTTCCACGCAACTAAAAGTTTGCAAATCTGATCAACTGCTCTGCAATCGGACTGTGATTTCGGACAGCCGTGACCAGGATTGCAACGTCACCGGCAAGGTCAGCGCCGCTTCGGCGAACTCCCACGAATAGCTAACGATGGAAAATATCGTTCCCGGTGTTGCACCTAGGTTTTGCGTTGCGAACCACAGGTTGAACAGGATCAGACCAATCAGCAGAACAAAGATCACGCCGTACAGAATGGCCTCGGTATCCGAGAGCTTTACTTCGAACCGACGCAGTTTTTTCAGGTGGACTAGTAGGGGGCGGTCGCGGCGCTGTTCCAGAAGGCTGACTTGATGCTCCATTTGCTCATTCAGGGCACGGTTCCATTGCCAAAACGTCGAATGAAACAGGGCGTAGACGGATATCATTCCGACAAGAACCCCGCAGGCTGACAAGGCCAGAGCCGGTGAGAAGTAAAATAGCAATACCGCTGATACGACGAATTGTACGACCCCTGAGATTGCCGACGGCAGGATCTCTTCCAAAAAGTCCGCCAGTTCACGCCCCATTCCGATCCGGGCGTTCAGCGATGAAATTGGCAGGTTCGAAAACCGTGCGGCAATCGCTTTTCCCAGTTCGACACGGATCGTTCCGTACACACGCGTATCATAAATTCGCCGGATCACGCCGATCAGAGTGAGGGCGACCATGAGCGAGCCCAAATGCACAAAGGGCTGAAACTCTCCGCTCAGCAATCCATCTATGGCGAAACCGATGAACAGCGGGATCAACACAGTTAATGCCGTCTCCGACAGGATCAGTAACCACGTGAGGATGACGCGCCAGCGAAACACTTTCAAAAGCGTTCCGATTTTCAGGTTTTGATCCCTCAACATAGGGCGCTACTGATCATAGTGGATGCGAACGCGGACATCGCCCGGCCAGACCGAGGCGGCCTTGAAATCAGGCTCATCGTCAGGGTTTGGGGCGCCTGTGGCCCCCAGCCCCTCCAACAGTTTCGTCGCAGTCATGTTCAGGTCTTCGTCCTTGTTTTCATCGTGAAACAACAGAACTGCATATGGGCCTGCGTTCAGGTCAGAAAACTCATGGCTGACACTGCCTTTGCGGGACGGAATCTGGGCGTAGTCAACAGCGCTCCAGACATCCAGACTGCCAAAGGCGCGAGCGTCATCAAACACGAGGATCACTATATTTCCCTTGGCATTGCGAATGCCGTCCACGGTCACATTCAGACCATCAGCTGCGGCTGGCGTCGTCAGCGCCATCAGGGCGAATGCGGGTGCCAGAAGGCTCCGATTCATAGCTTTGTCCTTTCTTCAGAAGGCAGCGGTTGGGGTGGTTTAAAAACGGCGAGGACATCCTCGGCGATGGCGATCAACACCGGCACCAACAGCAGCATCAGCGCGGTGCCGAACAGTTCCCCAAATGCCAGAGAGATTGCCGCCGGGATCAGATATTGCGCTTGCTCAGAGGTTTCGGTCAGCAATGGCATCAGGCCGATCACCGTTGTTGCGGTGGTCAGAAAGATCGCCTTGAAACGTCCGATGCCTGCACTTTTTAGGGCCTGATTCACAGGCTGGCTTTCCCCGCGCGCCTGATTGTATCGGGTGATCATGACCAGACTGTCGTTAACGATCACACCGGTCAGAGCCAGCATGCCGAAAAACGAAAACAGCGACAGCGAGACATCCATGATCAGGTGTCCGACGGCGGCTGCGATAAAGCCAAAGGGGACAATGGCCAGAATAACGAAGGGTTGCCAATAACTCTTCAGCGGCACGGCCATCAGCACATAGATCAGAACAGCCGCCAGCAACAGCGCACGTTTCAGGCCGTCGCTGATATCGGACATCTCTTCCAGTTCACCGGCAGCCAGAACTGTCACGCTCGGGTACTTGTCGCGGAGTTTCGGGACCAACTGTTCGAACACCGCCTGACCAACCTCTTCGGGGGCGACACGGTCGCGATCGATTGACGCGGCCACGATATTCATACGCTTTCCGTCACGACGATCGACCGTGCCAGAAGTGTAGGCGCCTTCGATTTCGGCAACCGTCTCAAGCGGCACCCAAGCGCCGGATGCGCTGCGCAACTGGGTCTGCATCAGATCGGCCAGCGTATCGCGGTTTTCCCGCGCGTTCTGCACGACCACGCGGACTTCGGCCCCATCGCGCCTGACCTTCGTTACCTCAGCCCCGCCAAACCCATAGCCAATCTGTCTGGCCAAGGCCTCGGCATTGAAACCAAGGTGCCGTGCGTCCGGGCGCAGGCGGAGTTTCAGTTCGGGCTGGCCGCCCGCCAGCCCATCCCGCACATTCGCCACACCCTCGATGTTAGACAGGAAGTCTTTCATCTCGGTGCTGGCCTGTCGCAGCAGGTCTTCGTCTTTTGACGCCAACCGTATACGGAACCCTCCGGCGAGCGTTTCCGATCCGGTGAACTCCAACTCGGTTGCGCCTTCGACCGCACCAACCCGGTCGCGCCATTCACGAACCACAGGCAGGATCGGAACGTCCGGGCGCTGAGCCACAGGGATCATCTCGGCGTATATTTGTGCGCTGCCCGCGCTGTTGATGATAGTAAAAACAGTCTGAACGGGCGGTGTGGCCATACCTGCTTCGTAGGCAAACTCGGCGTTCAGATCGTTCAACTCGGCTTCGATCCGATCCATGTTCGCGCGGGTCAGCGCAAAGGGCGCAAGGGAGTCCATTTCCAGGTTCATCGTGATGATCTGACCGGGCACCTCGGGAAAGAACACCGTCCTGACCTTGCCCTTGTACATTAGGCCAAGCCCCAGCGTTGCAGCGGCAATGAACAGGATCAGCACGGCGTAACGCTGTCGCACCGCCGCGACGAGTAGCGGCTGGTAGAGGCAGTCCCGAACCCAGATCAACCCGCCCTGCGCTGTATCCTGTACCCGACCCCAGAGGCGGGTCAGCAGGTACCGACGCTCTTGCCCCATCGAAACCTGCGCCAGATGGGCGGGCAGGATGAATTTACTTTCGATCAGCGAGAAGATCAGCGTTAGGATCACGATCCCCGCAAACCCGGCCAACACCTTGCCCAGCGGGTTATCGATCAACAGCATCGGAAAGAACGCCGCGATGGTCGTCAGAACGCCGAAGACAGTGGCAACGGCTACGCGATGGACGCCGCGTTCCGTGTCCTTGATCGGGTCTTTGCCCTTGCGGCGTTCCTCAAAAACGCTTTCACCGACCACAACGGCGTCATCGACCAGAATACCTAAAGCGATGATCAAGCCAAAAGTCGTGACATCATTCAGCGAATAGTCCACCCATTTAGAGCCAGAGACCGCTATTGCCCCCATGACCGAAACCGGAATGCCCATGGCGACCCAGAAGGCCAAGCGCACGTTCAGGAAGATCGACAGCATCAAGGTGACAAGGATCAAACCCTGCACCCCGTTTGAGCGCAGCAGCGCCAGACGGTCTGCGATATAGCCAGCACTATCGCCCCAAACCTCAACCTGAACCTGCGATGGCAGCTGGCGGCTGAATTCATCAACGGTGCTGCGCACGACATCGCTGATCTCCAGTAGATTCTCCCTCTGCCCGACCAGAACCTCCATCCCCACGGTTGGTTTGCCGTTCAGGCGGAACAGGTACTCGCCGTCCCGAAAGCCATCTTCGATCTTGGCAATATCGCCCAATGGTACAAAGGACCCGTCGTCACGCTCTATGATTGGCAGGGCCGCGTATTCGGGAGTGTATTTCGCCCGATCATCGGCCCGCAGGAAAATCGTACCGCCCTCGGTCCGCAGACGGCCTGCCTGAAAGGACAAGGAATTTTTCTCAATGGCCCGGGTCACATCCGAAACGGTCAGCCCATAATGGCGCAACAGTGCCGGGTCGATTTCGATGCGCAATTCTCGCGGGATCAGCCCCCAGATTTGCAGCCGGGACAATTCCGGTTGCGCCAGCAGTTCTTCTTTCAGGCGTTGCGCAAGGCTCTGCAATGTGGCTGGGTCTGTTTCACCGTACAGGTTCAGATACAGCGCCGGGAAATCGAAACCCGACGCCTCGATAACAGGGCGGCGCGCGGTATCGGGCAGATCGGTCAGCCCGTCGATCCGAATACGGACCCGGTCCAGAACAGCTTGCAGTTTCTGACCACCTGCGCGGCGGACGGTGACCACGCTGAGGTCATTCTGAGATTGTGAGGTTACACTGCGCACGCCCTCCAACCCTTCAAGCGCCTGCTCGACATTCTGGGTCACCAATTCATCGACCTGTTCTGCCGTGGCGTTAGGAAACTCGATTGCGATAGTGACGCTTTCCGGCGGAATACGCGGGAAGCCTTCGATCCGGATGTTCAGCAGCGTCTGCACCCCGAGGAAGAGGATCAGTGCCATCATCAGATTGGCAGCGACCGGATTGCGGATAAACCAGGATGTCAGCGCGTGCATAGCTCAGCCCTCATCCGATTGCGGTGTCACGTGCTGACCCGGCAGAAACGAAGCCAGAGGTGTTCTGGCCACGCGCCACGGACCGGTTCCATCGGGGGCTAAGATTGTAACTGTACCTTCGCTGCGGAACAGAATGTTCGGGCTGAGCCTTTGCAAATGCTCCTCATCATCCACCAACCAAATGTACCCCGCACGGGTCAGGGCGCTTTCCGGCAGGGTTACGGTGTCTGCAATTCGGCGGCCGGGAATATGAACTTGTAGGAAATCTCCGGCAAGAATGCCTTCATCGGGATTTGTGACGTCCAAAAAGACGCGCACCTGCCGGGTGTTTCGATCCAGAAACCCGCCTCCACGCCGCACTTGTGCCTGCCCCAAGGCGCCACCCGAGCGCTGTGTCAGGTCAGCGGTGGCGCCAGAGATCGGGTGATCCAAAAGCGCCCTATCCGCCTGGCTGAATTCAGCAACCAGTTCGAATTGCCGGTCGTCCGAAAGGTGTATCAGGGCATCGCCCGGGTTGACCGTCTGGCCAAGGCTGGCAAAGCGATGGGTGACAAAGCCCGAAAACGGAGCAACAACTTCCGCGTCTTTCAGCTCATTTCGCGCCGCGTTCAGGCGTGCCTGCGCCGCCGCGACGGTTTTTTCGGCAATGCGCAATTGCGGCAGGTTCACAGCCAATTCATTTGGCGGTTCTTTTTCGTCCCGCTCAAACTGTCGCTGCGCCACGGTGACGTTGTTTTGAGCACGCAGCAATTCCAGCTCAGCCTGCTCAAGCTCCAGTTCAGCCGCGGAAACGGCACTTAGGTAAGGCGCATTTTCGATTGAAAACAAGGGGTCGCCCCTTTCCACCTGTGCCCCGGCCAAAGCGGCGGGGTGCACTGCGGTAATGCGCCCGGACACGGCCGATCGCAGCTCGGCATCCCACCGGGGGCGAACTTCGGCAAAGGCCGAAACCCGCGCCTGCACTGTTTCTGAAGCAACAGTTACAACAGATACGGTCGGCGGCAGGGGCGAGGTCCTTGTCGCCTGAACATCGATTGTATCTACTGCGCCAAACAACAGGATGACGATGGCGACAAAAAGCGCCAGCGATAGTCCGATCCACAGCCATCGCCGGGTTGGTCTTTGCTGCGTTTCCAAGGTTTTGTCCGTCATTTTCCTGTTTTTCCTGATCCGCCGAATCCATTGCGCCTTGTGGTGTGCGGTAAAATCTCATATAATATGAACGATCGTTCGTTCAATAAAAAATGCGAAAAATGACCAAAGACGCCCAAAAGCCGGGTTCAATCCGGGAAAAGACAACAGCCAAGCGGCGCAACCAGATTTTGGAGGCCGCAGTTATATGTTTTCTTGAGCGTGGCTATCATCAAACAGGTGTCCGCGATATTGCAGCGCGGGCGGGCGTCAGCCTTGGAAACCTCTACAACCATTTTCGCGGCAAACATGATGTACTTGTGGAAATCGCAATGCTCGAGCGCCGCGAGATGGAGCCGTTCCTGAAAATATTGAACGCAAATGCGCCCGCGCCCAAAGCGTTGAAAAAGTTCATCAAGGCTTATGCCAAATACCTAGCTGCACCGGAAAACGTAATTCTCACGTTGGAGATTTCGAGCGAAGCCGTTCGTCAACCGGACATCGCGCAACTGTTCGTCGAAAACCGAGCAAGACTAACCGAGGCGCTTGAACAAGTTGTGAAGCGTGGAGTAGATGCAGGAGACCTGCGCGATGTTCCGGATCCTCTGCAGGCTTCGCAATTGGTGATAGAGGTTCTGGAAGGCAGTGCGTATCGCAGCGTTTTGTCAGAATTGCCCATGAACAAAATCATCGGAAGCTTGGAAGATTTTATTCTGAGCTCACTGCTGGCCCGTCAATAGTACTTGTGTTGCTGTCGACTTAGAACTCATAGAAGTCTGCTAAGCCCACCAACTGATGACATGGTCCGGCCATGAATCGCTAGAAGAAGCTGAGAGATGCACTAAGGAAGCCGACAAAAAACGTATGCTGTCCGTGGACGTTTCGGGAACACAAATGCTCGGGTCGCAAATGCCTGCACAAAAAAACTCGGTAAACCGTTGTTTTTATGTAAAGTTTTAACTGTGAAACGTCACTGATATTTGACTCAACCGACAGCCAAAACTTCAATAAATCGGTCATTTACGTCACTCATTTGCGACCCAAACGTCAAGCATTTGTGACCCAAAACGAATTGCGGCCATTCGACCATAATAAGGAGGGGTTTTGCCTATATGGACGGGTTATGAACAAAACCTCCATTCGTGCCTTCAGAACCAAAGACGGCTTGGCATGACTTTTGACAGCAGTGGAAAACACCCAAGTTTGGCAGTTAGACAAATCTGTTCACATAATTCTCTAGTATTTCCTGGCGTCCAGATTGCGGCTCTGGGTTTATTCCTTCACTTAGAACGCGAGCGGAAATTTCATCCAGGCTACTGCCTAACATGGACTCCGCTTTGGGAGACTTCCAACCGGAGTAGCGTTGCGAAAGCGCGTTTTCCAAACCTCCATCTTCAATCATTGCCGCCGCTGCTTTCAAACCACGTGCGCATATGTCCATTCCGCCGATATGAGCCGCCGCCAGATCGACAGCGTCAATCGATTGCCGGCGAATTTTGGCGTCGAAATTTGTGCCGCCGGTGGTAAAACCACCAGCTTTCAGGATGTAATAGTAAGCTAGGGCAACTTCCGGTGTATTGTTCGGGAACTGGTCTGTATCCCATCCGGATTGGTAGTCGTTGCGGTTCATATCAATCGAACCCAGCATCCCTTCAGCAGCCGCAACCGCAATTTCATGCTCAAAGCTATGCCCGGCAAGGATCGCGTGGCCCTGCTCGAGATTTAGTTTCACTTCGTTCTCCAACCCATACTTCCTGAGAAAACCGATGCAAGTAGCTGCGTCATAGTCGTATTGGTGCTTGGAAGGCTCCTGAGGTTTCGGCTCCACAAGAATGGTGCCTTTGAACCCGATCTTATGTTTGTACTCTACGACCATGTTCAGAAAACGGCCCATGTGGTCCAATTCAGTTTTCAGGTCCGTGTTCAGAAGGGTTTCGTAGCCCTCACGACCACCCCACAGAACATAGTTTTCACCGCCTAGTTTGTGAGTTGCATCCATACAGGATTTCACTGTCGCTGCAGCGAACGCAAAAACGTCGGGATCAGGATTGGTACTGGCGCCAGACATCCAGCGACGATGACTGAACATATTGGCCGTACCCCAAAGCAGTTTGGTGCCAGAAACTTGCATCTTTTCACCGATATAATCGGTGATTTCTTCCAATGTGCGCAGGTTATCGGCAAAATTTCCCTGTTCAGGCCGGATATCAGCGTCGTGCCAGCAAAAGAATGGCTGCCCCAAAAGCTCAAACAATTCGAATGCAATATCTGCCTTCTGGCGGGCCCGACCCATATCGTCCTGAGGATACCATGGGCGTTCGAACGTAGGTCCACCAAAGGGGTCTCCGCCCTCCCACGCGAATGAATGCCACCAGGCCACAGCAAACCGCAGATGGTCCTCCATACGCTTGCCCATGATGATTTCATCCGGGTCGTAGTGACGAAAGGCCAACGGATTCTTGCTATCCACGCCTTCAAACTGGACCTTCTCGATCCCTTCAAAAAATCCACTTGGCATTTCTGCCCCCTACTCTGCTTTTTGTGCTGGCTGCTTGCCGAGAATGATCATCGACAAAAGATCGTCATCAGTTACGTCTTCGATATCGACCGTCCCAACCAGTTTTCCGTTCTTCATGACCGAGGCGCGGTCGCACAGTTCCATGACGGCATGCACGTCGTGATCGATCAGAAATATCCCGATGCCTTGCGCCTTCAGCTGGTGGATCAGATCGGCCACCATCTGAGTTTCATGCGGCCCGAGCGCTGCTGTCGGCTCATCCATGATCAGAATACGTGCGTTGAAGTAGACAGCCCGAGCGATCGCCACAGACTGTCTTTGCCCCCCGGACAAGGCAGAGACCGGGTCATTGAACTTCTGAAAGTTCGGGTTGAGCTGAGCCATGATCTTTCGGCACTCGGCCTCCATGGCTGCGTCGTTGACCAAACCAAAAGGCGTCGTCATCTCGCGCCCTAGGAACAGGTTCGATGTCGCGTCTAGATTGTCGGCCAAGGCGAGCGTCTGATATATCGTTTCGATGTTATTCGCCCGGGCGTCACGGGGATTGCCAATCTCGACTGGCTTGCCATCAATCAGGATCTCACCGTGATCCATCTGATAGGCGCCGGACAAAACCTTGATCAACGTGGATTTTCCGGCCCCGTTGTGGCCAAGCAGGCCAACGACTTCACCTGGATAAAGATCGACCGACACATGGTCAACGGCCTTGATCCCACCGAAGGAAATCGAGATGTCGCGCATCTCGACCAATGGCGGCGCGCCTGAACCGCGCCCAGTGCCAGAAGGTTTTTTCTGAGTATCCTGAGCTTGCATCACTTGGCCCCCAGTCGCTTGCGGTAAACGATGTCGATATAGACGGCCAACACGAGGACGCTGCCGACGACGATGTTCTGAAACGGCGCGTCTACGCCAACCATTGCCATGCCCGATTGCAGCGCCTGCATGATCAATGCACCAAGGATCGCGCCATAAATTGTTCCGATACCCCCGGACAACGCGGTCCCACCGATAACAGCGGCGGCAATAACCCGTAGTTCGTCCAGCGTGCCAATGTCGTTCGAATGGTTTGCCAGGCGGGCCGAGGCGACCACCGCGGACACGGCGCACAAGAAACCCATCAAAGCAAAGATTTTCACGGTCAGCAGCCGAGTGTTGATACCCGAAAGCTCTGCCGCATCCGGGTTGCCGCCAGTGGCAAAGATGTATCGGCCGAACTTGGTTTTCCGCGCCACGATTGTCAGCGTGACCGCCACGATGATCAGAATGAGGACAGAAATCGGTATCCCGTATCCGACGACCAGCCCCTCTGGCATTGTCTCTCCGCGCGCTTCGAACATGCGTTGCAGCCGGCGCGTCGGAATTGCGTAACTGTTTACGATGTAAACGTACCCAAGGATGGCAATTGCGATTATCCCGGCCAGAGTGGCCTCGGCCCAAACAGGTTTCACAGGGAAGCCATGTGCCGCTTTTGCGCGTCGGCTACTCCACAAAGCCCAGATGGCAATCGCAGTCGCGAACAATCCAAACAGCCAGCTTGTCGTCGTTCCCAATGTCCCGTTGGTCCCGCCAAACATCAGGAATGTACTATCCAGAGGACCAATCGTCTGGCCGCTGGTCAAATACCACGCCACGTTTCGCCAAACCAGAAATCCACCAAGGGTGACGATGAAGGCTGGTATCGTCAGATAACCGACCATCCAGCCGTGAAATGCACCAATCAGCGTGCCGGCAAACAGCCCAACGACAATGGTGATCGCCCAAGTTGCAGGATTGTTCAAACCCATCCCAAGCACCTGCGGCAAAAGCTCGGTTTGCGTCATTGCCATCACAGCCGAGGTTGTTGCCAATAGTGCGCCAACCGACAAGTCGATGTGCCGCGTGACGATAATGAACACCATCCCACATGCCATGATGGCAACCGAAACTGTCTGGATGGACAGGTTAAATAGATTGCGCGGCGTCAGGAACCTTCCATCTGTGAAGATGTTGAATCCGATGCACAGGATGACAAACGCGCCGATCATTCCCAAAAGCCGCATATCCAGTTCCAGTTGCTGGAACAGGTTGGGTTTTGCTTTTTCAGGTACCGGCTGAGACGAAGTTTCGGTCATTTCCGATCTTTCATATTCAGCATTTGCCCCAGGCCCAGACTAAGAGGCCCAGGGCTGAGTGGTTTAGTTACAAGGGGCAGGTCCGTTTTCAACGCCTTGGCAAAGATCTTCCAACGGGATCCATCCGGCATCAACAACCACGGACAAGTTGTCCTTAGTGATTGGAACAGGCGCGAGGAAAACCGAGTTCATCTCGGTTCCACCCGGTGACGTCCAGCTCACAGCGCCTTCGACATCAGCAGGGCTTGTTCCACCGCTCAACGCAACAGCGATTTCGCCAGCGGCCTTTCCAAGTTCGCGAGCATCCTTCCAAACCGAAACTGTCTGCGTTCCCAGTGCAACTCGGTTCAACGCTGCGTGGTCGCCGTCCTGACCGGAAACCGGAATGCCTTCCATGCCCTGTGCCGTCAGCGCAGCAACAACACCACCTGCAGTACCGTCATTCGACGCAACGACTGCATCCACGTTGTTCTCGTTCGCGGTTAGGATTTGTTCCATGTTCCGCTGCGCGTTCGCGGGTAGCCAACCATCCGTATAGGCTTCGCCAACGATTACGATGTCACCGCTGTCGACGGCTGCTCCGATAATCTCTTGCTGACCACCCCGCAAAAAATCAGCGTTCGGATCAGTAGGAGAGCCTTTGATCATCACGTAATTACCTTTAGGCATGGCCTCAAAAACAGCCCGGGCCTGCATTCTGCCAACTTCCACGTTGTCGAAGGTCAGATAGAACGCACGGTCGTCCTCAATCAGGCGGTCATAGGCAATCACAGGGATACCTTCGTCCGCCGCGGCCTGAACCGCTGGCCCGATGGCCTGCGCGTCCTGCGCCAGAATGATAAGCGCGTCTACGCCCTGGGCGATCAGGCTTTCAATGTCCGATAGCTGCTTTGCGGAGGACGATTGCGCGTCTGCCGAAATGTACTCGGCACCGCCTGCTTCAAGCGCCGATTTAATTGCCGCCTCATCCGTTTTCCAACGCTCTTCCTGAAAGTTCGACCAGCTTACGCCGACCACTGGCTCTGCGAATGCGGTCGAAGCCAACAAAGTGGCCACAGCCGAAAAGCTGAGAATTCTCTTCATGATTTCCTCCCATTTGCCGAGCCATCGCATTTCGATTCGCGGCTCTCACAGATTTGAATACCATATTTATTTCAGTGGGTAAAATATTTACTCTACAAGAGGCACTCAAATTCAAATAGATTGGGCCAACAGCAAGATTCGCGAGGACAAGATGCTGAAAAGCAAAGCCTCTCCGGTTTCTTTGGAACAAAGAAATACGACCCGCCTGCGGGTATTGGAGCACATCAGAGCAAAGGGATCCGTTTCGCGGATCGATATTGCATCCGCCTTGCAAACCAGTCCTGCGACCGTCACCGCAGCCACGGCTGATCTCATCTCAGCCGGGCTAGTGAAGGAGACTGAAAGCCAGGCACAGTCCAAGTCGGGGAAGAGAGGCAGACCCAGAGTATTGCTGCAATTGGACGGCCAGATGCACCTTGTGGCCGGTCTAAAAGTGGCTCGGCAAGTAATCTCAGTTATCTTGGTCGACTTTGAAGGTAACGAAGTCGCATCCCATAAATATGCGCTGGATCACGCCAGAATGCCGCCGCAAGAATTTGTATCGGCGATCCGCGAAGCTCTTGAAGAAACCTGCAAACAGATCGATCGTTCTGTCGCTCATTTGGCAGGTGTTTCTATCGGGGTGGCTGGACTGGTCGATGCAAACAAGAATTTTGTCCACTGGTCATCCTCGATTACTGAGAGAAATATTGATTTCAGCGACTTTCTTTCAAATGAGCTGCCCTGCCCCGCATTCGTCGATAACGACGCCAATCTTGTCGCCAAGGCCGAACAGCTTTTTGGCTTGGGTAAGGGTTTAAAGAACTTCCTCGTTGTTACGATCGAACACGGTGTTGGCCTTGGCATCGTATTGGATGGCAAATTATACCGTGGAGAACGAGGCTGCGGCGCTGAGTTTGGGCACACCAAAGTTCAACTTGACGGAGCCCTTTGCCAATGCGGTCAACGCGGATGTCTAGAAGCCTATGTGGGCGACTATGCTTTGATCCGCGAGATGACAGTCACCGGTCATACCAACGACATGGAATCCGTTTCCGACATACATGACCGCGCCAACTCAGGTGACGACAGAGCTTCATCTGTGCTTGCCCGCGCAGGTCAGATGTTTGGCCTCGGGATTTCCAACCTGATCAACTTGTATGACCCAGAGTGCATTATCGTCTCGGGGGCACAAATGAGCTTTGAGCATTTGTGTTCCAACGAAGTTATGACCCGCATTCAAAACGGCGTTGTGAATGTCGATGCACCTTTGCCCCAGATCAAAGTTCATCACTGGGGTGACATGATGTGGGCCAAGGGGGCGGCAGCCTATGGAATTGAACAAATCTCAATTCTCAAGGTCAAGGAGCTAACGTCGAATGCGTCTTGAGTTTGCGATATTTGCGACTTTGGCCACAGTTGCGAATGCGGACACTGTTATTCCCCAGTTTACAAATGTGGATGTACCAAAACATGTCTATGATGGCGGGTGGGAGCATTTTGTCGGCGGCGGTGTGGCCGTTTTCGATTGCAATGGGGACTCGCTGCCAGAACTCTTTTTGGCTGGCGGATCCAACCGGTCTCAATTGTTAATAAATCACTCAAAGGAACAGATAGCATTTCAGGCAAAGACGCCTGAAGATCTTTCGCTGGCCAGTGTGACCGGGGCCTACCCTCTCGACGTTGATAGCGACGGCATATTGGATCTGGCGATTTTGCGTGTTGGCCCAGACCTGCTTCTTCGGGGCAATACCGACTGCCAATTCAGCCCTTTCACTGACCTCGGGTTTCAGTCCGAGGATCACTGGACCACAGGTTTCTCGGCAACATGGGAAAGCGGGCAAGCTCTACCGACCTTAGCGTTTGGCACCTATGTTGACCGGTTTGATCCCGAAGGTCCTTTTGAATCCTGCGGACCAACCCTTTTGTACCGCCCAGAAGGCGACTTGTATCACGAGCCACTGCATCTTGAGCCCGGCTACTGCTCGCTTTCTATTTTGTTTTCGGACTGGGCCCGAACTGGCCGCGCTGATCTTCGCGTCAGTAACGACCGTCACTACTATGTTCGCGGCGGTCACGAGCAGTTATGGGCGATGGAGCCCGAGCCTTGGCAATACTCAGAAGGCGAAGGCTGGCTTCCATTTTCAATCTGGGGAATGGGGATCGCCTCTCGCGACCTTACAGGAGATGGATTTCCCGAAGTTTATCTGACCTCGATGGGTGACCAGAAACTCCAGATTTTTGACCCAGTGACAAACGGCCCGACCTGGCGCGATGCAACTTACGAAAAGGGTACGACCGCTCATAGACCGCATATCGGTGGAGACGGAAGGCCATCCACCGGGTGGCACGCACAGTTTGGCGATGTCAACAACGACGGCCGGGACGATATATTCGTGGCCAAGGGAAACGTAGAACAGATGCCCGATGCGGCTCTGAACGACCCCAATAACCTACTACTACAGAACTCCGACGGTCAGTTTATTGAAGCTGCAGCAGACGCCGGCGTTGCTTCGATGGCTAAATCACGCGGCGCTGCCCTTGCCGACCTAAACAATGACGGTCAGCTGGATCTTGTTGTCGTCAACCGAGGTTCTGAGCTCGAAGTCAGCCAGAACTCTTCTCAGGGTGGCAACTGGCTATTGATTGATGTCACTCAAGATCAATCCAATCAATCAGCAATTGGTGGATTTATTGAAGTCAAAACCTCGCTGGGTGTTCAGACCCGCGAGCTCACAATCGGCGGCGGTCACGCTGCCGGTATCGCTGGGTTTCAGCATTTTGGGCTTGGGAGTGAGGACCAGGTGCAGGTTCGTATGATCTGGCCGGATGGATCGAAAGGCGAGTGGTTAGACTATCAGCCCAACCAAATCATACGTCTTTACCGCTGATTACTTGTCGACCGGTAACCCGCTTGGAACTTGGTCGGGCACACCTAGCCGCTCTGCCGGGTCTTCAAGGCTTGCCAGAAATCTGAGAAGAGCGTCGATTTCCTGATCCGTCAGGCTTATTTTCGACAAGCCGTTGCTTTGGGCAATCGCACCCAGGTGCTGATAATCCGACATTGCCTTTTCGTCGTCAGAGCCGGGGAAGTCCGGCAAGGTGGCCATCTCGATCGAGTAGTTCCGCAAGGACGCCACCGGGTCCAGATGATGGCGTAGTATATCCTCAAGTTCAGCATAGGCTCCGTTGTGTCCGTATGGCGCAGTCAGGGTAACGTTGCGCAGTGATGGCGTACGAAAAGCAAACCCGTCTTCGACGTCGCCGGTCACGCGAAGGCGCCCATCGTCCCTGACATGGTTTTCAAATCGCGCCGCCTTTCCCGGACCGATCTGCGGCAGTGCAATCGAATGAAACTTGTGATCGGTCTGGAACCAGCCTGAATGGCAGTTGCTGCAGCCAGCTTTTCCGTAGAACAGGCCCATGCCAATTTCGGCCTCTTCTGGCAATTCAGCCTCACCTCGCATCGCGCGATCGAAGAGGCTGTTATCCGCGCGCCACTCGAACGCGATAAAGTCCGCGATTACGTTGGCAATTGCCGTGAACGTAACTCCATCATCCGGTGCTAAGTCCTCAAACCTCTGCTCGTACTCTGGAATGGCCGCAACACGTTCTGCAATCAGATCCCACGCACCGCCTTGCTGTGTCAGAAATCCGAGACGAACCGCTTTGCTCACGTCATTCTCAGAATAGTGACCCGCCATTTCGTCAGGCGACAAAACCGGGAACATGGCCTGTGCGGCCAGCGCTGAATTGAAACCAGAACGCATATGAGTACCCAACGGGGTTCTGATACCATCAGGTTGCGTTGGGTCTGCCTCTAGTCGCCCATCGTGGAAAAACGTCGTGAACTCAGTGGCTCCGAGGTTCCAAAGCCCTGGTGAGTTTCGAGGAATACGTTGCTCCGGGGTATTCTCTGGGCCCAATTTCCGCTCTGGCCCCAACCCAATTCCCCCTTCCCCTATACCAAGGGAAACACCGTCGGACGTGCCTAGCCTGGGATGATGACAAGTCGCGCAGCTGATATTCTTGTTGCCAGACAAGATCGGGTCATAGAAAAGTAAACGCCCCAGCTCAGCGCTTGCAAAGTCAGGATCGAGGAACTCCGGCAAAGGACCAAGCGATTGGGCACGCACGCCGTCCTCCACTGAGATCACCAACCCAAAAGCCAAAAATAGCGAAAATGCTCTCATGTCATTCCTCAGAAACTTCTAGAATAAGTTCCTGCCGATACGGCTTCTCCGGAGTATAGATGATTGAGGGAAATGACGAGATATTCGGTGCGTTTGGATAACCCGATGGCTCAGTGCACACACCACGCGAAGCGCGACGCGGTTTTGTCAGCTTATAGCCCGAATAAACCTGCGCTCCGGGTTGGTCAGAGTAGACTGTCAACGCAATCCCAGAGGGTGAAGTGAGTTCCGCCACCGGAGCTTTTGGGTCGCGATCATGATCAAAGCAAAAAAAGTGATCGATCCCTTCGGAAGCACTTCCAATCGTAGTGGGCGTTGAAAAATCTAGCCCGTTTTCGTTGGTCGCAAGCACTCTGCCCGACGGAACACCCTGATCGTCGATTTCCAGATACCAATTTGAAGCGAGTTTCAGTTTATGCTCATCTACGCCTTCTGCAGCACCCAAAGTGTAGTAGTTATGTTGCGCAATGCTTATCGGCGTGGGTCGATCAGGCTGTGCAGTTATTGAATATGCCAAGCGTGGACCCTGTAGGCAGATTCTGACCTCGAACCTGATATTCCCCGGGAAGCCTCCCTCTCCGTCGTGAGAAACGTAGCTCAGCAAAACCTCGTTCTGTGCAATCTGTTCGAGTTCCCAAAACTGTTTAGACAGCCCATCGTCGCCGCCATGCAGGGTGTTTTTGCCCTTGTTGGCGTTCAATTCAAAACTGGTGCCATCCAAGTCGAACTTCGCGCCGCTGATCCGGTTGGCAACGCGCCCAACAATTGCGCCCAGGTAACGCGTATCGGTGAGATACTCATTCGGGTCCTCGAACCCAAGGATGAGCGGGACGTCCTTGTACCACCACCCCTGCGTGATAGCCCCATAGTTCAGGACTGAAACACGCATATTCCCATCCGTGATAATAGCAGCTTCGATCCCAGAGGCTTTACCCGTTTCTGGTTTCATCTTACTGCCAGCGGCGCAAGCGCCTGATAGAATTGCTTGTATCTCCGGTATTCGTTTTCGTAGGCGTCAATCAGATCGCCGCGTGGTTCGATGCGTTCCTGAATTTCCGGCGGCGTCATGACTTGCGCCGGTTCAGCGTCGTTGGCAGCACATATCGCGAGTCGCGCAGCGCCCATTGCGGCACCGAATTCGCTGCCTTTTGGCAATTCCAGCGGAACTTGCAAAACAGTAGCCAAGGTTTCCAGCCAGAACTGAGATCGCGCACCTCCCCCAACTGCCATAAGGCTATTTGGCTGGGTTCCGGTGCTCTTCAGTGCTTCCAGGCAATCTCTCATTCCAAAGGAAACACCCTCCATTACGGACTGGGTCAACTCAGCGGGTTCCGACGAGATGTCCACGCCCAAAAACGCGCCTCGAATATGGCTATTGTTATGCGGCGTCCGTTCTCCTGACAGATATGGTAGGAAGGTGATCGCTGTAGGTCCGTTCAGTCTTTCAGGCATAGCTGAAGCGAGTCTTTCCACGGGTTCGCCCAGATTGCGAGCAAGCCAGTTCATGCTGTTCGTTGCTGAAAGCATGACACCCATTTGTATCCACCGATCAGGAACCGCATGACAAAAACAGTGCACGGCTGTTTCCGGATCAGGAGCATAGGCTTCCCGCGCTACAAGCAACACGCCAGACGTTCCGAGTGAGACAAAACCGGTGCCGTCGTTGATGCTCCCGATCCCGCAGGCAGCGGCAGCATTGTCACCAGCACCTCCAGCCACGACAACCGGATTCGAAAGCCCCCAATCCTGTCTCAAACGGGCCTTCAACTCTCCACCCGGATCATTGCCTTCGACCAAGTGCGGCATCTGCTCGACACGCATGTGACCTATGGCTAGTGCCTTTTCTGACCACTGCCGAGTGTCAACGTCCAGCCAAGATGTTCCTGCGCTGTCAGACATGTCTGAAACATATTCGCCAGTCAGCCAAAACCGCAAATAATCCTTCGGCAGCAATACCTTGCCCACCTTTGAGAACACATCCGGCTCATTCGCACGCAGCCATTCGAGTTTCGGCGCCGTAAACCCCGGGAATACGATGTTTCCCGATATCGCGCGCATCTCTGATGTTTGATCTAGTGTCCGTGCTTCGTCGGCTGACCGAGTATCGTTCCAAAGAATACAGGGCCTCAATATTTCGCCATCATGATCCAGTAGTGTAGCGCCGTGCATGTGTCCGCTTAGGCCGATACCTCGCAATTCTGAGAATGCTTGCTGGTTGCCAATGCGAAGCTTCCCAACAACCTCTTCGCAAGCGTTGGTCCAATCCAAAGGATCCTGCTCAGACCAACCAGGCTTGGGCGTCGAGGTGGAAATGCTGACTTCGGCATCACCGACAACGTGTCCTGTGTCATCTACCAGAATCCCGCGGAGACCTGACGTTCCCAAATCTAAGCCCAGATACATTGAGCACCACCTGCCTAAATATTTTAATGAATAAAATTATTTGAAACAGAGATCTTGTCAAGGCTCCGTCAAAGGAGTGCGCTTCAGTCGTATCCAGATCAGAAAGCACGAACGCGACGCCCTTCGATGCCCCGAACGCCCAAAAAAACAGAGCAAGAGTTGAGTTTAATCGTCTGACCGAACATGGCTTAAACCTCTTAGAAAAGCTACTTTGGCGGGAGGCAAGGATTAGGCGAGTATTTCCCCAGTTTGACCGACCGTTAGCGTTCCACCATTAACCACTTCGACATAGACGCCCATATCCATATGGCCCATCAATTTCCGAATAAGGTAGGGTATTTTCAAGTCGCGCTCGGCCGTTTTCGGGTTCACTTCAGTTGCCGCACACCTTTTCGTACGTGAGAGTATCTTCAACTCGACATCGCCAAATCTTAAAACTGATCCAACTGCATCCAGCTCAGCAAACGAAGGTAGACCGTCTATCTCAATATTCGCTCGGAAGCGCGCCGGGTGGATTTCTGCGTTCAGTTGTTCGCCTAACTTTTTCACAGAGGCCAGATTCAAAACGGATATCGCGTTCATCATTTGCGGTGATACGACAGATACATCTGTAAACCTATGAGGAGCAGAGGAGACAAACTTTGGCAGCTCTGGATCTTTTAAATCGATCTCTGAAGTAAGGAACTCAGCCGCCTTCTCCCGATCTTCAGACTCTCGCATATCAAAGCGTCGTGTCTTTCCGTTCGCATTGATCTCAAGTGCCTGGGACTCAATTTCAAAACCGGTCTGAATGCCTGCCAGTGCAGCCTCGTTCAACAAAACGACAAATCGATCTTTCGGCAGTGGCATTGGGTTCTGCATGTCGAAACCGGAGTTGTAGCGAGCAAATCCGAACAGGCGATCGCCTGGAATGCCCTCTCCTGCTCGCAGCGTCACAGTTCTCATAGGCTCGGAACTCAAGCCTTTTATAGGGTAGCGGTTCAATCGGACGATGGAGAGATTGTTCATACGTTTGCACCCGACCAAAAAGAACTATGCACGGTCCCGAATTGTCCGCGCTGTTTGACGCTATCTCGAAATCTCAAAGGTATCGAGCAAATAGTTTTTGAGCGCTTCAGAAGCTGGTTCGCTGAACCTGTCGGCCGCATGACGGCTGCGCCCATTTAAGTCGATATGACCATTTAATACCTCGCTGCCGAAAATACATGCACATCAAGTTCAAAGAGCAATTTCTCTAAGAATCAATAACTAAGAGACAAAATTGGCGATCTCACTCAGACTCTTGAGGTACGAACCTCAAAAATATCTAGACTTGAGGTGCGTACCTCAAATAGCCTTGGATGTATGCCGCGATTCGCACATCCTCGATTGACGGCGCAAAAAAGGGAGGAATGGATGACTTACACAAAACTGGCCTCGGCCAGCGCAATAGTCTTTGCCGCTACTACTCTTTCTACCAAGGCAAATGCTGAAGATCTGACACTCTGTTGGGCTGCATGGGACCCGGCCAACGCGCTAGTTGAGCTATCAAAAGAATTCGAAGCAGAATCCGGCCACTCGATGAACTTCGAATTTGTTCCCTGGCCAAATTTTGCGGACCGGATGCTGAATGAACTGAACTCTGGGGGTAAGCTCTGCGACCTGCTGATTGGTGACAGCCAATGGATCGGCGGTGGCGCCGAAAACGGCCACTATGTCCAGCTGAACGACTTCTTCGATGCTGAAGGCATCAGCATGGACGATTTCGCGCCGGCCACGGTCTACGCTTATTCGACTTGGCCTAAGGGTACACCAAATTACTACGCGCTGCCTGCGATGGGCGATGCGAATGGCTGGTTCTATCGCAAGGATTGGTTCGAAAACCCCGAAATTCAAGCTGCATACAAAGAGGCGACTGGTCAGGACCTACGTGAACCGAAGTCTCAGAAAGAGTTGTTGCAGATCGCGCAGTTCTTCCAGGGTCGTGAGATCGACGGCAAGACTGTCTATGGGGCAGCAATCTTTACCGAGCGCGGCTCGGAAGGGATCACCATGGGTGTGACCGGAGCGCTGTATCCATGGGGTTTCAAATACGAAAACACCCCGGGTTCATATGATATGGAAGGCGCCGTAAACTCACCGGAAGCGGTTGAGGCTCTGGAGTTCTATAAAGAATTCTACAAAACCGCGACGCCTCCTGGATATACCAACTCCTACATGGGTGAGAGCTTGGATGCATTTAAGTCCGGTCAGGTCGCTATGGCTATGAACTGGTTTGCGTTCTTCCCTGGTCTATATGCCGATCCCAATACCGGCGGCGACAAGATCGACTTCTTCGTGAACCCACCACAAAATCAGCCAGGCTCGACACTCGGCGGACAAGGTATTTCTGTCGTCAGCTACTCTGACAAACAGGACGCCGCACTTGAGTACATTAAGTGGTTTGCACAACCGGAAGTTCAGGCCAAATGGTGGGAGCTTGGCGGATACTCCGCACATAACTCGGTGCTGGAAGATCCTGGTTTCGTAGACAGCCAACCGTTTGCCGGTGACTTCCTGGAGGCAATGGGCGGTGTGCAGGATTTCTGGCAAGAGCCTGCTTACGCAGAGCTTCTGCTGGCAATGCAGAAACGCATTCACGACTATGTGGTTGCTGACCAAGGTACAGCTCAGGAAGCATTGGATCTTCTGATTGAAGATTGGACGGAAGTCTTCGAAGACGAAGGCAAGCTGTAGTCCGGACACAGGCCGGAGCGGGTGCACTCCCGCTCCACCTTCACCCGTGAGTCCTAAACCAACAAGAACTGGCAAAGAGATGTCTGACAGGACTGTAGATCGCGTTGCGCAGGCAACGCCCCGGCGAGTTGCGCGAAAAATCCGCGGGTTATCCGACCGCGCAATCGCTTGGATATTCATCTCCCCAACGATTTTTCTATTGCTGGCGATCAACATCTTTCCGTTGATTTGGACCATCCAACTGAGCTTTACCAACTACAAGGCCAACCGGATCGGGCGTGAAGTCAAAGATGTCGGGCTCAGGAATTACGAGCGTATCCTGACAGACTCGGACACCTGGCTGAACATGCAGGCGACGGCGCATTTCCTGTTCTGGACGATCTTTTTCCAGGTCCTTATCGGGTTCACGCTGGCGTGGCTGATCAACAAGAAATTCAAGGGCAACGATCTTTGGACTACGATTATCGTGTTGCCGATGATGCTGTCTCCGGCGGTTGTCGGAAACTTCTGGAAGTTCCTGTATCAGCCTCAAATCGGCCTGTTTAACTACATCGTGTCCTGGTTTACCGGCAAGGACCCATCGAGCTTCGAAATGCTGGGATCAGTGACGTTGGCCCCATGGGCAATTGTCATTGTCGACACCTGGATGTGGACGCCTTTCGTTATGTTGATCTGCCTGGCCGGTCTGCGCAGCATTCCCGATTACATCTACGAGGCGGCGGAGATCGACAGGGCCAGCAAGCTGCGGCAGTTCTTTACGATTACCATACCTATGGTGCTGCCGTTCCTGATGCTCGCGGTGCTGTTTCGAGGGATCGAGAACTTCAAGATGTTCGACCTCGTGGTTCAGCTAACCGGCGGAGGCCCCGGTTCTGTAACGGAACTCACCTCAATCAATCTCAAGCGGGAGGCGTTTGAGAAATGGCGTACGGGCTATGCGTCAGCCTATGCGATAATCCTTTTCGTCACCGTGTTCGGCCTTGCGTCGATCTACGTCAAAGCCCTGAACAAGGTGAAACAGAGATGAGCAGTTTTTCCGTCACCGAACCCTCGAACCGGTCCAAGTGGATCGCAGGTTTTCTGGTCATCACTTATGCGCTGATCACAATGATCCCACTGGTTTGGATCTTGCTGACGGGCTTCAAATCGCCCGCCGACGCGATTAGCTACCCGCCTAAAGTGGTCTTTGACCCCACGCTTGAAGGCTACGTCAATCTTTTCACCACGCGCACGCGGCAAACGCAGGAGTTTCTGGAAGCGAACCCACCGCAGAACTGGGCCGATGAGATCGTGCGCCAATATGACATGGTGATTGTGGGGCCATCCAAGTTCGGCGAGCGCTTTATGAATTCGGTGATTATCGGATTCGGCTCAACGTTTTTAAGTATCTTCCTTGGCACGCTGGCCGCCTATGCGTTCAGCAGGTTCAAGGTCCCACTCAAGGACGATCTTCTGTTCTTCATTCTTAGTACGAGGATGATGCCCCCGGTTGCCGTCGCCATCCCAATCTTCCTGATGTTCAGGAACCTTGGGTTGAGCGATACGCATCTTGGAATGATCCTTCTCTATACAGGGGTCAATATCTCCCTGGCGGTTTGGCTGCTGAAGGGTTTCATCGACGAAATCCCAAGAGAGTATGAAGAAGCGGCCCTCATAGATGGCTACACGAGGTTTCAGGCATTCTACAAAGTGGTGCTGCCGCAAGCTGCTACAGGCATTGCTTCAACAGCTATCTTTTGCCTGATCTTCGCCTGGAACGAGTACGCGTTTGCCGTGCTGCTGACATCCGCGAACGCACAAACTGCACCGCCGTTCATTCCAACCATCATCGGGATTGGTGGACTGGATTGGCCTGCAGTTGCCGCTGGCGCAACGATCTTCCTGATCCCCGTCATGATTTTCACCATCCTGATGCGCAAACATTTGCTGCGTGGGATCACATTCGGAGCCGTACGCAAATGAGCGATTTTCTAACCGGATTGATGCGGCTCCGCCGCGGCCCATGGGAGATGGTCGCAACCATCCTTATCGCACTGGGTGTCTTTATGCTGATGCAGCCCTTTGTCCTTTGGGCTTTCACTTACTCTTTCATAGTCACGCTGATCGGAACCGTCATGTTCATCATCGTCAGCCATTTCCCGGAGTAGAAATGGCCCAGATCGTAGTCAAAAACGTAAAGAAGATGTTCGGTGATTTCACGGCTGTCCGCGAAAGCTCGTTCACGATTGAGGATGGTGAATTTTTCATGCTGCTGGGCCCGTCCGGCTGCGGAAAGACGACGACGCTGCGGATGATCGCAGGGTTGGAGCTTCCAACGTCGGGCGAAATCTATCTAGACGGTGAAGAAATCAGCCAGCGGCCGCCATCAGAGCGGGACATTGCCTTCGTGTTCCAGATGTTCGCGCTGTATCCGCACATGAACGTGCGCAAGAATATCAGCTATCCGCTGATATCGCAGGGTATGCCCCGCGCCGCCGTAAATGCCAAAGTCGAGGAAGTCGCAGGAATTCTGGGGATCAAGGACATCCTCGATAGCTCGGTAGGTGGGTTGTCAGGCGGCGACAGGCAGCGCGTGGCGCTGGGTCGCGCGATTGTTCGGGAGCCCAAGGCGTTCATGATGGACGAACCCCTTGGTGCCTTGGATGCTGAGTTTCGGGAACACATGGCCGAAGAGTTACGTGCGCTTCATGATCGCATGGGGGCAACCACTGTGTACGTCACACATGATCAGCTGGAAGCCATGCAAATGGGCGACAAGATCGTGGTGATGAATAATGCTGTGATCGAGCAATTCGGCACACCTCAGGAAATCTACGACAAACCAGCTACGATGTTCGTTGCAGATTTTATCGGTTCTCCTTCGATGAACTTCCTGCCCTTTCAAGGAAAGGTCGCGCCAGGCTCGGAAATGGTGCGACTGAATGGCCATGACGAAGCCGTGCCGAAACTGATGGAAGGGGCGGAAGGTGACTTGGTTTTCGGTGTTCGCCCCGAGCATGTTTTTCTATCAGATACGAGTGCCTACCGGGCCAAGGTCCTGGCCGCAGAATATTTGGGAACCACCCAGATCGTGACGCTGCAAAGCCCGAACGGAGAGCTGAAAGCCCGCATTGATGCACGCGAAACCGTTAATCCCGGCGAGACGGTAGGATTGGAGTTCCGCTCACCCGCAGTAACCCTGTTTGAAGAGTCTACCGGACGCGCGTTGAGGTCCGCTCTGAACGACGAGGTACTAAGCAATGGCTGAAGTCGTTTTAGAGAGTATCTCGAAGTCATTCGGCAACGTAAAAGCGGTCGATGGTATCTCGATGACAATCCCGAACGGGGCTTTCGTAGTGTTGTTGGGTCCGACTGGTGCGGGAAAAACAACGACACTGAGATTGATTTCAGGGCTTGAGAAACTGGATTCAGGAACAGTGCGCATTGCCGGGCGTGACGTTGGAATAGACACTCCCGCTCAGCGCGATGTGGCGATGGTCTTCCAGCAATACTCGCTCTACCCGCATATGACGGTGCGTGAAAACCTGTCTTTCCCTCTGCGGTCGCCGATCCTGAAAACACCAGAGGATGAGATCACGAGGAAGGTAAACGAAGTCGCTGAGATCCTCCAGATCCCGCGCAAACTAGACAACAAAGCCACTGAATTGTCTGGCGGTGAAATGCAGCGCGTTTCAATTGGACGGGCGCTTGTGCGCGACCCCCAGATATTTCTGATGGACGAACCGCTCAGTTCTCTGGACGCCAAGCTACGGGCGGATTTGCGGGTAGAACTGAAGAGAATTCAGGCAGATCTGGGATCGACTTTGCTGTACGTGACCCATGATCAGGTCGAAGCCATGACAATGGCGACGCATATCGGGGTTTTGGAAAACGGACGGTTGGTGCAGTACGGAACACCCCGGGACATTTATGAAAACCCGGGCAGTGTTTACGTAGCCAGCCGGTTGGGTCTGCCGCGGATCAACATCTTGCCGTCCGAGTTGTTCGGAGGCGATCACAAAGGCCCGCAGATTGGCCTGCGCCCGGAAAACATCATTGAAGGCGAAGGCAGTGAAGCGCGTGTGATACGTGCTGAACATCTTGGGGATCAAACGCGGTTGCATCTGGACTTAAACGGTCACCCGGTTGTGACCTTGATTGATGTCCATCAGGACTATCCATCTGGAAAAATTATAAAAATCCGCCCACACAACCCATTGTATTTTGACGCGTCCGGCGCGCGAGTGAATTAAGGAGCAAAAGCATGGCCCAGTTCCTCAACACAAAAGAAACCCTGGTGACAGAGGCCATAGACGGCCTTCTGGCCTCCTCCGGAGGGCAACTTACTCGGTTGGACGGCTACCCGCATATCAAGGTTGTTTACCGGTCGGATTGGGACAAGTCGAAAGTCGCCCTGGTTTCTGGCGGAGGGTCTGGCCATGAACCCGCCCATGCAGGTTTTGTTGGCGCTGGTATGCTGACAGCAGCGGTATGTGGGGAAGTGTTTGCTTCCCCATCGGTAGAGGCGGTATTGGCGGGCATTCTTGCGGTTACGGGTGAGGCTGGGTGCCTGCTTATTGTCAAAAATTACACCGGTGATCGATTGAACTTTGGACTGGCGGCTGAACGCGCCCGAGCGTTGGGCCGCAAAGTAGAGATGGTCGTTGTTGATGATGACATCGCCCTGCCCGACCTTCCGCAACCACGTGGCGTGGCAGGTACGTTGTTCGTGCACAAAATAGGCGGAGCGCTTGCTGAAAGTGGTGCTGATCTGGACACCGTCACCGCCGCAGCAAGATGCACCATAGCCAAGGTCGTCAGCATCGGTATGAGCCTGGACACCTGTACCGTTCCGGGGTCTCCGAAAGAAGACCGGATCGCACCCGGCAAAGCGGAGCTCGGCTTGGGTATTCATGGCGAGCCCGGTGTACAGCAAGTCGAATTCTCAAATGCTGTATCGGCCATGTCCACAGTTGTGGAGAAGCTGAAACAACGGGTGGGGTCCGGGGATTGTGTGGCGTTGGTCAATAACCTGGGTTCTACAACGCCGCTGGAAATGGCTGTCCTCACGCATGCGTTGTCCGAAACTGGTATTGCCCATCACATCATAGGCCCTGCCCCAATGATGACATCGCTGGATATGCACGGGTTTTCTGTTTCCATTCTGCCGGTAGATCAAGACGATTTATCGGCGCTTAAAGCTCCTGTTGACCTGGCGGCTTGGCCCGGCGTCAATTCCATCGACCCGATTACAATAGCGCCTTTGCCTGATGGCCTGACCCCTATCGATCCAATTCCTTCGAACAATCCCGCAACAAGGGAAACGATCCTTCGGCTGTCCGACCTCCTCATCAACGCAGAGAAGAACCTGAACGAGCTGGACGCGAAATCCGGAGATGGCGATACAGGAAGCACACTCGCCACTGCCGCAAGAGCATTGCAAGGTAGCCTTGACCGCATGCCGCTTGCTGATCTGACGCAACTGTTTCCGGCATTAGGTAATGAGTTAAGCCAGACAATGGGTGGTTCTTCTGGCGTGATACTCGCAATTTTCTTCAACGCAGCTGGCGATGCCTGTGCGAGCGGGGCTTCGGTATCGAAGTCTTTGGTCGAAGGACTGAATCGCGTCAGCCAGGTTGGGGGTGCCAAGGTCGGTGACAGGACAATGATTGACGCCCTGGCACCAGCACTTGCCGCACTACCATCTGGTCTGACGCAAGCCGCCGAAGCTGCCCGCGAAGGCGCGAACAACACCGCAAATATTCGTCGTGCGAAGGCGGGCCGCGCGGCCTATGTTCCCGAAGAAAACCTAGTTGGACATAACGATCCCGGCGCTGAAGCTGTTGCTTTGTTGTTTGAAGGCTTGGCACGGGAGATTGAGGGCTGAAGAACACGTGGAAGATCAAAAACAAAAACTAGAATTGGTGAAAAAGCCAACCGTTAATGACATCGCTCGCGTGGCGGGTGTCAGCCTGGCGACCGTTGATCGGGTCTTGAACAGACGCCCCGGCGTGCGAGCAGTGACTGTACAGAAAGTACAGAAGGCGATTGATGAGCTGGGGTATGTGCGCGACACCGCCGCAGCCAACCTGGCGCGAAACCGCGTCTACAATTTCCTCTTTATTTTACCAGACACGGACAACGAGTTTGTGGAGGCAATAAGCAGTCAGATCGCTGAACAAACACGTGACCAATTTATCCAACGGACGCGCATTGCAGTAAAGAACGTCGCTCCGTTCGAGCCGCAAGATATCGTCAACATTCTAGATGCTGTCGACAGTTTGGACGTTGACGGAGTCGCCGTTTTCGGGCCCGAAACGCCTTCTGTCCGCGACGCTGTAAAAAGGCTCAGGGACAAAGGCGTTCCGGTTGTTGCCTTGGTGTCTGACTTGCCAAGTTCTGAGCGAGACCACTTTGTCGGAATTGATAACGTTTCGGCAGGACGAACCGCCGCTCACCTGATGGGACGATTTGTCCATCGCGAAGGCAAGGTCTTGGTTCTTACAGGATCCCGTTTGGCGCGTGACCACCTGGAGCGTCGTCAAGGCTTTGACCTTGTTGTGGCTGAGGAATTTCCGAACCTGGAAGTCGTAGCGTCTGTCGAGGGCCGGGATGACCCGGATCTGATTTACAGGATGATGCCCGAAATCTTTGAAACCTATCCGGATCTGGTCGGAATATACTCGTCAGCAGCGGGCAATGCGGGCCTGATTCAATTTCTTTCAGAGAACAAACTCAGCAAAGATCTGGTGATCATAGCTCATGAGCTTACTCCGCTCAGTCGTGAGGCGCTTAGGCTTGGCACATTTGACGCCTTAATCTCGCAAGATACCGGGCACATTGTTCGTTCTGCTGTCCGTCTATTGCGCGCAACTTCGGACAAGGTTCCGTTCAACAAAGCACAGGAACGTATCCGTATCGACATCTATCTGAAGGAAAATTTACCGCCATAGAGGCTCAGGTTTTGGGGAGGAAATTTTATGAAAACAATCAAAGGTCCAGCTTTGTTTCTTGCGCAATTCGCGGGGGACGAAGCGCCGTTCAGTTCGTGGGACGCGATCACTAAATGGGCGGCTGACTGTGGATACAAAGGCGTTCAGGTACCCAGTTGGGATGGCCGGTTGTTCGACCTGGAACAAGCCGCATCCAGCGCCAGTTATTGCGATGAATTCAAAGGCAAAGCCAAGGAAAATGGCGTCGAAGTCACTGAACTTTCAACCCACCTTCAGGGCCAACTTGTGGCCGTTCATCCGGCCTATGACAGTGCGTTTGATGGTTTTGCAGCCGAAAGCGTCAGAGGAAACCCGAAAGCCCGGCAAGAATGGGCGGTAGACCAAGTTAAAAAAGCGCTATCTGCTTCGAAAAACTTGGGTATTACAGCGCATGCGACATTCTCAGGCGCATTGGCATGGCCCTATGTCTATCCTTGGCCGCAGCGCCCTGCTGGCTTGATCGAAACGGCATTCGAGGAGCTTGCTCGTCGTTGGGTGCCAATACTGGATCACGCCGAGGAATGCGGCGTTGACGTCTGTTACGAAATTCACCCAGGCGAGGACCTCCACGACGGCGTAACGTACGAGATGTTTCTTGAACGGACAGGCAATCACCCACGCGCTTGCATGTTGTACGACCCGTCGCACTACGTGCTGCAATGCCTCGACTATCTGGACAATATCGACATCTACAAAGATCGGATTCGGATGTTCCATGTCAAAGATGCCGAGTTTAACCCGACCGGCCGACAGGGTGTTTATTCCGGGTATCAAAGCTGGGTCGATCGTGCCGGGCGCTTCCGGTCGCTTGGTGATGGCCAGGTGGATTTCGGGGCGGTCTTTTCAAAAATGGCAGCAAATGACTTTGATGGTTGGGCAGTTGTCGAATGGGAATGCTGCCTCAAACACCCCGAGGATGGAGCGCGTGAAGGCGCTCAGTTTGTGTCAGATCACATTATTCGTGTGACTGAGAAAGCCTTTGATGATTTCGCTGATGGTGGCGCAGACGAAGCAGCCAATCGTAAAATGCTGGGGATTGAATGATGGTCACAGGACGCAATGAAGAAGCCTCAGGCCGCATTCGACTTGGCATGGTTGGCGGCGGGAACGACGCCTTCATAGGTGGCGTTCATCGAATAGCGGCGCGACTGGACGACAAGTTTGAATTGGTTGCCGGTGCTTTGTCTTCGACGCCAAAGAAATCTCTTGAAAGTGGTCAGGCGTTGGGGCTGGAACGGGTCTATGAAGACTTCAAACAAATGGCGATAAGGGAAGCCCGGCTGAAATCCGGGATCGAGGCGGTCTCAATCGTCACGCCAAATCACGTCCACTATGCAGCCGCGCGTGAATTCCTGAAGCGCGGTATTCATGTAATTTGTGACAAGCCACTCACCTCGACTCTTGCCGATGCAAAAAAGCTAGTCAATGCAGCAGAAAGCGCGAATGCCCTATTCATTTTGACCCACAATTACACGGGCTATCCGATGGTTCGGCAGGCGCGTGAAATGGTCGCTAACGGAGATATCGGCAAGATCCGCGTGGTTCAGGTTGAATACCCCCAGGACTGGCTGACCGAGCAGCAGGATTTCAAACAGGCTGAGTGGCGAACCGATCCCGAACGCTCGGGCGCGGGTGGATCAACCGGTGACATCGGGACTCATGCTTACAACCTCGCTTGCTTTGTGACCGGGTTGAAGGCGGAAAGCCTTGCCGCGGATTTGCAGGCCTTTGTGCCGGGGCGCAAAGTCGATGACAACGCGCATGTCTTGCTACGCTTTGAAGGCGGAGCGCGGGGTATGTTGTGGTCTTCTCAGGTGGCTCCCGGAAATGAAAACGCACTTCGGTTGCGGGTCTACGGCGAAAAAGGTGGGCTGGAGTGGGCCCAAGAAGATCCCAATTACCTTTGGTTCACGCCATACAACGAACCCAAACGTTTGATCACCCGAAATGGAGCTGGAGCTGGTGACGCAGCCAATCGGTTGAGTAGAGTTCCTCCGGGACACCCCGAGGGATATCTTGAGGGGTTCGCGAATATCTATGGAGAGGCCGCAGAGGCAATCCATGCCTTCCGAAATGGGATTTCACCTGACGTGTCAGTTGTTTATCCAACGGTTCATGACGGACTCAATGGAGTAAAATTTGTGGCCGCATGCGTGCAAAGCTCTTCAAGGAATGCGGCTTGGGTCAACTTAACTTAAAATCTGGTTGTGGGCATAAGGCAGAAATCTTGGAAGGCAGCACGGGTATCTGCCAAAAACCGAAGCGCACCCAACATATAGATGAACACTCCGGAACGACAAACCACGAACGTCTCTGAACGGCAGCTATGTGCCCAATTGCTTTTTGCAGTTTGGCAGAATTGTACAATCGCAAATGGCGGCGGGCCTTCTTCCCCTCACTTTCCCTTCGTGGGCTAGCGGGATTTAGACAAGTCAAATACCCCTGGCCGTCAGGGTGAGGGCGCGGCCCTACCCCTCGGGCAACCCTTTTAGACAAGGCCGTACCCTCGGCTGCGCCTGCGGCCCGCACCCCCCTGACGAATAGCGTTGCCTCGCCCCCTCCCGCGTTCGCCACGTGGCAGATTAGCAAGAACAGGCAGCTTCGCTGTCTGACCTGTAATACAGCCCTGATTTTCCAAAGAGGGAGTCAGAGCAAACGAAACTGTCTGCGGGAGTCTGAGATGGGGGAAATGAGTCAGTTTATGACGCAGACGTCAAATTCAACTGATGTCCAACTTTGGGCGCCTTCTAATGTCGAACGTTCCCTGCTTTTCTGGTCCAACTATGACGCTTGGGTCAGATTCGTGTGACGTTCAACATTCACCAAATGGCGGACCGAGGAGGATTCGAACCCCCGACCCCTTGATTCGTAGTCAAGTACTCTATCCAGCTGAGCTATCGGTCCGCGTTGGTGAGGCGCTATGTAGACCCACCTCAGGGGACGTGCAAGCCGATTCTTCAAAAAAAATCTAAAAAGTCACGTCGCCCCGTGGCAGCCTGATTTCAAAGGTGGTTCCCTCGGGTCCGGTCTCGCTCAGAACCAGTTCTCCGCCGTGACCACGCACAAGTTCCTGCGAGATGGCAAGACCAAGGCCCGACCCACCTTTGCGCACCCCGCCCTGAAACGGAGTAAACAGGTTTTCACGTGCCTTAGGCGGCAGACCCGGACCGTTATCCTTGATTTCGACGCACCAGTCATTGCCGTGCTCGCAACCCGCGATCGTGATCCGGCCCGGTTTGCCCGACGCAACCAACGCCTGACGTGCGTTTCGTACCAGGTTCATTATGACGCGAAAAATCTGTTCAGGATCCGCGCGGGCCACGAGATCGCTAGGCACTTCGTTAACAATCTCAACACAGGCATCAGCAATGGCAAGTTTCTCGCTGGCCACGACGTCTTCTGCCACGTCGTGCAAGGGCACCATGGTCAGTGTCGGTGCGGGCTCTTCCGCCCGGCCAAAGGCCAGCGTGCTTTCACACAGGGATACGGCCCGCGTGATCGAATTCACCAGCTTTGGTGCCATGCGCCGCACCAGCGGGTCATCGCTAGCCTCAATCCGGTCTGTGAACAGCTGCGCCGAGGTCAGGATGTTGCGCAGGTCATGGCTGACCTTGGCCACAGCACCACCCAGCTGCGCCAGACGTTCACGCTGTTTCAGGGCTTGAGTCAGTTCGGTCTGCAACTGCTGCAGCGCCTCTTCGGCTTCGCGCAGCTCGGTCACCTTGGAATTGGGCGAGATTATCCCGCGGGCATCTTCAGGGGCACCTGCGTAGCGCTGCATATACCCCACGACACCTTTGATCGGCTTCACCAGAACAACGCGCACGGCGAGGAACAGGAAAAACGCAGTGATGATCGAGATGACAAAGGACAGGCCCAGAATACGCAGGCCATAGTCCGTCATCGCCATTCGTAGCGGCTTGCTGTCTGTCGTGACCTCGATCAGCAGCCCAGCCTCTTTAACCGGCTCACCAATCACGCGAATGACCTCGTTTTCCGGGTTAAATAGGCGCGACATGGCATCCCGGATCAAAACCCACGGGCTGGCGTCGCGCAGATCATAAGTATTGGCGATCTGTTCCGGAATGGGCGAGGACAGCATCAACTGCCGAATTTCATCGCGCCGCAGCACAACGTTATAAACGCCTGCATTGACCAGCAACTCGGCCTCAAGGTCTTCGGCCAGCATGTCATCGGCCAACAAGGCCAGCGAGGCGATCTGCGCGCGTTCCAGCCGGTTCAGCAGGAAATCTTCGCGAAACCGCGCAATCGAGGGGACAAAGATCAACACCTCGGCCAACATGACGAAGACCGTCGTCAGGATCAGAAATCGGCCCGACAGCGAGTTCACTTTGCGCTCCTTTTCCGGTCAGGGGATCCAGCGTTGGACGAACCCGACCACTCGTTTAACCATTTGATTCTCAAAAAGCCTTGGCGTGAAATAGGCACCCGCCACCCGTTTGTTAAGCTCTCCGATCGTCGGATAGGGCGAAACCATCGCGGCGATCTGCCCCATCTTCAGATTATTGGCCAGCGCCAGCGACCACAAGTTGATCAGTTCGCCTGCCTGATGACCCACGATTGTAGCGCCCACCGGACGACCTTTTACGACCATGACCTTAATGAAGCCTTTCGTCTTGCGCTCGGTAATGGCGCGGTCGTTGTGGTGATAGTCAAAGCGCGCGATCTCGAACCCGTCGCCATGCTTGTCGCGGGCCTGCGCCTCGGTCAGACCGACCTGCGCCAGTTCAGGGTCCGTATAGGTGGCCCAGGGAATATGCGCCGTTTTCGCCTTAGACGGCAGCCCGAACAAGGCCGAGCGGATGATGATCCCGGCATGGTAGCCCGCCACATGCGTGAATTGCAGCCCGCCCGCCACATCGCCGATGGCATAGACCTTGCGGTTCGAGGTGCGCAGCGAGGCGTCCACCTTGATGCCCGTACGGGTCGGCTCGATCCCTGCGGCTTCCAGATTCAGACGATCTGTATTGGCCTTGCGTCCAGCAGCCACCAGCAAGTGCGAGCCGGTGTAGATGTCTCCATTCTCGGTCACGACATCGACCAACCCGTTATTGTCACGAATCTGGGCAACCATCGCCCGTTCGTGGATCGCCACGCCTTCGGCGCGCAGGGTGTCCAATACGACCTCTGCCGCTTCGGGGTCATCCTTGCCCAGCGCTTTCATGCCCTCGATCACCGTAACCTCACAGCCAAGGCGGATATGGGCCTGCGCCATTTCCAGGCCGATAGGACCGCCACCGATGATCAGCAGATGCTCGGGCTTGTCGCGCAGCTCAAAGATGGTTTCGTTGGTGTAATACGGCACTTGGTCCAAGCCAGGGATCGGCGGCACCAATGGGGACGACCCGGTAGCAATCACCACCCGCCGCGCCGTGATCAGGTGATCGCCCGCCTGCACCTGTGTCGGCGAAACAAAGCTGCCGAATTCGCGGATCACTTTGACCCCGAAACCTTCGAACCGTTCCTGACTGTCCATCGGTTCAATCTGAGAGATCACATCGTGGACATGATCCTTGGCGGCGGCATAATCCACTTGCGGCACCACGTCCGCCACACCCATAGAGGCGGCATGGGCCTGCCCGTAAGCCGTCTTGCCACTGGCAATCAGCGCTTTGGACGGGACACAGCCAAAGTTGAGGCAGTCGCCTCCCATCTTATGGCCTTCCAGCAGGATCACATCTGCGCCCATCTGGCTGGCCCCGGCCGCAACGGACAAACCGCCCGACCCGGCCCCGATCACCAGGATATCGGTCTTCAGTTCTTGCATGAGTTCAGGCGTCCTTTTTGCCGCGCAGGGCTTTGATAACTATCGGCAACGCGGCCAGCACGCACAAGCCCAGGATGGGGCCGATGATGAAGGGTTCCCACAGCAGCGACACGTCCGGCGTCTCGCCCCGGTCGAACACGCCACCCAACCCGACACCGATCCAGGTGTAGACGATGCCGCCCGGAATGATGCCCAGAGCCGTGGTGATCAGGAAGTTACGAAACTTCACCCCAACCAGTGCCGGCACCAGATTGGCAACAAAGAACGGCACGACCGGTACAAGGCGTAGCAGGAACAGCACCGAGATTTCGTTCTCGCGCAGGCCATCCTTTAGTTTTTTCACGGTGCCTTCCGAAGCCTCCAGCCGCGCAGTCAGGGACTCGCCCAAACCCCAACGTGCGGCCAGAAAGATTGCTGATGCGCCGATGGTGGCTGCAAAGACGTTGAAGACGGTTCCTGCGAAAAGACCAAACAGAAACCCCCCGGTCATGGACGCCACAGCTGCGCCGGGCAGCGAAAAGGCAACAATGACGATGTAGATGGCCACAAAAGCGGCCGCCATGGACCAGTAATTCGCATCCCGCCATGCCAGCAGGGCTTCGCGGTTGTCGCGCAACGTCTCGAACGTCAAATAATCGCCCAACGTAAAGAACCCCACCGCTGCCACGGCGAGAATCACCAGCAAAGGTACGTGACGCGCAAGGCCTCTGCGCGGGGTTTGGGTCGTTTCGCTCATCAAGCTGTCCGGTTTGGTGCGTTTCATTCTGCCCCCAACATGCGACGCCGATGACCCATACAACAGGGACCTCACGCGGCGTTGATGTAAACAGCAGTGAATGTGAGGGATCGGGGGCGTAAAATCGCTATTTTGAAACCTTTTGCGTGACGCGGCACCAGAATTGTTGCAAAAGGCGTCAAAACCCCCACCTAGGGGTTTGACTTACCCCCCGCTACCCAGTAGAGGACGGGCTTCGAACACTAGGGCCAGGCGAATCCGCGCCGCACCCCACCGCATAGATTGGAGACGGAGCGATGAAACGCACCTATCAGCCTTCGAACCTGGTTCGCAAACGCCGCCACGGTTTCCGCGCGCGCATGGCCACCAAGGCCGGCCGTAAGATCCTGAATGCACGCCGTGCACGCGGTCGCAAATCGCTGAGCGCGTAAACCGCTCACCGATCAGGTTATGAACATGATGCCGCCGGAGGCCCCTGAGGATGGTAAGAACCACCCCGGGGACATGCCCCCGGCGGCATCCGTTTGCGTGCCTGAAACTCTGACCGTCCTCAAGAAACGATCCGATTTCCTGAAAGCCGCACGCGCGCGCAGGCAGGGCACCTCATCCATGATGGTGCAGGCGCGCAAACGTGCTGCGGATGAAGTCCCGGGAATTCGCGTCGGGTTCACCTGTTCTAAAAAGGTTGGCAATGCCGTGGCCCGCAATCGTGCCAAGCGGCGATTGCGCGAGGCTGCGCGCGCGGTGCTGCCCATTCAGGGGCAGGACGGTTGGGACTACGTACTGATCGGTCGCGCCGAAGTCACCGCCGCGCGCCCGTTCGAGGCTCTGCTGGATGATCTGCGCTATGCGTTACGCAAAGTGCACACGGCGCGAAAATGACCCTACTGTCTCATATCATCGCCCTGCCCGTTCGGGCCTATCGGTTGATTTTCAGCCCCTGGGTTGGTTTCAACTGCCGCTATCAACCCACATGCTCGGCCTACGCGCTGGAAGCGTTGGAAAAACACGGTGCCATCAAGGGCGCGTTGCTGACCGCCCGACGGATCGGGCGCTGTCATCCCTGGGGCGGTGATGGGTATGACCCGGTTCCAGAGCAAAATCCAAAAGACTAGAGCAGACGTTAATCAAAGAATAACGATCTCAACTCGGCCTTAAAGCTAGATTGCCTTGCGTCGTGTGCGTGCGGGTCGGGATTTCCTCGCGGTCTAACTTGCCAGAAATGGTGTGGAACACGTCTTCAAGAAACACCGGGTCATCGAAATAAAACGTGTGTCCGGAATTGATACCACCATCAAAACCGCCTTGTTTAAAGCGCGCCGCGCAATACACATTGGCGGCCTTGCTATGCAGCGGCCTGTTCATACCATTCCGCCCAACCCTTGGCGCCACCCCGATCCGTTTGACTGCAGATATCGATAGTACATCATCCATTGTATTGTAGTAATTCGTCAGTCGTACGCAGTGACGATAGAGCGATGAAGACTTGGAGTTATCCGGATCAAGCGATTTGACGGACAGATCTCCAGCCACCAGCATAACCTGGCTTACTGACCAGCTTTTGCTGGCAATCCGGGCTCGGTCATCGGCATCGTCAAATGCCTCGCGCACCACATAGCTGCCCATCGAATGTGCCAGAATGTGCAAGTCGATCCGACACTCTGGTCGCTGCATCTCCGAAAACATCGCGACGCCGTCCCTCACCAGGCGAAAGGCCGATTGCTTGGCGTCCATCCGGTCCTCCAGATAATTCAAGGCCGAATCCGCGCTGGGCCAGTCAAAGCTGACAACAACGCCATTGAAGCCGTGGTCTTTTAGTCCTGCTTTGATTTTTCGGTGCCGCACAAGAACCTCCGCCTGAGAGTTATTGAACCCATGCACGTAGAACACGATGTCGCCCTCGGTATAGGGGTTCGTCGTCCCGCCCTGAGCGGCCAAAATGACCTTGTCGCGCCACTCTCGCTTTGTGATCTTGTGCGACAGCTTCATATCATCCGCGCTATCCGGAATCTCCAGAAAATGACTGGCTGCAGGCTCGCTAGAAAAACCGTTTCCGCTTTTGCCGCGGGCAACAAAGGCATAGTCCATAATAATCTCCTCGATAAATGACGCCGTTTTATCACAGGTCAGCTATGCCCCAAAATTTACAATCCGGATCATCGCGCTTGCCCGCCTGCCATATCGGCTGTAACCACGGCGCATGTTTGACGAAGCTGACGATATCCACCCGCTTTTTGCCGGCGCGCCCTCGACCACCGAGTTCAAGAAGCTGCGTAAACGCATCGTGCGCCAAACCCGTGAGGCCATCGAGCACTATGGGATGGTGGACCCGTCCGCTCATGACAAGGACGGCAAACCGCCCCGTTGGCTGATCTGCCTATCGGGTGGCAAGGACAGCTACACCCTGCTTGCCGTTCTGCATGAATTGAAATGGCGCGGGTTGCTGCCGGTCGACCTGCTGGCCTGCAATCTGGATCAGGGACAGCCCGGCTTTCCGGCAACCGTCCTGCCTGAGTTTCTGGAGCGCATGGGCGTGCCCCACCGCATCGAATATCAGGACACCTATTCCGTCGTCATGGACAAGGTTCCGCAGGGTCGTACCTATTGCGCTTTGTGTTCGCGCCTGCGCCGGGGTAACCTGTATCGCATCGCACGCGAGGAAGGATGCTCGGCCGTAGTGCTGGGCCATCACCGCGACGATATCCTAGAAACATTCTTCATGAACCTGTTCCACGGCGGACGCCTGGCCACCATGCCGCCTAAACTGGTGAACGAAGAAGGCGATCTGTTCGTATTCCGGCCTCTGGCCCATGTGGCCGAGGCCGATTGCGAGAAATTTGCCACTTCGATGAACTATCCCATTATTCCCTGCGATCTGTGCGGCAGCCAGGACGGGCTGCAGCGCCAGCAGGTGAAACAGATTCTGGATCAATGGGAAAAGAACAGTCCAGGTCGACGGCAGGTTATGTTCCGGGCACTGACCAACGCTCGACCATCGCACCTGCTGGACCCGAAACTGTTCGATTTCGCGAACCTTGCGCTAAATCCTGGCAAAAAAGACGAAAATTCAGGGGAAATTCCACAGTTGCGTTAACGTCTGACTCAGATTGGTTTTCTACGGTTGCCCAATACGTGCTTTGCCCAACGTAGAGGCCCAGAAACCCGATGTGGAAACATATCAAACTCGAACGCGTTCTCGATGCCATTACTTCTGTTCTTAGCGGCCCTGCCGCACTGGCCTTTGTGCCCGCCATTAGCTTGGCATCGTTCTGGATGGGCGGTGAGCGGGCTCTGGTGGTCGTCGCCCTTGCTCTGCCTCTTGTCTTTATAGCTGCGTCCACACTTGACGCCCGCACTAACAGGCAACTTCAGCGGCGTAATCCCCCCGGCGGCATGATGACCGTTGATGGCTTTTACTGTGAACTGGAAAGTATCTTCAAAACAGCCACGTCCGATGGCTCAGATTCGGCCTGCCTCCTCATTGCACTGGATGACTACGCAGATTTCCTCGATCTGCACGGCAATGCAGCGACAAATCACATGACCGACCAATTCGGCAGCCGTATTCTTTCCATTATCCGAACGCAGGATATCGCGACCAGGCTGGAGCCCAACAAGATCGCAATCGTCCTGCATCCGTCGCATCAACTGGATCTTGAAGCCTGTATTCAGATGGCCGGGCGCATTCAGGCCGTTGTCGAAGAACCCTTTTCGTTGAACGGTGCTGGTGTCTACGTTTCCTGTTCGATCGGATTCAGCCAACTGGCCAGTGTGTCAAGTGACCGTTACGAGGGCTGGATCGACGCCGCAGCCGCCGCACTGGGAGAGGCGCAACGCAATGGGCCTTCGACAATCCGCGCCTTTTCTAGCGAAACACAGCGTCGTTCCCGAATTCGGGCTAATCTGCGTAAGGATTTTGAGACGGCGCTGGACAATGGTGAAATTCGCCCCTGGTTCCAGCCTCAGATTTCCACCGATACTGGACGTGTCACAGGGTTCGAAGCGCTGGCCCGCTGGGAACATCCCCAGAAAGGCGTGCTAAGCCCGCAAGTGTTTTTGCCCTTTGCCGAACAGGCCGAACTGATGGAGAAATTCGGCCAAACGATGCGGCATCACGCTTTTGCGGCCATGCGTGACTGGGATCGCGCCGGTGTCATGGTCCCCCGAATTGGCGTAAATTTCTCAACCGATGAGTTGCGTGATCCAGCCCTGATCGACCGCCTGAAATGGGAATTGGACCAGAATGATCTGACACCGGGCAGACTGGCGGTGGAAGTTCTGGAAACCGTGTTCTCTCGTCGTCCCGACGATGTGATTACCCGAAACGTGACCAGCATGGCAAAGCTGGGGTGCTGCATTGATCTGGACGATTTTGGCACCGGGCATGCGTCGATTGGGTCGATTAAGCGGTTTGATGTCACCCGGATCAAAATCGATCGCTCTTTTGTCGCCAAGGCGGATCGCGACGCCAGTCAGCAGCAACTGGTCAGCGCCATCCTGACGATGGCCGAGCAACTGAATGTCGAAACATTGGCCGAAGGGGTTGAGACCCAAGGCGAACATGCTCTGATGGCGCAGTTGGGTTGCAACCATGTTCAGGGCTTCGGGATCGGCAAGCCGATGCCTTTTGAAAAGACGCTGGACTGGATCACCGCGCATCAGAACAAGGTCGCCGGAATGCCGAAAATCAGGCGCAAGACGGGACTGTGATCGCTGATTTACGCCACAGAAACGCGCTCCGTGACGAAATGACGGGCGAATCCGCTTGACCTTTGGGCCTGCACTCTGTTGAACCCACCGGGTGTGTTTCACTGCTTAAGGTGGCTGTCCCCGATGGACGATCAGAACAAGAATCTCATCCTTGCAACCGCGCTCAGCTTTGTCGTGATCCTTGTTTGGTTCGTGCTGTTCCCTCCGCCCGAACAGGCAACCACGCCAGACACGGTTGAAATTTCCGCCACTGAGGGCAATGAGGTTCAGACGCCCAGCGCCGCAGGCACTGTTGGTGAAGCGACAGTCGCAGCCGAAGAAGCCCTGCCCGAAGAGCAGGCTCCACGGGTTGAGATCGACACTCCCCGCCTGAAAGGCAGCCTGTCGCTGTCGGGCGGTCGGATTGATGAGCTGTTCCTGAAAGACTACAAGGTCTCGATCGAAGAAGGCGCCCCGATCGTTGAGCTACTGGCTCCGGTTGGGTCTGACTCTGCGTATTATGCGCTGTATGGATGGGCGCCAGGGACCGGAGTGGCAGGTGCGGACGTGCCGGGGCCGAACACTCACTGGACAGTTGAGGCCGGTGAGACGCTGGGAGTTGACACGCCGATCACTCTGAAATGGGAAAACGACAAAGGGCTGACCTTCCGCCGCATGATCTCGGTGGACGAGAATTACATGTTCACGGTCACCCAGTCGGTTGAAAACAACTCGCAGGCCGAAGTTGGCATGGCGCCTTATGGTATCCTGGCCCGCCACGGCATTGGCGAGGATGGCGATCTGCCCGGTCTGAAGAACTTTTTCATCCTGCACGAAGGCGTGATCGGTATGGCCGATGGCACGCTAGCCGAGATCGATTATGGCGATGTCCGCGATTTTGACATTGACCCCAACGAACGCGCTCAGGCCGAAGTGTTTCAGGTGAAAGAAGATGGCTGGATCGGCTTCACTGACCACTATTGGATGACCACGCTGATCCCTGAACCGGGAACTCCGTTCAAGGCCGCCGCAAAATACGACGAACGCCGCAAGATTTATCAGACCGAAACGGTGCTTCCGACCCTGACCATCGCCCCCGGCGCAACCGAAGAGGTCACCACCCAGCTGTTCGCGGGTGCTAAGGAATGGGAAGCCATCCGCGAATATCAGTCGGAAGGCGTGCAGAAATTTATCGACAGCATCGACTGGGGATGGTTCTTCTTCCTGACCAAGCCGATTTTCTGGCTGCTGCACAACATCAATGCGCTGATCGGTAACATGGGTTGGTCGATCATCGGTCTGACCCTGATCATCAAAGCGATCCTGTTCCCGCTGGCCTTCAAATCTTATGTCTCGATGGCAAAGATGAAAGAGCTTCAGCCGCAGATGGAAGCCCTGAAAGAGGCCGCAGGTGATGACCGTCAGAAGATGCAGCAGGGTATGATGGAGCTGTACAAGAAGGAAAAGGTCAACCCCGCTGCGGGCTGTCTGCCGATCTTGATGCAGATCCCGATCTTCTTCTCGCTGTATAAGGTGATCTTCGTCACCATCGAACTGCGTCAGGCCCCATGGTTTGGCCCGTTCCAAGACCTCAGTGCGCCAGATCCGACCTCGATTTTCAACTTCTTTGGCTTGTTGCCTTGGGCGGCCCCGGCACCCGAAAGCTTTATGGCGTTGATCTTCATCGGCATCCTGCCGCTCTTGTTGGGGATCTCGATGTGGCTGCAGCAAAAGCTGAACCCAGCACCAACCGACCCGACGCAGGCGATGATCTTTGCCTGGATGCCGTGGGTGTTCATGTTCATGCTTGGCGGTTTTGCCAGCGGGCTGGTGGTTTACTGGATCGCGAACAACACGATCACGTTCACTCAGCAGTACCTGATCATGCGCAGCCAGGGTTATAAGCCGGACGTGTTCGGCAACATCAAATCCGGGTTCAAACGCACCCCGAAAACGGACGGTAAATGACAGCCTTAGTGACCCAGCTTTGGCGGCATCCGATCAAAAGCCATGGTCGCGAAGCCGTCCAGACCGTAACACTGACCCCCGGGCAGACCATGCCCGGGGATCGCGTTTGGGCGGTCGCGCATGAGGCGTCCAAGGCGGACGGCTCGAAGTGGGTCCCTTGTGCCAATTTCAGCCGCGGTGCAAAGGCGCCACAGCTGATGGCCATCTCGGCGCAATCAAGCGGCGACATTCTGACATTGTCCCACCCGGATCGACCGGATTTGACCTTTGTCCCAAACGAGGATCAACAAGCGTTTCTGGACTGGGTAAAACCCCTGATGCCCGCAGACCGGGCTGCCTCGGCGCGGATCATCCAGGTTCCGGGGCGGGGTATGACCGACAGTAACTTCCCCTCGATTAGCCTGTGTAACCTGGCCTCGCACCGTGCGGTTGGTCAAAAGCTGAGGCAGGACCTGTCGATCCACCGTTGGCGCGGTAACGTTTGGCTGGATGGCCTGCCCCTGTGGGAAGAGTTTGAATGGCTGGGCCGTGAGGTTCAGATTGGCGAGGCCGTATTCCGCGTTCGCGAACGGATCACGCGCTGCCTGGCGACGACGGCCAACCCGGAAACCGGAGTACGCGACGCGGATACGTTGGGCACGCTCGAAACCTGGGGTCATCAGGATTTCGGCGTCGCTGCCGAAGTTATCAAGGGCGGCGCAATTTCGGTCGGCGATAAGGTAGAATTGCTATGAGCACCCTCCCCTTCCCTCTGGTCGAAGATCCCGATGAATTCGCGCTGGAACGCGGTCGCAAACTGTTTGCGGGCGAATCCGAGTTCGTCAAAGGCGTGGTTGCCATGAATGGCCTGCCCGCCCCCGACCGGCTTGAGGTCTGCTTTGCTGGCCGTTCAAATGTGGGAAAATCCAGCTTGATCAATGCGCTGACCGGCACAAAGGGGCTGGCGCGCGCATCGAACACTCCGGGTCGCACGCAAGAGATTAACTTTTTCACCCAAGGCCCAGAACTGTATCTGGTCGACCTGCCCGGCTATGGCTACGCCAACGCACCGGTGAAGGTGGTCGAAAAGTGGCAACGGTTGTTGAAGCAATATTTGAGCGGTCGCCAGACCCTGCGCCGCGCCTTTGTCCTGATCGACTCGCGTCATGGGATAAAACCGGTGGATGCCGAGATCATGAAGCTGCTGGACACGAGTGCTGTGACCTTTCAATGCGTCATGACCAAGGCAGACAAGGTTAAGGCCAAGGACCGCGAAAAGGTGCTGGATCAGGTGCGCGCTGCCTTGTCGAAACATCCGGCAGCCTTTCCTGAAATCGTGTTGACCTCGTCCGAAAAAGGCGACGGAATTCCGACCCTGCGGTCAATCATCGCGCATCTCGAATAAGCCTGCCGATCCGTCTATTTGCTCTACTGACCACACTGGCGCTGCTGGTGCCGTGCACCAGCAACGGCATGGTCGAACAATGGGTTGATCTGGATCCCGGTGATCCCATGCATGACGACACTGACGAGCGTCCCTTGTCCCCCTGTCGGACGATATCCGCGCCAGCATGAATTGCGGACACCAGAACGACAACCTATGGGCGTTAGAGCAGACGTCGGTGCCTGCGGAATTGCCGTTGTGGAAAGGGGCTGTCGTGATCGGCCTTTTTACCGCGATGGCATTCCCTTTGGTCGGTCTGACTTTGCTGGCTGTGCTGATCTTTGACCTGCTGCTGGTCAGCAACACCCCGGCAATGAAAAGGGCCATGAACTGACCGATCCGAGCCGCGTCGCGCCGATGCAGCCCGATCAGACCCTATGTTTCCGCTATCCGGTCTTGGCAGCACCCGCCAAAGGCCCTAACACGGGATGCCAGAGGGATTAGCAGCCATGAAGACAAGAGATATGAACCGGGACTGGATCGCCACCGCCGCCACATTGAACAGCGCTTTGCCATACCTGCAACGCTATGACGGGGCCATTGTCGTCATCAAACTGGGTGGCCACGCCATGGGCAGCGACGAAGCGATGGAGAGCTTTGCCCGAGACGTCGTTCTGATGCGCCAAGTTGGTGTGAACCCGGTGGTCGTGCATGGCGGCGGGCCGATGATCAACGCGATGCTGGATCAGTTGAACATCCAGTCCGAGTTCGTGAACGGCAAGCGCGTGACCGACAAATCCACTGTAGAGGTGGTCGAAATGGTTCTGTCCGGCCTCGTGAACAAGCGCATCGTGCAAGCGATCAACGGTCAGGGTGGTAAAGCAGTGGGTCTGTCGGGCAAGGACGCCAACCTGATTGTCTGTGATCAGGCTGATCCGTCGCTTGGATTTGTCGGCTCTCCGTCCGAAATGGACCCGGCAATCCTGCACAACTTGTTCGCGCATGATGTGATCCCTGTGATCGCCCCCTTGGGCGCTGGCAGGAATGGCGAAACCTTCAACATCAACGGCGATACCGCAGCCGGGGCGATTGCTTCGGCACTCAAGGCGGACCGGCTGCTGCTGCTGACAGACGTTTCGGGTGTGAAGAATGCGGGCGGCGAAGTTGTGACCGAGCTCAAAGCCGGGCAGATCCGCGAAATGACCATGGATGGCACCATTGCGGGTGGGATGATCCCAAAGACCGAAACGGCACTGGACGCCCTGCACAGTGGCGTACGCGCGGTTGTCATTCTGGACGGACGTGCGCCAAATGCAGTGTTGCTGGAGCTGTTCACCGAACACGGTGCCGGTTCGCTGATCCGCCCCGATTGACCTAACCCCCCAGAGGAGAGATGACCGGACGTCCCCCACCATCCTCTTACGCGGCAGCAATCAGCTATGGCTGGGTCATGCGCGCGGCGCATCAAGCAGGTTTGATCGTCATGGGTGCGACACATCCGCGACTAAGTGGTGCCAAGGGGTTGGACGGAGGAACTTTGGTTCTTTTGGGCGCGGGTGCCGCCTTTTGGCCTGTCTTGAAAGCCTCCGCAGAATGGTCAGGACCCGATCCGGTAGACCGCTGGTCCAGCCGCGTCATCGGGCAGATAGCGCAGGATCTAGGTGCACAGGCTCACTTTCCGTTTGGCGGACCACCTTACGCACCCTTTATCGACTGGGCGCTGAAATCCGGTCGAACCTTCAGCAGTCCGGTCGGTGCTTTGGTGCATGATACAGTGGGTATGATGATCTCCTACCGTGGAGCGCTGCATTTCGGACGAGAATTCGACATCCCCGAAGGCGGCAGCGCATCACCTTGCACAGACTGCCCGGCTCCCTGTACCCATACCTGTCCGGTCGGTGCACTGAACAGTCAGAGTTTCTATGACGTCGACGCCTGCCACGGCCACCTCTCGACTGCTGAAGGGCAAACCTGCATGACCGGCGGCTGCTTGGCGCGCCTGTCCTGCCCGCTCAGCGCGGGTGCAGGGCGCGACCCGGAGCAATCCGCCCACCACATGAGAGCCTTCCACCCGTCATGACCCGCACCTTGATCCTGACCCGCCACGCGAAGTCCAGCTGGAATGACCTGAATCTTACGGACCATGACCGCCCTTTGAACAAACGCGGACGCAAATCAGCCCCAGCGATTGCCGGGTGGCTCCGCGCGAACGGCTGGCTACCGGATGAGGTGCTAAGCTCGACATCGACCCGCACCCGTGAAACCTGGGACCGGATGGAATTGCAGGCTGACAAGATCAGCTTCCACCGCGCGCTTTATCATGCTGGTTCCGAAAACATGCTGACCGAGCTTTCGGGGGCGACTGAACCCACCGTTCTGATGCTGGGTCACAACCCCGGCATCGGTGTTTTTGCCAGCCGTATTGTCCGACAGGCACCCAACCACGCCCGGTTCCACGATTACCCGACCTGCGCCACGACCGTGATCCGGTTTGATATCGACGATTGGGCGCACGTCCGATGGCACAGCGGCACTGTGCAGGGATTTGTCATCCCGCGCGAGTTGCTGGAATGAAAAAAGGCGGGGCAAAACCCCGCCTTTTCCTTGGTTTCGTTGGGATCAGTGCCCCAGAATCTGGCTGAGGAACAGCTTGGTCCGCTCTGATTGCGGGTTGTTGAAGAACTCTTCCGGTTCGTTCTGTTCCACGATCTGGCCAGCATCCATGAAAATCACGCGGTTGGCGACCTGACGGGCAAAGCCCATCTCGTGGGTCACACACAGCATGGTCATGCCTTCCTCGGCCAGTTCGATCATGGTGTCGAGCACCTCTTTGATCATCTCAGGGTCCAACGCCGAAGTCGGTTCATCGAACAACATGATCCGCGGCATCATGCAGAGCGAACGGGCAATCGCCACACGCTGCTGTTGACCACCCGACAGCTGGCCGGGATATTTCAGCGCCTGATCTGGGATTTTCACCTTTTCTAGGAAATGCATCGCGCGCTCTTCGGCCTCTTTCTTTGGCGTCTTGCGCACCCAGATCGGGGCCAGCGTGCAGTTTTCCAGGATCGTCAGGTGCGGGAACAGGTTGAAGTGCTGGAACACCATGCCAACCTCAGACCGGATCTTGTCGATGTTTTTCAGATCATTCGACAGCTCGGTCCCGTCCACGACGATCTTGCCCTGCTGGTGTTCTTCCAACGCGTTCAGGCAGCGGATCAAGGTGGATTTGCCCGACCCCGACGGCCCCGCGATCACAATCCGCTCGCCTTGATTGACGGTCAGATTGATGTCGCGCAGCACGTGGAAGGACCCGTACCACTTGTTCATGTTGGTGATTTCGATGGCGACCTCGTCGCTCACCTGCATCTTCGAGCGGTCGATTTCACGTTCAATTGCAAGTTCAGACATGGGTTGAACTCCTTAACGGTGGCCAGTCTGAAGCTTGCGCTCCAGATACATGGAATAACGGGACATGGAGAAGCAGACGACGAAGAACAGAACGCCGATAAAGGCAAACAGTTCCCAGTAGACGCCATTCCAGGCGGTATCGGCGCGGATCGCGTTCGACAGTCCTATCACATCGATAAGACCGATGATCGAGACCAGCGTCGTATCCTTGAAGATACCGATGAAGGTGCTAACGATGCCCGGGATAGAGATTTTCAGCGCTTGTGGCATGATGATCAGCCGCTGTGCCTGCCAATAGTTCAGGCCCAAGCTGTCGGCCCCTTCGTACTGCCCCCTTGGCAAGGCCGCCAGACCACCCCGGATCACCTCGGCCATATAGGCAGCCGAGAACAGGGTCATCATGATCATCACCCTCAGGATGATGTCAAAATTGGTGCCCGGCGGCATAAAGATATTCAGCAGCAGCGAAGCCACGAACAGCAAGGTGATCAGCGGCACGCCGCGGATGAACTCGATAAAGCCCACACACAGGTATTTGACGATCAGCAGATCAGACTGACGGCCCAGCGCCAGAACAATCCCGATAGGCAACGAGACACCAATAGCCACAACACCAAGCAGGATCGCCAGCATGAAGCCACCGAAGTCACGGCTTTCTACTGTCGCAATACCGATGGGAATGACGGAATCGATCGCCCCGGCAACCGCGCCTGAGGCAAACAGCCACCACAGAATGGGCAACAAAACCGCTGCCACCAAGGCTGCCAGAGAGCCTGCCGCCGGCAGGATAAGCCTGTAGGCGATATAACCGATGCCAAAGCCTGCGGCGACCATCAGTGGCCCCCAAATGCTGCCGCCCCACATCAACCAGGGCAGCAGGAATGGATATGCCGCCGTAAGGTAGAGCAGTTTGCGCGGTGCCCCAGTGAACAGGACGGGCGCAATCGCAGCGATCAGCAAAACGAAGGTCAAGTTCGGCCGGAAATAGGCCGGCCAGCCCCCCGATTCGGGTGGATTCGACCACGTCGCACTCGGGTGCGCCGGATAGGGCGGATAGAACCCGTACAACAGCTGCAGCCAGCGATCCTTGATCACGCCCCAGCAGGCATGACCGTGGGTATCGCCCCACGTCGCCATCATAATCTCACGACACTCTGACAAGGAATTGGCGTTCCAAACAGATTCGAACGTCCATGAAAGAATGTTGGACAGCACGTAGTAGATGAAGACCAGTGAGAGAATGGTCAGGATGGCGTTGAGCCAGCTTGAGAACAGATTGTGCCTGATCCACCCCAGGATGCCGACCTCGGATGCAGGTGGCTCCTTCTCAGGCAGCATTTCCGTGCGGACAAATGAAACATCACTCATATTACCGCTCCACCAGTTTGACACGGTTGTTGTACCAGTTCATCACCGCCGAAATGCTCAAGGAGATGGCCAGATAGATCAGCATCAGCAGCAGAACGCATTCCAGTTCGCGACCAGTTTGGTTCATGGTGATGCCACCTAGGGTACCCGTGATATCCATATAACCAACCGCGATCGCCAACGACGAATTCTTGGTCAGGTTCAGATAGTTCGAGATCATCGGCGGAATGATCACTCGCAGCGCTTGCGGCAGGATTACCAGACGCATTGTACGACCTGGGCGCAGACCCAGTGCTGACGCAGCCTCGGTCTGACCTTTTGAGATGGCCAGAATACCGGCACGTACGATCTCTGCGATGAAGGCAGCTGTATACAGGGACAGGGCCAGCCATAGCGCGATCAGCGAGTTCCGCAAGTGGGTGCCGCCGGTGAAGTTGAAACCTTTCAGTTCGGGGTAGCCCAGGTGAAAGCCCAGCGCCGTCAGCAGGATGGCCGACGGAACGAACAGCAGGCCCAGCTGGATGTGCCAGATGGTCGGGCGGTCGCCTGTCTTTTCCTGCGCGGCGTTGGCCCAGGCCGCCACTTTGCGCATCGCAAAGATGCTGCCGCCAATGACAATCAGAAACGCGATCAGGTCCAGTGAAACGTCAAACCGCAGGCTGGACGTGCCGAACAGATGGATATCCCCCAAACTACGCGAGAACAAGAAATCGGGAACATAGACCCCGCGATTTGTGATGGCGACCGAGTCGAACAGCTTCATCGTCGCCTCGGGGTCCTCCCCCCGGAAGGCGCGTGGCGCCGGCAGGCTTTCGATCAGGATCGCCATAGCGAACACGATCCAAAGCAGCACTGGAACGTTGCGGAACATCTCGACATAAACAGTCATGATCCGGGCGATCAGCCAGTTGTTCGACAGGCGCAGGACGCCGACCATGACGCCGATGATTGTAGCGGTGATACAGCCCAGAACCGCGACGACCAGCGTGTTCAGCAACCCGATAAAGGCCGCACGCAGATGGGTATCGCGCGAGTCGTACTCCAACAGGCGCTGGTTGATGTCATAGCTGGCCGGTTCGCTGAAAAAGCTGAACTCGACTGTTTTGCCCAGCGCCTCAAGGTTCTGAATGGTATTGTTGATAAGCCAGGCTGCCAGAAGCATAAAACCGATCATCGCTATGACCTGAATGGTCGCAGATCGGTACCGCGTATCGTAAAGGAGCATGGACAGCCGGAAGTGCTCCTTCGGCGGGTCAGTGAGTGTCGTCATGACCTATGTTTTTCCCCGTGCATCCCGGTTTTTTGTTGGCAGAGTTTTTCTCTGCTCAAAGCCATCCGGGCGTGTTTCTTATGGAAGGAAAAAGGGCGCAGGTTGCCCCGCGCCCTTTTCCGTGGTTTTTAGCGGAAAGGCGGTGCGTAAAGCAGGCCACCATCAGTCCACTGAGCGTTCAGGCCGCGTGCCAGACCGATCGGAGTTTCTTCACCGATGTTCTTGGCAAACACCTCGCCGTAGTTACCGCCCGCTTTGATCGCGCGCTGTGCCCAGGTCGCGTCCAGACCCAGCATCTCACCCAGTGTACCTTCGGTACCCAACAGGCGGTTTACTTCCGGGTTGTCGGTGGCGCCACCGGACATCTCGTCGATATTGGCCGAGGTCACGCCCAGCTCTTCGGCTGCGATCAGTGCGTTCAGGGTCCAGCGAACAACATCGCCCCACTCGTGGTCGCCGTGGCGGACCAGCGGGCCCAGCGGCTCTTTCGAGATGATTTCGGGCAGGATCACGTGATCACCGGCGTTTTCAAAGGTGGCGCGAGTCGCCGCCAGGCCGGATGCGTCCGTTGTATAGACGTCACAGGCACCAGCCAGATACTGCTGCTGCGCTTCGGCGTTAGTTTCGATCGGAACCGGCTCGTAGCTCATGTTGTTGATGCGGAAGAAATCCGCCAGGTTGAGCTCGGTTGTGGTACCGGTCTGAATGCAGACGGTCGCACCGTCCAGTTCCTTGGCCGAGCTGACGCCCAGAGCCTTGGGAACCATGAAGCCCTGACCATCATAGTAGTTGATGCCGACGAATTCGAACTTCAGGTCAACATCGCGGCTGAAGGTCCAGGTGGTGTTACGGGCCAGCATGTCGATTTCGCCCGAAGCCAGCGCGGTAAAGCGTGTCTTACCGGTGGTCGGAATGAACTCTACGGCGGTCGGATCGTCCAGAACGGCGGCTGCGACTGCGCGGCACACGGCCACGTCAAAGCCCTGCCACTCGCCATTGGCATCCGGGCTGGCAAAGCCGGGTACGCCGCTTGCCACACCACAGTTCAGTTTGCCGCGCGCCTTGACATCATCGGCAGTCCCCGCCGCAGCTGCACCAGCAGCCAGGCCGGCGATGGTTGCCACGCCCAAGATTACGGATTTTTTCATTTTTACCTCTTCCTGATTTTCCGTCCCCATCCAGAGACGGCTCTGTCCGGCACCTTTGGCACCAGAAAGGTTTCCCCAAAGGTGTCTCCCCTTTAGTGGGCACGAGTTTGGGCGTATTCATAAACAAACGTCAAGGCCCGGATCAGGGAAAACGATGAGTCAATCCAAAGATGACTCGTTCGAAGTTGGAAAATCAGGTTCTGAGGGATCAAATCGAGAGGTCAAAGAACCTTTTGGCGTGCAAAAAGGCCGCTTTCTTTGTTTCCGCTACGTCAAAAGCCTCATCATCGTGACCCCATTGTTCAATCTGCCAAAGCTCATCCAGTCTGGATATTTCCCAGATTTCTTCAATGTCGCGCCAGTTTTCGGCAGCGGCAAAACCAAGGATAAGTGAACCCGACAGGCTGACAAGGTCGTGGAAGGCTGCCAGTTGAAAATCACTAAGCCCATGAACACGTTGCTTTAGGGTGTTCAGCGCCGTTTCAGATTGTGGCTGATGCAGCACACCGACCACAGGCAATAGCCGCGCAGAAAGCACTTCGGCCGCCCAGTCCAAGGCCGGGTCCCATTGCTCGGCCTGGCGGTCTTGCAACCCCTGCGGGTGGGCCGCGCGATAGCACAGAAGATCCGAATCCCCATAGTCGGCCAGCATGTGCGCAACCTCGGCGTGTTGATGGCAGACCTTATCGATGGCGGCGTTGGCGGAGCGTGTGAACGGCATGACCGTTGGATCGATCTCTTTTTCCTGCGCATCCCATTCCGCGGCAACCTGCTCGGCCATCGCACGTGTGGGCAGGATCAAGGTCGCCTTGGCCGGAGTTTTCACGCGGCGGCCGTCCAGTTCGACCGTGAAACCGCCCTCGGCATCCACCACCGTGCTTTCAGTCCAAAATCGTTTGGGTTTCCAATCGCTCATGTCGTCAGGTCCAGATATCGCCCAGCGCCTGCGGCAACTGGTCAAAATTTTCAATTACGCAGGTCGCACCGTCCAGAGCGGACCGGTCGTGATAGCCCCAGCTGACACCGATGCCCACCACCCCGGCAGCACGGGCCATGTCCATGTCAAACCTGGTGTCACCAATCATCACTGTATTGGCCGCATCCACCCCGGTTTCGCTGCGTGCGGCGTCAATCATAGAAGGATGCGGCTTCGAGGGATGATGATCCGCCACCTGTCGGGTCACGAAATACGATTCCAGCTCGTGCGCCTCGATCAAGGCATCCAGTCCGCGTTGGGATTTGCCTGTGGCCACTCCCAATAAAATCTCGGGCACAGCATGCAACTTCTCAATGGCCTCCCGCGCGCCAGGATATAGCGGAGAGCTTGCAGCACCTTTCTCAAGACGGTGCGCGTGATAGGCCTGCTTATACCCCTCGACCAGACGCCGCTGATCGTTGTCAGAATGTTCAGGTGCCAGTTGCGCCATCGCGTTGGGCAAGGACAAGCCGACAATGGACAAAATCGCGTTGCGGTCAGGCACTGGCAGAGACAGCGCCTCAAAGCTGGAGGTCATCGCCGCGACTATGCTGCCCTGACTGTCGACCAAAGTGCCATCCACATCGAACAGCACCAAACGCAGCGGTGCGCTCATTGCAGTTCCTCGAACGGGTCATCGGCGGCCAGATCCTCGGTCCAACCGAAAGTGTCCCAACTGTGTTTCATGTGATCCGGCAACGAAGCGGTGACAGTGATGGTCTTACGGGTTACCGGGTGCTGGAACGAGGTCTGCCGAGCATGCAGGTGCAGCTTCTTGCTGATGATACCACCCAGTTGCGCGCCCCACCCATCACCAAGATTTTCCTGACCCGAGCCGCCGTATTTGCCATCGCCAATGATGGGATGCCCAATTGCGGCCATATGCGCGCGCAGCTGATGCGTGCGGCCCGTGATCGGCTCCATCGCCACCCATGCAGCGCGTCCAGCCACCCGGTAAAGCGTGGCATAGAGAGTGTGCGCCCGTTTCGCACCCGGCGTGTCGTTGATTTCGTTCAGATGCACAGGGATCATCTTTTCACCCTCACCGTGCTTGCCGTGGCCTGCGGCTTTGACCAGCCCGGTCTTGATCTCACCCAGATACGGCGTCGGCACCCCGGCGACCAGCGCCCAGTAAATCTTGCGCGTGTCGCGGTGACGGAAGGCGGCGGTCAGCCCTTTGGCCGCCTCGCGCGTGCGCGCCATCAGCAACACGCCCGAGGTGTCCTTATCCAACCGATGCACAAGGCGGGGGTTTTCATCATATCCAAACCGCAGCGCTTCGGACAGGCTGTCCACATGGCGCGTCTGGCCGCTGCCGCCCTGCACCGGCAGACCTTGGGGCTTGTTCAGTGCCAGAACGTGATCATCGCGATAGATGACGCAGGACTGAATCATCTTGGCGTCCGCATCTGAGATACGATGTTTGACCTCAGCAGGTTTGTGATCGGCATCGGGCAAAGGCGGAACGCGCACGACCTGACCGGCCTCAAGCCGGGTCGAGGCTTTCACCCGCCCGCCTTCAACCCGCAGCTCGCCCAAGCGGCACATCTTTTCGATGCGCCCCTGACTGACATGGGGAAACAGGCGGCGAAGCCACCGGTCCAACCGCTGGTCGCCGTCACCTTCTGCCACGGTGATCATCTGTACGCCGCTCATGCCGATATCCCCTGCGTCGCGCGACGTGTCCGCGCGCTAAGCCTGTCTGTACGTGTCCTAGAAAACATGCGCGTCTGTGGCCTGCCGCACCGCAAGAGTCAAGCCGACCTTACCCGTTGCGCTGGGCCCGCAGCTTGGCGAAATAATCCAGCCGCTTTTTCAACTCGCGTTCGAACCCACGTTCCACCGGCTGATACAGTTCAGGCCGGTCCATACCGTCGGGAAAGTAGTTCTGACCTGAAAAGCCATCCTCGGCGTCGTGGTCATAGGCATAGCCCGCGCCATAGCCCTGATCCTTCATCAGCGAGGTCGGCGCATTCAGGATATGTTTGGGCGGCGGTTCACTGCCCGATTGCTTGGCCAACCGCATGGCGGCTTTGTATCCGACATACGCACCGTTCGATTTGGGGGCCAAGGCCAAATAAACCAGCGCTTGCGCCAAGGCCAACTCGCCCTCAGGGCTGCCCAGCCGTTCATAGGTTTGCCAGGATTGCAGACAGATCGCCTGTGCCTGCGGGTCGGCCAGGCCGATATCTTCAACCGCCATCCGGGTGATCCGCCGTGCCAAATAGCGTGGATCCTCGCCCCCCGTCAGCATCCGCGCGAACCAATACAGCGCCGCGTCCGGGTCCGACCCACGCACCGATTTATGAAGGGCCGAAATCAAGTTGTAATGCTCGTCGCCCGATTTGTCGTATTTCGCCGCGCGGCGCATCAGCCGGGTCGACAGCGCATCCGGGTCCAGCGGGGCATCGACCTTCCACGCGGCGATCTGTTCGATCAGGTTCAACAGCGCGCGCCCGTCACCATCCGCCATTTCCTGCAGCGCCTCGCGGGCGGGGCCGGTCAGCGGCAGTGCACGGTCCAGCTCTTTCTCGGCCCGTTGGGTCAGCCGTTCCAGATCGGTAAGGCTGAGCCGTTCCAACACCAACACCTGCGCCCGGCTGAGAACAGCGGCGTTCAGTTCAAAAGACGGATTCTCGGTCGTGGCCCCGACCAGCAGGATCGTCCCGTCCTCCATATGCGGCAGGAACCCGTCCTGTTGGGCTTTGTTGAAACGGTGGATCTCGTCGACGAACAGCAGCGTGCCCTGCCCGTTCTGGCGTCGGATTTTGGCAGCCTCGAACACTTTCTTGAGGTCCGGCACGCCGGTAAAAATCGCACTAATCTGAACGAAATGCAGATCCGTTTCCTGCGCCAACAACCGCGCAATGGTGGTTTTGCCCACACCCGGAGGGCCCCAGAACAGCAGACTGGACAAGCTGCCCGAGGCCAGCATGACCCCCAGTGGCGCGTCCGGACCCAGGACCTGCGCCTGCCCGATCACCTCGGCCAGTGTCTGCGGGCGCAGCCGGTCTGCCAGCGGGCGATGCGCGGGCGGTGCGGGCGCGGTCGCCCCGGTGTCGAACAGATCGCTCACGCTCTACAGCCGGTACCGCAGGGACATCGAACGCCCCCCGCGCTGAATGTCAAAATTAACTCTGCGTCCCGGATCGGTCAGTGCATCCACTACGTCTTGCGGGTGTTCTATCTGTGTTCCGTTGATGCCACTGACCACGTCACCTACACGCAGCCCCGACCGCCCGCCATACCGGCCCGCATCCACCACAACGACGCCGGTTTGCGACAGCAGCAGCCCCATCTGTATGATGACCGACGGATTGATGCGCGAAACCGTCAGCCCCGGCATTACCGTCTGATCGTCCAGCGTGGTCTCCTCCGATGCAGGGGTTTCCGGGGGCCTGATCAGGGCGACTTCGATTTCCGCGCTTTCCTCTCCACGCAACCTGGTCACAACCGACGTGCCGCCAACACCCGCCACTGACATGCGGAATTTCATTTCGGCCGGAGAGTTAACCTCATCCCCATCCACATGGGTTACTACGTCACCAACACGCAGCCCTGCGTCAGCCAGCGGGCTCAGGGGATGCAGGTCAGAAATCACCACGCCCAGCGGGATCACTAGGCCAAGTGATTCGGCAATATCAGCGCTCATGTGCTGGCCGGACATTCCGGCCCAGGGGCTGATGAAACTGTCGTTGCCCTCCTGCGCCTGCCGCAGGAACTCGGCCACCAGATTGGCCGGAATAGCAAATCCAATGCCGTTCGATCCGCCCGAGCGGGTTAGAATAGCCGTGTTTATACCAATCAGGTCTCCATTCACATCAATCAGCGCCCCACCCGAATTTCCCGGATTGATCGCTGCATCTGTCTGAATGAAATACCCGCGCGCATTGCCGGTGGCCGCCCCTGTTCGGGCCAGACCCGAGATGATGCCCGACGAAACGGTCTGCCCCACCCCAAACGGGTTACCAATGGCCAGCGCCAGTTCGCCCACTTCGACATGATCCGAGTCGCGCAACTCCAGGAACGGCAGATCGTCGGCTTCTTGCAGTCGCAATATGGCGATATCGCTTTGCTTGTCGCCCAGCACCACCTGCGCCGAGTATTCCCGCCGGTCCGTCGTCACCACACGTATTTCCGTGGCTGTGCCCACCACGTGATAATTCGAAACGACATAACCATCCTGCGACAGGATCACGCCTGATCCCAACGAGTTCTGAACGCGCTGGCGCGGCTCAGCCGAACCACCACCAAAGAAATCCCGAAAGAACGGGTCCGAGAAAAACGGGTTCGAGCGCCCTTGCCGAACGATCTTGGCATAGATGTTGACGACAGCTGGTGAGGCCTCTTTTACCACCGGCGCAAACCCAAGGCTTATTTCAGCCTGCGATGTCGGCACTTTCGTTTCGGCATGTGCAGACACCGTAAGGGTTGCCAGCAACAGTGAACTCAGAACTTTCCGCATGATCTTTCCGTCGATTGGTCGCCCTCCGGATATGCGTCCACTCGGGATGTAATGCAAGCATCGGAAGACGCCATTGATTGTTCAATCCAAAGGGGCGTGCAGACGTGTGCCCTTGGTGATTATCCCACCGCGTTGCCCAACCTCAATCGTTCCATAGCGTTGCTTGAAAACTTCGGGCAATTCCCGGTCCCCCTCAGGCGACAACCAGAGCCTTAGAAGGTGGCGCCGCTCAGACGGCTCTGGCCAATCCACAAAGCCGGTCCGGTCGTGCAGTTGGGAGTGGTTATAAACAAACTGCATGTCCCCCGGCTGCAGCCGCATCGATAGACAAAGACCAGGATCATTGGCCAAGGCGTCGAACTGGTCCAGCGCCGCAACATGGTCCGACGTGAGCCGCATTGCCTCGGGGAACCGCTGGGCACTATCGATGTATTGCCGCTGATAGAACACCGTCAGTTTGCCATTGTGCCAACAAAACGGCGGTATTGTCATAAAAGGCTCCATACCCTCCGGCACTTCGCCTCGGCGGTCGGTGGCTATGGGGTCGAACAACAGCTCCAACAGGTCCGGGCACTCAGTCCGCATCCTGTTATAAATAGCCTCGGCGCTAACGAGCAGAGAGTCGCCGCCTTCTTTCGCGTTTCTCAGGCACAAAAGGCCGACAATGTCGGCGCTGTCGGTGTGAAAGGTCTGACGCTCATGCGTTTGATAGATTCTGGTGTTTGGGTCATTTGCATCTGCACCAATGTCACGCACATGCCCCAGAATATGCCCCTGCGCGTTCTGCGACCGGGCCGACCCCAGATGCGCCCCGACACCGCAGAATATCGTCGCCGCCATTTCCTGCGTGTAGGTTTGCACCGGCAGGCCCCGGATCACTTCGAACCCTATTCCGTTGATCAGCTTGTCGCGCAGCTTTGCCAGATGTTGACCAAACTGCTTAAGCGGAAATTCCGCCTTTGTGATCTCACCAATGTCCAGGCCGAGGCTCAGATAATGCCTGGCCGCTTGTTCGAGGTCTGCGATGTCTACTGGCGCAAGGTCGATGACCCAATCACCCTGGCGCTCACGCATTTCCTCACCTGTCCATACGGACGGTCCAGTGAGTTCACTTGGTATTTCTGCAAGAATTCCCATCACCCGTCCTTTGCGTTCACCTTACGAAGTGATGCGTGAAGGGTGGGCCATTATCAACGGACAATTCTGTGATCAGCTAATGGTGCAACATAGGAGCCGAAAAAGAAAAACCCCCGCGCCCGGGACGCAGGGGCCGAAATCAGAAAGTCGGACTTTCTTATTCTTCGTCTGCAGCCTCTTCGGCGGCGACGCGGGCTTTGTCAGCCGCGCCTTTGGCGTCGACGTCACGATCAACGAATTCGATGATCGCCATCGGGGCCATGTCGCCATAGCGGAAGCCAGCTTTCAGGATGCGGACATAACCGCCCGGACGCTCGGCATAGCGGGGGCCCAGAACTTCGAACAGCTTTGCGACATCTTTGTCTTCTTTCAGCTGTGCTGCGGCCTGACGGCGGGCGTGCAGGTCGCCGCGCTTACCCAGAGTGACCAGCTTTTCGATGATCGGGCGCAGTTCTTTTGCCTTGGGCAGAGTTGTCTTGATTTGCTCATGTTCGATGAGCGAGCCAGCCATGTTAGCAAACAGCGCCTTGCGGTGCTCATGAGTACGGTTCAGGCGGCGGTAACCACGTGCGTGACGCATTTTCTAGTTCCTTCTTTCGCGTTTTGCTTTGTCTGGCCGGCGATGCGTGTCACCGGCTCTCCTTGGGGCGGAAGTGCCCTTGTTGTCCCCGGCAGCCCGGGCATTAGGGAAGACGCGCTTAGAACGCGTCTTCGAATTTCTTGGCCAGATCTTCGATGTTGTCGGGCGGCCAATCCTCGACATCCATGCCGAGGTGCAGACCCATGCCGGACAGCACTTCTTTGATCTCGTTCAGCGACTTGCGGCCGAAGTTCGGGGTGCGCAGCATCTCGGCTTCGGTCTTCTGGATCAGGTCGCCGATGTAAACGATGTTGTCGTTCTTCAGGCAGTTTGCCGAACGAACCGACAGTTCCAGCTCGTCCACTTTCTTCAGCAGCAGCGGGTTGAACTCCAGACCATCGTCTTCGTCCTGGCGGCCAGCCGATTCCGGCTCGTCGAAGTTGACGAAGATCGACAGCTGATCCTGCAGGATACGAGCGGCAAAGGCCAGCGCGTCTTCCGGAGTGATCGAACCATCTGTTTCGATCTTCAGGGTCAGCTTGTCATAGTCCAGAACCTGACCTTCACGGGTCGGCTGAACGTCATAAGCAACCTTTTTGACCGGCGAATAGATCGCATCGATCGGGATCAGGCCGATGGGCGCATCTTCCGGCTTGTTCTTTTCAGCCGAAACATAGCCTTTGCCGGTGTTGACGGTCAGTTCCATGAACAGGTCGGCGCCATCGTCCAGGTGGCAGATGACGTGATCACGGTTCAGAACCTCGATGCCGGCGCTTTCGCTGATGTCACCAGCGGTGACAACTGCGGGACCTTTGGCATTGATCGACAGGCGCTTGGGGCCTTCGACTTCCATGCGCAGGGCAACCTGCTTGAGGTTCAGGATTATGTCGGTGACGTCTTCACGAACGCCCGCGACCGAGGAGAACTCGTGCAAAACGTTATCGATCTGGACGCTGGTGATGGCCGCGCCTTGCAGCGAGCTCATCAGAACGCGGCGCAGCGCGTTGCCCAGGGTCAGACCAAAGCCACGCTCCAGCGGCTCGGCAACCAGGGTCGCCTGACGTGCGGGATCGTTGCCCGGCTTGCCTTCCAGCTGGGTCGGCTTGATCAATTCAGCCCAATTCTTATGGATCATGTAATCCCTCCATTCCTGTCCGCGCCCCATGACCAACAAGGTGCAGACGCCCGAGGTTCAAAATGACGTGCTGGGGCCGTGCAAAAAACACAGCCCCAGCTCAATTCAAAATCGCTTAGACGCGACGACGCTTCGGCGGACGGCAGCCGTTGTGAGCGATCGGCGTCACGTCGCGGATCGACGTGATGTTGAAGCCCACTGCAGCCAGCGCGCGCAGAGCCGATTCACGACCCGAACCGGGGCCCTGAACTTCGACTTCCAGCGTCTTGACGCCATGTTCCTGCGCCTTCTTGCCTGCATCTTCTGCAGCCATCTGAGCGGCGTAGGGTGTCGATTTCCGCGATCCTTTGAAGCCCATGGTGCCGGCAGACGACCACGAGATGGCATTGCCCTGTACGTCCGAGATCAGGATCTTGGTGTTGTTGAAGGTCGAGTTCACATGGGCGACGCCCGATGCGATGTTCTTACGCTCTTTGCGCTTAACGCGAGTCTTATCACGTGCCATCAGTCAGACCCTCCCTTATTTCTTCTTACCGGCAATGGCCTTTGCGGGGCCTTTGCGGGTACGAGCGTTGGTGTGGGTACGCTGACCGCGAACCGGCAGGTTGCGGCGGTGGCGCAGACCGCGATAGCAGCCTAGGTCCATCAGGCGCTTGACGTTCATCTGAACTTCACGACGCAGGTCACCTTCAACGGTGAAGTTTTCGTCGATGTATTCGCGGATTTTCAGAACTTCGGCGTCGGACAGTTCGTTGACGCGACGAGTCGCTTCAATGCCCACGGCTTCGCAGATCGCTTTGGCCGAGGTGTTTCCGATACCGGTGATATATGTGAGGGCGATTGGTACCCGCTTTGCAGTCGGGATGTTTACGCCGGCAATACGTGCCACGTGTCACTTTCCTTTTCGTTGCGGTTCCGTAACTCCAGAACCTTTTTTCACAACGCTTTACCGTGGCAGTGAGGCCAGAGGGTTCAGCATTATTCGAGGTGGTCGGGGCAAACGGAACGAATCCCGCTTGCGGTCTTGATTCCCCAAAGGGATGGGGGTCGATATGGGGTTTTGGTGGGGCCGTCAAGCCCCTACTTGAAGTCAGCCGAGAATCGCCTCAATCGAGGCAGTGACTTCCTTGATATCCGCCAGCCCGTTGACCGGGCGCAGATCGCCCTTGGCATAGTAGTAGCCGATCAGCGGCGAGGTCTTTTTGTAGTATTCCATCAAGCGCGTGCGCAGGCTGTCTTCATTGTCATCCGCGCGGCGTTGGAAATCATTTTCCTTGCCACAGTTGGTGCATTTGCCATCTGCCGGGATCGGTTTGGTGTTGTCGTTATAAACCTCACCACACCCACCACAAGTCGAACGCGCAGTGATACGGCCCACCAGAGCATCATCATCAACGCGCATTTCAATCACGGTGTGCAGCGACTGACCCAGCTTGGTCAGCAGCGCCGCCAGCGCATCAGCTTGCGCTAGCGTCCGCGGGAAACCGTCGAAGATGAACCCGGCACCAGTTTCAGTGGTCAGCTTCTCTTCGATCAGGCCAATCACGATCTCATCGGTGACCAGCTTGCCCGCATCCATGATCGCCGCAACCTTCTTGCCCATCTCGGTGCCCGAGGTCTTGGCCTCGCGCAGCATGTCGCCAGTGCTCAGCTGAACCATGCCGCGTGTTTCGACCAGGTGGCGCGCTTGCGTCCCTTTACCGGCCCCCGGGGGCCCAAGAAGAATGATATTCATCGACGAGCGGGTCCCTTCCTGCCGCGTTTCTTACCTTTGCCGCGCAGTTGGGACTTTTCGATCAGCCCTTCGTATTGATGCGCCAGCAGGTGGCTCTGTACCTGTTGGATCGTGTCCATGGTCACAGAGACGATAATCAGAACCGAGGTGCCGCCGAAATAGAACGGAATGGCGAACTGACCCCGTAGGATTTCAGGCAACAGGCATACCGCTGCCAGATAGGCCGAGCCCAGAACCAGCACGCGGTTGACCACGTATTCCAGATACTCGGCGGTTTTCTTGCCCGGACGGATACCCGGCACGAAACCGTTCTGCTTTTTCAGGTTGTCCGCCACATCGTCCGGTTTGAACGACACGTTGAACGTATAGAAATAGGCAAAGAACACGATCATCGAGGCGAAGAACAGCAGATACAGCGGCTGTCCGGGGCCAAAGTTGGCAAGCAGCCACGACATCACCGGCCCGTTGGTCGCACCCGACGAGAAGGTCGAGATCGTCACCGGCAGCAGCAGCAGCGAGCTGGCAAAGATCGCCGGGATAACGCCCGCCGGGTTCACCTTAACAGGCAAGTGGCTGGAGCCGCCTTCATAGATCTTCATACCGGCCTGACGGCGCGGGTACTGAATGTGGATCTTGCGCAGAGCCCTCTCCATGAACACCACAAAGGTAATCACGGCGATAACCATGACGATCACACCCACGATCACGGCAGGGCTGATCGCACCGCTGCGTCCGCTGGCAAAGAACTGCGCCAACGCGGCCGGAACCTCGGCAATGATGCCGACGAAGATGATCAGAGAGATACCGTTACCGATGCCGCGTGCGGTGATTTGTTCACCTAGCCACATCAGGAACATGGTGCCGCCAACCAGTGTAATCATGGTAGACAGACGGAAGAACATGCCCGGATCGGTCGCCAGATCGCCCGATTCCAGCGAAACCGCCAGACCATAGGCCTGAACAGTGGCCAGAGCCACAGTGCCGAAACGGGTGTATTGATTGATCTTCTTACGCCCCTGCTCACCCTCTTTCTTGAGCTGTTCGAGCGCGGGAACCATAGATGTCAGCAGCTGCACGATGATCGAGGCTGAAATGTAAGGCATGATGCCGAGGGCAAAGATACCCATCCGCCCCAGCGCCCCGCCAGTAAACATCGAAACCATGCCGCCGATGCCCTGCCCCGCTTGCTCCATGAACTCGCGCAGGGCTTGTCCGTCGATCCCCGGCACCGGAATAAAGGTGCCCAGGCGATAGACGATCAGCAAACCCAGCGTGAACAGGATGCGGTTGCGCAGATCGGTGGCTTTGCCAAGGGCAGACCAGCTTGTGTTGGCTGCCATTTGTTCTGCTGCTGATACCATAAATCGGTCTCTCTTATGAAAACACCGCCCGGAACCGTTTTCCGGCTCGGGCGGCGTCTGGGAAAACTCTGAGCACTATGTAAGCGGGTCTTCGCCCGCTCACAAGCGCTTACTCTGCCGCAGCAGCTTTTGTGACCGTCAGTGAACCGCCCGCTTTTTCAACTGCCTCAACAGCAGCCTTCGAAGCACCGGTGACTTCCAGGTTCAACTTGGCGCTGATTTCGCCTTTGGCCAGAACGCGGATACCGTCCAGCTTGCGACGGACCAGACCGGATGAAACCAGTGCGTCTTCGGTGATCGCTGCTTTGGCGTCCAGCTTGCCGGCGTCGACGAATTTCTGGATCAGACCCAGGTTGATAACGGCGAATTCCTTACGGTTCGGCTTGTTAAAGCCACGCTTAGGCAGGCGTTGGTACAGCGGCATCTGACCGCCTTCGTAGCCATTGATGGCCACACCCGAACGGGATTTCTGACCTTTGATACCACGGCCACCCATTTTACCTTTGCCGGAACCCGGACCACGGCCAACGCGGGTGCGTTTCGGGTTGGCGCCAGGATTGTCGCGCAATTCGTTCAGTTTCATTTCGCTTCTCCTAAGCCGGATATGACCCCCGAAGCGTGATGGGTCAAACACGGCATTTCTTGGTTTTGATTCTCGTGGATTGATATCCACCGGAGGCGTATAGGCCCGTTGCCCAAACTTGGCAAGCCTGCAGAACAGCGTTCAAACCAAAAGAGGCGCCAATTGGCGCCCCTGAGTGAGTGGATCAGCTTCTTGATTTACGAGCAGTAAACGTGATCGTGAGCGATGTCTTTGATATCGCAGCGACGCACGCCGATGTCGTTCAGTTCGCGGTCAGTCAGACTCTGTAGTTCCGAATAGGTGCGGTTGTACTCGGCGCGAAGGACGAATGCTTCTTTCACCTTTGCGACGAACTGTGCAAAGCGCGCGGTCAGGTTGAAGCCGCCGTGAGTGGTTGTTGCTGTATAGGCCATATCTGAATTCCTTTCCTGATCGGGGCGAATTCCCCGATGATTTCTGTTCTGGTCCTTTTGAAGACAGGCGTCAGATAGGCGTGCTGGATATCGCTAACAACCGAAGTTTCGGTCTAGCCGGTATGCATAACAGGAATGGCGCATACAGCTTGAATTGCAGGACCGGCAGCGTGAAGCCGACTACCGTGAATATTATCGCCAGTATCAACTCAGAGCGCGACGCCATTCGACATAGGCTGTAACAAGCTGCCCTTCAAAACGGGCATTTGTTGCACTTAACCACAAACGGTCACCGTCTATCTTGACATTCCGAACCTGCTGGGTGCCTACCCAATTCGGGCAGGACGCCTGCGCGACGTGGTGTGTGACCTGTCGATTGTTAAAATCATAGCGACCCGCGTATGTAATCTGCGACTTGATGGCTGCTGAGTCCTCCTCAAGCGAGCCACCAAAAGGATCGTTGTTTTTATACAAGACTCGGTTAGCAGCCATAATGTGAACGAAAACGAAGCCATCAGCGGAATAGCTGATAAAGCCGGTTGCATCCTCTCCTAACGGATACAGGCGATCACCGTCACTGGTTTCGTTGTACCAAGCAACTAAAGACCAAGTGCCCAACAATGGTGAATCACTGCTCATCGAACCAACCAACAATAGACGCGTAAAAGTTCCTCGTCGAATATGGTTTTCGCACGCCCGCAATAATGGCGCAACGGTTCAACCAGGAACCTTGGCTATGGTCAGGCCGTCGATTTTAACAATTGCTGCGCACAACAAAAAACGCCCCCGACCAGGTCGGAGGCGTTTCTAAGTCTTCGAAGGGTCGCTTAGCCGCGCTCTTCGACGATCTCTACCAGATGCGGGATCTTGTTGATCATGCCGCGAACCGAAGGAGTGTCTTCCAGCTCACGGGTTTTGTGCATCTTGTTCAGGCCCAGACCGATCAGGGTCGCGCGCTGTTCGGCGGGGCGGCGGATCGGGGAACCGACCTGCTTGACGACGATGGTTTTTGCCATGGGTCGCTCTCCTTATGCTTCTGCTTCAGCAGCAGCCGGTGCTTCGTCCCGCTTGGGCAGGATGTCAGCAACCTTTTTGCCACGACGTGCGGCAACCGAACGCGGGCTCTGCTCTTTCTGCAGGCCGTTGATGGTGGCGCGGATCATGTTGTACGGGTTCTGCGAGCCCAGCGACTTGGACACAACGTCCTTGACACCCAGCATTTCGAACACGGCACGCATCGGACCACCGGCGATGATACCAGTACCTTCAGGTGCGGTGCGCATAACCACTTTACCAGCGCCGTGACGGCCCTCGATGTCGTGGTGCAGGGTACGACCTTCGCGCAGTTGCACGCGGATCATCTGACGCTTGGCTTGTTCAGTTGCCTTGCGGATGGCCTCAGGTACTTCTTTCGCTTTACCTTTGCCAAAGCCGACGCGGCCTTTCTGATCGCCGACAACCACCAGAGCGGCGAAGCCAAAGCGCTTACCACCTTTTACGGTTTTCGACACGCGGTTGATTGCGACCAGACGATCTGCAAATTCCGGTGCTTCTTCACGGTCGCGGCCACGGCCCCGACGGTTTTCACGTTCTGCCATTTGGCATCCCTTTTCTCATGTGGCGCATCAGCGCCGTTTTATTCAATCCAAGTGAGCCTCGGCACTGCCAAGGCCCCCGGATCATCGGGGCGGATCGAAACCCGCCCGCAGGTCTTAGATCTTCAGACCACCTTCACGCGCAGCGTCGGCCAGAGCCTTCACCTTGCCGTGGAACAGGAAGCCACCACGATCGAAATAGGCCTCTTCGACGCCTGCCTTCTTGGCACGCTCGGCGATGGCCGCGCCCACTTTGGTGGCCGCTTCGACGTTGTTCTTGCCAACAACACCCAGATCTTTTTCCAGGGTCGAGGCCGAGGCCAGGGTCACGCCACGTACGTCGTCGATCAGCTGAACAGAGATGTTCTTGTTCGAACGGTGTACGGACAGACGCGGGCGACCCGCGTTGACCTTGCGAAGTTTGTTCCGAACGCGCAGGCGGCGCTTCAGAAACAGGGTTCTTTTGCTGTTTGCCATGGTTTGCGTCCTTACTTCTTCTTGCCTTCTTTGCGGAAGATGAACTCGCCCTTATAGCGGATGCCCTTGCCTTTATACGGCTCGGGACGGCGCCATTCGCGGATTTTGGCCGCGACTTCGCCCACCTGCTGCTGGTCGATACCTTCCACAACGATCTCGGTCTGCTTCGGTGCGGTGATAGTGACACCTTCCGGAGCGGTGAAATCAACGTCGTGGCTGTAACCCAGGTTCAGCTTCAGGGTGTTGCCCTGCATCTGAGCCCGGTAACCAACACCCTGGATCTCCAGCTCTTTTTTGAAGCCCTGGGTCACACCGGTTACCAGGTTGGCAACCATGGTGCGGCTCATGCCCCACTGCTGGCGGGCACGCTTGGACATGCCACGGGGGTTGATTTGCACAACATTGTCTTCGACCGACAGCGTTACGTCATCGGTTGCGGTGAAGCTGCGGGTGCCTTTCGGACCTTTCACTTCGATGGTCTGGCCGGACACAGTGGCGGTAACGCCGCTGGGCAGCTCGACCGGTTTTTTACCAATACGAGACATTGACAGACCTCCTTAGAAGACGGTGCAGAGCACTTCGCCGCCAACATTGTTGGAGCGAGCGTTTGCGTCCGACATCACACCTTTCGGAGTGCTGACAATCGACACGCCCAGACCCTGACGGACCTGCGGGATGTCATTGACGCCCATATATACGCGGCGACCGGGCTTCGAGACCCGCTTCAGTTCGCGAATGACAGGGGTGCCTTCGTAGTATTTCAGGCTGATTTCGATGGCCGGATGACCGTTTTCACCGGTCGTCGCTTCGTAGCCACGGATGTAACCTTCGTCCGCCAGCACGTCCAGAACCCAGCCGCGCAGCTTGGAAGCCGGGGTGGAAACGGTGGACTTGCCGCGCATTTGCGCGTTGCGGATGCGGGTGAGCATATCGCCGATAGGATCATTCATATCTATGTCTCCCTTACCAGCTCGATTTCACCATGCCGGGGATCTGACCAGCAGAACCCAGCTCGCGCAGCGCGATACGGCTGACCTTCAGCTTACGGTAGTAAGCGTGGGGACGACCGGTCAGCTGACAGCGGTTGTGCAGACGGGTAGCCGAGCTGTTGCGCGGCAGTTTCGCCAGTTTCAGACGCGCTTTAAAACGCTCTTCCATCGGGCGGCTCTCGTCATTCGCGATTTCTTTCAGCTCGGCACGCTTTGCGGCATATTTGGCCACCAGGCGTTCGCGCTTCTTTTCGCGTTCGATCATTGCTTTTTTAGCCATGTCTCTATCCTTCCGGCGCTTACGCGTTGAACGGCATGTTGAAAGCTTTCAACAGTGCCTTTGCTTCAGCGTCGGTTTTCGCTGTGGTGGCAATTACGATGTCCATGCCCCAAACTTCGTCAACTTTGTCGAAGTCGATTTCGGGGAACACGATGTGCTCTTTCATGCCCATGGCAAAGTTGCCCTGACCATCGAAAGACGGCTTAACACCGCGGAAGTCACGAACGCGCGGCATCGCGATGGTGATCAGACGATCCAGGAATTCGTACATCCGGTCACCGCGCAGGGTCACTTTCGCGCCCAGCGGCATGTCTTCACGGACGCGGAAACCCGCGATCGACTTTTTCGCCTTGGTTGCAACGGCCTGTTGACCGGCAATCGCAGTCAGATCCTCGACAGCCGCTTTGGCTTTCTTGGAGTCCTTAACCGCCTCAGCACCACAACCGATGTTCAGAACGATTTTTTCCAGCTTGGGCAGCTGCATGTCGTTCTTGTAGCCGAACTCTTCTTTCAGAGCGGCACGGATGGTTTCAGCGTACTGAGCTTTCAGACGCGGGGTGTAGGTTGCGTTATCAAGCATCAATCACGTCCCCTGTGGTCTTGGCGAAGCGGACCTTCTTGTCACCTTCCATGCGGAAGCCAACGCGAGTTGCTTTGCCGTTCTTGTCCAGCAGCGCCAGGTTCGACAGCTCGATCGGGTTTGCCTGGGGCAAACGGCCGCCTTGACTGTTCTGGGTCTGGCGGGTGTGGCGGATGGCGATGTTGATGCCGTCGACAACAGCTTTACCGGCTTTGGGGTCAACCGAGGTGATAGTTCCCTCTTTGCCCTTGTCTTTACCGGCCAGCACGACGACCTTGTCGCCTTTGCGGAGTTTAGCAGCCATGATTACAGCACCTCCGGAGCCAGCGAGATGATTTTCATGAAGTTCTTGCCGCGCAGTTCACGAACAACGGGGCCAAAGATACGGGTACCTACAGGCTCGTTGTTGTTGTTCAGGATGACAGCGGCGTTGCGATCGAAACGGATCGCGGTGCCGTCTTCGCGACGGACTTCCTTGGCGGTGCGTACGACGACGGCCTTGCGGACGTCACCTTTCTTTACGCGGCCGCGCGGGATGGCTTCCTTCACCGAGACGACAATGATGTCGCCGACGGATGCGTATTTACGCTTGGAACCACCCAGGACCTTGATGCACTGAACTCGGCGTGCGCCGGAGTTGTCAGCGACATCCAGATTGGTCTGCATCTGGATCATGTGGTTTCTCCCGACCTGTGGGGGCTGGTCTGGTTAGATCCCCCAGGGTTTCGACAAATGAAAAATCCCGGAAGCTTACGCTTCCAGAACTTCCCAACGTTTCGTCTTCGATTTCGGCGCGCATTCGATAATGCGTACGGTGTCGCCGACCTTGAAGGCGTTCTTTTCATCGTGAGCCCGGTATTTCTTGGACTTACGGATGGTTTTCTTCAGAACCGGATGGGTAAAGCGGCGCTCTACCTGAACGGTTACGGTCTGTTCGTTGGCGTCGCTGGTTACGGTGCCGGACAGGATACGCTTAGGCATAGGATTACTCCTCCGATGCCGCAGCAGCGGCCTTTTCGTTCAGAATGGTTTTGACGCGGGCAGCGTTGCGGCGGGCCGCTTTGATGCCGGCAGTGTTTTCCAGCTGACCGGTTGCCTGTTGAAAGCGCAGGTTAAAGCTTTCTTTCTTCAGGTTGGCCAGTTCCTCGCGGAGCTGGTCCGGGGTCTTGTCACGCAGTTCTTGGGCGTTCATCGCCTTTTTCCTTTGCTCAAAACACCAGAAGGCCCCCTGACAGGGTCACCTTGGACCTGGTGGATGAATGATAGACATGCGAATCGCCCGACAACGCCGGGAGATCGCAGGATGCCGCCGTATAAGGGTTTGGGGGGTGGGTGGCAAGAGGAAGTTTGGAAGGCTTGAACTATGCTAGTGTTCTGTTGTGTGAAGCGCCGAGGCTATCAGGAAATTTTGCACTATGCCGTGTCGCAGCCTTTTTTCATCGTTCGACGAATGATGTCTTCAAAGTACCAAGCGTCTGGCAGACGAGGCATCCACAGTTTTAGGCGCACGCCGCGTAGCATAAGTGCCGTTCTTGATCCCAGAAAGTTATTGATGTCGGTTAGGTACATTTCGCTCACCACTCCACCGGCGTCCAACACAATAACGCGCTGCGTGGTGATTACGTAAACGGTTCTTCGAAAAAGAAAATGTATCATCACCCACGGAAGCATCATAAGCGTCGGCGCAAAAACCACGACCAGTATCGCGTCTGACAGAGATGGCAACAACCGTGCTTGAACCGCATAGACGGGTTGTTCGTTCTCGCCCAAAACGAGTGGTTCAATTTCATCAAAAAGGGCAGTCAATGTCGTAACGATTACCTAGATTAAACTGAGTAAAACTCGCTTTTGTTCAGATGGGCTCCGGCCGTTCGCCCCTCAATCGCTTCACCGGAGCGATTGTCGCTTCGCGGACCGGGACTCACTCCCACTTATAATTAAAGCTGACACTGATCCGCTCATCCTCCGCCATGTTCATCGGAACCTCGTGGCGCAGCCAGCTTTCCCATAGCAGGACATCGCCCACCTGAGGCTTCACGTAGATGAACGGCTGCAAATCCCGCCGACCACCCTTGATCCGCGTCGGCGAGGCCATCATGCGGCCAGAACGGGGGTCTTCCAGCTTCAGCGCGCTGGCCCCTTCCGGCATTGCCACATAGGTCGTACCGGAAATTACGCTGTGCGGGTGCAGGTGGCTGGAGTGCATACCGCCCTCGGGCAGGATGTTGATCCACAGATCCTCTAGCTTCAGCTCGCCCTCGCCCAGATCGAACTCCAGATCCTTGGCAAAGGCCGCTACATGCCGGTCCAGTGCCGCAACCAGATCGGCAAAGATCGGGAACCGCCAAGGCAGATCGGTCAGCGAGGCATAGCTGGTATAGCCGGGATAGCCGTTCTCCTCGCACCATTCCTGCCCGGCCTCATCATCCTCGGCGATGACAAGGCAGGAGCTTTCCAATTCTTCCGGATCGATCTTGGGATCAAACTCGGACAAAGCTGCGCGGTAGAGACGGGTAACGAAGAGCGATTCAATCTGTGCCATGAGCGGGGCATACCCCAGCCCCTTCGACAAGGCCAGCCGATGTTGGCAGCTTAGGACTTCACGGGTCCTTTGCCACAGCGTGGAAGGGGCCGCCCTCCATCCGCGTAAGCCAGACACAAAACAATCTCATCCGGCTTTGGCGCGTCGGGAATATTCAGCGTCATGGTGTCAAAATGATCGAAAGACCAAGGGTTGTCCTTGTGCCCAAGCGGCAGATCAATCGCGCATCCCGGCGCACCCAATTTTGCATTTGATGAGATCACCGCTTCTCCCCCACCCGCAGCAGACCGCATCGGCGCACCAAGCTTGGGATGGATCACCGCCCCGCCCTGCTCTAAATCGCCGTTCACGCCGACGATCGCAGCCTTTCCGTAAGAAACCGGAACTCCGTCCAGTTGCGAAACCGCCTCGGCAGCGAGTTCCGAGCCCAGAATACCACCGATCTCGAACAACTCAGAGAGATCCTCGGAAAACTTTCCGGCCAGTGGGTTTTGTATGACTGCCAGGGCGGCAACACGGCTGATCGGGGTGCAGGGGTGACCCAATTGGTCAGTGGAAATAACTTCTTTGATAAACATCTTCTTGCGCAATTGAACCATAGAACCCTCCCATTCCTCAGAGTCAGCCTAGGTTCACCACGGGTAGACGTCGACTTTTTTCGCGACCAGCAGGATCAAGAGAAGCGGTCTCAAGAGAAAAACCCGCCGATATCCCGACGATGGTCAATCTAGTCGCAAGCAAGGTCTCCCCCGGATTGCTCGCCAGTCTTGGCGGATCACAACGCGTGTCTTGATCGGCAAAGATCGGGGACTGCCAAGGCAAATCGGTCAACGAGACTTAGCCAGTGTAGCCGGGATAGATGTTCTCCTTACACCATCCCTGCCCGGCCTCATCATCCTCGGCTATGACAAGGCAGGAACTTTCCAACTCCTCCGGATCGATCTTGGGATCAAACTCGGCCAAAGCTGAACCATAGAGACGGGTGACGCGGAGCGATGCAATCTGGGGGATAGAGTCCATTCAAACGCAGACTCAAAGGAGGTGCCAGGTGGGTGGATTGAATCGAAATCACCACCCCGGACTTGGATCATACAACTCTAATTCTACTTGATTTTCTTAACGCTCATATCCGACGACGCAAGCTTGTACTGAAACACCCGTTTCGAATAAACGCCATGTTTTAAATAGAACTTTTTAGACTTAAAGTACTTGCCTCCGGCAGGTGGTTCGTAGGTTCCGGTGATCTGCATCTTGCCATCGAGCTTAACCCAAAGTTGGAACCCTCCCTTCCCATCGAAGTCAATCATGACCTCAAGGTGATATGTCTCGCCATCGCGGGTGATGCGCGCGCTAGACGCTTTTCCGCGCAGCGAAGGGTTACCTTTGCAGTTTTTCCCCGACAGCTTGAATTCGCTATCCAAATCCAGGCGACCATCCCCCAATACACGCAGCTTGAGTGGCGGGGCGCACCAATTTCGCGCATCGTGGATTTGGAAGATATCAAAGCGCTCGTTGCTGTCTGACCACATCGTAAATGTAGTAGAAAATAGATACGCACCTTTATGTTTCGGCGAAATTCGATCCGTCGAAATCTCTGCCCTCTGATTGTAGCTGCCTCCTACACAGTGTTTTGAGCTTGTTTTGAATACACGTGTGTTCCCCCGACGCTCGAATGCGCCCTTATCCACACCACATGAGATGTTCCAGTTGTTCAGGGGATTGGAATGTGCCTGACCGGTAAAATTCAGAAGAAATCCGGATAGTGAAACTAATAGAATAAGGAACTGTGCGTCCCTCATTGCACTCATCTCTCCCCTTCCTGGCCGCATCAGTTAATTTTACCATAACTTCAACAAAAAAGCCCACCGGATTGCCGGTGGGCTTTAATTAGCCAAGCAGCGTTCCCTAATACGATTACCAGTCTTCGTGAACTACGGTGCGAATATTGATCGGCAGCTTCATTGCGGCCAGGCTTGACTTTGCATGCCCAGCGGTCGACCGAGCCTTTAGCCATACGAACTTCGAGCGGCTTTGAAGTGACCCGATTGTCGGGGAAGATGCGGATCCAGACACACTCTATTGCTTTAGCTGAATTAGTTTCGATGTGATCTGACACCGCCCCCAATTTTTCAAATTGGATTGGGGGCGGTGGTTCCCTTGAAGGGAAATGGTTGTTCGT
>NZ_JBQFSM010000007.1:0-267089 GCF_056538005.1 Ruegeria sp. BI11 | reverse complement strand
CATTAGCGACTTTCCAAACCAACGTCCCGCGCCAATTCGAAACAAAACACCTTCATCACCCCATGTGACATATCTGCAAAACATGCAGAAAAATTGCAGCATTGGGATATAAAAATACAACCTAAAGAGGAGTAAAGGTTGAAGAGATTACCTGTTCGCGCAAGAAATCAATTCGATACTTTTTAAATTGGTTTCGAATGATATCTGCTAGCCTGATCTAGGTCATTTTTTCAGGGCGTGGTGGCTACTGAACCCTGATCACTGGGGGATAACTCAGTCAGGAAATGAGATCAAGCCCCACCTCGGCGTAACATGACCGAAACAGTTCGCCAAACGATACGAGCTTCCATCACCAGACCAATATTAGCAATATAATATAGGTCTGCTTGCACTTTTCGACGCGTCGCATCTGTACCCTCGATGTACCCCAGCTCTACCTGTGCCCAGCCGCTGATCCCGGGACGAACAAAGTGGCGCGCCTGATATCCAGGGATAAGTGCCATATATTCTCTAGCGTGCTCGATGTAGTCTGGGCGAGGACCAATCAAGCTCATTTCGCCCCTGAAAACATTAATGATTTGCGGCAACTCATCAATGCGAGACTTGCGCAGGAATCGGCCAAGTTGGGTGATTCTATCTTCTTCCAACGGACACTCGGCACTCCGATTAATCTTCTCAGCGGGTCGCATGGTGCGAAATTTGTACGCCGTGAAAGGAACACAGTTCTTTCCCATACGTTCCTGCGAGTAAATCAGCGGTCCTTTGTTCCAAAAGGGATTCAGAACGAGCAGTGCAAGCCCACAAAGCACCGTGAGAGGCAACAGAACGAACATGCTCAGAAGAATGTCAAACACACGCTTTGCCAAAGCAAAGAAAACACTAGGTGTGGCGGTTGTAGAATGCGCAAGGGCACCGGCTTCGCCGAGGTCTTGCTCGGGCAAATTTAAGTCAAACATTGCTGCTCAAAAGCCTTAAAACTAATTATTGTTAAACACGTTTAAAGAGAACTTTTCTCTTGTTAACCGTATAGTAACCACTTCAAGATGAAGTCAACATCTTTGAATCAAATCTAATTTAAATCCCAAGTATTCTTGGTTTGTTAAAAATTATGCTAATTTGAAAGACTGACTACAGTTCTGTTCGCTGAATCGTTGGGGGCGTGGCCAGCTAATTTACTCTGGCGGTGTACTGTATCTATCCAAAAGCGTAATGCGACATGGCAGAACTATTGGGCTGAGCTATACGCCCAAGAAGTGTGACCTAAACACGGTTCTGTGCAACAGCTGGAAGCGGTGGAGTGACAAGGATATTTTTGCCCAGAAGATGACCAATCTGATCTCTGAGCATCGCGAAGAGAAAATCGCCCTGATCGGCTCCAGGCACCCTATAAGCCATTGCAGATGGGTCGACTTCCCCTCAGCGGAAAGCGAGCTGGCAACCTAGACTGAGCGGATAGCAATCAAAATAGTGCTGAGCATGTTGCTTTTGGGAATTGGTAACCCCATGCTGCGTTTCACGTGATCTTACGTCGCGCGGTTTCTGTACCCAAAGTTTTTCTAAATCGCGACAGTAAGCAATGCATCCCCAAATTAGACAACGTTTCTCTTTCTGTCAGCGAGACTGAAATATTAAGTGCGAGCATCAAGCAGGGGAGACAATATAGCAGCAGGGGCTGCAATCAGGTCACTAAGCTTGTATTTCATCAATACGGACATGAAGGCTTCGGAAGCCTCACAAAGCACACCCTGAAGGCGACAGTTTCCAACAATCAAGCACGTCGAGCAGTCTACCAGTTCCATTGTTTCGTCCATGGCCCGCACGACATCGCCAACGTGGATCTCAGTAGGCTTCATCCCGATCTGAATACCACCAGACCTACCTCGGATACTATGAACAAACCCGTGATGCACAAGCTCACTGACGATTTTCATCAGTGAGCTGGATGGCAGCTGATACGTGCGGCGCAATGTCTCTATGTCGAACAGACGATCCGGTTGAGTTCCTAATAAAATCAGCACTCTAAGTGCATAATCGGTTTTCAGATTCAGTTTCATCCCAACCTCCTGTTGGGGCATTTTAATATTCATTTTGGTTGCATCTTTCAACGCTAGACTTATACATTCCATCAAGATGAATGTTTAAGCACTCTTTGACTAAGGCGCCCCAAAAGAAGGACTACCGACAATGGCACAAGCTCTATCAGATGACACCAAGGCAATTGTGAAAGCTACCGTTCCGGTGCTGGAACAGCATGGTCAAGCAATCGTTTCGGAAATGTACAAGCGCCTTCTGGCAGACGATGAAATTCGGATGCTATTCAACCAGTCGCACCAAAGTGGGAGCTCTCCGCAGCATGAAGCCTTAGCCAATGCCATTCTGGGATACGCCAGAAATATTGATAACCTGGGCGCGCTATCGAGCGTGGTGGACAGGATCGTCAACAAGCACGTGAGCCTGCAAATCAAGCCTGATCATTATGAGCACGTGGCAACGGCGCTTTTGGACGCCATTTCGGCTGTACTGGGAGGCGCCGCATCCAAAGAAGTTTTGGAGGCATGGGGCGAAGCTTATTGGTTCCTTGCAGATATTCTGATCGCCGCGGAACGCAACGTATATCGAGAGGTTGCTGCAGCAGAAGGTGGCTGGGAAGGTTGGCGCGACTTTGCCATCTCAGAAATTGTTTCTGAAAGCTCAGTCGTGAAATCGTTCATTTTGCAGCCCGTAGACGGCGGATCGGTATTGCGCCACAAACCTGGTCAATACTTAGCGTTCGACTTTGATCTGCCTGAGACCGGTCAGGCGCGGCGCAACTATTCGATCTCTTGCGGACCAAACGGCAAGTATTACCGCATTTCGGTCAAGCGTGAACCGGGCGGGATAGTAAGCGGCTGGCTCCATGACAAAGCCAATGAAGGAACAATCTTGCGTGTGGCCGCACCCGCGGGTGAATTTTTCTTGCAAGAAAAGTCTGAGACAGAAGTTGTGCTTCTATCGGCGGGCGTCGGTTTGACGCCGATGATTGCAATGCTGGAAACGCTTTCTGCCAATGATCGCGACGCGACCTACTTGCATGCTGCTCAGGACGGGGCCAACCACGCGATGGGAGAGCTTAGCAAATCTCTGGCTAAGCGCAATGTGACCTTCTTTGAAAATCCCAGCGACTCCGATCGTCAGAACGGAGTCTTTGATATCGAAGGTCGAATTACGCCGGAATGGCTTGCCGCCAATACAGACACTACTCTTTCAGAGTATTATATTTGCGGCCCCAAGGGCTTCATGCAAATGGCAATTCACGGGCTGTTGGCTGCTGGCGTTGAAGAAAGCAGGATTCATTATGAGTTCTTTGGTCCAACCGAAGAATTGAGCGCTGCATAAAAAATGAAAAGCGTCAGCTTCAATAGGCTGACGCTTGACCCTGCCTTTGCATATGGGACAGTCATTTGATCACGGGTGGCGGCACTAAAAGACGGTTTACATCAGCTTTTGCAAACATATCCCGAAGACTGTCGGTGAAGTGTTTAACAACTCGGCGCGGGTTGTCGGGCAAGTAGGCTAATACAATCTTTAGTGGATCCACTGCGGGCTGCAAAGGAACTTCCACGACACGTTGTCCAGAGTAAGTGAGATTTGTTTTCGGACGCATGTGCAACAGCGAACAGCCCATGCCGGTGCCAACCAAGCTTCGCACCATTTCAAGCGTCGTTGCTTTGCACGCGATATGCGGCGCGACTTCGACTTGCTCAAGTATCCGACTGTAGTAATCGCTGATTACTGGAAGGTCTAGAAGAACCATGGCTTCGTCGTTCAATTCTGACAGTGAAACACTGGCTCGGGTTGCAAACGCGTGATTTTCGTGGACCAGAAGATAAGCGGGCACATCGATCAAGGTTTCATAGGCTACACCGGGCGCCATGCTGTCTGCGACACAGAGGATCACGTCAAATTCGCCGGTTAGAAGCCCCGCCTGCGCGGCACGGCTGTTACATTCGGTAAACTTGATATCGACGCGTGGATTTTCGGCCAGCATCGAGAGCGCGATCTCAGGTAGAAACGCTGGTGCCACGGGGGCGTAGTAACCCACTCGCAAGGTGCCCACCAAATGAGTACGCATCTCAGTACCCTGGCTCATCAGGGTTTCGTACTCATCCAGCAAATGCTGAATGCGGGGCATCAGAATTTGTCCCGTCGACGTGGGCGCGATCCCCTTTGAGCGATGTCGCACTGTCAATTGCAGGCCAAATGCCTCTTCCACCTGATTAACCGCCGCCAAAACCGCGGACGGGACCACATGCATTTGCTTGGAAGCTTCGGTAATGCTGCCGCTGTTGGCAGCGGCCATGAAATATCTCAAAGCTTTCAGGCTGGTGTCCATCGGCGATCCTAATTCGTTATTTCTGATTTTTGTATTCTATATTTTCTGATTTTCAAAACAAAGGAACGCACTGATAGTCCATCGAAGTCAGAATATTTGGAGGTGGCTGATGCAAACGCATGCGCGTGTGGTCGTTGTCGGCGGAGGTGTCGGTGGACTATCGGCGCTCTATCACCTTTGTCAGGAGGGGTGGACGGACGCTGTTCTGCTGGAACGCAATGAACTGACCTCTGGCACAACCTGGCATTCGGCGGCACAATGCCCAAGCGTGGCATTCAATCAACTGCTGCTTTTACTGCGCGACTATACTATCAAACTGTATAAGGAACTGGCTGACGATCCGGCCTATCCGATCAATTATCATCATGCCACGGGCGGGATGCGGTTGCTGACCAACCCGACCCATGTGGATGAGGTGCATCATATCCTATCTGTCGCCAAAGGGTTGGGGATCGATTTCGATCTGCTCGACGCGGCCGAAGCTAAGCGCCGCAATCCGCTGCTGAACACTGACGGCGTTTTGGCCGCCATGTGGGATGAGAAAGACGGTGATATTGATCCAGCACAATTGTGTCAGGCTCTGGCCGCGCGTTCACGCAAGGCAGGTGCCATCATTCACCGGAACACGCCGGTCACGACCCTGAAACAATTGCCCAATGATGAATGGCTGGTCACCACCGACAAGGGTACTATCACTGCCGAGCACATCGTGATCGCCGCGGGCTATCGGGTCAATGAGGTCGGCGCGCTGATGGGCATCGAATATCCGGTGATCGCAATGGAGCATATGTATTTCGTCACCGAAGACATCCCGGAGCTGGTCGCCCGCCCGGGTCGTGTGCCCATGGTGCGGTGTCCGCGTGATACATTCTATATGCGGCAAGAAAAGAAGGGACTGCTGGTCGGTATTTACGAGCATGATTGCAAGACCTTCGGCATGGACGGGATAGATCCGGATTTCGTTAACGCCCTGTGCCCGGACGACCTTGATCGTCTCTTGCCGAAGATGGAGCCGATCTTTGAACGCCTGCCCTGCTTGCAGGAGGTCGGCATCAAATCGGTGGTTAACGGGCCGATCTCTTATGCCTCGGATGCCGGTCCTTTGGTTGGTAAACAACCGGGCTTGCGCAATTGCTGGTCAATGAATGGCCTGCGTGTGGGCATTGGTGAAGGGGGCGGTTACGGCAAGATGATCGCTCAGATGATGGTGCACGGAGAAACCGAATGGGATAGCTGGCAGCTTGATCCGCGCCGTATCACCAGCTTTGCAAACACTGAATTCACCGCGCTGAAATCCATCGAAGATTATCAGCACGAATTCCGTTGGCATCTGCCGCATGAACATCGCCCTGCAGGACGCCCCGCCAAAACGTCTCCGCTGTACCCCGTGCTCAAGGCCAAAGGGGCCGAGTTTGGTGTCGTCAACGGGTGGGAGCGCACGGAGTTCTACAAGCCGGACGCCGATTTTCAAACGACACATGGCTATGCCTTTCAGAACTGGCACGACGTTGTAAGGGCCGAGGTGCAGGAGTTGACAACCAATGTGGGCCTTGCGGAACTGTCGGGCTTTAACCATTACCGGATCACTGGCGCAGGGGCGTTGGAATGGCTAGACAGCCTAACCTGTTCCAATGTTTCAAAAAAGCTCGGCAGAGCAAGTCTCTGCTATTATCTGACACCTAAGGGCAATGTAGCGGGTGAAGCGACGATTGTGCCGCTGCCGGGTGGTGACGCCTTTTACGGTTCGGCCGCGTCTGCGGAATACCACGATATGGACTGGCTGACCGAGCGGCTGCCTAAAGGCTCGGATATTCGGATCGAAAGCCGGACCAATACGCATACGATGTTGGTCGTGGCGGGCCCCAAAACCCGCGAGCTGCTTGCCTCGGTATCGCCACGTGCAAAATGGGGACAAACTGATTTCCCGTGGCTGAGCGCGCAGCGCGTTTTCGTCGGATATGTTGAAGCGTTGGCCATTGCCATCAGCTATTCCGGCGAACAGGCGTTTGAATTGCATATCCCAAACACTCAGCTTTATGCTGCTTATGAAATTCTCGCCAACGCAGGTGCCAGGTTCGGGCTGTCGCATTTTGGCATGTATGCGATTGACTCGATGCGCCTGGAAAAGGGCTATGGCCATTGGAAGGGTGATTTTATCACCGAATTCAATCCGATTGAGGCGAGTCTCTCGCGGTTTGTTGATCTGAACAAGGATTTTCCCGGCAAGTCCGGTCTTTTGGCGCAAATGAAGGCCGGAAATCGAAAAGAGAGGGTTATTCTGGAACTCCGCAGCGCTAAAGGAACAGCCCAGCCCGGCGAAGGCGTGTTTGTGGATGACGTTTCGATTGGATCGATAACCTCGGCTTCATGGGGGTATCGCACCAACCAGAATCTTGCCATGGCGTATATTGACCCCAAACATGCCTCGGAAGGGGCCGAAGTCGAGGTCTTGCTTTTTGGCGAAACCATCCGTGCCACGGTTTGCGCGTCTTGTCCGTTCGATCCTGAAAATACCCTGCCCAGAGGATTGCCGAGACGCATCAGGCCTGAACCGAACGTATGACCCCACGACGGTACATTGCTTTAAATATTGAAATAATTTTTTCAGATCGCGCCTATTATTTCTGAACGGCAAAGCCTCACTTTAGGGGCAGCCGTGACGAGGGTGATCAGGTTTCGTATAGCAACCTCTGCCCGTTGTTGTGGCCGAATAGCGTTCCAACCGATGAGGAAGATTCCGTATGTCCAGTAAAGACAACGAAACCGACTGCTGTGCATCCGAAGAGGCCGTTGATGACGCGCGCCGCCGTGTGATTGCCGCTTATACCGACCCTGAGAACCCCGGTTTGCCACAGGTAGATATGGAAATTGACTTTGACCGGACCGCGTTGGTGGTCACTGATCCTCAGAACGACTTTCTGTCCGAAACAGGAGTCACTTGGGATGTGGTCGGTGAGAGCGTGTGGGAACACGGAACTGTCGAGAATATCGAAAAGCTGTTCCAGGCCGCCAAGGCCGTGGATATGTCTGTCATTATCTCACCCCATTACTACTACCCGCATGATCACGGTTGGAAGTTTGAAGGCGCGTTGGAGCGGACCATGCATAATCTGGGCATGTTCGACCGCAAAGACCCGCTGTCGCTGGACGGGTTTGAAGGGTCGGGCGCCGATTGGCTCCCGCAGTACAAACAGTACATTGAAGATGGCAAAACCATCGTGTGTTCCCCGCTCAAGATTTACAGCCCGGCGCAGAACGACTTGAACCTGCGGCTCAGAAAGCGCGGGATCGACAAGGTAATTCTGGCCGGTTTGTCTGCCAACCAGTGTACGCAGGCGCATCTCTACGAACTGCTGGAACTTGGCTATGAGGTTGCCGTGGTGCGTGATGCCACTGCCGGTGCCAAAGTGCCAGAAGGTGACGGGTACCAGGCGGCAATCATCAACTTCCGCATGGTCGCAAACGCCCTGTGGTGGACCGACGAAGCGGTTGAACGGATCACCGCAATACCGTGATGCTATCGAAACCCCGGCGCAGTCCGACACGCGCCGGTGTTTCGATTTTGTGGGTAACCAGCCCGTGATTCGGATACGGGCAGTCCAGCGCTTACCTGACATCAAAGTTCAAGACGAATTGGAATTGCATCATGACCTTTAAACTCTCCCGCCGCTCTGCATTAGCAGGACTAGCTGCCACACCATTGGCTTTTGGCGCGACAAAGGTTTCTGCCGCTGGTCATGTAACTCCGGTGCAAGACCCCATCGCTCGTAGTTTCAAGCTGGGTGATCTGTTGGTGACCACATTGCTGGATGCCAGTGTCATGAACAATGATCCCAAAGGTTTGTATGGCCTGACACCAACCGCTGCAGAGTTTGACCGCGTGTCTCAGGAGAATTTCATCCCCTCGGACCGGCTACAATTCTCGTTTACCCCCACCTTGGTCGATACCGGATCGGAACTGGTGTTGTTTGACACCGGCTTGGGGCGCGGGGGCCTGATCAAGGCGCTGGCCTCGGTTGGTGTTCAGCCCATAGATATTGATGTGGTGGTGATCACCCATATGCACACGGATCACATTGGCGGCCTCATAGGCGCCAATGGGCCGACATTCCCAAATGCACGGCATGTGACGGCGGCGGCAGAATATGATTTCTGGTCGAAGCCGGGTCTAGATCATCCCGTGGCGGGTGGGGTGGCCGCGTTGGTGACGCCCATCGTGGACCGGTTCGAATTTGTCGAGGACGGGGCTCGCATCGCTTCGGGGATCACGGCTGTCGCCAGCTTTGGTCATACGCCAGGGCGCATGTGTTACATGCTTGACAGCGGCGGGTGTCAGTTGCTGCTGACCGCCGATCTGGCCAATCACTATGTCTGGAGCTTTGCCCGCCCCGACTGGGAATTCATCTACGACTTCTCATCTGAACAGGCGAGTGCAACACGTCGACGGATATTGGGTATGCTGGCCGCAGACGGGATTCCAATGGTCGGCTATCATATGCCGTTCCCGGTAGGTGGATTTGTTGAAACTCGCGGGGACGGGTTTCATTATGTGCCCGTGAGCTATCAGTTTCTGAGCTGAACCCTCAGCCCGCCATTTCCTTTTGCAAGGCGGCCATCAATTCGGCCGCCAGCATTTGGCGAAACAGTGGGGCCCCTTGCCCGGCCCAATGGGCGGCATAACCTGACTCGTTTCCGGCCGTGGCGGCAGCGTTCAGCGCTTTACCCGCATCATAGGCAATCGGGTATTGCGGTATTTCGCTACTGTCCACTTTGGCGCCAAGCGTCGTGAACCTGTTTTCCACGCAACGGGCGGGGCGGCCGGAAATGGCGCGCGTCATTACAGTGTTTCGTCCGCCTTCACCTGCCAGTGCTTTCAGATAGTCCGCATTTGCAGCGCTTTCTGTGCACGCAACAAACGCGGTTCCCAATTGCGCGGCGACAGCACCCAGATCCAATGCCGCCTTGATACCGGTTCCGTCCATAATGCCGCCTGCCGAGATGACCGGAATATTGAGATTCTGAACCAACAGCCGGGTTAGAACAGCGGTGCCAAGGCAGTCATCTGGTGCGTTTTCGTCAAAGCAACCGCGATGCCCTCCGGCCTCCCACCCTTGGGCGATAACGGCGTCGATCCCGGCGTCCTCAGCCATCTGCGCTTCGTGCAAATTGGTGGCGGATGATAGTAACACGCAACCGATGGCTTTGAGCGTTGAAATTTGTTCGGTCGTCGGCAGGCCAAAATGGAAACTTACAACAGCCGGGTGCTCCTCAACCAGCATTCGCGTCATTGCCGAGTTGTTCGTGAATGTTTGATATATTGCAGACAATTGCTCAGGTGGCGTAGCGTCAAAATCGGAGAAATGAGGTTCGAGTGTTCGTAGCCAGGCGGACTGTGTCTCGGCGTCGTCCGTGGCGGGCTGGTGACAGAAGAAGTTTACGTTAAAAGCGCGATTGGTAAGGGCTTTGGTGTCCCGGATTGCCTGGCGCGCGACCTCTACATCCATTGCGCCCAATCCCAGCGATCCCAAACCGCCTGAGTCCGAAACGGAAGCGGCCATCTGAGGTGTTGAAGCGCCCGCCATCGGGGCCTGTATGACGGGCAGATCCAAGCCGATGCGATCAAGGAATTGAGTCTTTTATGTCACGTTTGTACCCGTTCTGAATATCTCTTGTAATTGGTGTTACTGAAGCCAACCCACACCTTCGGGTCAACAGCCGAAACCGCCTCGAATCTCCATTAACGTCCTGCCCGGGCCAGCCATAAAGACCCCAACCCCGAGGCGGTGATCACCAGCAGCCCCCAGGAAGACGGGGGGTCGGGCCAATCACCAAACACCATGAACCCCACGGCAGTTGCGGCGATCAGCTGAGTGTAAATGAGCGGCGCAATGACATTAGCCGGAGCATGGCGGTTGGCGACAGTTAGCAAGTAGTTTCCGGCGGCCGACCCAAGCGTACTGACAACAATCAAGACAAGCGCAGCCATATCCAAGTTCGATGGAATATCGGCAATCCCCAACGGGGTTAGTACGACGCCCCCGATGGTCAGTTGAGTGAAGATCAAGAACCGCGCGCGGTAGTCGCCGGACAGCCATCGCGTTGAGGTCAGATAACACCCATGGGCGCATCCGGCGAGGAAGGATATAAGCATTCCGGTGCTCATCCCGAACCCAGGTTTCACCACCAGCAGAACCCCGCAGAATCCCACGGCCAGCAGCAGCGCGCGTGGAAGCGACCCCTTTTCCTTCAGAAAGAAAGTGGACAAGGTAAATGCCACGATGGGACCTATGAAGAAACCGCCAAAGACGTTGGCAATTGGCTCGGTTCGCAACGCGGTCAGAACCCCACATATCGAGGCTATAATAAAGGCGGCGCGCAGATATATGCGCCAGTCCGTCAGGTGGCGCAGCTCTTCCCGTTGTGGGCGCAGCAACGGCAGCAACACCAGTGCCCCTAGGAAAAATCGGACCCAGGCAACGAAGAAGGGATTGACGCCGCCTGCAGTCAATGCCTTGCCGGCGGCGTCTCCGATCACGATCAGGGTCATCGCTGATACAACGAGTACCAGGCTGTGCAGCAGCGTTGAGGACGTCATTACCTACAATTCATGGACCCTGAGACTTGGTGAACCCCAAAAAGATGGGCGTTATTTTGCGGGATAGGTCACGCCATTCATGCGGTGGTACGTGATCGCAACCAGCACCAGCAAGACGGCACCAGCCGTTACAGGGAACAGCAGGAAATCAAAACCGGGTTGGGCTACGAAAATGACCAGCGGATTCGCTCCGGCAGGAGGATGCGTAACGCGAAGGGTTGCCATCAGGCCGATTGCAAGGCCCACCGCAATCGCAACCGCCCACCACGTTGCAGGTAACAAGGCAAGCACAACCAAACCGATAAGAGCCGACAAGGCGTGCCCGAAGATCACATTTGCAGGTTGCGAAAATGGGCTGGCAGCGGCTGAGAACAATAACACGCAGCTAGCGCCAAACGGAGCCATCAGCAAGGGAATATTAGTTAATTCGGCGGGCAGGCCTGCAATGGCAATGGCGATAGCGCCACCCAGGCCGGCAAGGGCCGCTTTACCAGCCGGTATCGCGGGCTGGGATCTTTTGAAGAACTCTTTCATGAGTGGGGTCCGGTGATAGGAGTTTCGTTGGATTTCAGAATTCGGTTGCCGAGATTCGGCGCTGATCTATCCAGCCCAGCCTTTGTGCAGGACAGCATCCCTGAGCGCCTCAAGATCATCGGTCAGACTGGCCAATGAAATCGGCCCTCCTAAACAAACCCTGAGGGCTTCGTCCTTGGTGTCCGACACAGTGAATGTATCGCTAGGCAGGATCCCGACCTGTGCATTGGACATTCGGCCCATGATTTCAGCGCGGCTGATGCCGGGAGGCAGGGTCAGCCAGATGTTGAAGGCTTCGCTTTGATGCCGGAAGTTGCACCCCCCAAGTGCGGCCTCTGCCGCGGCTTGCCGTTCAGCGGCACCCTTGCGAATGGCCGTCAGCATCATGCGCGCGGTGCCATCTTCGATCCATCTGCTCACCAAAGCCATGCTCAGCGGCGAGGGCATCACGCTGCCTGTGCGCAGAACCTGTAGGAATGGTTCCTTGGGGTGATTTTCCGGTGTGGTGGTAAAGGCCAGCCGCAACCCGGCGCCCAGACATTTTGATAGTCCGGCAATGTGCCAACCCAGTTCGGGCACCAGTGTCGAGATCGGGGCGGGGGCGTTCGAGGCAACGAAACAACATGCGTCATCCTCAATCAGTCGAGTGCCGTGTTGTTCAAGAACCTGTGCGATCTGTTTTCTGCGTTCCGCAGGTATCGTGAAGGTCAGCGGGTTTTGCAAAGTGGGGTTCAGATACACAGCGGCAGGCCAGTGTTCCCGGATAGCTTCGGCAAGCGCATCGGGCAAAATTCCGTGCTCGTCCATTTCAATGCCGACCAGACGCAAGCCCAACTGCGCCGCGATGGCGCGAATGCCGGGATAGGTCACCCGTTCGCACAATACTGTCAGGCCCGGCTCGCTCAGATGCGTCAAAACCGCATGAACGCTGGAATGTGCGCCCGACGTCACGACGAGTCGGTTGGAGGATGTTGGAAGGCCGTTTTCCAGCATCCACTGCGCGGCGGTCTCACGGTCCTGCAGGCTGCCGGAGGTGGACTGGTATCTCAACAGCGGCACCAGGTTGGCTGATACATGTTTCAGACCCTGCTCCATACGCGCCACCAAAACCGGGTCATCCGGCTCGGGCGGCATGTTCATCATGGGGTCTTCGGCCAGCGCGCGTCGTGGATCGGGATCTTCGGCATCTTTATTCAGGGCCCGAACGAATGTTCCGCGACCTACAAAGCTTTCGACATAGCCGCTTTTGGCTGCCTGAGCGTAGCCACGTGAAACAGTTGTGAAATCCAGCCCAAGGGTTTGCGCCACGCTGCGCTGCGAGGGCAGTCGATCACCGGGCGACAACACTCCGGCTTCGATGTCCGCCCGAATCGCCTCGGCGATTTCAAGGTAGCGGGGCTTGCCGGTGGGGCGCAGTGAAGGGTGCCATTGCATAAATGTTATCCTTGCCAGGGTGGCTTGGTCATAGGGCTTGATCGGCAGATAGGCCACTTTGCCAATCATTGCAATATCATTGTCCGATCAAAGTGAAAAATTGTATGGATAATGATTGCATTTTGGAAATTCACCCCCTATATCGGCGCTGCAACCAAGAAAGCTCGTGTTATGACCGACAACGTCCAAATCTCTAAAGAAGACCGCGACCTGAAGCCCGCCGTGATGAAAGGGCTGCGTCTGAAATGCCCCAATTGTGGCGAAGGCGATCTGTTGCACAGCTACCTGAAGGTCAACGACGAATGCAGCGCGTGCTCGCAGCCTTTGCACTATCAGCGTGCCGATGACGGGCCTGCCTATTTGACCATTTTGTTGGTTGGGCACCTACTTGGGTTTGGCCTGCACATTTCCTGGGTTGCCTGGCGCCCGGATCCCTGGGTGCTGGCCATTGGCATGTCGATCGTTTCAGTCGGACTGGCCCTGTTCTTGTTGCCTCGGATGAAGGGCATGATTGTCGGATACCAATGGGCTAAGCGACTTCACGGTTTCTGATTGCTCGCCAGCCGAACGCGGCGCGTAACTGCGCCGCTTGAGGTTCCGGCGGGTACGGGCTGATCGCTATTGATGCAGCTAGTTCAAAACCGGAATTGTCTGCAAACGCGCCTTTGAAAAATCAATAAAGCTGCGCACCTTGGCGGTGGCACGTCTGCCCTCGACGTGAACAAGATGTATCGGCAGCGACGCGGGTTCGAACTCTTCGAGGACCGGTCGCAAGGTTCCGTCTGCCAGATCCGGACCAATTTGGTAGGACAGGACCCGGCAAAGGCCCCATCCTTTTCTAACCACTTCTATGCTGGCTGCTACGCTGCTGAGCCTGAGCTGCGGCACAACTTTCACAGATTTCTGGGATTGCGCGCCAAACCGCCATTCACTGGTTGGGGTGACCGGTGAGGCCGATACGATCCGATGTTCCGCCAGATCCGTCGGGGATTGTGGCGCTCCGTACTTTTCAAAATAGCTATCCGCCCCGCAAACCACACGGCGCACCTCGCCGACTTTTACCGCGGACAATCCCGACGACGGCAGATCGCCAATCCTGACGGCGATGTCGAAACCTTCTTCTACAATATTGACCACGCGGTCGACCATGAACACCTCGGCGGTGACATCGGGGTATTTCTCCAGAAACTCAGTGACCAGATGAGTGACATAGATCCGGCCGAATTCGTTAGGGCAGGTGATGCGCAGATGGCCTTTGGGATTCGTTGCCGCGCCTGAGGCTACATCATCCGCCGCCTGCAACTGGGCGAGGATCTGCCTTGCGTCTTCCAGATAAACGGCCCCGACATCTGTCAGGCGCACCTGACGCGTGGTCCGGGTAAACAATCTGGCTCCAAGCCGCTCTTCCAGATTGGTCACGCCTCTGGTCGCTGACGGGGCACTGATGCCAACGGTGCGCGCGCCGCCGGAGAAGCTTTCTGCCTCAGCAACAGCAACAAAAATCTCGAGGCTTTGTATACGGTCCATTTGGTATCACTTCGTCAGAATCTGAAATAATGTTTTTCGGTTATGACTGATTATTCTGAACGGTGAAAGAGGCTAGGTAATGGGCACGAAACAAGACCCCCCGTTAAACCAACTCAAGTCAGGAGACTTTGTTATGTCCCGCATTCCTACCCCCGCAACGATCGCAGAGGCACCAGCCGCTTCGCATCCTCTGCTGCAGGCCGTAGAAGGGCTGCTTGGCAGTGTTCCCAACCTGTTCCGCCTGGTCTCAAACAGCCCGGCAACCTTGGAAGGCTACCTGGGCCTGAATGGTGCCCTGGGCAAAGGCGAGCTGGATGCGCAAACCCGCGAGCGTATCGCGCTGGCCATCGCAAACTATAACGGTTGTGGTTACTGCAACGCGGCCCACACCTATCTGGGTAGCAATCTGGCCAAACTGGACGATGCCGAGATCGCAGCCAACCGCGCCGGTCGTTCGAACGATGCTAAGGCGAACGCCGCCGTAACCTTCGCCATCTCGGTCGCCAAGGCGCGCGGTCAAGTCGATGCGGCTGAAGTCGCGGCTGTCAAAGCAGCAGGTTACTCGGACGCGGAACTGCTTGAGATTGTCGGGCACGTTGCTCTGAACATCCTGACCAACTACGTGAACGAAGTTTTCGACACTGAGGTTGACTTCCCAGCCGCAGAGCTGGTTTCGGCGTAAGCCTGAAACACCCTCGCGGTGCGGGCTGCGCCGCGAGGGTACCCCTTGCCCCCCCAAATGGCTGGCACGTTATTCCAAGGGTAAAGCAATGTCGCAACCAAGAAGAGTTTTCCATGAGGGTGAGGCCGCAATACAAAAAAAGGCCAACGTTTCCCCGCTTATTGACGAGATAGCCGCGCGCTTCATTCGGGATGCGATGCCGCACCAGCACCGGGTGTTCTTTGAGCAACTGCCGTCGATATTCCTTGGCTTGATTGACGGCAAAGGGCGTCCCTGGGCGGTGCCCGCCTTTGGACGTGTCGGGTTTCTGGAATCGCCGGATGACACGACCCTGAATGTGAACGCACTTCCCGTACTTGCGTCCAGCCTGGGGCTGGAGATGGCACAGGGTTCCAAAATTGGCGCGCTGGGTCTGGAATTTCATACGCGGCGTCGGAACCGTATGAACGGTATTTTGAAGCAAAAAGCCGATATCGGATTGTCGATCCATGTCGAGCATAGCTACGGCAACTGCCCGCAATACATACAGGCCCGGGACGTCGCATGGGGCGGCGCTGTGTTCGAGGATGTAAAGCCCGAGCAGGTGTCGGTTGAGGACGAGCCGGCCAGACGGGTCATCGCTTCGGCCGATACATTCTTTATCTCGTCGCGCGCACGGTCTTTGTCGGATGACCCCCGTGATGGGCTGGATATGTCGCATCGCGGCGGGCATCCCGGGTTTCTGGGTGTGGGGAAGGATGGCACGATCTCGTTCCCCGACTTTTCGGGGAACCGGTTCTTCAATACGCTGGGCAATATCGAAATGGATGGTCGTGTGGGCCTATTCATTCCCGATTTCGTTACGCGTTCCGCAGTATTCGTGACCGGACGTGCGACCATCCATTGGTCATCGCCACGTGTCCGCGCATTCAAAGGCGCTGAGCGGATCATCGATGTGCAACCGGATGAGGTCTGGTTCGCCCAAAACGCTCTCCCCGGACAGGGCGATCTTTTGCAAGCGTGGCCGCGATTGGCCGCTACGGGATCCTGGAAGTCAAACGGAGGCCACCAAAATGTCCGAGCGTGAGAAAATAGTTGTAACCGGAATGGGCGCAGTCAGCCCTCTGGGATCCGGGGTTGAGGTCAACTGGTCTCGGTTGCTTGCGGGAAAGTCCGGCTTGAGTGTGCTGCCGGATGATATCGTCGGCGACATCGCCTGCAAGGTCGGTGGGTTGGTCCCCGATATTGCAGACGACCCGGAGGGTGGGTTCGATCTGCTGCGCCACGCCAGTGTCAAGGATCAGAAAAAGCTGGACAGCTTTATTTCCTATGCACTGGATGCGGCCGATCAGGCTCTGACGCAAGCAGGCTGGGCACCCGATACCCCTGAACAACAGGCCCGAACTGCGACTATTATCGGGTCCGGGGTGGGTGGATTCCACGCCTTGAAAACGGCTGTTTTGACCGCTGAAAATCGCGGTGCGCGGCGGTTGTCTCCGTTCACGATCCCTTCGTTTCTGGTCAATCTGGCATCCGGGTGGGTGTCCATCCGATACGGTTTCAAAGGACCTTTGGGTGCGCCGGTGACCGCCTGTGCCGCAGGCGGTCAGGCCGTTGGGGATGCGGTTCGCATCATTCGCAATGGCGAGGCTGATGTGGCCATCTGCGGGGGTACCGAGGCGTGCGTGGATCGCGTCAGCTTGGGTGGATTCGGCGCGGCACGCGCTTTGTCAACTGCGTTCAATGATAATCCGGCTGCAGCGTCGCGCCCGTTTGATGTGACGCGCGACGGATTTGTCATGGGTGAAGGGGCCGGGCTTTTGGTGATTGAAACCGAATCCCACGCTTTGGCGCGGGGGGCCAAAATTCTGGCTGAAATATCCGGCTATGGAACCAGTGCCGATGCCTATCACCTGACCGCTGGTGAGCCTCAGGGCGACGGCGCGCGACGTGCGATGGATGCCGCCTTGCGCGACGCGGGCAAGACACCCGGCGATATCGACCATGTCAACGCCCATGCAACGTCAACACCCGTGGGTGACCGTGGAGAGTTGGAAGCGCTAAAAACCGTCTTCCAAGGCGTGAAATCCCCGACAATCAGTTCGACCAAGGGGGCCACCGGTCACTTGCTTGGTGGGGCGGGCGGCATCGAGGCGGTGTTCTCAATTCTGGCCATCCGAGATCAGGTTGTACCGCCGATGCTGAATATGGTCGAGCCAGACTCCGCCGCTGAGGACCTGACTCTGGTCGGTAGCACGGTGCAAAGCCAGCAAATCAAGACCGTGATGTCGAACGGGTTTGGTTTCGGTGGTGTTAATGCGACGCTGATCTTCGACGCTTATTCAAGCTGAAGCAACGATCTTTCCGGCCAGATAATCGGAAAGCTTACTTAAGGAAAACCACTCACTGCCCCAGTTTCCAAGACCGGACGTAAACTGGGGCGTTCGATTATCATATTCTGGTTCAAAATAAATTCGCGTGGCACGACATCTTTTGTTTCGGTAAACGGAGAGTACTGTGCCGTTGAAAGTTCGACGCAAACGCGTTGAATAAGCCGAAGGCCGTGGACTTTGGAAAACACCACCGTGAAAAATGATTTGTCATTCGAACGCCTCAGCTCCGAGCTCGCCAACGCCTCGGTACTAGTGGTTGACGATGAACCGGGAATGCGGAACTTTCTGTTAAAAGCGCTTAAAAATCATTGTGCCGTGGTGGATGTCGCCTCAGAAACGATCGAAGCTGCGCAGTTTCTGGACAAAAGAAGCTATGACATCGTTTTGCTGGACAATGTCATGCCTAATCAGAATGGCGTGGAATGGCTGGCCGAACAACGCCGCATTGGTTTGTTTTCAGATGTGATCCTGATGACTGCCTTTGCGGATCTGGATACCGCAATTGCGGCCATCCGCGCAGGCGCTTCGGATTTTCTGCTCAAACCTTTCCGCGTGAACCAATTGCTAAATGCGATTGCCCACAGTTTGGAGCGCACTCAACTTTTGCGGCAGAATGCAGCGCTGCGTCATGAGGTCGAGGCGGGCAAAGACCTGTTTCACCACAGCGACGCGTTGCTGGGCTCCTCGGCCGAAATCAAAGCCGTTCGCGAGGCCGTCGTCAGGGCGGCATCCAATGCATCCCATGTGGTAATTTTGGGAGAAGTCGGTTCGGGCAAACAAATCGCTGCCCGGATGTTGCATTCGCATTCCACACGGGCAGATCGTCCGTTTGTCTGGATGCAGTGCAAGGGCATGGATGAAACCGCATTTCAGACCCGCTTGTTTGGTCGTATCGACACCGACCCGAGCGGTCATGACCGGGATCAGGATGGCATCTTGATGGATGCTGTGGGTGGTATTCTCTATCTGGAAGATGTCGAGATGCTATCCCCTGCCTGCCAAAACCTGCTGGTTGAGCTTCTGACCACAGGACGTTTTCGACCCATCGGTGCCGAACGCAGCGTGACTTTGGACGTTCAGATCGTATGTTCCAGCACGCGGCCACTGCAACAAGCCGTGGATGATTACAGCTTTCGCGCGGATCTGTTCTATTTGTTGAACGTTATCGAGATTTCGCTACCGCCTCTGCGGGAAAGAGGCGAAGACATCATTGAATTGGCCCAGCACTTTGCAAGCGGTCTGTCCAGTCGACTTGGATTGTCACAACCGGACTTACCGCCAGCGATGCGTCGACGGATGCTGGCATATCGTTGGCCCGGCAACGTGATGGAGCTGCGTAATACTGTTGAACGCGCATTGATTCATGGCGGGTATGACCCCGAGTTGGGCAAGGTCGACGCCGCGACCGAGGTAGAAAGCCTTGCTGCGGTAGAACAACGGCACATCTTGGAAACGCTCGAAGCCTGTAATGGAAACCGCGCTGAAGCGGCACGCAGATTGGGCATCGCGCGCAAGACCATTGATCGCAAATGTCAGGCTTGGGGGTTGTGAAGCTGGTGCGCTCAGTCCGGCTGCGGTTGTTGCTGTTGGCCCTTTTGCCTTTGGTTGTTTTGTTGCCGCTATTGCTGGGAGTCACAATGGTGCGCTGGATCAACAAATATGATCAGTTGCTGCTGGCAAAGGTTGCCAGCGATCTGCGCGTGGCTGAGCAGTATTTCGGGAGGATTGAGGCAACGCAGGCCGCTGAGGTGGCGGCGCTGGCGCAATCGGTGCGGTTCGACGAGGCACGCACGATAGGCGGGGCTCATTTCGAACGGTTTCTGACGGAAGAACAGCGAAGTTTAGGGCTGGATTTTCTGATCTATGGTCAGCCGGATGACCAGAGCTTACCGCTCACCGTGCGCCAAGCCGCGAACGCTGCATCGCTTGGCGCATCTGGAGCGGGTCTGGCCGTCCTGACTGCTGCTGACCTGAATGACATTTCGCCGGATCTGGCGGAACGTGCTGCTTTGCCTTTGGTCCCGACTGAGGCCGCCCGCCAAATTGACCGCACCATTGAAACGCGCGGCATGGTCCTGCTGGCAACCCACAGGGATGCGTCCAGTCAGCATCTATTGGTTGGTGGTCGGTTGTTGAACCGTAACTTGTCGGTCATCGACCGGATGAACGCTCTGATCTATCGCGAAGAGGCGGGACGTGACACCCGTACCGGCACCACGACGCTGTTTTTGGACGATGTGCGGATCTCGACCAATGTGCGCCTGTTTGCCGAAACACGGGCTTTGGGCACGCGTGTATCCGAGGTTGTCTGGCGACAGGTCATGCAACAGGGGCGCCCGTGGCTGGACCGCGCCTTTGTTGTGAATGACTGGTATATCTCGGGATATGTGCCTTTGTCGGATGTGACCGGCGCCCGGATCGGCATGTTGTATACCGGCTTTCTAGAAGAGCCGTTTACGATGCAGCGCAATGCCACCATCGTGACGTTGGTTTTGGCTTTCCTCGCGGTGATCGGCCTATCGATCCCTATTTTTCTAAGGCTAGCACAGGGCGTTTTTGCACCTTTGGAAAAGATATCCGCCACTATGGAGCGGGCCGAGCAAGGTGTACTGGACGCACGTATCGGACCGGTTGAGACCAAGGATGAAATCGGCGCCGTCGCGCGGCACCTGGATCGGTTGCTGGATCAGGTTCAGGATCGTGACGAGGCGCTCAGAAACTATGCGGAAAACCTCAACGAGCTAGTCGAAAAGCGCACGGGTGAGCTGAGCGACGCTAATCGCAAGCTGGAAGAGACCTTCTCTCAGCTGGTGATGTCTGAAAAGCTAGCCTCGGTTGGTGAGATCACTGCCGGTGTCGCGCATGAAATAAATAACCCCGTTGCCGTCATCCAGGGCAATCTTGAAATTCTGCGCGCCAGCCTGAGTCCGCAAGATCAAGACGATCTGAAAGCCGAGCTTGATCTGATTGATGAGCAGACCCATCGCATCAATATCATTGTCGGAAAACTGCTGAACTTTACCCGGCCCGGCGAGATGTCGGATATCGCAACCTTGGTTGACCCACAATCCGCTGTGAGGGACGCCTTGGTGCTGGTCTCTGCTGATTTGCGCAAACAAGGCATTCAGATCGAACAGTCCCATGATCCCGCACCGCCTATTCGGATCGTAGAGACTGAGCTGCAGCAAGTTCTGGTGAACTTAATCATCAACGCCGCGCAGGCGATGCCCCAAGGCGGTACGCTGACGATCACGACCACAGCGGCCAGCCGGGACGGGGTGCCTGGCAGTCGGATCTCTGTGGCGGATACTGGCGAAGGGATTCCGCCGGACAGATTGGGCAAAATCTTTGATCCGTTCTTCACCAGCAAACAGGCTAAAGGCACTGGATTGGGGCTGTCTATCAGTCAGGCCTTGATCACCCGCGCCGATGGATTGATCACGGTCGAAAGTCACAAAGGCGAGGGGACAACTTTTTTTGTGTGGTGCCCTGCGGCGGACATTTCGTCCTGATTGGTTAATTCAACTATTCCCAAAGTGGACATTTTGTCCCTGCGCTGGTGTGAGTTTTACGCAATTATTGTACATTTTGTCCATTCCGCAGCGCAGCGTTAATCAGCTAACCAATTGAAACATAACATTAATTAGTGTTGACGGAATCCTTAATCAATGGTCAGACGACAAAAGGACGCTGAATACCGTCGTCGACCAAACGACCCGATTGCAGCCCGTCCAGGGGCAGGGAGGCCCCGCAAATCGGAGGAGAATTCATGTCAAACTCAGCTGCCGGACCGCTTGGGTTCCTGCGCAAGGAAAACATCATCGCACCAGAGGGCTTTAACCGATGGCGGGTGCCCCCTGCCTCGATCGCCATTCACCTGTGTATCGGATCGGTCTACGCATGGTCCGTCTTTAACCCTCCACTGACCCGCGAACTGGGTGTGGTCGCGTCATCGGGCAGCGACTGGTCCTTGTCGTCGGTTGTCTGGATCTTCTCGGTTGCCATCGTGGTTCTGGGTCTGACCGCAGCCGTGGGCGGCAAATGGCTTGAAAAAGTCGGCCCCCGGTATGTCGGCGTGGTGGCTGCCGCGCTTTGGGGCGGTGGGTTTCTCATTGGCTCGGCAGGCATTGCCACCCATCAGCTCTGGCTGCTCTATTTGGGCTACGGTGTATTTGGTGGCGCAGGCTTGGGTCTGGGGTATGTCTCGCCCGTATCAACGCTGATACGATGGTTCCCTGACCGCAGAGGCATGGCTACCGGTATGGCGATCATGGGCTTTGGTGGTGGCGCAATGATCGGCGCGCCACTGAACCAATGGCTGTTGTCCACCTTCCAGAAAGCGCCTGAGTATCTTGGCGCGGAAAGCGCAGTGACCCTGATCACCGAAGGCGGCCGCCGCTTTGCGGAAACCGCTGCGGGCCAGGTCGAGGTTGTCGTTGCGTCCGCTCAGCAAGCTGCCCAGGTTGGCGGTAAGGCGGGGGTCTACGTGGTTGGCACCGGCAATACCGGGGCTGCGGCCACATTCATGACGCTCGGCATTGTCTATTTCTGTGTGATGATGTTCGCCGCGTTCCAATACCGCGTCCCACGCGAAGGTTGGAAGCCCGCGGGTTGGGAGCCTAAGCCGTCCGCAAAGCGCATGGTCACGCAAAATCACGTCCACATCGATCAGGCGATGAAAACGCCTCAGTTCTGGTTGCTGTGGGTGGTGCTGTGCTTCAACGTGACCGCTGGTATTGGTGTGATCGGTGTAGCCAAGACCATGATCAACGAAATCTTTGGTGATCTGGCTATTGTGACCGCTGCTTTCGCTGGTACCTACGTTTTGATGATCTCGGTCTTTAACATGGTTGGCCGGTTCTTCTGGGCCTCGACATCGGACTATATCGGCCGCAAGAACACCTATCACTGCTTCTTTGTACTGGGGACGATCCTGTACTGCACCATCCCGTTCTGGGCTGCGTCCGGTGGGATTACCGCGCTGATCGGCTTCTACATCGCGACCATGATCATCTTCACCATGTATGGCGGTGGATTTGCGACAATCCCGGCCTATCTGGCGGACATCTTTGGCACGATGCATGTTGGCGGCATTCACGGGCGTCTTCTGACCGCGTGGTCCGCGGCTGGTGTCTTGGGGCCGTTTGCGATCACCTATCTGCGGAACCTGTCCAAGGAAAACGCGATTACGGAGCTTGCTGTGAAAATCGATCCTGCAGCGTTTGCCGAGAAATTCGGAGCTCCGATTTCACAGTTGAATGAGCTGGTTGCCGCAAACACGGTGACAATTGCCAAGCTGATGGAAATCGCTCCGGCGGGCACGGTCGACCCGACTGCCACGCTTTACAACACAACTATGTATTGCATGGCGGCCCTGTTGGTCATCGCGTTCTTCGCCAACCTCATGGTGCGTCCGGTTCGTGACAAGCACCATGTTGAAAACACTCACGCAGACGTGGTTCCTGCCGAGTAACACCATTGTTCGCCGCGCCACCGAGCGCGGCGAACCCTAACCCAACGCCCGTATGGGCAAAGGAAGTCCATATTATTCGATAAGATTGCGTTCGCGGGATTGATCCTGAAAATCTTTCCACGCGGCGTCAAAACCTTCAAGCGGCCAGTTGAGCGACCGGGAAATTCCCTGTCGATCACGGAAATCAAATAAAAACGCGCCGCCTTGAGACATCTGTTCAATCAACTCGTCAGCGTCGTCACCGTCGAACCGGCAGCCCAACCCGGTCAGGCACCCAGGCGATCGTGTTCGCCAAACCGGGTCGCCGTTACGCTCGATGCGGAATCCGTTTGGGTGAAAGAAGGTTCCGGGTTCGATCCCGAATTCCACCTGAAACCCTTCGTCCTCGGGTGTGATGAATAGGAATTGACCCCCGAAATGAGGTCGGCCAGAGAACACATCGACCCAGCGCAAATAGCACCTTTGCACCAGTGCGCCATATTCCACCCGCTCATCACAGATTGAGCTCCAGATACCAAACTTGCTTTGGTGTTTAACCCGCCAGTTGCTGGCCGTGTCACGGCCTTGTAAATCCTGTGCAACGGCTGTGGTCGCGGAAAGCGCGAGCGCGAGTATGATGCTTAGCTTTTTCATGATCGCTAAGTGTTGTCTGGAACCGTCCGTACCAAATCACGAAAGCGAGAGACCGCCGGGCATTAGAATGTCGAAGGCGTACAGGCGCTGACGACAACGCATTGCTTTTCACCTGTATTGCGAAAACGGTGTGGCAATTCACTGTCAAAGTAATAAGCATCCCCCGGGCCCAGGACAGCGGTCTCGCCATTCACAGTCACTTCCAACTGACCCGAGATCACGACCGCGCACTCCTCTCCATTGTGTGAAAGTTCCGAACGGCCGGAATCTGTACCGGGATCGTACTCTTCCAGAAGCATCTGAATTTTGCGGTTCTGTCGGTCACCTGCGATAAGAAAATAGGAAACACCCGATGCACCGACATCCCGGTGTTCTTTTTGCCGGAAGAAAACCTTGTCGGCGTCTTTCAGATCGAAACTGAAAAAGTATCCAAGACTGATATCCGCGCCTTGCAGGATCTTTTTCAACAAGGCAACGGAAGGTTGTGTTGCCCCTGCTTCAATCAGTGAGATTGTTCCGCTGCCAACGCCCGCCAGCTTTGCCAATTTCCGTTGGCTCAGCCCCTTGGCGGTACGAATCACGCGAAGGCGCCTGGCCGTCTCAAAGTCGGGTTCAGTGCTTTTCTGCTTCATATCTAAAGCACTTTGACACGAAACTCGATACTAATCAATAGGTTAGAAATCCTTACGAATCCGGAATGACCAGTTTCCACTCGCTGTGCCAGAAAGCTACGCGAAACTTTCAGGCACTTTGGGAAGGACACGGAATGCTCCAGAAGACCAACAATACATCAGCCTTTTGGATGCCATTCACGGCCAATCGCGACTTCCTTATTGATCCTCGCATGATCAAATCGGCGCAGGGCATGTACTATACCAGCGACGATGATCGTCAGATCATGGACGCGACCGCGGGCCTATGGTGTGTCAACGCCGGACATCGTGATCCTTTGATTACGGCGGCGATTCAAAAACAGGCGCACGAGCTTGATTACGCACCCAGTTTTCAGTTCTCTCACCCGCAAGCCTTTGAACTTTCGTCAAAGCTGACCGGGATGATGCCCGAAGGTATCGACAATGTCTTTTACACCAATTCGGGTTCTGAATCAGTCGACACCGCTTTGAAGATTGCCTTGCACTATCACCGGATGCGCGGTGACGGGGCCCGTACCCGCCTGATCGGGCGCGAGCGTGGCTATCACGGCACAGGCTTTGGCGGAATTTCCGTCGGTGGGATTTTCGCCAACCGCAAACATTTCGGCACTCTTCTTACGGGCGTCGACCATCTGCGTCACACACATGACATCGAGAAGAATGCCTTCTCGAAAGGCTGCCCGGAATACGGGGCCGAGCTTGCTTTGGATTTGGAGCGCATTGTCGCCTTGCACGACGCATCAACCATTGCTGCGGTTATTGTTGAGCCCATGGCCGGATCGACAGGCGTTCTGATGCCGCCCGTGGGCTATCTGAAGAAACTGCGCGAGATTTGCGACAAATACGGCATCCTGCTGATCTTTGATGAGGTGATCACAGCCTTTGGGCGTCTGGGTGCGACGACTGCTGCGGAGTATTTTGGCGTTACCCCGGATATCATCACCACCGCAAAAGGTCTGACCAATGGGGTCATCCCGATGGGTGCGGTCTTTGTTCATAACCGCATCTATGAAAGCGCCATGGAAAACGCCGATGCGCCGATTGAGCTGTTCCACGGCTATACCTACTCGGCCAATCCTATTGCCTGCGCCGCAGCGCTGGCAGCGATGGAAAGCTACGAGACCAACGACCTGTTCGCCCGTGCCGCCCGTCTTGCCCCGTATTGGGAGAAGCGTCTGCACAGACTCGCCGGACTGCCCAACATCGTCGACCTGCGCAACCTTGGGCTTGTGGGTGCTATTGAGCTGGCCCCGCGTGAGGGCGCTCCGGGTGCGCGGGCCATGGAAGTTATGAAAAAGGCCTGGAACGCGGGGATTATGATCCGCGTCACTGGTGACATCATTGCGCTGTCGCCGCCGTTGATCATCTCTGAGCAGGAAATTGACGTTCTGTTCGACACGTTCACCGAAATCCTGCGCGATCATCCATAAAAAGGAGCAATGAAGATGTTCATTGGTGTTCCCAGGGAAATCAAGAACCACGAATACCGCGTGGGATTGACTCCGGAAAGCGTCGCGGAACTGGTGGCGAACGGTCACAACGTGATTGTTGAAACCAATGCGGGTGCTGGTATCGGTTCGGACGACGATGCATACCGCGCATCCGGTGCGGAAATCGCTGATACCGCAGCCGAGATTTTTGCCAATGCGGAAATGATCGTAAAGGTAAAGGAGCCTCAGGCGGTCGAGCGTGCCATGCTGCGCGAAGGTCAGATTCTGTATACCTACCTGCATCTTGCGCCGGACCCGGAACAAACCAAGGATCTGGTTAAGTCGGGCGCGGTTTGCATCGCCTATGAGACCGTCACTGACGAAAACGGCGGCCTGCCGCTGCTAAAACCCATGAGCCAGGTTGCGGGTCGCATGTCGATCCAGGCGGGCGCCGGTGCGCTGGAAAAAGCTAAAGGCGGTCGCGGTGTTCTGTTGGGTGGCGTGCCTGGCGTGAAGCCCGGCAAAGTCGTGGTCATTGGCGGTGGCGTGGTTGGGTTCAATGCGACGCAGATGGCGGTTGGCTTGCATGCCGACGTGACCATTCTGGATCGCAACCCGGCGGTTCTGGAGAAGCTGGAAAACCACTTCGAAGCCTCGGCCAAAGTGGTCTATTCCACCAAGGCCGCGCTTGAGGAAGAAGTCGCCAACGCCGATCTGGTTGTGGGCGCGGTCCTGATCCCGGGTGCCGCAGCACCCAAGCTGGTAACGCGCGAACTGAACTCGAAGATGAAGCCCGGCGCGGTTGTCGTGGATGTGGCCATTGACCAGGGCGGGTGCTTTGAAACGTCCAAAGCCACCACCCACGACGATCCCACTTATGTTGTCGACGATGTGGTTCACTATTGCGTTGCCAACATGCCGGGTGCGGTGGCGCGAACCTCAACCTATGCGCTGAACAATGTCACGCTGCCGCATGCGCTGGCCATTGCGAATAACGGCTGGAAGCAGGCACTGGCAGACAATCGTCACCTGATGAATGGCCTGAACGTGGCCCACGGCAAGGTGACGTACAAGGCTGTGGCCGACGATCTTGGTTACGATTTCGTCGCCCCGGAACTTTGCTGAGCAAAAGCAAAGACAGATCCCTCCGCCGATCGGCGGAGGGTTATTTTTAACTGAGGAGGAGACCTTAATGTTTTCGAAGATGAACCGCCGCACCTTTGGTGCGATGGGTGGCGCAGCTATGCTTGCCGCAACCACATTCGCGGCACCCGCCAGCGCCGAGGAGAAATTCATCCTGGCGCATGCGATGACCACCGACCACATCTTCCACGCGATGTCCGAAAAATTTCAGGACACACTGGGCGACGACTCGAACTTTGGCATCGCTTACCACCCGGGCGGTGATCTGGGCGACTGGACCTCGTTGTTCGAACAGTCGATGCAAGGCGTTGTTCCGATGACCCTGACCTGGGGTGCATCCGAGTTTGACCAGCGTCTGGATCTGTCGTGGCTGGGCTACGTGGTTTCGAACTGGGAAGACGCCCGCAAAGTGTACGGCCCGGGCGGTGACATGCTGGATATCTACAATGATATTCTGCACGATCTGGACCTGCATGCCATCGGTCTGGTCCCCACCGATTTCGGCTCGGTTGTGATCCGCAAAGGCGTTGGCGCCAAGCCGCTGAACCTGCCTGCTGACGGCGGAAACCTGAAAATCCGCGTTCCCCCGGTTTCAATCGCCGTTGACCGTTTCAACAACCTGGGCTTTGGCGCTGTGCCTATCCCGCTGGCTGAGGTCTACACCTCGCTGCAGCTGGGCACGGTTGATGCGCGCGCCTTCTCGACTGCAGTTGAAACCTACAACCTGCGCGATGTTCTGGAAACAAACATCCTGACCAACGACTATTTCGAAACCGCATTCTGGCTGGTTAGCAAAAGCTGGTGGGAAGGGCTGTCGGACGAAGACCGCGCAACCCTGCAAGCTGCGGCGGACGAAACCGTTCTGTGGTCGTGGGATGAAGCCGAAAGCAAGAGCAACGAGTTCCTGCAGAAGGCACGCGACGAAGGCATCGAGGTTATCGAGTTGAGCCCCGAGCAGATCGCAGCAGCGGCCCAGATCGTTCACGAAACGGAATGGCCAGAAATGGAAAAACTAGTCGGTCCGGAAATCATGGCCAAGCTGAAGAAAGCTGCTGGGATCGAGTGACAAGACCTTGTTGGGCCTGCCATCCGGCAGGCCCAATGTTTTATTTGGGAGGACAGAATGGAACGAGAATCTAGACAGCATCCTCGGGACCCGGTCGAGCCCGGTGCGTCATATATCTATGACCCGGAAGTGACTGTCCCCGAGCCACCCGAACATGTCACCGCAATCCCCGAGGGGGATGTGTCGAATGGCTATGCTGTATTTTTGAACTTCGAAAAGCTCTACGCTGCGGTGCTGGCGAACGGCCTTGCGCTATTCAGCATCAGCCTAGCGGTCCTGATGTTCGCACAGGTGGTCCTGCGATACGGCTTGAATTCACCCTTTGTCGGGATCGAAGAAATGGCCCTTTTGTTCGGCGCTTGGATCTATTTTCCGGCGATGGCCTATGTGACGCGGCAAGGTGAGCACATCCACGGCGGCATCCTGACCTTGGTTGTCAAATCACCGAAGGTTGTACAATCCGTTCGGTTGGTCATGACCGTACTCAGCATAGTTGCCTGTCTGGTTTTCGGTTACTTTGCAATCAAGTACGCCTTTTTCGAAATCGAAAAGGGGCGCCTCAGCTCATATCTGCGCTGGCCCAAAGGCATCTGGTCCTTTTCGCTGGTCATCGGCTTTTCCGGCACCATTCTGGCGTTGTTGATGCAGGCCGTAAATCAGTTTGTCGCCTTTAAAATGATGAAAACGGAGGGGGCAAACTGATGCTGATTTTCGCTATTGCCATTGCACTCATCGTTGTGCTGCTTTTGCTCGAAATGCCCATCGCCTTTGCGTTTGGCATTGGCGCACTGGTGTTCGGGATCGGGACGGGTTCGAATATTTCATTCCTGATCCCCTATGCCTATCAGACCACGACAAGCTTTGCCCTGCTGGCCTTGCCGTTGTTCGTGCTGGCCGGGACGATCATGGCCGAAGGCGGTATTTCGAACCGCCTGCTGGATTTCGTCAACGCTTTTGTCGGGCGGATCAAGGGCGGTTTGGGCGCAGTCACAATCGTGACTTGCGCGTTGTTCGGCGCCATCTCAGGGTCGTCCTCGGCCGCGATTGCAGCGATTGGCCAGATCATGATCCCGCGCATGGTGAAAGAGGGCTATCCTGTGGGTCACGCAACTGCTCTGGTCGCATGTTCCTCAGTTCTGGCGCTGATGATCCCGCCGTCCATTCCGATGATCGTTTTCGCGGTGACCGGTGGCCTGTCGGTGGGTGCGGCGTTCCTGTCTACCGTCATCCCCGGTATTATGCTGGCCTTGCTGTATATCGTTCTGAACTTTGTATTCCTGCGGAACAACGATGAAATTCAGGTCGAACCGAAGCTGCCGATGAAAGAGTTGCGGGTAAAGATCTTCAAGTCGGGCAAAGAGGCATTCTGGGCCTTGCTTATGCCGCTGATCATTCTCGGCACGATCTATGGCGGGATCGCAACCCCGACCGAGGCGGCTGCAATTGCGTTGGTCTATGCCGCCGTTGTCGGTTTCTTCATCTACCGTGGATTGACGCCTGCCAGTTTCTGGAAAGGCACAATTCAGGCTGCGATCACGACGGGTTCGATCATCACGGTTCTGTTCTTTCTGTTCATGATGAGCCGCTCAATGGTGTTACAGCAAGTTCCGGGGCAGATTGCCGATCTGCTGCTGAGCCTATCTGACAACAAGATCCTGCTATTGCTGTTGATCAACCTTGTGCTTTTGCTGATGGGAATGATCGTCGACGATATTTCGGGCAGCGTTCTGGCGGCGGTGGTACTTTTGCCGGTTGTTTCCGAACTGGGCGTTCACCCCATCCACTTTGCAGCCATCGTTGGCACCAATCTTGGCCTCGGGAACGTTTCACCGCCCTGTGCGCCGATGCTCTATTTGGCGGCGGGCGTCAGCAAAATCACGCTGGACAGATACATTGGCATTACGCTGAAGTTTCTGTGCCTTGGTCACCTGCCGATGGTGCTTTTGGTTACCTTCCTTCCGGAATTGTCACTTTTCCTCCCTAAGATGCTCATGGGCATCCAATAAGTGACGGAGAAACTGGAAGAATGGATGCGCCGGGGTCGAAAGACTCTGGCGCAATTTCTAGGTCAACGCGACGCATTACCGTGGAATACGGTGTCATGCCCGACCTGTTCGCCCGTTTCGGCATCTTCGACCCACAGGCGAATGTCGGTCCGGTCTGTGATCGCAGGAGCGCTTTGCGGTGGCGCGATAACGTAGACGCGTTTCAAGGTCGTGGTGTCGGCCGGAATAACTACCGTTTGATCTGTACCGGCCCCTTCCACGTCCAGAACAAGGGCTTCGTCTCCGGTCAGGCTTATTTTGTACGGCTTGTCGCTGCCCGTTTTATTGCGCAGCCGAACTTCATAGATGTTGCGGATCGCACCATCTGACTGTGTGACATACAGCGGATTGCGGATCGGGCTGACCGTCATGTCGATATCCGACCGCATAAACAGCGCAGCCAACATGGCAATGCCAATTGCCGACCAAAGGAACGCATACATGAAGTTCCGCGGTCTCAGGGTGTGTGACCATATCGATCGTGGTGCTGCACCGGCTTTTTCAAGCGGCTCATCGGCCAGCGCGAGGTAGTCAATCAGGCCTCGCGGTTTGCCTAAGCGTTCCATCACGTCGTCGCACGCATCAATGCACAAGGCGCAGGTGATGCATTCCATCTGCGAACCGTTGCGGATATCAATCCCCACGGGGCAAACATTCACGCAGGCCTTGCAGTCAATGCAATCACCGGATTCAGGTGTGTTTCTTTTACCGCGCGGTTCGCCTCGCCATTCTCGGTAGCTGACGGTTAGGGTGTGCTCGTCCATCATGGCGGCCTGAATGCGTGGCCAGGGGCACATATAAGTGCAGACCTGTTCTCGCATAAATCCACCAAATATGAATGTTGTGAGGGTTAGAAACCCGATGGTGATATAAGCGACCGGGTGCGCCGAAAACCGGACCAGATCGGCCAGCAAGACCGGAGCGTCCGTAAAGTAAAAAACCCACGCTCCACCGGTCACGATGCTGATCAATAGCCAGGCGCTCCACTTGCTTAGTCGTAGCCGCCACTTCTGGAATGTCCATTCACTGCGATGCAAACGAAGGCGTGCGTTGCGGTCGCCTTCGATCCATCGCTCAACAAGGATAAACAGATCGGTCCAGACCGTATGCGGGCACGCATAACCGCACCAGACCCGGCCCAGAACCGACGTGAAAAGGAACAGGCCCAGACCGGCCATTATCAACAGGCCCGCCACAAAATAAAACTCATGCGGCCAGATCTCGATCCAGAAGAAATAGAAGCGCCGGTTGGCGATATCGACAAGGACCGCCTGATCGGACAGGTTCGGGCCACGGTCCCACCTGAGCCCGGGCGTGATGTAATAAATGCCCAGCGTGATCGTGAGGACGATCCATTTCAGGCGCCGATAGGCACCGGATACCCGGCGGGGAAAAATCGGTTCGCGCGGGGCGTAGAGTGATGGTGAGGACATCTAGCGGTTCCTGTTAAGGCTTTCGGTTCGGCTGGACGAGGGCAGGTTGGATCAGGTAGCAGCCTCGCCCGCTTTCACGTTTGTTGAACGTTGTGTTGCGGCCCTCAGGCTTGAAACCTTCAGGCAAAAAGGACGGTACCTTTGCGTGATTCATTGACCCGCACCTTTCGGCAAGAAGACATTGATTGGTGTTGATTCGAAATTGCGTCATTGATTGTATGCATGCAATAAGCATATAAAGAGCGACAAGGAGTGAAGCAATGAGCAGCAATGCGCCAAATGTCGCATGGGTTCCGGTCATCGAAAGAGGTGATGGCCCCCTGTACCTTACGATCGCCGAAGCAATCGCGCGGGACATCCATTCGGGTGAACTGAAGCCGGGACAGCGCCTGCCACCTCAAAGACATCTTGCCGCCGCTCTTGGTGTCGACTTCTCGACGGTTAGCCGCGCTTATGCCGCCGCGGGCCGGGATGGGTTGGTTGAAGGTCGCGTGGGGCAGGGTACTTTTGTGAAGGAACTGCGCCCTGCGAGATCCACGGTTCCTGCGGACGCTAAAGACCAAGCGGTCGACATGAGCATGAACATGCCCCCGCGCTTTGAGGATGTGGGACTGATCCGCCAGATGTGGCAGGGTTTTGATGCCTTGCGGTCCGAACATGGAATTGAGTTCCTGATGCGCTATCAGACGCCGGGCGGAGGTCAGGCAGACCGGCTTGCGGCGCAGTCATGGTTGCAGGATCATTTGAATATCCGCGGGTTTGACGATGTCGTCATTTGCAACGGGGTTCAGGGGGCCACCTTGGCGATCCTTTCACCGATGCTTGAACCCGGTGACACGATTTGCTGCGAAGAACTGACTTATCCCGGGTTCCTTGAGATCGCGCGGCATCTGGATTTGCACGTCGTGCCAGTCCCAATGGATAAGGACGGTCTGGTCTCTGCGGCCCTTGAGGAAGTTTGCCGAGAATTCAGCCCAAAGGCGCTCTATACCACGCCGACACTTCACAACCCGACGACCATCACGATGCCCCCGGCACGGCGGCAAGACATCGCAGAAATTTGCCGCAAGCATGATCTGCTGATAGTCGAGGATGACGCCTATGGGGTGCTTGTCTCTGCCTCGCCTGAACCGATAACCAATTTCGCACCCGAGCGGACTTGGTATGTGTCTTCGCTGTCGAAATGTCTGGCACCCTCGCTGCGGGTTTGTTTCATCGTGCCGCCGTCTGGTGTGCCCACTGACGGTGTCAGGCGGGCCATTCGCGCGAATGGTAGCGTGGTCAGCCCCATATCGGCGGGTTTGGCGACCGACTGGATCAACTCGGGGCTGGCCAGCAAGATCACCGCCGCAATCCGCGACGAAACCAAAAAGCGTCAGGATGCTCTGCTCCAGTGGCTGCCAGATATCGAGGTTCAGAAGGATGCGTTTCACGTCTGGTTGCCCCTGCCCGAGGGGCATTCGGCCACAGAGCTTGCCCTGACCATGCGGGGGTCGGGTCTGGGGCTTGTGCCAGGCATCGCCTTTGCGCCTGACGGACCACCAAACGGGGTTCGAATTGCACTAGGGTCTGCAGGTACAATGGAGAACCTGCAGACGTCGTTGCGCAGTCTCGCAGACGCGCTGGAGAACCCCGGTCAAAACAGCTGGATGGTTGTTTGAGGGCGTTAGAAGCTACCTTTCACAGGAAAGAGACTCGAATGGAATGGAATTCCTTTTCGCTGGAGGCCACCAGCAAAACCGTTGCGGAATTAACGTCAGCCGCAGGCCTTTTCCGAGCTGGAACGCCTGTGAATGTGGCGTGGCTAGATAATGAGGCGGACCACGACAGGTTGCGGACGGTACGCTTGCTGGACGATGCGGGGCTTTTGGCGGTACCAATTATTGCCGCGCGGCGCGTACAGTCGAAAAAGCACCTATTTGATCTGACCGAAAAGCTGCGGTTCGCGGGTGTAGAAGGGCATTATATGGTCGTTGGCGGTGATCCGTCGCAGGCCGCAGGCCCGTTCAATACTGCAATGGAACTGCTGTCGACGGAATGGATCGAAAAATACGCGATCAAATGCGTGACTTTGCCGGGCTTCCCGGAAGGCAACGTTGCCACCGGCTATCGGTCGGATGTGAGCGCACTTGTTGAAAAGGTTAAACTGCTGGACTCTTACGGATGCGATGCGAATTTTACCACGCAACTGGCCTTTGACCCCGCCAGAATACTCAGTTGGATTGGTCAGCTTCGCAGCGCTGACATTCGCAAGCCCATCCGGATCGGGATACCCGGCCCGACGAAACAGGAAGTACTGCTGAGGTTTGCGCGTACTTTCGGGGTATCAGCCCGTGGATTGAGTAACTTGACAATTGTCGAAGATGGTCGTTTTCATTTCACGCCACTGCTGGAGCTGATCGAACAGGGCCTGACGCAAAGGGGTTTCGACAATGTTGGGGTTCACTTGTACCCCTTTGGTGGAACAAAAGCAGCCGCTCAGTGGTTTGCCAGTACGAAAGCCGTGCCCGGGCAACTCAATCCGGTTGCGGCTACGGCCTAGGGGGGGGCTTCGTCGTAAGTTTGACTATCCGACATGTTTGGAATGATGTTGATTGGGCGCGACTTCCAGCGTATACGAAGGTATACAGTAAGGAGAAGCCACAATGGACAACTACTGTAAGTACCTCGACATTGCCCGACAGGAACTCAAGCTGGCGCAATCGTCGCTGCGGCGCGATTTGGCCGAATATCCGACACCTGTCGCGGGTTGCGATGAGCAGTTTAATCACCTGCTGGACCAAAGCGAACGGGTCCGCACTGCGTTAGCGGCTCTTGAAGTTCCGAATTTTATCCCAACACCAAGAAGGTTCACGCCAGATCGGAGTATTGAAAGCCGATGAAAGTTCACATTCTGGATGACTGGTTTGACACTCTGCGCGGGTTGCCGTGTTTTTCCAAACTTGCCGATCACGAAGTAACAGTATGGACGGATCACGTCGAAGACACCGACGCGTTGGCCGCCCGGTTACAGGAAGCCGAAGCCCTGGTGTTGTTCCGGGAACGTACCAAGGTGACCCGAGATCTACTCGAGAAGCTGCCCAACCTGAAGCTGATCAGCCAGCGCAGCGTGTATCCGCATGTTGACGTGAAGGCTTGTTCGGATCAGGGCGTGCTGCTGTGTTCGAACATGCACGGCGGAACACCCTCTTATGCTGCGGCCGAACTGACCTGGGCGCTGATCCTTGCGGGCATGCGTGATTTGCCCGCGCAGATGGCGTCAGTAAAAGAGGGCCGGTGGCAAGCCGGGGTTGGCAAGACGTTGCGCGGGCGTCAATTGGGTTTGTACGGCTACGGCCGCATTGCACGCACTGTTGCCGGCTACGCCGAGACCTTTGGCATGAACGTCATCTGGTGGTCATCCGAAGACGGTCGCGCGCGGGCCAAAGCGGATGGCGCGCAAGTGGCCAACAGTCGTGAAGCGTTCTTTGCAGACAGTGATGTTGTTTCCATTCACGTGCGTCTGAAGCCGGACACCCGGGGGGTGATCACGCCTGCCGATTTTGCACAGATGCAGCCGAGGGCGATGTTCGTAAACACTTCCCGTGCTGGGCTTGTCGCGCCGGGGGCTTTGCTTGAGGCGCTCAACAATGGTCGTCCCGGGAAGGCGGCGGTCGACGTGTTCGATAGCGAGCCGCTGACCGATCCAAACGATCCGCTGCTATCGCATCCCAATCTGATCGCGACCCCGCATATCGGCTTTGTCACCGAAGACGAATTCGACCTGCAATTTGCGGATATCTTTGATCAGGTGAACGCCTACTCTGATAGCGCTCCGATCCACATAATCAATCCTGAGGTCTGGACCAGCGCAAAATAAGATTGGCGGCGATTGGCGCTCCGATGATGACCAGCACGATCCGTGTCAGGTGATGGGTGATCACAAATCCCAGATCAGCACCTGAGACGATTGCCAATACGGTCATCTCGGCCTGCCCGCCGGGGGCAAATGCCAAAAAAGCCTCGACGGGTCGTCCGAACCCAAGCGTGGTGACCGCGGCCGTGAATCCAGCGGCCAGAATGGCAAGGACAACGACGTAAGCCACACCAGCGGCGACGACCCGGCGCAACTCGGCCCAGGTAACGCCTACGAATTTGACACCGATGCCGCAGCCGATGAAAAACTGCGCGGCCAATATGGCTTCGCGTGGGGGGCGGGTGTGTATGAAATCCCCTAATGACAACGCCGCAGTCAAAATCATCGGCCCCAGAATGGATGCGCCGAACAAGCCGATCTTCTCGCCACCTTTCCAGCCGGCAATAGCGGCCACAAACATCAGCAAAAGCTCTTTGACCGGCAGTTCGCCTGCGGGTTGCCCGATGGGATTTGTCAGTTCGGCGCCATAAAACACCGTCAAAAATAGCGGTGCCAGGGTTACGATGATCAGAACGCGGGTGCCGTGGATCAGGGACAAAGTGCGCGGATCGGCTCCGGCCTCAGCCCCGAAAATAACCATGTCTTGTAGGCCGCCCGGCATGGCTGCATAGAATGCAGTCTTTTCGTCGAACCCCCAAACTTTGCGAAAGAACGGCACTCCGACCAGAGCGATAAGGATGATGAAAAAGGGGATCAGCATGACCGACGCTGCCATTTTCGGCAACTCGGCAAAGAGGCTAGGCGTGATTGAGGCGCCAACCGCCACACCAAGAATTGTTCTGGCCCCAACCGATACCTGACCAAATCCGTCCAACGGGACATGTGCCAGAGCCGCAATCAGACAGGCAGCCAAAGGTCCGAACAAAAAGGGCAGCGGCAGATCCAGTGCCCAAAAAATCACTGTGCCTAGCACCGCAAGTCCAAGTGTCATTGACCTCTTGATGAAGGGGGAGGGTGATTTCGTTGAGGTGGACAAAACGTGATTCCGCTGTCATTGACTTACTATGTATCCAAGTGTATACATCTGTACGCAATATGCAAGTGTGAGCATAATGACCATTCAGGACGACCCCTTACAGCCCGCCCCACAAGGCACTTCGGCGTATCAACGACTGCTGGACGAGATTCGGGGGGGAACGCTTTTGCCCGGTGACCGCCTGCGCGAGATCGAGCTGTCCGAGCGGCTGGGTGTCAGTCGCACGCCGGTGCGTGAGGCGATCCGACAGCTTGAGGCTGACGGACTGGTCTCTCACGTTCCAAGATTGGGGGCCACTGTCCGCAGTCTGGATTATGCCGAGGTGATGGAGCTGTATGAAATGCGCGCGGTGCTTGAGGGGACGGCGGCAGGGCTTGCTGCCCGGGCCGCTTCGGACATCGAACTGGACGAGCTGGAAGTGCTCAATGACAGGCTGGCCGAGATAGGCACTGGCCCGGATGCAGCACAGATCAACCGAATTTTTCATGCGACGCTGCTGGATGCAGCCAAGAACCGGTTTCTGGCAAAATCCATGTTGTCCCTGCACAAAGCGCTGCTGATCCTTGGGCCCTCGCAATTGCTGGACAGTGATCGGGCTGAGGCTGCGGTGGCCGAACACCGGCGCATCATGGTTGCTTTGAAGGCCCGCGACAGCGCAGCGGCCGAGACCGAGATGCGCGCGCATATTCAGGCGGCTCAGCGCATGCGCATCCGCTCGTTACAGGAACGTGATCGAACCAGCGATCAAAACCAATAGGTAGATAGAACATGGCCACCCAAACGGAAGCCTATGATATTACGGTAATCGGCGGTGGAAACGCTGCCCTCTGTGCCGCGATGACCGCAGCAGAGACCGGCGCGCGGGTTCTCATTCTGGAAACTGCACCGAAACCTTATCGCGGAGGCAATTCGCGCCACACCCGAAATTTTCGCTGCATGCATGGGGCTCCTTTGGGCCCATTGGTCGAAGAATACACCGAAGAAGAATACTTTTCAGACCTGATGAAGGTTACCAGCGGCAAAACTGATGAAAATCTGGCGCGCCTGGCGATCCGCACCTCTGAGGAATGCTTGCCATGGATGGAAGAACACGGGGTGCGTTTCCAACCATCGCTGTCCGGGACTCTGTCACTTGCACGGACCAATGCGTTTTTCATGGGGGGCGGAAAGTCTTTGGTTAACGCCTATTATCGCCGGGCTGAAAACCTAGGTGTCGACATCCTTTATGAGGCCGGGGTGACCCATCTGGAACTGCTTGGAGACCGGATTGAATGGGTTGACTACACTCATGAGGGCCAAACCCATCGCATCTCACCCAAGGCTGTTATAGTCGCCTCGGGTGGGTTTCAGGCAGATACCGACTGGTTGACCCGAGCCTGGGGACCCGCCGCCCAAAACTTCCTGATCCGTGGCACGCCTTATAATCGCGGGGTGGTTTTAGCCGACCTGCTGGACCAGGGGGTTGAGAGTGTTGGTGACCCGACCCAATGCCATGCCGTTGCTATTGACGGGCGCGCGCCCAAATTTGACGGTGGCATTGTCACTCGGCTGGACTGCGTGCCGTTTTCGATTGTCGTGAACAAAAACGCCGAGCGGTTTTATGACGAGGGCGAAGACGTCTGGCCCAAACGCTATGCGATCTGGGGGCGTCTTGTGGCTGGGCAGCCGGATCAGGTGGGGTATGTGATCATCGACGCCAAATCGTTGAACCTGTTCATGCCGTCAGTGTTTCCACCGCTCAAGGCTGACACTCTGGATGAATTGGCTGACATGATGGGCCTGCCCGCAAAGAAGCTCAACGAAACCGTTGCAACGTTCAATGCCGCCTGTGGTAACGGCGGCGATTTCCACCCGACTGAGCTGGACGGTGTTTCGACCACCGGACTGACACCCCCCAAGACTAACTGGGCCCGCCAGATCACCGAGCCACCCTTTTACGGCTATACACTGCGCACGGGCGTGACCTTTACCTATTTGGGGTTAAAGGTCGACGAACAGGCGCAATGCTCGACACCAAGCGGCAAGATCAAAAACCTTTGGGCCGCTGGCGAGACCATGGCCGGATCCATTCTGGGGCAGGGGTATCTTGCCGGGTTCGGTATGACCATCGGAACCGTTTTCGGACGCATCGCAGGACATGAGGCCGCAGCTTATGCAAACTGAATTGACACAGGAAGCCCGCCGTCAGGCCGAAATCTGCAATGCCTGCAGGTATTGTGAGGGGTATTGTTCCGTCTTCCCGTCGCTGCATGCCCAACGCGCGTTCTCGGATGGGGACATCACGCAGTTGGCCAACCTCTGTCATAACTGCCGAGGCTGTTACTATGCTTGTCAGTTTACAGCCCCGCACGAGTTCGATCTGAACCTGCCCAAGGCGCTTGCTGAAGTGCGGAGGGACAGTTGGGAAAGCTTTGCCTGGCCGCAACCCTTGGCGCGGCGATTTCATACCCATGGCGGCGCTATCGCTCTTGCGTTGGTCATTGGGTTTGCACTGCTGTTCCTTGCGATCCGGGCCGTCGGTTCGACCGGTGGCGTGGGGTTTTATGCTGTGCTTTCGCACAATGCGATGGTGGCGATCTTTGCACCTGCTTTTCTGCTGCCGCTGGTCAGTATCGGGGTCAGCCTAAGACGGTATTGGCATGCTGTGGGTGGCAGGCCCATCCAGATGATCGACCTGATCGCAGCGTTTTCACGCGCGGGCAAGATGCAGGACTTGGCGGCCGGACATGGCGAGGGATGCAATTTTGAAGACACCGACAGGTTCAGTCAGGCGCGGCGCCATGTGCACCAAGCTATCTTGTATGGATTCTTGCTGTGCATAGCCTCCACTTCGGTAGCCACAGTTATGCACTACGGGTTCGGGTTGCACGCGCCTTACAGTCTGTTCTCCCTGCCGAAACTGTTTGGCATATCGGGTGGCTTGCTTTTAACCATCGGCTGCGTGGCCATGGTTATGTTGAAACGGAAATCAGATCGAGAGCTGGGCGACCCTTCGGCGTGGGGTGGAGATATCGGGTTCATTCTGTTGCTCGGGTTTGTAGCCCTAAGCGGGTTGCTTCTGTATGCTCTGAGCTCAACCGCAGCGATGCCGACACTTCTAGCGCTTCATCTCGGTGCCGTGCTGACGTTCTTTTTGCTGATGCCCTTCACCAAAATGGCCCACGGATTTTACCGTCTCGCCGCGCTCATTCGTGATGCGCAAAGAAAGCGAGAGGCTGACGAGATGCAGACCGCACTATCCCGAACGCTACGGGGCACATCTGTCTGAGCTTGCTATGCTACTGGTTGCAAATGGATCTGAATCAGTGCTTTTGCCGCCCGGATAGAGAGCATACTCCGGGCGGCAATAGCCCACTAGCACCTGCCTATCTGGCGACTGCTAGACCTTGAAGTCCACGGGGGCTGGAGGCTCCGCCCAAGGCACCATCTTTGTCACGATAGCTGCACGAGAGATATCCCTCGCTCCAGGAATCGGAGAGTCCCAGGTCATGCCCCTTCTCGCGCAATTGCTGCGCGATTTGCGGGTCAACCCGGTCTTCAATATTGACCTTTCCGGGGTAAGCTTGCCTCGGAAAGAAAGAGTTCGGCCAATGCAGAGTGTGAAAACCCGGCGCATCAATCGCGGCTTGCGGCGACATGCCGAGCACCAGATGTCGGATCAGGAACGCCAGTTGCCATTGGTCCTGTTTGTCACCACCCGGTGTGCCGCAGGCCAGATATCCGCTTCCGTCGTCATGATGAACGATGGTTGGGGTCAGCGTGGTCCGGGGGCGTTTCCCCGGCACCAGTGCATCTGGCGCATTGGGGTCCAGACGCATCATTTGTAGACGGGTGCCCAGACAGACGCCCAGTTCCGGAATTACGGGAGAGGATTTCATCCATCCACCAGAAGGCGTAGCAGCCACCAAATTGCCCCAGCGATCCGCTACGTTGATGTGGCAGGTGTCCCCGCGAACGACACCATTGTCGCTTTCGACCGGCAGATCGTCCTTGGCCACTGTCGGCTCACCGATGCCGGCGGCGGCAAGTGTGGCGGTATCTACCTTGATATTACAGGCCGCTTCATAGTCCACCGGATAGCCGTACCCGTCCATTTCACCGGGATTCCAACTGTTATTAGCGGACTCACCAATCAAGGCGGCGCGTTGGCGCGCGTATTCTTCGCTGATTAGCTGCTCTGTCGGTACCTTCACGAAGTCCGGATCGCCGTAATAGACCTCGCGGTCGGCGTAGGACAGTTTCATTGCCTCGACCAAGAGGTGATAGAACTGCGTTTCGTCAGCTAGGTTATCCAGCCCTTTGACCTTGAGCAGCTGAATAGCCTGCAACATTGCGGGGCCTTGGCTCCAAGGGCCGCATTTGTTGATGCTGTACCCGTTCAGCGTGACAGAGATCGGATCCTCGTAATGCGCCGACCATCCGGCCATATCGTCACCGGTGATCAGGCCACCGTTTCGATTACCGGTGATGTCCAGATAGGATTGCGTGGCGCAGAATTTTTCGATGGCTTCAGCGACAAACCCTGCTTTCCAGCTTTCCCTTGCGGCATCTACCTGTTCGGTTCGGTCTGTGCTGGCAGCTTTGGCCTCAGCCAGCAGGCGCTGCCATGTCGCGCCAAGGGCCGGGTTTTTCAGGAAAGCCCCAACTTCGGGCAGGTGCCCTCCGGGCAAGTAAATCTCGGCGTTTGTCGTCCATTCGGTACGGAACAGGTGCTCCATCAGCCGGATTGCCTTGGCCAAACGGGGCACACAGGGCACCCCGTTCAGGGCATAGCCAATCGCGGGTTCCATGATGGCTTCCAGCGGCAGGGTGCCGTAGTCACGTAGCATCAACATCCAGGCGTCGAACGCGCCGGGGATGGCAGGTGCCAGCAAACCGGTGCCTGGGATCTGATCAATGCCTAGATCGTGGAATTTTTCGATCGTGGCAGCAGCCGGGGCAGGGGCCTGACCGCAGATGACCCGTGTCTGCAATTTGGACGCATCGTGGATCATAATCGGCACTTCACCCAGCGGGCCGTTCAGATGGGGTTCTGCCACCTGAAGGACCAGCCCTGCGGCAGCAGCGCCATCGAAGGCATTGCCGCCCAGTTCCAGCATTCGCATGGCGGTCTGGGCCGCAAGCCAGTGTGTCGACCCCGCGACGCCGAAGTGTCCCCGCACATCGGGGCGAGTGGTAAAAGGCGGATTAAAGGGGTCGATCATGGTTAGGTTATCCCAACGTATGTGTGCATTTCATTTGTGTATAGAATTCCTGAACATAGGGACCCTGTTCTTTGGGCCCGTATCCGGAAGCCTTGCGCCCACCGAAAGCGGCGCGATAGTCGCCACCAGCTGTTGGCAGGTTCACGGTGACCATACCAGTGTCGGAATGACGCTTGAAATGCTGAGCATGCTTCAGGGATTTAGTATAGATCGCGGCGACCAGACCGAAATCGGTGTCATTGGCCATAGCCAACGCGTGATCATAATCATCTGCCTTGATGACACTGCCAATAGGGCCAAAGATCTCTTCCTGCGCGATGGGCATGTCGTTGGTCACATCAGCAAAAACGGCAGGAGAGAAATAGAAACCGTTATGCTCACGCTCGACCCTGCCTTCACCGGTCATCAGCGTGGCTCCCACCTTTTTGCCCTCTTCCATGTAGTGTTCGTTGGTGCGCATCTGACCTTCGTCCACAACCGGACCGATCACGGTATCGGGGGCCAGAGCGTGACCCACTTTGGCCGATTTCACTTTTTCGGTCAGACGGGAGACAAACTCGTCGTAGACGCCTTTGGTGACGATATAGCGGCTTGAGGCAGTGCATTTCTGCCCGGTGCCAATGTACAGCCCCGAAAATGCCCCGGCGATAGCAGCATCCATATCCGCATCATCCAGAACAACCATCGGGCTTTTGCCGCCCAGTTCCAGCTGGATTTTGGCAAAGTGACCGATGGCTTCACGCGCGATATGATGACCTACGCCGGTCGAGCCTGTGAACGAGATGCCTTTGACGCGTTTGTCGGTCACCATCGAGTTGGCGACACGTCCGGGTGAGACTACCAGATTGATCACGCCTTTGGGCACACCATTACGGTGCAGGATGTCCACCAGGGCCCAGGCGCTGCCCGGAACCAAAGAGGCCGGTTTGAAAACAACCGTATTCCCGTAGGCCAAAGCAGGTGCAATTTTCCAGGCAGGAATAGCAATCGGGAAGTTCCAGGGGGTAATAATACCGACCACGCCGATGGGTTCACGGATCACTTCGACCTCGGCCCCTTCGCGAATGGAATCGAGCTTGTCACCACGATCCCGCAGGCATTCACCTGCATAAAAACGAAACAGCTGCGCGGCGCGGGTGACTTCGCCAGTGCCGTCGGCCAGCGTTTTGCCTTCTTCGCGTGCAAGCAACTCGCCCAGTTCGGCCTTGCGGGCGAACAGCTCGGCCGACACCGCGTACAGGATCTCGGCGCGCTTAGCGACATTGGTGGCCCGCCAAGCTGGAAAGGCTTGTGCAGCAGCGTCAACCGCCGCTTCCATCTGTGCCTCATCTCCATTGGCGTAAACGCCAACGGTGTCGGTGATGTCCGAAGGGTTGATGTTGACGTTTTCACCAGCGCCAGCGATCCATTCGCCATCAATCAGGTTTTTAAAAAGTGACATACCGGCCCCCAGTTACGCTGCCAGACCCTGGGCCTTGTATTCGGCATAGGTGTCGTCAATGGTTGCGCGCACCTTGTCGACGATTTCGGCCGCTTCGGCTTCGTTGATGATCAGCGGTGGAGACAGGCAGATGGTCTCGCGCAGAGCGCGCAGCAGAATACCGTTTTCGGCCGCTTTGGCGTTCAACATGGCCGGCAGGCCATGTTCGGGTTGGAAGCGCGCACCGGGTTCCTTGTTCAGGATGAAATCCATCCCGGCAACCAGACCAACGCCGCGCACCTCGGCAACCATCGGGTGATCTGCCAAGCCTTGCAGGCCTTCCTGGAACTTGGCGCCAACTGTTTTGACGTTGTCCAGAATGTTGCGCTCTTCCATGATGTTCAGCACTTCCAGCGCGACAGCCGCGGACACGGGATGCGCGCCATAAGTGTAGCCATGGGCGAACATGCCGAACTCGGCCGATTGCGACTTGATCGCGTCATAGACCTTTTCGTTGATCATGGTCGCGGACATCGGAACATAGCCCGAGGTCAACTGCTTGGCGCAGGACAGAATGTCAGGCTCCATCCCGAAAGTAGTCGAACCCCACATATCGCCGGTCCGACCAAAGCCACAGATGACTTCGTCTGCAACCAGAAGGATGTCATATTTCTTCAGCACTTTCTGGATAGCCGGGAAATAGCCTTTTGGCGGCAGGATCACACCACCCGCGCCGATCAAGGGCTCGGCGAAGAAGGCGGCGATGGTGTCGGGGCCTTCGGCCAGGATCATTGCCTCAAGCTCATCAGCCTGACGCTGCGAGAACTGCTCTTCGGTTTCACCTTCCAGTTGGTTGCCTGTGTATTGAGGGGCGGTTTCCGTGTGCAGGAAACCGGGCAGGGGCAGGTCGAATCCTTTGTAAAAGTTGGGCAAACCAGTCAGCGAAGCGCCGATGACGCCTGTGCCGTGATAGCCCTTGAGCCGGGTGATGATTTTCTTCTTCTCCGGCTTGCCGATGGAGTTGTGGTAGTACCAGATGATCTTGACGGCGGTGTCGTTCGATTCCGAACCCGAGCACTGGAACATCACCTTGGACATCGGCACCGGAGCAATTTTGATCAGTCGCTCGGACAGTTCCGGGATGGGCGAGGCCACTTTGTGGTGGAAAGCCTGATAGTAAGGCAACGCGCGCATCTGATCCGCAGCGGCTTTGACCAGACGTTCTTCAGAAAAGCCAAGCGAGGCACACCACAGGCCGGAAGCGGCTTCGATATAACGTTTGCCATTTTCGTCTGTCACATAGGCACCATCGCCCTGTGCAACGATCAGCGGGCCCTGGGCCTCATGTGCGTTGGGGTTGGTTTGAGGGTGCAGGTGATAGGCGACGTCGCGGGCTGAATTGGTATCGATATTTGACGGATAGGTCATGGCGCCAGCTCCTTAAAGTTCGGGGAATCCGGGGCTCGCCCGGGTTGCGCTCAAACTATGGAAGGAGCCGCCATAGCGTCAAATCGCGATTTTTTATCCCAGATAAAAAAAAAGCTATGCTGAAATCAGTTCATCCATTTGGCGCTTTGTACGCTCGGCCTGTACCATGAGATGCTCAATCAGATGAGCTGCCAACCGTGACTGGGGCCAGTGTTCCGGAGTCATTATGCATGTGTCAAAAGTCACTTCGGGATCAAACCCTCGCAATACTAGACCCGAGTGAAGTTGGTTTGACGCAGACAAGATATCCACGAGCGCAATGCCCACCCCGTTGAGCGCCAACTGGCAGGCTACATGGGTGGAGAATGTATCAATATAGCGCTTCGGCTTGAATTTCCGATCTTCCAAAACGCTTTCAAGCGCCAACCTCCAGCGATCAAAATTCTTGAGGGAAATGACATCTTCATTTTCAAGATCAGCCGCGCTTACTGTTTTCTTATCGACCAATGGATGATCGCTACGCATTACGCACACTAACGGCAACGACATCAACGGCTGCATGTCGACGCCCGGCGACGCGTCGTCGGTTTGCAGGCCAAGCCCGAAATCGACGCGACGCGCGGCAACAGACTGGGTGATCCATCTTGAACTGCGCACCGGCAGGGAAAAGGACACACGATCGTGTTCGATCATGAATTCGGACATCTGCTCGGGCAGCCAGAATTGGGCCAAAAGCGGCATCGCCGCCACCGACACTTCTCCGTGGCGGTTATGTTTGAGATCCTCGGCAAATCCCCTCAGCTGGCTCAGCCCTGTATAAACACGCCCAACCTGATCATAGAGAGCAAGCCCTTCGGGTGTTGCGTACAGGCGGTTTCCAGTGCGTGAAAACAGCTTTAACCCAAGATCAAATTCAAGCAGTCGCAAATGCTTGGAAACTGAGGGTTGGGTTATGTGAAGCTGTTCCGCGGCCTCGGTGACCGAACCGCAATCCATAATGGCCTTGAACACCTCAACCTGACGGATGTTCATTGAGTATTCCTTTTTTTTCGCCTAGCGCCTAAAATATGTATTATTAGCTATTCTGCATTTAGTGCAAGCTTCCTACCAAAAATAAAAGTCGCGATTGATCTGACGCTAAACGTGGTGAGGAAAATGGCTGCACTGACACGAAGCCAACTGGAGATTGTTAACGCCGAGCGCCAAATCTGGCCGGGTGAGCTGGCCTTCTCCGAAGAAGATTTTGCAGAACGCCTTGCCCGCGTTCAGGCCGATGTTTCCGACAAAGGTCTGGCAGGTGCGCTGATTTTTGATCCGGAAAACATGTTCTGGCTGACCGGATATCAGACTATCGGGTATTTTACCTTTCAGGCGATGTTTATCCCAGCAAGTGGTAAACCGGTCATCATTACTCGCGTCGTGAACAGGGATATGGCCCTTGCACTGCCCACAATCGCGGATGCCATACCGGTCTTTGACACTCAGGATCACATCGAAAAACTCTCGGCGTTTTTGAACAATTATGCAGCCGGGGAAAAAATCGGCGTCGAGACTATCAGCCGCTATCTGAATATCAGTGATCATCGACGTCTTACTGCAAGTACTCAGGCGACTTTCTCTGACTGGAATGGTGTCATTGAACCATTTCGAGCGGTGAAAAGTGAAGCTCAGCTGGATCGTATGAGAGCGGCCGCTCGTGCTGTTGAAGCAGGGATTGACGCCGCCCTGAAGGAAATCGCCCCGGGCAAGACGGACAATGATCTAGCTGCAGCCTTGATTGGTGGCTCGACCCGTGCTGGCAGTGAGTATTTCGGTCATCCGCCCATGGTCGTATCCGGCCCGCGAAGCGAGCTGTGTTTTGCCTTGTGGCGTCGCAACACCATTCAGAGAGGTGATGTTGTACTATTGGAAGGGGCAGGCGTAGTGGATCGCTATCATGCGCTGATGTCGCGTTCTGCCGTTGTGGGTAAGCCCACGGATGAACACAAAGCCACTGCTGATGCTTTGATCGAGATTCTGGAAACCGCTGTAGATAACATCAAGCCCGGACTGACGGCTGGCGAGGTTGACCGGATGTGCCGGTCCCGGGTCGAGGCCAAGGGTCTGGGCAAGTACTTCAAAAGCCGGACAGCTTACGGCATTGGCATCGGTTTTCCACCGAACTGGGCCGAAGGGCATATCTATTCGATCCGCCCGGATGACCCGATGATCATTCAGCCGAACATGACGTTCCACGTCATTCCAACGATGTTCCGCAAGGGCTTTGGAATGGCGATCAGCGACAGTGTCCGAGTGACCGACACTGGATGTGAATTACTCACCAAGTACCCACGCGATCTGGTGGTCGTGGACTAAACAGCTTCAGAGGGAGGACACAATGAAGAAACTACTCGCAACTGCAACCGCCGCAGTGATCGCGGCTGGTGCAGCATCCGCAGAAACTTGGGATTTGCCAGCGGCATACTCGGCCAAAAACCACGTTTCGGCAGCCTATATCGACTTTGCCGAGCAGGTGACGGCCAACTCAAACGGTGAACTGGAAATCATCGTTCACCCATCGGGTTCTCTGTATGCCGGTGGTGAGATCCTTCGCGCGGTTCGCTCGGGTCAGGTACCCATTGGCGGCCGTTACATGGGCGCACACGCCAAAGAAGATTCCATTTTCGGTTTGGACACGGTTCCGTTCCTGGCAACCGATTTCGATCAGGCTTGGAAGCTGTATCAGGCGTCAAAACCCGCAATCGAAGCGGCTTTGGAAGAACGCGGTATGAAGTTGCTGTTCATGGCACCCTGGCCGCCGCAAGGTCTGTTCGTGACCGACGAAGTGAATTCGATCGCGGATATGGAAGGCAAGAAGTTCCGCGCATACGACGCGTCGACCTCGCGTCTGGCGGGCCTGATGGGTGCGGTTCCGACCACAACCGAAGCCACGGAAATCAGCCAGGCCTTCTCGACTGGTGTCGCGGATTCGATGGTTGGTTCTGGTGCGATCGGCGTGTTCCAGAAACTGTGGGACTACGTTGACAACTTCTACACTGTGAACGCCTGGATTCCGAAATCCGCAGTGATCGTGAATGCAGACGCTTTCGACGGGTTGAGCCCGGAAACTCAGGCCGTGGTTCTGGCCGCTGCTGAAGCTGCCGAGGCAAATGTCTGGGCCAAAGTCACCGACGTTGCCGCAGGCTACAACACTACACTGGCGGAGAACGGTATGAACGTCCAAGCGCCGTCCGATCAGCTGATGAATGAGTTTTTGGAAATTGGCGCAACCATGTCCGCCGAATGGGCCGAAGACGCCAGCGATGCCGGTAAGGCCGCAATGGACGCGTACAAAGCTGAATAACCTCTACCCCGACTTCGCCCCACCTGTGCACAGCGGGTGGGGTGCTTTTTGACCGAGGAGAATGCTATGTCATCCGTTTTCCATATGATCGATGGCTTGCTCACCAAGATCTACAAGTTGTGTGGACTTTTGGCAGCCTGCTGCATCGTCTTGATTGTCATACTGGTAGCAATCCGGATCGGATCGCGGCTGTCAGGCATCTATATTGCGGGTCTCAGCGAATATTCAGGGTATTGTTTGGCCCTGGCCGGTTCACTTGGGCTTGCCTACACTTTCGGCGAACACGGCCACATACGGGTCGAGATGCTGATCGAAAGATTGCGTCGGACCACGCGGTTCAAGTTTGAAATTGGCGTGCTGGTAGTTGCCACCGCCTTTGCTGCTTATCTGGCATACTACACGGTCAGACTGGCCTATGTCTCATACCTGTATCACGACATAAGTTCGAAATCCGATGAGATCCTTTTGGCGATACCGCAAGCGCCCTTCGCTCTCGGTTTCACCCTTTTCGCAATCTGCCTGTTCCACACCCTTGTTCGCGCTCTGGCGACCAAATCACTTGGGTATCTGGAACACAAAGGCACAGCGGGCCACTAGGAAGCGACCATGTATGAAATAGCCTTATCAATCCTTCTGGTCGTTTCTCTGCTGGTGTTCTTGGGCGCCGGTATGTGGATTGGCCTTTCGTTGCTGGGGGTCGGCCTACTGGCGATGGCGGCCTTCACTACACGCCCTGTCGGAGACGCAATGGCAACCGTAATCTGGTCACACACATCGCTTTGGGGTCTCGCCTCACTACCCGTGTTTATCTGGATGGGTGAGATATTATTCCGAACAAAACTTTCACAAAGCCTGTTCAACGGCCTTGGCCCGCTGATGCGCCGGATGCCGGGTGGCTTGCTGCACGTCAACATCGTTGGCTGCGCGACATTCGCCGCAATTTCCGGCTCATCAGCCGCCACGCTGGCGACTATTGGCAAAATCACTGTGCCCGAACTGCAGAAACGCGGATACCCGGATAAAATGGCCTACGGTACCCTAGCTGGCGCGGGCACCTTGGGCCTGCTGATCCCGCCCTCAATCACCATGATCGTTTACGGGGTAACGGTTCAGGAATCTATCGGTCGCCTTTTCATTGCCGGTATCCTACCTGGCATCATGCTGGCGCTGCTGTTCATGGGTTATGTGATGGTCTGGGGCTTGGTCACGGAAGACGGGCGCAAGCATCGCGAAGCCCGGGCATCGTGGAAAGAGAAGCTGGTCGGCATCAAAGAACTTGCCCCGGTTGTCGGTCTGATCATCGCGGTCATCGGCTCAATCTATATCGGGATCGCTTCCCCAACCGAGGCCGCAACCCTTGGTGTGGTCGGCGCTCTGATCCTGTCGGCCATGCAACGCTCTTTAACTTGGGGCAGCTTCACTGAATCCTTGATGGGGGCAACCAAGACCACGTCAATGATCATGCTGTTGTTGGCAGGGTCCGCGTTCCTGACGCTGGCCATGGGATTTACGGGCCTGCCTCGCGCGCTGGCCGATTGGATCGGAGCAATGAACCTTTCGCCCTGGATGCTGATCGCCGCGTTGATGGTGTTCTATATCATTCTGGGCATGTTCCTCGACGGTATCTCGGCGATCGTTCTGACCATGGCGGTGATCGAGCCACTGGTACGCGGCGCAGGGATCGACATGATCTGGTTCGGTATCTTCGTGGTGCTGGTCGGCGAAATGGCCATGATTACGCCTCCGGTCGGGTTCAACCTGTTCCTGGTGCAATCCATGACCGGGCGCGACATCGGCTTCATCGCAAAATCAGCAGTCCCGATGTTCCTGCTGATGGTAGTCGGTGTGATCCTTCTGACAGCCTTCCCGCAGATTGCCTTGTGGTTGCCCGAAGTCATGACCCAGCGGAACTGAGACGAGGAGATCGACAATGTATCGCAATATTCTGGTTCCGCTGGATCTGAACAGCACCGAGGGGAATGGTAAAATTCTGGACACTGTGTCCAAGCATTTTGCCGGGGATCAAGTGAACCTTCACCTGATCTCTGTCCTGCCCCATGACGAAAGTCTGGGAGTTCTTTCACAGTTTATCCCCGAAGGGTTTGAGGAAACTCAGGCCGAGGTTGCCCGGCAGAAACTGGCTGACTTAGCGGCGACCATCAACGCTGATTTTAGTTGCAGCGAATGCCATGTCCAAAGTGGCAATGTGTATGTCGAAGTTCTGGATGTGGCTGAAAAGATTTCCGCCGATCTGATCGTGCTGGGATCAAGCAAACCTGAGCTGAAGAACTTTCTTCTGGGTCCCAGCGCCGCGCGCATCATGCGGCACGCAACTTGCTCAACGCTGATCGTGAGGTAGGGCGATGACATTCGCACCGCAATTCGATGACGGACCGCATGCTCGGGCGCAAATCGGCTTTATCGCTGTGGCAAATGCCGATCTGACCGAACGCGACATGTTCCTTATGAAACCCGAAGGTGTGGGTGTTCACTTCACCCGGGTTCGGATGCCAGAAACCTGCACAGTGGACAGCTTGGCCTCGATGGAAGAGGGGCTGGACGACGCAATCGACACCCTGATGCCCGCGCGCGAAGATACCGATGTCATCTGCTACAACTGCACGTCGGGCAGTTTTGTTATCGGAGAGGATAACATCACCCGAAAGATGCAAGCCAAACGCCCCAGGGTTAAACCCACAACGCTGCTGACCGGGGCAGTCAAAGCGATGAAGGCCATGGGTATCAGCCGGATCGCCATGGGCACGGCCTACACCGATGACATCAATCAGATGGAAGCCGAGTATTTTGCTACCCAGGGCATTACTTGTGTCTCCGTCGAAGGCCTTTCTCTGATGACCGATGCGGAAATGAATTTGGTGACACCGCAAAGCCTGCTGGAGTTTGCGCAATACGTGGACCGTAAAGATGCCGAGGCCGTTTTCCTGAGTTGCGGTGCACTCAGGTCCATCGAAATTCTGGATCAGGCTGAAAAGTTGCTTGGGAAACCCGTGCTGTCTTCGAACCAGACTAGCATGTGGCACTGTTTGCGTCTGGCCGGGATCGAAGACAAAGTTGAAGGCTACGGATCGCTGCTGCGCGATTTCTAAACGCAATAGAAGGGAAATGCCAATGTCTACGATTGGGCAACTGCTTGCGAATGCCAATCCCGCTGCCACTGCATTTCAAGCACCAGAGAAGCAAGCGCTCAGCTATGCGGACCTGACGGAATTTGTTGCCAGAATTGGCGGCGCGTTGCGACGGGCGGGGGTTCAGCGCTCGGACCGAGTTGCTATCGTGTTGCCGAACGGAGCTCCTATGGCTACCGCGTTTCTGGCCGTTGGGAACGCTTGTGTCGCGGCTCCCTTAAACCCGGCTTACAAAGAGGACGAGTTCAAATTCTACATCGAGGATCTGAGCGCCAAGCTACTGATCACCGATGACGCCGACGGTCCTGCCGCCCAAGCGGCTAGAGCGTTGAATGTGGATATCGCAGTGGCGACCTCTGCTGACGATTCCGCCGCGGGGCTTTTTAACCTGTCGCTTGCGGACGGCACTCCGCTGCCGCTGGATGACGCTAACCCGCGGGATGAGGCGCTTGTGCTGCACACCTCGGGCACCACGTCCAGGCCCAAGATCGTACCGCTCAGTCAAGAAAATGTCTCTGCTTCTGCCGCCAATGTCGCGGCGTCGCTGGAACTGACCCAAGACGACGTATGCTTGAACATCATGCCGTTGTTCCACATTCATGGTCTGATTGCGGCCGTGCTGTCTTCGTTGCACACCGGCGCATCCATCTATTGCACACCGGGCTTCAATGCCCTGAAAGTGTTTGGCTGGATGGAAGACGCCGCCCCTAGCTGGTACACGGCCGTCCCCACCATGCATCAGGCGATCCTGTCCCGTGCCGGGCGCAATGCCGAAGTTGTAAAGAGTGCCAAGCTGCGGCTGATCCGGTCATCATCGTCGTCGCTGCCCCCGCAGGTGATGGCTGAGTTGAACGAAACGTTCGACTGCCCGGTGGTTGAGGCCTATGGCATGACCGAAGCGGCCCACCAGATGACGGCCAACCCCATTGCGCCTGGCGCGCAACGGCCCGGGTCGGTCGGTATAGCAGCGGGTCCCGATGTGCGCCTGATGACGCAAACCGGTCTGACAAGCGAGGCGGGGCAATTGGGTGAGATCGTTATCCGCGGGCGCAATGTCACTGCGGGTTATGAGGCCAACGAAAAGGCAAACGCCGAAAACTTCTTTGCCGATCCGGAAGGGAATGGCACCTGGTTTCGCACGGGTGATCAGGGGCAGTTCGACGAGGACGGCTATCTCTCGATCACCGGACGTTTAAAGGAGATCATCAACCGTGGCGGTGAAAAAATCTCCCCGCGCGAGGTCGATGAGGTTCTGATGGATCATCCCGCAGTGTCCCAAGCCGTGACCTTTGCCGTGCCGCATAAGCAACTGGGCGAAGAGGTCGCAGCCGCCGTCGTACTGCGCGAAGGGCATGACGCTCAGCCAGCCGAAATCCGGGGCTTTGCCTCGGAACGTTTGGCCGGGTTCAAAGTGCCACGTCAGGTGCTGATCCTGGAAGAAATCCCCAAAGGCGCCACCGGTAAGTTGCAACGTATTGGTCTGCACAAAAAACTTGGGCTAGGAGAGGACGCATGACCAAAATCTGCATCTTCGGCGCTGGGGCCATTGGCGGATATTTGGCGCACGCTCTGCATAAGGCGGGGGCCAAGGTCAGCCTTGTCGCCCGCGGCCCGCATTTGAAAGCCATTCAAGAGAACGGTCTGACCTTCATCAAGGACGGGAAGCGTAACACCATTAGGGTCGCGGCCAGCGACAATCCGGTCGATCTGGGGCCGCAGGATTACGTCATCATCGCGCTAAAGGCGCATTCGGTGCCCGCGATTGTCGATCAGTTCAAACCACTTTTGACCGACGACACCGCCGTCGTTTCGGCGGTAAATGGAATTCCCTGGTGGTATTTCCACAAGGCAAATACCGGTTCAGAGATGAATGACAAATGGGTCGAAACCGTCGACCCCAATGGCGCACAGTGGAAGGCGTTTGGCCCCGAACGCGCCATCGGATGTGTGGTCTATCCAGCCTGCGAAATCCTGGAACCCGGCGTAGTCAATCACAAAAGCGGTGACAGATTCACGCTTGGGGAACCTGATGGATCACGCAGCGACCGAGCAATGTTGTTGTCCAAACTGATGCGCGAAGGGGGGCTGCGCGCTCCGGTCAAGCCTCGCATTCGGGATGAGCTGTGGATTAAGCTATGGGGGAACTGTTCGTTCAACCCGGTTTCCGCCCTCACAGGTGCCAGCCTTGACCTGATCGGCGCGGACCCTGCGTGCCGAACTGTTATCCGTGATGCAATGACCGAATGCCGAAAGGTGGGCGAGGCCGCAGGCGCGCGCTTTACGGTCTCGATCGAGCGCCGCATTCAGGGTGGGGCTGACATCATCGGGCACAAACCCTCGACCCGTCACGACGTCGAACAAAACCGTCCCATGGAGCTGGATGCATTGGTTTGCACCGTTCTGGAGCTGGCCCGGCGTCTGGATATCAAGACGCCGACACTTGATACCATCGCTGCGCTTGTTCGTATGCAAGGGCAGGTTCTGGGCCTGTATCAGCGCCGCCCCGATGTCGAGGCGCAGATCACCGGTGATTACGTTCCAGCCACAGACTAACACGACTACATCACTAGAAAGACTATCAGATGGCTTCTTTGTCCGAGTTGCTGCCACTTCTCTTGTTTTTGCTTGCGACAGGTGCGCTGGCCGGTGTTATCGCCGGCCTTTTGGGCGTTGGTGGCGGCATCGTATTGGTGCCTGCGTTTTATTTCATTTTTGACAGCCTGGGATATGGCGGCGATCAGTTGATGCAGGTTTGTCTGGGCACATCTCTGGCAACAATCATCGTCACCTCGGCCAGGTCGCTGCAAAGCCATCACAAAAATGGTGCGGTGGATTGGAAAATTATCCGCAAATGGGCCCCCGGCATCGTCTTTGGGGCGATTGTGGGTGTGCTGGTCGCGTCCATGCTTCGTTCAATCTACTTGCAGGCCCTGTTTGGTAGTCTGGGCATTATAGTTTCGCTGTATCTGGGCCTTGGCAAAGAACATTGGCGGTTGGCCCAACAAATGCCGCAAAGCGTGTTGCGCACAGGGCTTTCCTCCATTCTTGGCCTTTTGTCAGTGCTGATGGGCATTGGCGGTGGTAGTCTGGGCGTGCCTTTGATGAGTCTGTGCAATGTCGCCATTCACCGGGCCGTGGCAACTGCGGCCGGTTTCGGACTCGCCATCGCCGTACCTTCAGCGCCGGGATTTCTTTTGCTCAGCATCGACGAGGCCTCAAGGCCGCCAATTACCCTTGGCGCCGTCAACTTGCCTGCATTTGCAATCGTGATATGCATGACGATCCTGACAACGCCTTACGGAGCAAAACTCGCCCATAAGCTTGACCCCAAACCGCTGCGCCGCGTGTTCGCCGCTTTCCTGCTTTTGGTCGCACTGAACATGTTGCGCAAAGCGTTGGGTTGGTGACGACGCAATGACTGGACTAGCAGATGAGATACCCAGCCCTCCCCGGACTATCGACGCTTCGCTGTTTTGAAAGTGCCGCACGGCATCTGAGTTTTACGTCAGCGGCGGAAGAGCTACGCATCACGCAAAGTGCGGTCAGTAAAAAAGTAAGAGAGCTTGAAACCCTCATCGGTGTCACGCTGTTTGTCCGGGTAGGCCGGGGTGTGGCGCTTACCGCAGCTGGCGAGGCTTTGGCCCGCACCATCGGTTCCGATTTGGCAAACATTCAGAATTCGGTCGACAAAGCCATTGCGGCCGAGCAGGGCAAAGAGGTTCTTTCGATCGCCACTTTGCCGACATTCGCCAACCTCTGGCTTATCCCAATTTTACCGTCCTTCACCGCAGACCATCCTGATGTCGAGGTTCATCTGAACACAAGAATGGAGCCTTTCGACTTTGATACAGACCCGTGTGAGCTTGCCATTCACTACGGTCTGGAGAATTGGCCAAATACCAGAATGACCCGCCTGTTTGGCGAAATCATGATTCCGGTATGTTCACCCGATTTCTTCGAAAAATACGGTCTTTCTGATCTAAGTCGGCTGACAGCAGCGCCGTTGCTACACCTCAAAAGCCGCCCATTCGCGTGGGAGGATTGGCTTAAAAAGCTTGGGCAAAGTGACGTCCCATTGCGGCATGGGCTGCGATTGGATCAGTATTCAATGGTCATTTCCGCAGCTTTGGCTGGGCTGGGTGTGGCGATTGTCCCGGCCAGCATGGTCGTTCGGGAATTAGGTTCGAAAATACTGGTCCGTGTGGAAGGGCCGCCGCTTACCTCTGAGAAAAGCTATTTCCTTGTCAGGCCCCACGGTCCGCAATCTGAGCCTGCGCGCAAGTTCGAAAATTGGCTTCGAAAGCAAGCCCAAAATACAGAACGAAATGGAATGAATTAAGTCTGAATTTGGTGTTTTTCCGACTGAGTTAGCCTCTTACATCTTCGGTCAACTGACGCCGCGATAAATGGCGTCAATCCAGGAGATTGAATATGAGCTTTGCCACACCAAATACCATCCGCAGCCAATTTGCGCGCGCAATGTCCGACATGTTTCGCGACGAAGTTCCTGCCTATGGCACGCTTGTAGATATCGTTGAGGGCGTCAACAAAACTGCGCTGCAAGAAAGCGATGCGCTGAAGAATGAACTCGGCAATACCGACGGGATCGACCGGATCACCGAAGAACGTCACGGGGCCATTCGTTTAGGCACTGAACAAGAACTGCACACCATGCGCAGGTTGTTTGCGGTGATGGGAATGGAACCGGTGGGCTACTACGATCTTTCGGTAGCAAGCATCCCTGTCCACTCGACCGCATTTCGCCCGGTTGGTGGTGACGCGCTGACAGTGAACCCCTTTCGGATTTTCACATCGCTGTTGCGACTGGACCTCATTGCAGACGTTGATCTGCGCAGCGAGGCGGCAGCAATCCTTACAGATCGTCAGATCTTTACTGACCGAGCACTGGAACTGGTTGCCAAAGCCGAATCCGAAGGCGGTCTGACTGAGGATGAAGCAATAGAATTCGTCAAGGAAGCACTGGAAACCTTCCGCTGGCATTCGCGCGCGCGGGTAGATCAAGACCTGTTTGACCGTCTGCTGAGCGCACACCGTCTGATTGCGGATGCGGTTTCGTTCCGCGGCCCTCACATCAACCACCTGACACCGCGCACGCTGGATATCGACGCGGTACAGACTGCCATGCCCAAACACGGTATCGACCCCAAAGCCGTGATCGAAGGCCCGCCTGCACGGAACTGCCCGATCCTGCTGCGTCAGACATCGTTCAAAGCCCTGAACGAAGCGGTTCTGTTCAAAGGTGAAAACGGCGAATGGACCGAAGGCCACCATACTGCGCGCTTTGGTGAAATCGAACAGCGCGGTGCTGCGCTGACCCCAAAAGGTCGCGCGTTGTACGATGCGTTGCTAGAGGAAGTGCGCGCTGAAATCCGCCCCAATCCGGACGGGTCGAACACCGCAGAATACATGGCCGTGCTGGAAAAAGTATTCGCCAAATTCCCGGACACTTGGTCGGAAATCCGTGAGCAGGGGCTGGCGTATTTCCAATACTACCTGACCGAAGAAGGCGCATCTGCCGTTGCGGATGCGGCCCAGGACATCGACGCTCTGATCGAAGGTGGGCTGGTCGGCTTTGCACCGGTTGTCTACGAAGACTTCCTGCCGGTTTCTGCAGCGGGTATATTCCAGTCCAACCTGGGTGATGATGAAACCAAAACCTTCCAGCGCAGCCCAAATCAGCGCCTGTTCGAAAATGCTCTGGGCGCAGCTGTTCTGGACGAGTTCAAGCATTATGCTGAAATCGAAGCCGCATCCAAGGACGTGGTTCTGGAACACTTTGCCAAAGCGGTTGCGGCCTGATCATGGCTGGCGGCGATCACCTGAAAATACTGGCAGACTTGGCCGGGTCCGAAAAATCCCTCCTCGGACCACAGGATGATTTGTCGGGATACGAAATCGGTGCGCGCCACGATGTCGGCCAGGCCGCCTTTGTCATGCGGCCGGCCAGCACCGAAGAACTTTCGCGGATGCTGGCCGGCTGCGTGGCGCAGGACATTTCCGTGATCCCGCAATCGGGCAACACCGGTGTCGTCTCCGGGTCTACTCCGGATAATTCGGGCAAACAGGCGGTTCTCAGCCTGGATCGGATGAAAGACACATTCGACCTGAACTTGCGCAATCGCAGTGTGCGGGTAGGCGCTGGTATGCGCCTGTCCGAGTTGAACGCCCGTCTTGAAGAGCATGGGTTGTTCTTTCCCGTTGATCTCAGCGCGGACCCCATGATCGGCGGCATGGTGGCCACCAATACCGGCGGAGGACGATTCCTGCGTTATGGGGACGTGCGTCAGAACACGCTGGGGCTGAAGGTTGTGCTAGCGGATGAGGACGGCACCGTGCTGGACCTGACAGCGGGCCTGCGCAAAAACAACATCGGCGTGGACTGGAAGCAACTATTCATCGGCACAGTCGGTTCATACGGTGTCGTGACCGAGGCGACCCTGAACCTGGAGCCGCGACCTCAGCAAACAGCCACCGCGTTGCTTGTTCCGTCGTCCGAAGATGCCGTCTTTGACACTCTGGCCGCGCTGGAACGGAAACTTGGCCCGCAGCTTTCGGCCTATGAGGGCATGTCAGGCAATGCAATGCGCCATGCCTTTGCGCATACCTCAAGCCTACGTAACCCGTTCGCTGGTGGCCAGGTTCCAGAGTTTGCCATTTTAGTGGAGGCAACCCGAACCTGGGCCCCGCGTGAAGGCGAGCTGTCTGTCGATGAGCTGCTAGAAACCTGTCTGGCCGAGGTTTGGGAATCACCTGAAGAACCCCTTTTGGACGCATTGGTCGGACGCCCCGAGGAAATCTGGGCGCTGCGTCATGCGTTGTCCGAAGGGGTGAAGCATGCCGGATATCTCTTTGCCTTTGATCTGGCCTTTGAACGCGGCACGCTGATGGATTTTCTGTCCTTTATGCAGGACCATCTGCCATCCCTATTTCCCGAATTAGAGATATGCGATTTCGGGCATTACGGTGATGGCGGCGTTCATTTTAACCTGTCACATCCAGGTGGCCCGCCAGATGATCTAGAAGCTTATGAAAAGCGCCTGCGCGATGAGGTTATCGGTATTTGCGTCACGCAATTTGGTGGTAGCTTCAGCGCTGAACATGGCGTTGGCCGCAAAAATCAGGCGTACTTTACGCAATACACGCCAGAAACGATCCGTCGGATGTCTGCCGACCTGAAAAGAACAACTTCACCTGGTCCGCTTGGTGCGGCACATTTCGGATAAAACGCGGGGAGCCCTTCATGGCCAAATTTCACAAAGCCAGCCGAATTGAGTCAATCGGCGTTTCCACGATCCTGCAGATAGGTATGAAGGCTGCCGAGATGAAGCGCGCAGGCCGCCCAGTCATCATCTTGGGTGCGGGCGAACCCGATTTTGATACACCGGACAATATCAAAGACGCGGCAATCGCGGCGATCCGCGCGGGTGATACCAAATACACTGCGCTGGATGGCACAATTGCGATGAAGCAGGCCGTTCAGGCCAAATTCAAACGCGACAACGATCTAGAGTTCGATCTCAACCAGATCACTGTTTCAACCGGTGCCAAACAGGTTTTGTTCAACGCTTTCATGGCCAGCCTCGAGCCCGGCGATGAAGTCATCATTCCCACGCCGTATTGGACCTCGTATTCCGATATCGTCGCGGTCGCAGGCGGCGTCCCGGTACTTGTGCCTTGTGGTGACGAAAACGGATTTCGCCTGACGGCGGATGCCCTACGCGCAGCCATTACGGATAAAACCCGCTGGGTTTTGTTCAACTCTCCCTCTAACCCGTCCGGGGTCGCTTACCGCGCTGAAGATTTCCGCCCCTTGCTGGATGTGCTGCTGGAATTCCCAAGCATCTGGATCATGGCAGACGATATGTACGAACACATTGTCTATGATGGGTTCGAATTCGTCACCCCCGCACAGGTCGAGCCGCGTCTGAAAGACAGAACGCTGACCATCAACGGTGTATCTAAAGCATACGCGATGACGGGCTGGCGCATTGGATATGCCGGTGGTCCGCTTGAACTGATCAAGGCCATGGCTGTCATTCAGAGCCAATCAACGTCGAACCCATCTTCGGTTTCGCAGGCAGCATCGGTTGAGGCCTTGAACGGTCCGCAAGACGTACTGGCCGAGCGCGCCGCTGATTTTTGCAAACGCCGCGACATGGTCGTGGACGGGTTGAATGCAATCGACGGAATCACCTGCCGGACGCCGGAAGGCGCCTTCTATACCTTCGCAAATTGCGGTGGTGTTCTTGGGCAAAAGACCCCATCAGGTAAGGTGCTGGAATCAGACGCTGACTTCTGCGCCTATTTACTGGAAGAACACGATGTAGCAATCGTTCCCGGTTCAGCGTTTGGTCTTTCGCCGTTCTTCAGGATTTCATATGCCACATCCAGCGAGGAACTGCAGGAAGCTCTGCGCAGAATTGAAAAAGCAGTCGCATCGCTGAAGGAGCCAGTCAGCTAAAGGCTTCCGGGGCGTTCGAACAACGCGGGTATGACAGTGCAGGGTTACAATGATCCAGTGCCAGCTCTCGGTCTTTGCCGGTGATTCAGATCACACTGCTTCCAGCGCGATGGCGATGCCCTGACCAATGCCAACGCACATGGTGGCCAGCGCGTGTTTCTTGCCGCTAAGGGACAATTCCAACGCCGCCGTCCCGGTGATCCGGGCCCCTGTCATGCCCAGCGGGTGCCCCAAAGCGATGGCCCCGCCGTTGGGGTTCACTTGCGCGCTATCTTCGGGCAAGCCCAAACCGCGCAGAACCGCGATACCCTGCGCGGCAAAAGCCTCGTTCAGTTCGATCACATCGAAATCCTTTGGTATTAAGTCCAGCCGGTCGCACAACTTTTGCGTCGCCGGAACCGGGCCAATGCCCATGATCCGAGGAGCCACACCCGCCGACGCACCGCCCATTATGCGGGCTAGCGGTGAAAGGCCGTATTTCCCGACGGCCTCAGCCGAGGCGATGATCAACGCGGCTGCACCATCGTTGATGCCCGAGGCGTTGCCAGCGGTGACTGTCCCGCCATCGCGGAAAGGCGTAGGCAAGCTGGCGAGCTTCTCTGATGTCGTGGCGCGGGGATGTTCATCGGTTTCGAAAAGAACCGGACTGCCCTTGCGCTGCGGCACCTCGACCGGAGTGATTTCCTGCGCCATCCGGCCCGAGGCGATAGCTACGGCCGCACGTTCCTGGCTACGCAGGGCGAATGCATCCTGCGCCTCACGCGTGATGTCGAAATCCTCGGCAACATTCTCAGCAGTTTCCGGCATGGATTCGACACCGTATTGCTTTTTCATCAGCGGGTTGATGAAGCGCCAGCCGATTGTCGTGTCGTATATCGCGTTCGAGCGAGAAAAAGCGCTCTCGGCCTTGGGCATTACAAATGGCGCGCGTGACATACTTTCGACGCCGCCAGCCACCACCAGATTCGCATCACCAGCGCGGATCGCACGCGCGGCGTTGATCACCGCGTCCATGCCCGACCCGCAAAGGCGATTGATGGTGGTTCCAGGTACCGCCTCGGGCAGACCCGCCAACAGCAGCGACATACGCGCAACGTTGCGGTTGTCTTCACCAGCCTGGTTTGTGCAACCGAAGATTACGTCGTCGACGGCCTCCCAGTCGACTTGTGGATTACGCGCCATCAGCGCACGCAGTGGAAACGCGCCCAGGTCGTCTGGGCGTACCGGGGCCAGAGCGCCGCCGAAGCGGCCAATGGGTGTTCGTATGTAGTCGCAAATATAGGCTTCGGTCATTGGTTCTGCTTTCTTGCTTGGGCCATAGCGACCTGCGAACCCGGCCTTTCGAAGGCTGGGCTTAGGTACATTGTAAAAACAGTTTGAAAATGGAAAATCCCAAATTTGGATCAAGTCGTATTTTTAGTCTGAGATTTCGATCATACCGGCAACTTGAACCACTAATGCCTGGCCACAAGCGGCATGCCATGAAAAGCTCAGAACAGTTGCGACCAGTACTCGTCCAAAACACCAAAGAACGCCAAATGGCCTGCTCCGATTGGCGGGTGCAGGCCATTACATGACGTTTGCATCTACTGAGAGAGGGACCCAAAAGTTTCAGGGCTTTGGGCCACTCGGTCACACATTCAGCGCGTTAATGGGAGAACGCATAGCCTCTGTGTTCACGGTTCGCAGCCAGCGCGCGGTCGTATTCCATGACATAGGCCACTTCCTGGGCAACCTTTTCACCGTGGTTCCGCTCAAGCAGATGAAACAGCGCGTCGATCCCCAGTGTCACACCACCGCTTGTCAGAATACCGTCGGATTTGACCAGCGCCGCCTCTTTGATCGAGAAACCCTTTTCCTCAAGCATTTCAGAGGGAGGCTTTTCACCTTCATATACGCGCGTCTTAGTCGTGGTATGACCGCCCAGAACGCCCGAGGTTTCAAGAATCATCGCACCGGTGCAGATCGCCGAAAGTTGTCCCTTTGGCTTTCTGTGAAATCCGCGAATGTAATCCTGTGTCGCAAGGTCCTTGCTTGCCTCAACCCAACCGGGTCCGCCGGTTACGATCAGTTCATCAATATCTGCGTCAGCCGCAGTTTCGAAGGACATATCGGCGATGCACTTCAAACCATTGGAGCATATGACTTCACCGACATTCTTGGCGATGCCAATTGCATTAATCTCAGGGGCAATGCGCTTCGCCATAGACAATACTCCGAAAGTTGCGCCGATATCGATCGGCTCAACTCCATCGTAGATTAGAATCCCATAGTTCATATCGTTCTCCCTGGGTGGAATGTTCTAGTGGTCGTCGGACTCGTCGGATTTGTCCCGATAGATGACAACCAATGCTCTGGCGGTTCCGTTCACAGCGCTGCCGCGATGGGGAACTGTCGAATCTATGTACGCGCAGTCACCCGCAGTCAGGATGTGTTCAACACCGTCCAGGATGAGCCGAACTGTGCCTTCGAGAATATACAGCATCTCCTCACCTTCATGCGTAAATGAAGGGGTTTCGCTTTCATCTTCATCGCTTGGGAAAGTGAAGATGAAAGGTTCAAAGGATTTGTTGCTCTTCTTGTAGGCGAGCGCCTCATAATTATAACCAAATGCCGAAGCACCACGGACGACACGTTTGCGTTCATGTGCTTTGACAATGGAAATCAAGTCATTTTGCTCATCATCGCTGTCATCTTTCTGAAAGAAATACGCGATGTCAGCATTCAGCCCTGCAGATATTTTTGCCAGCGTCTCGATGGGGGGCATCTGACGCCCGTTTTCGATCTTTGACAGGTATCCCTTAGTCAGTCCGGTCATTTCAGTGACGTCTGCAAGGGTTGCCCCACGTGCTAGGCGCAGCTCCTTGAGCTTGCGCCCAATGGATTGTTCCAATGCCTCCATTACTGCTTCTTCAACCTCGATTTGTTGCTCGTAGCGCACGCCGGATGCGGGCGCTTCTCTCACCAAACGTGGTCTCACTTTTAATAATAGATAGTCAATTTCGCAAGTGGAATCGGAAACAAAGTTGCCTGTATGGCAACTTAACCAGTTAATTGAAAAATATTTTCACTTTCAGATCTGCCAACAGTGATGATGTCTAAGACATTATTTTAATAGACTTTAAGTGGATCTAGGCACCGCGTGTATTAAGCGCAATTTTCCAGTGAGGTGACTATTTGGAAACATAACTTGTTGACTCACGTAATTCTGGAAACTAGTTTTCACGCAGGAAACATGGTTTCCAGTCGCATCAAGGAGTGAGCAATGACCGAGAAACGCAAGCCCAAGGTTGAACCGACAATTGGTGGATCTGTTTACGTCGATCCGAAAGGAATCGAATGGGGTCCGAGCCAGTTCGAAGGTATTCAGGTAAAGGTTCTGTACGAAAACAAAGAAGAAGGCGAAATGACCTGCCTTCTGAAGTGGGAGCCGGGCGCAACCCTGCCGTTTCACAAGCACCCTGAGCTAGAGCAGTCTTATGTTCTGGAAGGCTCGTTCTACGACCACGACGGTATCTGCCGCGCCGGTGAGTTCGTATGGCGCCATCCGGGTTCGTACCATCAGACCTATTCGGACGAAGGCTGCGTCCTGCTGGCCGTCTACCGTAAGCCCAACATGTTCGAAGAAACTGCTGGCTTCTACGAAGACGACGACGCCAAAGGTTGGGGCGAAGAGTTCGAAGCCTAAAAAATCCTGATTCTGCCCGCACCTTTGGTGCGGGCAAAGTCACATTACGACGCTCAATTCGGAATACAAAAATGGCATATATCGTTACGGAAAGTTGCATCAACTGCAAGCATCAGGATTGTGTCGAAGTATGTCCGGTGGACTGCTTCTACGAGGGCGAGAACTTTCTCGTTATTAACCCGAATGAGTGCATCGACTGCGGGATTTGCGAAAGCGAATGCCCGGTGGACGCCATCATGCAGCACACTGAGTGTGAAAAGAAATGGGTCAGCATCAATGTTGCGGCCTCCAAAGTCTGGCCGAACATCACAACCAAGGGCGAAGTGCCTGCGGACGCTGAAATGTGGGCGGACGTAAAAGACAAGTTCGACCTTTTGTCCAGAAAAGGCGCAAAGAGGGCCTCCACTGGTTAAGCCAGTGGGCGTTTTCACGTTTCAACCGGGCTCATTGCCCCAAAAAAATGCACAAAAAATACATCTAAACCCAGCAGGAGGATAAAATGCTAGGAAAGACAATCAAAACCATCGCGGCGCTGTCCGTTGGTGCGTTGATCGCCGGTGCGGCAATGGCAGAAGACAAGCCAGTCCGCTGGAAAATGCAAAGCTGGTTCCCCAGCAAGGCCCCACATGCGGGTACTGTTGGTCGCGATCTACAAGACAAGATCAAGCGGGTTTCAGGCGGCAACTTCCAAATCCGCTTTTTTGAACCAGGCGCACTGATCCCACCATCCGAATGCTTTGATGCAGTCAAGGCGGGCTCTATCGATCTGTGCTATTCGACGCCTGCCTATTGGTATGGTCGCGAACCTGCGTTCGCACTCTTCTCAGCCATTCCATTCGGTCCCGATTGGCCGGGTATGTTGGCGTGGTTCAACAATCACGGCGGCAAGGAAATCTATGAAGAGCTGTACGCCAAGCACAACATGCACGGCATTCACTGCGGTGGCATGATCCCGGAAGCATCCGGTTGGTTCAAAGAAGAAATCAACTCGGTTGAAGACTTCGAAGGCCTGAAAATCCGCTTCCTGGGTCTGGGCGCTCTGGTGCTCGACAAGCTGGGTGCTTCGACTCAGTTGCTGGCAGGTGGAGACATCTTCCCGGCGCTGGAACTGGGCACCATCGACGCCACCGAATTTGCGGCACCGTCGGTGGATTGGAACCTGGGCTTCTACCAGATCGTTCAAAACTACTATTTCCCGGGCTGGCACCAGCCTGCAACTATCTACGATCTCATGATCAACAAAGACAAATGGGATGCGTTGAGCGATACGCAGCAGGCTCAGTTGGAAATGGTTTGTGGCGACAACGTACGTCAGGCCATTGCCGAAGGTGAAGGCGCTCAGCCTGAAGCACTGGCGAAAATGGTTGAACAAGGTGTCACCATCCACCAGTGGTCACCAGAAATTCTGGCGGATCTGGAAGCAACTTGGGTCGAGGTCGCGAACGAACTGTCTGAACAGGACGAAACGTTCAAACGTGCATATGACTCGTACCGTACATGGCACGATCAGCATAAGACCTGGAACGACGTCGGTTACCTCGACCGCTAAAGTAAGAAACCTGTAATTGCCCCGGAGCACTGACAGGTGTTCCGGGGAGTTTCTACCCAATGAAAGGGTTTCCGATGCAAACCTTAACGAACCTCTGCGTTTGGTTGAATCACCTCATCTGCAAGATAGGCCGTGCGTCTAACTGGGCTGCGCTGGCATTGATGGGGGTCATCATGTTCGACGTTGTGTCACGCCGGTTCTTTGTACTCGGGTCGACAAAACTGCAGGAACTTGAATGGCATTTTCATATTATCCTGTTCGCTTTTTGCCTTGGCTATGGCTATCTCGCAGAAGCACATGTCAGGATCGACCTGTTCCGCGGTTCACTGTCTGAACGCGCACAACACTGGGTCGAACTAATCGGCTGTACACTCATCGTCGTACCCTACTGCGCCATTCTGGTGTATTGCGGCGTTCTCTTCGCGTGGGAATCCTACGTTACCGGAGAAATTTCGTCAGCCGGTACCGGTCTGTCGGACCGCTGGATCATCAAAACACTTTTGATGCTTGGAATGCTGACCCTGTTGCTGAGTGGCTTGGCCGTCATCATGCGACGTATCATCTGGCTGTTTGGCAGCGAAGAACAGCAACAGCTGATCGCTGAGCGACTGCGTGAGTCAGTCGGCCTTGACCAAAGCACCCCCGAGAGCGCGGCACACTAAGCTGGCCCGCCAAGAAATCGGAAAAGAAAATGACCTTCATTGATCTACTGCCAGCATTCATGTTTGCTGTGCTCGCTGTACTGCTGTTTACCGGCTTTCCCGTGGGCTTCGTTCTGGGTGGAGTTGGCCTGCTGTTCGCTGGCTTCGGCTACTTCCTGGATGTGTTTTCGCTGGGTGAGTTCTTCAACATCTACATCCGTATCTACGGCGGTGTGGGTGAGAACCTGATCCTGACCGCGATCCCGATGTTCATCCTGATGGGCACAATGCTGGAACGCAGTAACGTGGCTAACGATCTGCTCTACTGCCTGCAGATCCTGCTGCGTCGCATGCCTGGCGGGTTGGCTCTGGCCGTTACCATGATGGGAACGATCATGGCCGCAACAACCGGCATCGTGGGCGCCAGTGTTATCATGATGACGCTGATGGCTCTGCCCGTCATGTTGGAGCGTGGTTATTCCAAGTCACTGGCCACCGGCACGATCGGTGCTGCGGGGACGCTGGGTATCCTGATTCCTCCAAGCATCATGCTGGTTATCATGGCTGACCTGTTGTCGACTTCGGTTGGCACCCTGTTCGTCGCCGCCTTGCTGCCAGGTCTGATGCTGGCCGGGTTGTTCATGGTCTACATCTTCTGTGTCGGCTATTTCAATCCTACCGCCGCGCCCTCGATCGGCGTGGACGAAGGCCCGGAAAACACGGTTGAACTGATCAAGCTGGTCTTGCGCAGTTTTGTGCCGCCGATCGCGCTGATGTTGCTGGTTCTGGGTTCCATCGGCTTTGGCTGGGCCACACCGACCGAAGCATCCGGTGTTGGCGCCTTTGGTGCAACTTTGCTGGCCTTGTTCAACAAGCGTCTGAACATGAAAGTGTTAGCTGACGTTCTGCGCCGCTCGATGATGACGAACGCGATGCTGTTCCTTATCTTTGTGGGTGCGACCGCGTTTGCCTATGTGTTCCGTTCGCTGGGTGGCGACTTCCTGTTCGAGGACTTCGTGCACGCGATTGGTCTGGGTCCGTGGGTTGCGCTGTTCGCGGTGATGGGGATCGTGTTTATTCTGGGCTTCTTCCTGGAATGGATCGAGATCACCCTGATCGTTATCCCGATCTTTGCCCCGATCATCGCTGGCCTGGATTTCGGAGATCACGTGCAGTCGAAAGACATGCTGACCTGGTTCGCGCTTCTTGTAGCGATCAACCTGCAGACATCGTTCCTGACACCACCTTTCGGGATCACCCTGTTCTACATGAAAGGGATTGCCCCGGTTGGCGTGACCATGACGCATATCTACAAGGGCATCATCCCGTTCGTTCTGATCCAGTTGGTGGGTCTGGCGCTGGTGATCTCCTTCCCACAGATTGCGCTGTGGTTGCCCGGTGTCGTGTTTGACTAAAAGGGTCTGAAACCTTGTCCTATCAAGACACAATCAACGCTTTTGCCTCCACCGCGGAGGCAAAAGCAAGGCTGGCCAGAAATCACCCTCTGGCCTTCGCCATTCTTGCAGCCAAAGCCGGCGCGTTTATCGGTTTCGGCATCCTGCTGATCTTTTCGGTCGGTCAGGCCGCACTGCTCGAGCTACGTCCGCTGATTATGGGCGCGTGTTTCGGCATTGCACTTACCCTGGTGATCTTTGCCGGTGCTGAGCTGTTCACTGGCCACACTATGTATATGACCATCGGTCGTCTCGAAAATCGCACGGATATGGGCGCACTGGCTCGGACCTGGTCGATGAGCTGGGGCGGCAACCTTCTGGGTGCATTCCTACTTAGCGTTCTGTTCGTCGCCGGAGGCGGGGGGCTGGTTCTTAGCAATGAATCCACTTCCGTTCTGATGGCAGTGGCCGAGAAGAAAGCAAATGCTCCTGCACTGGAATTGATTTGCCGTGCAATCCTTTGCAACTGGCTGGTGTGCCTGGCGATCTGGTGCTCGCAACGTACGCAAAATGATATGGCGAAATGCGCCATCATCTTTTGGTGTCTGTTGGCATTCATTGCGGCAGGTTTTGAACATTCCGTCGCCAACATGACAGTCTTTTCGGTATCCATCCTTGCCGATGCACCCGGTTCGGTTTCCGTCATGGATGCCGTACGCAACCTGCTTTTTGTGACCTTCGGCAACATCATCGCCGGGTCGGTCATCATGGGGATGGGATACTGGGTGGTTGCGGCGCAAATGCGTGAAGAGCCGCGCGAAAATATCATTCCTGAAACAGGCGAACTTGAGGAGAAATAATCTATGTCCAGAATTGGTATGAAACTGCCGGAGGTTACATTCCAGGTCAGAGAACGGGATGAAACCATTGGCGGTGACAACCCGTTCAAATGGGTCCACCCGACCACTTCTGATCTGTTCGGCGGCAAACGTGCGATCCTGTTTTCGCTGCCCGGAGCCTTCACGCCCACCTGTTCGACCTATCAGCTTCCCAATTTCGAAAAGCTGATGCCAGAGTTCCGTGAACATGGCGTGACGGACATTTACTGCATGTCCGTGAACGATTCATTTGTCATGAACAAATGGGCACAGGATCAGGACCTCTCGAACGTAAAAGTCATTCCAGATGGATCGGGTGAATTCACGCGGAAATTTGGCATGCTGGTGTCAAAAGACAATCTTGGATTTGGCATGCGATCCTGGCGTTACGCTGCCTTGGTCATGGACGGAACAATCGCTGGGTGGTTCGAGGAACCCGGATTTGAAGACAATTGTCAGACAGATCCGTACGGGGCGAGCAGCCCCGAAAATATTCTTGATGCTCTAAAGCAAGAAAATCCGTTCTTGCAGATTGCATAGGCCGTGAACGGCAAGAAGCGTCGGCAGGATTATTTTCTGCCGGCGTTCATCTATGCCAGATAGCCGACCGTTGTTAGTGTGATTTCCAATCTGGAGATTGCAAGAAGGGGTCGTTGACCCCCTTGGCGCAACGGGTTGCCACTGCGTTGCGCGAGCGTTGACTAAGGATGCGGGTCTGGCGAGTGGCACATCTTTGTTGGTCAGCAGGACCATTATGGATTTCAATACCTGAATTTCCTGGATGCTACTTAGCTAACCCCATTCACATCAATCGGGCGACGTTCAACTCGTTTTCGTTGCGGGTTGGGGCGCTTTGAACGAAAAGAAATTCGAACGGAAGAGGAAACGGAACAGGGACGCACCACGTTCTTTCCGAGCGTTGTTGATCAGTTCGAAATACTGTGTGTTGCTGAGCATAGTTTTTCTCCTTGTGTTTGTGCACCCAAGGTAGCTACTAGATTGGTAAAGTAGGATTACCAATTTTGCATAGCCGTTACCCGACTGAAGCAGCAGATGTATTCGAATTACTTGTTTTAGCTCGGCCCGGGAAAAACGTTTATTTTTTGATGCGGAACAACCCTCACTGCAGCAGCTACGGGTCCAAATACTTCAACGACTAATCGGGGGTTTTGAAGTGTGACAAATCACTGCGCACAGCTTTGATGCGCATTCGATGATTCTGTCAGTGGCGACAGAAACTGTGGGGCAAAAAGCACAAGTGGACAGAAATTCGGTTACGTGGATAGTAGATGAAAACTGGGTATTAAGCCGGCCGTCTTCCAAGTATAATTTTGACGTAAAGCATGAAACTTCCAATCCTGATTGCGAATTGGAACCGTACAGCCACCCTTCCCGATGACTTGCAAATCTTGGCTTCCCAAACCTACAGCAATTATGAACATGTTGTTTAGGACGGATGTTCCAATGATGAAAAACTGAAGCGGCTCATGAGTGAAACAGATCGGCGCTCTATGACGTTTTGGAGTGGGCGGTGCACCTACTCTCGTCATCAAGAACCTGCGGAAAGTACCTCAGCCCGTTCGGATCAACGCCGGACCGAAGTGAGCCTAGAGGGCTCACTTCATGATTAGTGCCACAGAGGTACGAAGAAAAACGCCGCCTGTACAGGCGGCGTCATTGATGTTGATTTGATGATAAGGGACTACTCGGCCGCTTGCGCTCCGGCACCCTCGTGCTTTTCGCGTTGTCCGTCGCGATAAAGCGCCTTGGCCAGAGAGATGCACATCAGGCCCATCACCATGGTGAACGGCAGAGCACCGATAATCATGGCGTTGCGCAGTGCGTCCATCGGGTTATTCTCACCCGCCGCAAGGATCAACGCGCCGATCACAGCGGTCAGGATCACACCCCAGATGATGCGATGCTTAACGCCGGTCTCCTGGCTGCCGCCCGACATGATTGTGTTCATCACCAGAATTCCCGAGTCCGCAGAGGTCACCAGGAAGGTCATGATCAAGATCACGCACATCACGTTCAGCATAGACAACAGACCACCGTCGATCATGTAAGACAGGGTCACGAACAGCTTGTTGGTGTTCGATGCGCCGATGATCGCACCCTCTGCCGCGCCGGCCAGTTCCAGATCAATTGCAGTGCCGCCCAAAACGGTCATCCAAGCAAAGCAGACCAGCGCCGGAGCGAACACGCAGCCCAGGATGAATTCGCGCACGGTGCGGCCCTTTGAAATGCGAGCCAGGAAGAGGCCCACAAATGGCGAGAACGCAATCCACCATGCCCAGTAGAACGTGGTCCAGCCCGACTGCCAGCCAAACTGACGGCCCTGCTCACCCGCGGCATACGCAGCGGCCAGGGTTGCTTCGTCCAGTTCGGCGGCTGCGCCTTCCAGACCGCTTTTGAAGCCGTCAAAGCTGCCCCAGGCGTTGGTTGCGCCACCCATCAGGTCATTGGCGTGTGCCTGAGCCTCGACAGGCAGAGCTGCTGCAAAGGCCTCAGCCGAAAGCGGACCGTAGGCACCAAAGCTAAGCGAGAGGAAGTGGAAGATATAATCAACCATCGCTGAGCCGTACGTGGTCATGGCGAAGACAAATGAGCCAAACACCACAAACGTACCCAGTAGGATAATCGACAGCACAAGGTTCAGGTTCGACAGATACTTGACCCCGCGGCCAACACCGGACACAGCCGAGATGATCGACAGCATCATAATGACGACCAGACCCGCAATCAGGCCCACCTTGGATGGCGCCGGCACCTCACCGCTCAGGTCCATCACCCATTGCATTCCGGTAATTGCATAGACCCCGTCGATAAATTGGCTAACACCATAGCCGATGGTGACCGACACACCCAGAATGGTGGCAACCACACCCAGCACATCAACCACATGACCCAGAAAGCCGTTCATCAGCTTGCCAAACAGCGGCGTAAGCGCAGACCGGATCGTCAGTGGCATGTTGCGCGTATAGGCGTAGTAGGCCAGCGACAGGCCGGTCACCACATAGATTGCCCAGGCGTGAAAGCCGTAATGCAGATAGGTATAGCGATAGGCCGACTGAACCGCCTCGGGCTCATTGCCCGGAACATGGCCAGCAACCACCACGGGGTTCGAGCCCCACAGACCCAGCGGTTCGGCCGTTGCAAACACCATCAAGCCCACGCCCAGACCGGCGCCGAACATCATCGAGAACCACGAAAAGTTCGAAAATTCGGGCTTTTCGCCAGGCGTACCCATGATCCGCTTGCCCGTACCTGGGAGGATGGCCACCACCGCCAGGAAAAAGAAAAACAGCCCCACGATGATGACGTAGAAGCCGTTGAAGCTTTCCAGAAGTTTGCCGTTCCAGCTGCCCAGCGTGCCATTGGCATTGGCCGGAAAGACCAAAGCCCAAAGCACTAGCGCAACCATGATCGCCTTACTTATCAGCGCAATTGGAACGCTGTAGTTCTCATAAAAACCATCATCCGCGGTTTTTATCTCTAAGTCCGTAAACGGTTCCTTTATCGACATCTCTGTTCTCCCTTGTCGGTATATGGCTTGTTATTTTCTTTGGAAGTGCGCCATTCCGGCGAAGTTTACAGGTGGGGCGCAGTTCAGTTTGTCCTTCTCCGTCCGTTTTTCGCTTCTTCGCGTCACAGAAGCGCGCGGACCTTTTCCAGAAGGGCGGCGTTGACAGCGACACCTTCTTTTGCGGCACTCTCCCGGAATTTCTTGCGACCGTCACCCGGCAAGCGAGCGCCGTCTTGCGAGCGAACCGAGTCGATCAGCGCAGACAGCTTGTCCTGAAACAGCCCGCCCGACGTCGCCTGCGGATCAATTGCGATGAAGAACTGACCGGTTTTCGGCGGGCCGCCCGCCGTGCCCGAGAACGGGCTTGCCACTGACCCCAGCGCAGCACCTGCCATTGCAGCGGCCATCAGCTCGACCGTCAGCGCAATGCCCACGCCTTTGTAGCCGCCCGAGGGCACCATCGAGCCTTTCAGGCCAGCCTCGGGGTTGGTGGTTGGTTGCCCATCGACATCCAGCACCCAGCCTTCGGGAACGGGTTGACCTTCGCGGGCGTGTTTCATCACCTCGCTTTTCGCGATTGTGCTGGCGGATTGATCAATCAGCAGCGCAGCATTGCCGTCGGCATCGGGGGCGGAGATAGAGAAAGGATTGGTGCCAACAACGGGCTTCGCACCCCCCGAAGGCGCAATCGAGGCCGGAGCATTGGTAAAGCCAATACCCAGCAGACCGGCTTGTGCCAGACGCTGCGTATGCACGCCCAGAACACCGCAATTGTATGAGTTGTTGACTGCAAGAACCGCAACACCCTGTTCGCGCGCCAGCGGGATCAGTTTTTCAAAACCCTGATCAATCGCGCTGTGGGCGAAACCCGTGGCGGCGTCCACCGTGACGACAGCGGGGCGCGGTTGCGCGACCACCGGTTTTGCGGTGCCATCCACCTTACCGCATTCAACATGCTGGGCGTAGATCGGAATATAGGCCAGCCCATGCGACGCCACCCCATCCGCTTCGGTCATCGCAGTAGCGACCGCCAGAGGGCGCGCGTTTTCCTCGGATGTGCCGGCATTGACCAGCGCGCGAAAGGCCAGATCTTCGATTTCGGACAGAGACAGGGTTTCGGTGGCGATCATCATGTGTTCCCGTTCGTGTGTGTTGTGCACCCCTTGGGGCGGGGCCGCATTTCAGTCGTTGTCACTCAGGCCCGCACCGGCTCCGCGCAGGCGGCTTTCCTCGGTCGCGGGGGCGAAAGTGCGGTGGGCAAAGGCGCTGAGTCTGTTCCAGTTCTGCTCGGACACATCGGCGCGCAACACCGGTTCTCGACGCCCGGTCATCTCGGCAGGGGCGGAAAAGACCAACCTCTCCGCGTGGCGCGCGTCCAACGCTTCGAGCGTTGCTTGAACACAAACCTGCCGCCCGTCGGTTGCCAGCCGTGCGCCCTGCCATTCGGCTGCTACCGGTACACCCAGACGCAGTGCGGCGGCGCCCATGAACGGCACCGCCAACAAGGGCAGGCTGACGTTTTCCATAGTAATCGAGCCCCGATCCATCAGGCGCACGGCGCAATCGCTCAGCGATGCCCCGGCGATCAGCGGGCTCATCCGTCGGGTGGGGGCGCGCCAAATTTCGGCGCTGAGCGATACGGGCGACACGTCAATCGATGGGATGCGGTCGTTCATTTCTAGCAGATCGGCCAGCATCCCGGCTCCGGAAAACCCGAAGGCCGACAGCCAGCGCGTGCCCTTGGCGGCCTCTTCGGCCAGCCCCCAGGACAGGCCCGCACCACGCGCGGCGCGTTTGCTCATGGCTTCGATTTCGTTCAGAGAATGGCTCATGCCGCGGTCCCTTCAAGTTCGGGGAAGACCCAGAAATCGGCATTTTCCGACGTCAATTCGTAGGGCAGGGGGGCATTTCCATACATGCAAATCCGGACCCAACGATCTGAGCGGGGATCAAACTTGGTCGCCCCGAAGAAGGACAGCTTGCAGCGCAACATGTCGATGGGCAGCACCCGGTCCGAGATCGTATTGTCTCGGATTTCCGCATAGGGCGCGCGACCCACAATTTGGACGCGACGCAGAACATGGCGGTGTTCAGGATGGTGCAGAAGGAAATCCGCAACCTGCGCGTCGCCCGACCAATGGGCGATGGCCTGATACAACAGCGCCGCATCCCGTCCGGGGGCCAGAGGCTGCTCGTATTCTTCAATGGGTTCCTCGAAACGTTCGCCCAAGCGCGGTTCCAACTTTTCTTCCGAAACGTACCAGGCACGGGCCTTGCTGGCCGGGGTCGTCCAATCCGTCTCGATTGCCCAGCCGTAGATATCCTTTAGCAGAGCCCGCAGGTCGCCGATCTTCATGGCGCCCGAAATTCGGAAGGTCGCGGTGTTGTCTGCCGCCATGCTTTCGGCGAACCCGTCCACCAGTACTCCGTATGGTTCCAGGATCAGCGAAGCGATCCATTCCTGCCCTTCCAGGGTCAGGTTCGTCTCGGCCCACAAATACAGCGCGTTCCAAGGATAATTCGCGCCAAGATCAGCGCTGGCCAAATAGTTGGTGACCTTGGAGACGTCACCACGGAGAGCAACCAGTTTTTCAATCTGGATCGGGTGTTCGGAATGCCACGTTTCAACGATCTGCGTGTTGCGCGCCAACATTTCCCGAAACAGAGTGATCTCCGCCTCAGTTGCCTTTTCAACCGAACGCACGGCCTGAATGGCCCGCTCGCGTGCCGCCATCCAGTTGTTGAACAGCACCGGGTGGTTCAGCAGGAACGGCGCCATGCCCAGACCTGTCGAATTGCCAATACCGATCGAACGGGCAATCCCGGGGTCCAGCTGCGCAGCTTGGCTTCCGGTTTTGGCCGCACGCGCGTCGGCCATGTGTTGCACCAGATCGGTTATGAACCAGCGCGTCAAATAGACCGAGAGCATTTCGACCTGGAACGGCACGCGAAATTCAGGGCGGTCGGCGATCATCTCGCGGTCTGCGGCCCCCAGTTTTCCCGAGCCGTAAACGGCAGTCGTGCGCATCAGGTAACCGACGTCTTGGATTTTCGAGACTGATGGCTGACGTCCCTCAGCCAGTTCGCTGACGACATGTTCCCACAGACGCACGGACCGATTTGCGCGTGAGACCGACAATTCGGTTCCAGTCACACGCCCGGCTTCCTGCACCGGGATATTGTGCGACAGGCGTTCGATGTCGCCCGCAGTTGGGACACCATCGAACAATGTGAAAGTGGCGTCCCAGGCCTCGGCAATCACCCGGTCTGAACGTTTCTCGGGCGGCAGGTCATGGGCATAAGCGATCAGCGAATATGATGCGTCCGGCCCGTGGGCGGTATAAACGGCATGACCGACACCGTTTTCGTCAATCTCGAACGCGGTCTGTTCAAACCGCCAGTTTTCGCGGGCCAACCGCCGTGTCAGAATGCGCATGAATGACAGGCGCGACTGGTGCATTGATCCCAGCCGCGCTAGGCGCATCACCAGTTTTGGGTCGCGTTTGGAAACGTCAGTCATTCGGTTTTGCCTCCTCAGCTTTCCGATGGCCCGAAGTTCTTATCGAAGAAGCGATACCAATTACCGCCCATGATCCCGGCGACTTCGTCGGTGTTTAGGCCGGTTTTAAGCAAGCCGTCCTTGATATTCCCGAAATCACGGTTGTCCTGGAACCAATCAGGCATGCGCGGGAACCCGGGGGCCGACGCAGAGCCTTCGCCATAGTCGATCTCTTTGGTCCAGCGACCGACGCGCATCCATTCCACTATGCTGTCGGGCTGATCCTGACACAGATCCGTGCCGATCCCCAATTGCTCCACACCGTATTTGTCCGCGGTTCGCGCGATCATTTCGCAGAAACTCTCAAGCGTGCAGTCAGATTTGTTCTTGAGGTGGTGAGGGTAGACCGAAAAGCCCAGCATACCACCGTTTTCGGTCACGGCCCGGATCACCGTGTCCCGCTTATTGCGAAGGGCGGGGCACCATTCGTGCGGGTTGGCATGGGTGATGGCGATGGGACGTTCGGAAATCTCTGCCGCCTCGATTGTTGAACGATCTGCCGAGTGACTCATGTCCACAACAAGGCCAACTCGGTTCATCTCTTTGATGACCTGCTTGCCCATGCGGGTGATGCCGGTGTCTTCGGCCTCGTAACAACCCGTCGCCAGTAGCGATTGGTTGTTATAGGTCAGCTGCATGAACCGCGCGCCCAGATCGTGCAGGATTTCTACCAGCCCGATATCGTCTTCGATAGGTGAGGGGTTCTGGAAGCCAAAAAACACCGCCGTCCGGCCGGTTTCGCGCGCAACGTTAATGTCGCTGGCCCAACGGCCCTTCATGATGAGGTCGGGGTATTGCTCGAACCAGCGATTCCACCGCTCAAAGTTCAGTACCGTTTCACGAAAGTTCTCGTGATAGGCGATGGTGACGTGGATCGCATCCACGCCTCCTTCGCGCAGTTGGCGGAAAATCTTTTCCGACCAGTTCGCATATTGCAGGCAATCGACCAGCATCAATCCGGCTTTCCGGCGCTAATGTAGGCGGTCTTGACCGCGGTGTAGAACTCGGCCGCAGCCTTGCCCTGCTCGCGCGGGCCGTACGAGCTGTCGCCGCGACCGCCGAAAGGTACGTGATAGTCGGTGCCAGCGGTGGGCAAGTTCACTGTGACAACGCCGGTGCGTGCGTTGCGTCGGAAATGCGTGGCCCGGGCCAGCGATTTGGTCACAATTCCCGAGGTCAGGCCAAAATTGGTGTCGTTGACGACGCTCAACGCTTCATCATAGCTGCCGACCTTGATGACGCTGGTCAGCGGTGCGAACATTTCTTCACGGTTGATGCGCATGTCGTTGTTAGTGTTCAGGAACACGCCGGGGTTCATGTAGAAACCGTCATGCGGCATTTCCAAACGCTGACCGCCGCAAGCCAGTTCCGCGCCTTCGGATTTGCCCAGATCGACATAGGCCAGATTCTCGGCCAACTGCTGCTGGCTGACGACGGGCCCCATCTGAACCCCTTCCTCCAGCGCGTGGCCCACTTTCATCGCCTGCGCACCCGCGACCAGCTTTTCTACAAACGCGTCGTGAATGCCAGCGTGAACCACGAGGCGGGAGGAGGCCGTGCATTTTTGCCCTGTGCCACCGAATGCCCCACCAAGGGCCAGTGTTACTGCCAGATCCAGATCGGCGTCGTCCATGACCGCCAGAGCGTTCTTCGACCCCATTTCCATCTGAACCTTGGTCAGGTTCTGGATGGCCGCCGCCGCAATTCCCTTGCCGACCGGAACCGAACCGGTGAAAGAAATTGCGTTAACCTTGGAGCTTTCGACAAGGCGCTGACCGATCGAGCGGCCCGATCCCATCACAAGGCTGAACAGACCCTTGGGGATGTCCTGACGGTTGATAATCTCAGTCAAAGCCACCGCCGAGGCTGGCGTGATGTTGGCGGGCTTCCATACAACTGCATTGCCATAGCACAGCGCCGGAGCGATCTTCCAAGAAGCGGTCGCCGTGGGGAAGTTCCACGGGCTGATGATGGCGACGACGCCCACAGCCTCGCGGCGCACATCAACTTCGATGTCGGGTCGCACGGAATCGGCGTTCTCGCCAATCTGGCGCAGACATTCAGCGGCGTAATAAGTGAAGAACTGACCGGCGCGATACACTTCGCCCTTACCTTCAGCCAGCGGTTTGCCCTCTTCCCGGCTGAGCAGGGTGCCCAGTTCCTCGGTACGGGCCATCAACTCGTTGCCGATTGCGTTCAGAACCGCCTGCTTACGCTCAAGCCCATATGCGGCCCATTCCGCCTGCGCCACGCGCGCCTGATCCAGCGTTGCCTCAAGCTGATCGGCGCTGGCTTGCGCAAACATGCCAACCAGGTCGCTCAGATCAGATGGATTGCGGTTCTCGATTTCGCTTTCACCTGTCAGCCATTCGCCAGCGATCAGGTTCTTTTGGATGTCAGCCATAGCTGTGTCGCCTCATTCAGAAAGTGTTGATTAGGTATGGACCTCTTTGGAGCTATCAATCAAACTAAAATTATTGAACATTACTTCAGTTGAATTGAAATGGTCGGATGACGCTTAAAATCGAAATGCTTCGCGGATTTGTTGCAGTCGCACGTTGTGGAAACCTGACAGACGCGGCTTTGGTCCTGAAACGGACCCCGTCAGCCGTGTCGATGATGATGAAGCAACTGGAAACCCATCTTGGAGAACCGCTGTTCGAAACGGACCGGAAAAACAAACTCACTGCGTTGGGAGAGTTCGTGCTCGAGCAATCCGAGCAAGAGGTTCAGCATTTCGACAATACGGTTCGTTCTATCGAAAACTTCGCCGACGCCAGCCTGGGTCATGTTCGAATTGCAACGGTGCCCTCAGTGGCCGGTACGATCATTCCACAGGTTTTTGCCCGTAAAATAGAAACTTATGACAAAGTCCGAATTGACCTGCGGGATATGGACTCCAAATCTGTCCTGCATGAATTGTCGCGCGGGCGAATTGATATCGGAATCGCAACACTGAGTGTTAACGGGTCAAGCCTGCACAGCCGACTTCTGTTGACAGACCGGTTCGGCGTTCTGGTTGCCCCTGATCATCCGCTGGCGAAAGACACCGGCCCCGTTGATTGGCGCGCGCTGGAAGGAGAACGTCTGATTGCCAACAGCCTTTCAGAAAGCATACCGGGCCAAGAAGCAGAAAACCTGCATGCCAAATCGCGCATTTCGGCCCACAACCTTACGTCTATTCTGGGGATGGTCCGGGCCGGTATTGGCGTAACAATTCTGCCTGAAATGGCCGCAATCTCATTTGGTCCAAGCGAGCTTGTGTTCCGCCCATTGGCAGATGAGATCGCGAAACGCCAAATTCACCTCTTGCGCAAAGCGGGTTCGGCATTGTCACCCGCAGCACGCAAACTGGAGAATGATATTATTGAAACGGTTGAGGCATTGACGCGAGAGCATCAATATTGACGGTCAGCCAGAAGCCTTCAGAGAAACACAGCTACCAAGACGTCAAGCGACATGGATAGCTGAGGGTAAGGGGCTGTCTGTGGCATCGGAGTGTTCCGAATGAACAAAGGCAACACTTCATAGATCAAAAAAGGGGCTAAAATTACACTGTTTTTCAAAAGAGGTCCGCATCGGGCTTTGTCGCGCAACTGTGAGCCAAATTGCGCTTGCCACAGCAGCGGATATTACAAGGCCAGAACGTCTTTTGTAGATTTCACATCCGCGATCTCGCCTTCAAGCGTTGCCATACTGACCGAGTGAACCTTGCTCGCGCTGTGGGACTGCCCATCCGGTCCGGTAAGCCCGTAGGTCCAGACCGCATCGGCCGCATAGATGGGTTGATACCCAAGATCAGCCGCACTGCGCGTGGTCGATTCAACACAATGATTGGCGGTCGCGCCGCAGAGCACGACGCGCTCGATTCCAGCGTCTTGCAGAATTGTCTGCAATGGAGTTCCCACAAACCCACTGCTTCCCGTTTTAACGACAGTCGGCTCGTTTGTAGCCGGAGCCGCGAACGGTTGAGCGGCACATCCCGGGGCGTCGGGGTGAAACAGATCGTCGGGATCTGTACCATGATGGTGCACATGAACGACTGTGTTGCCGTCACTGCGAAATTTTTCCAGCAGCTGAGCAATGTTGCTTTCTGCTTCGGGGCAAGACCGTTCCGCACCCGATGCATCCTCATGCGCAAGCGCCATCTGTACATCAATCACCAGAAGTGCGGTTTTCATATTTACCCGTCCTTAACCTGTTGTTGCAGCCTTGCGGCTGGCCAGTATGTCTTCCACCCGCTTGCCATAAATACGAATGCTGATCTCGTCGTCGATGACAGTGCCAGGCTGTTCGTCATAAGTCATGGTGGCTGTAATGCGCGGGTGCTTGCCTTCAACTTTGGTCACACCATGCAACGAGTATCCACCGCGGAACAAAGTCAATGTCCCCGCCCCGCGCGAGAATGACTGCGCATGGGACATGTCGCCGTCCAGCAACCGGTCTACGGCCTCACGGTCTTCGTCCTCATCTGTTCGGGAGTTCGGAAGAAAGGTGAACTCGCCTCCTTTTTCGGCGGTTTGCAACAGCAATGTCACCGTGCACTCGCTCGTATCATAATGCCAGGCGTGACCGCTTCCGGGTTGCAGGGCGACGACGTTGAGCGCTTGGAACTCGTCAGCGCAGCGATACAGCTGATCTTTCATCTGCACTCGCCGCACAAACTCGGTCAAAAGATCCGAATGGTAAAGCTGCTTGAGGCCTGTCTCCGCCGGTATCTGATCATCTGCAAGCTGCACCGCGCTATGGATGAACTCCTTCCGGCGTGGATCATTATCAGGCAGCGAAGGGTCGATCGCACCTTGATAGATATTTCGCTTTACATGCAGGACTTCAGCGGTCGGCAGCAGCGCATTCGCTTCTGCGTTTACCTTACGCAAAGCATCAGTGCGCAGAAAACCTTTCAGATTACACCAGCCATTGGTTTCGATGCTGCGCTGACATTCGGCCAGAAACGCTGCGCCCGGATCATTTTCCAGATCGGCTAACGGGTAACGGTCGAGGTCTATGAAATCCAGTGCAACATCCCGTTGGGTTTGGCTGGCGTCATTCATGATGACCTCCTTCAAGAAAACACGACCGGTCAATGGGCAGTGACCTAACCCGATACTATGCAGAGACTTCAGGGTCAGATAAAACGAAAGAATATGCCCCCATGAACATAAAAAATTTATGGAAAGTGAATGCGCCACAACTTGAACCTTAACTGGCTGCGAAGCTTCGAAGCTGCCGCGCGATTGCAGAGCTTTACATCGGCGAGCCACGAAGTTGGCCTGACCCAGACCGCCGTAAGCCAGCATATCAAAGCATTGGAGGCACAGCTTGGTGACAAGCTATTTGTGCGTCGCCCCAAAAGCCTGCAACTGACCGATGTGGGTAAAGCCTATCTGCTGTCTGTCCGCGAGGCCCTGAGCACGATTGAAATGTCGACCACCGGCCTGTTCGGCCCCCGAAAGGCGGTAACGATTACAGTACGGGCCTCAATGGCCTTCATCATGTGGATCTCTCCACGGTTGGACGGATTTTTGCGCGATCATCCCAATACCGGCGTCAAACTAATGACCTCAATCTGGAAGGATTCATCGGATATACACCCGGTCGATGTCGATATCATATTGGCATCCAAAGATTATGCAGGCGCTAACCATGAGCCGCTTTCCGAAGAAGCAATCGTGCCGATTTTCAATGCCACATCCGACATCGAGACAAAGCGCCCTGAAGATTTGTTGCAGCACCCTTCAATTCATATTCTAGGTTTTGACGATCACTGGACGCGCTACCTGTCCACATTCTCACTGGAACCGAAAAACCCTGCGGTGCGGTTGGTCACCGACACGTCGACCGCTGCAATCGGGATGGTTGCTGCCGGGTTGGGCAGTGCCGTAGTTATTGAACGGTTTGCGCAGCAGGCGATTGAGACCGGGCAGAACATTTGTATCGTCGGTGAGGCAGTGGCCCTGGAGCAATCACACTACCTTCTCCGCAAAGAACATTGCGCAGCCAATCGCCCGCAAGTCGATGCCTTCAAGTCGTGGCTTCGGCAACAATTCTGAGTTTTGAGCCCAAATGCAGAGATTGATAAAACATTGGGACAATCCCCGTGTTTTCCCACTGATCTTTAGGAGGTCAATTCTTGCCCCGTAGATGATAGCGTGAGACGATCGGGGTAAAGTCCGAGCCAACATGCAATCGAGGGGCGTTCATGTGCCAAGGCGATCTCAGGCTATCTCCAAATTTCTGGGGAAGCAAAACGGCTGATTTGACGCCGTGCCTTTCCTTGTCTAAGGCGGCCAAAATCAATGGTGCTGAAAGTTGCAAGGTAAAGCAGCAGCGCTTTATCCCCATCAGGTGTCGGTGATGAGAATGGATAGCCCAAAGATTTCCCTTATTCCAGGATCCGTGCACAATTCACGTAGATCCGGTGTCGCTTTGATAGTGGGACCAGTGTGTTACCAAACGGCCAGTTCATGATGAGCAAGAAACTCTCCATAAAAAGTCGCCCAGAGACGCTTGAAACACAGCGCCCAGCGTCAACCCTGGTCAACGTGATGAACATCGACCGCGATGACACACTTGGTATTCGTGATCAGATACGTGCGGAATTGGCCTATTTGATTTCAAGCGGTGTGCTGCAAAACGGGGCGAAATTACCGTCCTGCAGGGCGCTTGCGCGGGATCTCAGTGTTTCGGTGAATTCTGTATTGGGCGCATATTCCCGGTTGGTTGACGAAGGCACGATCATTTCGAAGCCTAAATCTGGCTACTACGTCTCGCTCAATCTGAACCGAACCCAGACCACAGCGGATCGGGAAAGCAGCGCGGAATTTCCAAACATCGTCGAGAGAATAACCAGAAGGCGATTGCCATCAGAAGCGGGGTGTATCACACGGCCTGCGGACTGGCCGGATTACCAGTTTCCGTTTGTGTGTAACCAAGCCGCTTCGAACAGATTTCCCTTAGCAGAATGGCGCGAATGTTCCCGTCTTGCACTGAACATGCGTGATCTGAGCAATTGGACGGGTGACAACCAGTATCGGGATTCCGATACCTTTATAGAGCAAATTTGCAGTCGATTATTGCCGCAAAGAGGGATCGTCGCGAAACCTGAAAACGTGCTGGTAACCATGGGCGCCCAGCAGGCCATCTATATTGTGGCAGCCTTGCTTCGGGGCTTTGGCCGCGTAGTTGCTATCGAAGATCCGGGGTACGCGGATGCGCGCAATATATTCGAGCAGACTTTCGACGAAGTCAGGTACATACCCGTCGATAGCGAGGGCCTTGTCGTGGATGACCGGCTGGCCGGATGCGATCTGGTCTATGTGACGCCAAACCGTCAAATGCCGACAGTGCTGTCCATGTCCCAGACGCGAAAACGTCAACTGCTGGAAATGGCAAAGAAAGAAGATTTTCTGATTATCGAAGACGATTACGAAGGGGATATGGACTTTGATGAGAACAGTCTGCTTCCGCTGTATAGCGGCCATTCTCAGGGGCGTGTCATCTATACTGGCAGCCTATCCAAAAGCCTGGCTCCGGGTTTGCGGCTGGGTTATCTGGTTGCTCAGGAATCTTTGGTTCAGGAAGCGCGCGCCCTGCGTGGCATGATGATCCGCCATCCCCCGCACGTGATTCAACATACCGCATCTCTATTCCTGCGTTTTGGCCATCACGAGACTCATCGGGCAAAGTTACATCAGATTTTCAACGAACGCTGGCACGTTACATCACAGGTCATTCAGGAGCTGTTCCCTGACTTTGAGTTGCAATATGAATATGGCAGTACGAACTTTTTTTTCTGCAGTACGCAGGGGCTTAGCGCGCACCAGATCGCTGAAGCCGCGCGTCAAAGGGGTGTAATAATCGAGCCGTCGAGCGTCTGTTTTTCTGATAAAAACAAGGGCGAAATTACATTCCGGCTTGGCGTATCCGCCGTTCCAGCAGGTCAAATCGAACAGGGACTTCGCACCTTGCGCAGTGCCATTGATGCACTCTAGCTGTGCCCACAAATAAACTCATCTGTATCTATCCAACAGTTCAACAATTTCACCCTAATTGGTGGGCAAGACCAATCGGGCTGGTCTGATCAAGTCACTTGCCCCCGCGAAAGCAAGTTCCTTTCTGTTTTGACTCACCGTGCCCAAAGGTCTGTCAGGTTGAAATGAGAGAGGTGACTGATGAATATTCTGGGGCACTTTGTATCGAACGAATTTTGGCCAGGTGTTAGCGACCGGATTTCTGAAATTATAAACCCGGCCACCGGTGCAGTGACGGGAAAGACAGCCCTCGCATCCTTAGAAGATGTGGACACCATCGTTAAAGCGGCGGCCGAGGCGGCTCCGTCCTGGGCTTCCACACCACCTGCTAAGCGCGCAACGATAATGTTCGAGTTTCGTGACCTTCTTAAAAGTCATACCAATGAACTGGCTGAGCTGTTGTCGTCTGAGCATGGCAAGACACTGCCGGATGCAAAAGGTGAGATTGCGCGTGGTATTGAGGTTGTGGAATTTGCTTGCGGGATTCCCCAACTTCTGAAGGGCGAGTACTCAGAATCTGTTGCAACAAATGTTGATAGTTTTTCTGTCAGACAGCCTTTGGGAGTTGTCGCTGGAATAACCCCATTTAATTTTCCCGCGATGGTTCCATTATGGATGTATCCGGTTTCCATTGCCTGTGGGAACACATTCGTTTTGAAACCTTCAGAAAAAGATCCGTCCGTTGTAATGCGCATCGCTGAATTGCTGGCACAGGCCGGAATGCCACCGGGTGTGTTCAATGTTGTAAACGGAGACAACGTCGCTGTCGACGCGCTTCTGGATCATCCTCTTGTCGAAGCGGTCAGCTTCGTCGGCTCCACTGCGATTGGCCAGTACATATACAAGCGTGGCTCAGCGAACGGGAAACGTGTTCAGGCGTTGTGTGGTGCAAAAAATCATCTTGTGGTCATGCCGGATGCGGATATCGAACAGGTCACGGATGCTCTTATTGGCTCGGCCTATGGCTCTGCGGGTGAGCGATGTATGGCGATTTCCGTTGCCGTACCCGTAGGTGAAGACACCGCAGACCGTTTGGTCGAAACCCTGGAGCCCAGAGTACGAGCATTGAAAGCCGCTCCATTTACCGATCCGTCTTCGGAACTTGGTCCTGTGATTAGCAAGCAAAGTTACGAGCGCATCCATTCCTATATAGAGCAGGGCATTGAAAAAGGCGCGCAGCTTGTTGTCGACGGGCGGGATATCTCGTTGCAGGGCTACGAAGAAGGTTATTTCATCGGCGGATGCCTTTTTGATCGCGTGACGCCGGATATGCCTATCTACAAGGATGAGATCTTTGGCCCGGTTCTTTCCGTGGTTCGCGCTGCAAACTACGAAGACGCGGTCAGCCTGATTAACGATCATGAATATGGAAACGGCACGGCAATTTTCACTCGCGATGGCGACACAGCGCGGGATTTTTGGGCGCGGGCGCGCATAGGTATGGTCGGTGTAAACGTTTCAATCCCAGTTCCAGTGGCCTACCATTCCTTTGGCGGGTGGAAGCGGTCTCTGTTCGGCGATCATCACATTCACGGTATGGAAGGGGTGCGATTCAACACCCGTCTCAAGACCATAACCACCAGTTGGCCATCTGGAATTCGCACTGGGGCAGAGTTTAACTTTACCGCTGGCAAAGACACCTGATTCAAACGTTAGTCGACCCGGCGCTTTCGGCAAATTACCAGAAACTAACCTATAAGAAATTGGTGTAAAATTAGTATTTTACGCCGATGTTGATATTGCACGTGAGTACGGCTCAAGACAAACATTGCTGGAAAGTGTTATTGGTCGCCGGCAATGGTTTGTCGTTCATCTGTACCTATCAACACTTGAATTATCAGCTTGATACCAATTCAAAAACATGTTTTTTCTCTATTTATCATAATCTTAATTGTTACATTGATCTGTGCCCATATTTTCATCGATCTGTGCCTTTCGTTTGCAACCCCGCATAAACTTAACTTGACGCAAGGGGGACGATGCAAGCCTTCTGCGAAATGAGGGGTTGCGCCTGCTCACGTATGGAACGCATCATATTCCTTCTAGGAGGACAGAGCCGGGCCTGCGGAAGCGTTGTAGCGCCTTGTTCAAAATAGGCATTTTCACGGGGAGGACACAGCGTGCTGATGCGAGGACTAGATGCTCTAACCAGGGGCATATCCGAATTCGCGGGTTGGATCGGATGGTTTCTGATTTTGTATTGCATGGCGTTTGGCGTCTCAGACGTTTTCATGCGTTACCTGCTTAACAACCCATCGCAGTGGATTGGCACAACATTGCAGGCAGCAATGGTGCTGTTGGCATGTGTGGGCGGCATCTACTCGCTTCAGCATGATAGTTTTGTGAAGCTCGATCTCTTCTACGCAAATGCAACGACGCGGAAAAAGGCGATCCTGGACGTTCTGACCGCGCCGATTGCAATCCTCTTTCTGGTTACGCTTATCTGGAAGGGGTATGAAGCGGGCGCACTTTCGCTGATGCTCAACCAGTGGACGCCGACATCGGTTCCGATCCCGATCTATCCCATCAAATTTGCGATCCCCCTCAGTGGCTTCTTTGTTCTTCTGATCGTCATAAAGAAGCTTTTGGTGGATCTGCAAACAATCTTCGGCGGCGAACCCGATGAGGCGTAAGCCGGAATCCGGCTTCGTCTTCATCCTAACAAGTTCAAAACATAAAAATCATCTCTGTAAACAAGGAGGATACAAATGAAACTAGATAAATCCATAAAGACAGCCTTTTGGGCCGGTGCTCTTGCCACCAGCGCAAGTGTTGCCTTTGCTGCGGACGGCCCGCCAGACGAGGTTACCGAATGGGTTTTCCAGCCAGCATTTGACCAAACCGACGCCGGTTGGGACAACGGTCTGATCCCATGGGTCGAAGCTGTAGAAGAAGCAACTCAGGGTACTGTCAAAATCCGTGTTGAGCCTGCGGGTGCACTGGTTAGCGGCGCCGAGGCTTTTGCCGCTGCAGCTGCTGGTCAAACCGACGGCTATGCCGGTTGGGGATCCGTTTATGGCGGTGACATGCCTGAAGGTATGCTGGCGTTCGGTATGGCAATGGGTGCCAACAACACCGAAGAAGCATGGGAAGTGATGTGGGGTAACCCTGATTATCGCGTTGGCGATATTGTTCAGGAAGCTGCACATGCGCGTAACCTGCACTGGGCTGGCTGGACCAACCAGGGTCCGAACGCAATGTTCACCAAATTCCGGGTCGAAAAAATGGAAGACCTGGAAGGCCACAAAATGCGCGCAGGTGGTCCTCAGGCGATCTTCCACTCGACCATGGGCGGTGCACCGGTTTCCATGAACGGTGGTGAAATCTATACCGCCATCAAACTTGGAACGATCGAAGGCACCTACTGGGATACCGGTGGGATCGACGACATGTCCTTCCAGGAAGTGATCGACTACGCGATCATGCCCGGTTGGAACCCTGCACAGCATCAGGAAATCTTCATCAACCTGCAAAGCTGGAATGCCCTGACAGACTGGCAGCGTGAGCAAATCGACGGAATTTTCGAAGAAACATACTTCGAAACCAGCCGCATGCACGCGGAAGGCGTTGAAGAAGCGCTGCAAATCCTCCGCGATGCCGGTGGCGAAGTGATCATGCTGAGCGACGAAGAAGTTGCAAGAATGCGCGAAAAATCCATCGCTGAAGTTTGGCCGCAAGTTGCTGCCGCGTCGAAAGGAAACGCCAAGGGCGTCGAAATCTACAAGAAGTTCCTCGAAGATAAAGCTGCAGGGAACTAATCCACCCAAAATTCGTCATACGTGACGCAAAAAATGACCGCTGGCTCGTTTCTCGAGCCAGCGGCACACCGAAAAATGCCGCCAACGATATGGCATTTGGAACCGCGCATACGCCGACGTTCTCAGGCTGCCACGTGCTAAGGAAAGACAAAAAATGAGCCTTGAACTTATCACAGCGCTGTACTTCATAGTGCTATTCGCCATTCTTTTCATGGGTTTGCCGGTCTCGTTTGGCCTTGGCGGTACAGCTGTTTTGTTCGCGCTGATCATTGAACCCCGCGCTCTGTTGTCGGTGCCCAGTGCATTCTATTCGACTCCGTGGAGTTCGATCCTGGTAACAGTACCGCTCTTCCTCTTCATGGGGTCCTTGATACGATTTTCCGGAATAGCCGAAGCCGCCTATGACGCTGTTTATAAGCTGATTGGGCATGTTCACGGCGGATTGGCGATGGGCACGGTTCAGGTTTGTACCGTTTTCGCTGCCATTACAGGCATCACACCGCCCGCGACCACGACCATGGGACAGATCGCATACCCATCCATGATGCGGTATAACTATGACCGCAAGATCGCCATCGGCTGTATCGCAGCAGGCGGTGCCTTGGGTGCGCTGATCCCGCCAAGCGTTCCGTTTATTTTCTATGGTCTGTTGGCAAAAGTATCCATTGGCGACCTGTTCATGGCTGGTCTGATGCCGGGCCTGATGCTCGCCATGTTCTACACCATCTACATCGGCGTCCGTTGCCGCATTCAGCCGGAACTTGGGCCCGCTCTGCCGTCAGATCAGAAATTCACGGCTGGGGAAAAGCTCAGCGCCGTTCTGAGCATCTGGCCTTTCGCGCTTTTGATCGTGATCGTGCTGGGCGTTATCTGGGGTGGCATCGCCACGCCCGCAGAGGCAGCTGCCTTTGGTGCCGCCGGTGCGTTCGTCATCAACTTTATCTATGGCAAGCTGACCAAGGCTGTTCTGGTTGAATCTCTGGTGTCGACAGTGAAACTCAGCGGTATGGGTCTGTGGATCCTGATTGGCGCGACCGTCTATCTCAACGTTTTCAACACATTGGGCAGCCAGGACCTTCTGACCAATCTGGTTCTTTCTATGCCTGGTGGCAGCACCGGTATACTGCTGATGATGATGCTGATTATCCTGATCCTGGGTATGGTCATGGATGACTGGGCCATCATCCTGCTCTGCACGCCTCTGTTCATTCCGATCATTGACGAGCTGGGGATCGACAAACTGTGGTTCGGTGCCCTGTTCATCGTGAACATCCAGATCGCATATCTGACCCCTCCGTTCGGTTTCGTTCTGTTCTGGATTAAGGGTGTGCTACCCAAGGACGTAAGCATGGGAGATGTGTATAACTCGGTTGGACCCTTCGTTGTCCTGCAATTTGTCGGCCTGACCTTGATCTTCATATTCCCGGAAATCGCCACTTGGCTGCCCAATGCGCTGAAATAGAGGATATCAAATGTTCAAACACATACTTGTTCCAGTCGCACCCGGGCACGAAAAGGAATATTCGGCATCCATCGAAGCCGCACGTAAACTTTTGGCGGAAGGTGGTCGGATTTCAGTCCTGTCCATTATGGAAGAACTACCTTCTTACATGGTCTCTTACTTTCCCAAAGATCAGTTTAAGAAGGCTGGCGAGGAATTGTCGGGCACTTTGAAGGAAGAATTCGGATCGGACGTCGATATCCATGTGGTGTCCGGACACACGACAAACGCGATCCTTAACTGGCAGGAAAAGCACAAGGCAGATTGCGTTGTCGTTTCATCGCACCGCCCTGGGCTGTCTGATCTGCTGTTGGGGTCTACGGCTGCCAGAGTCGTACGGCACTCAAATTGCAGTGTCGTGGTCCTGAGATAAGCTCTAAACCTAGCAAGCTTGGCAATTGGGCTTATTAAAAACTAAAGGGTTTTGGTTCATCTTCGACGACAAGGGTCGAAGATGACCGGAACTCTCGTCATATCATAGTCAGGTCACCCGTAAGGATCGACGAAGTGCGTTAATCTAGAAAGAACATTTTACCATAATATTCCCTATGCGGATTTAGTCACATTCTGTATCGCAAGTCGAAAGACCTGCTGAATTGGTGTTGGCGTGATATCTGGCCGTGTCATCAAACCCACTGGCCCCTGCGTTAACTCGGTATTGATTGGCAGCTTGACCAGCCGCCCATCGGCAATTTCATTTGCAACCACACCACCGGAGATGATCCAGATCGCATCGGTTTGGCGGGTATAGACGCGACCAAAAGCACCCGAAACTGTTTCCAGCCGATTGGGAATCTCTCCAACACCACAGGCAATCAGAAAGCGCTCCACCAGTGGACGAATTGCGGACCCTTCCGGCGGGAATATGACCTGCCAGTCGGCAATCCTGTGCAGATTAGGATCTGTCAGCATTGGGTGGCCTGGTCGAACCACGAATTCCACCTGCTCGTTGTAGAGTTGCGTAAATGAAATACCCTGCATCGTTTCAGGACGCCCTAGCCGTCCTATAACCATGTCAAGTTCCCCAAGACGCAGCCGATCTACCAAATACCCATGTGGCCCGTCGACGATCTGCAGGGCTGCATCAGGGGCAAGCGCATCAAACTCTCTGACGACTTTGGGCATTATCCAGGCGGCGACGCTGGGGAGCGCACCAATTGTAAGCTTTTCCTTTTCTTTTCGACCGGCACGTTCCACCCCGTCCAGACCTTGCTGAAGGCTGGCCAGAGACATCTGTGCAAAATGCAGGAAAACCTGTCCTTCCTCGGTCAGTGCCACGCCCGAACGGCTGCGCGTCATCAAAGGGGCTTCGACAATCTCTTCAAGTTCCTTGAGCGTCTTTGAAATCGCTGGCTGGGTCAGAAACAGCTTGGCTGCGGCGCGTTTCAGGCTCTTTTCCCGCGCGATTTCCACAAATGATTGAATGTGGCGGAATTTGATGCGTCGGTCGATCATTTTCTTATCTCTCTAGGCAACTAAACCAACCGATAACTCATTTTACATTTCAGTTTCAATACATCAATCTGCAGGCAGGAGACCCCAGTATGAAAACAAAAGTTCTTATTATTGGCGGTGGCCCATCGGGTTTACTGCTTGGCCAGCTATTGCACCGAAAAGGCATCGATAGCATCGTGCTGGAACGAAAGACTAAGGAGTATGTCCTTGGGCGTATCCGGGCTGGCATCCTCGAAACGGGCTTTGTGAATTTGATGCGCGAGGCCGGCGTTGCCGGACGAATGGACGAAGAGTGTTTTGTACATGACGGCACCATCATCTCGTATGGCGACACTCTGTTCGAGATTAACTTCAAAGAACATACTGGCAGTCATGTGGTCGTATACGGCCAGACCGAAGTCACGCGTGATCTATACGAAGCGCGCGAGGCGATGGGTGGGAAAATTATCTTCAACACCGAAGATGTAACAATTTACGATGCCGACAGCGACGCGCCTTATGTAACCTATTCGGTGGACGGCACGACACACCGGATCGGCTGTGATTTTGTCGCTGGGTGTGACGGGTTCCACGGCGTCAGCCGCCAGACCATTCCGCTGACGATCCGCAAGGAATACGAAAAGCTTTATCCGTTCGGCTGGCTGGGCGTTCTGTCGGAGACCCCTCCGGTCCATGACGAACTTATCTATTCGGGCTCGGATAGAGGGTTTGCTTTGTGCTCGATGCGCAACGAAAACCTGAGCCGTTATTATATCCAGTGCTCGCTGTCGGACTCACCCGAAGACTGGACCGACGACGCGTTTTGGCGGGAACTGAAACGTCGCATTCCCGAGGAGTTCGCCGAAAAGCTGGTGACAGGGCCTTCGATTGAGAAATCCATCGCACCGCTGCGGTCTTTCGTGACCGAGCCAATGCGTTGGGGGCGGCTGTTTTTGTGCGGTGACGCTGCCCATATTGTTCCGCCGACTGGGGCCAAGGGCCTGAATACGGCCGCCAGCGATATTCACTATCTTTACAACGGGCTAGTGCAATATTTCGAGGAAGGCGACAGCGAAGGTATCGACCGATATTCGGAAAAAGCATTGGCGCGTATTTGGAAAGCCGAACGCTTCAGTTGGGCAACAACCAACCTGTTGCATCGTTTTCCAAAACAGAATGAGTTTGATCTTAAAATGCAGCAAGCCGACGTCGATTTCCTTAGAGAAAATCGAGAGGCTCAATCAGTCTTTGCGCAGAACTATGTTGGCCTGCCCTACTGATGCGGATGACCCAGTTGGATAACGCAAGCCTGCATTGGCGCGAAGATGGGGACCCGGACGGATTTCCGGTTGTGTTCGCCAATTCACTGGGAACGGATTTACGGGTGTGGGATAAGATCATTCCGCTGATGCCGAATGGTGTTCGGCTGATCCGGTTTGACAAACGTGGACACGGCCTGTCTTCCTGCCCTCCCGCGCCTTACTCAATAGAAGATTTGTCGCGCGATGCCGAAGGTCTGCTTGATCATCTTGGCGTTTCCGATTGCGTTTTTGTTGGTCTGTCAATCGGTGGTATGATTGGGCAGTCTCTGGCCGCGCGCCGTCCTGATCTTGTACATGCGCTTGTTTTGTCAAACACGGCTGCGAAAATGGGCGAGGCCGAGATGTGGCAAGATCGGATCAACGCTGTGCGCGCGGGTGGAATTGCAGCTTTGGCTGAACCCATTCTAGAGCGCTGGTTCAGCGCAGCATTCCAGGAATCTGCGGAACTGACGGCTTGGCGCAACATGCTGAACAGAACACCCTCGGACGGATATATCGGTTGTTGCGCCGCCATCGCCGACACTGATCTGAGCACCACTAACGCGGGCTTGCGCCTTCGGGTTCTGGCTATTGGCGGTTCGGAAGATCTGGCCAGCCCTCCTGAACTGGTGCGCAACACAGCTGCCCTGATACCCGGCGCGCAATACAAAGAAATACAGGGCGCAGGACACTTACCATGTGTCGAAGCCCCGGAACAATTTGCCACTTTGATCGGCGATTTTATCGAGGAGACATTGAATGGCTGACCGTTATCAACAAGGCATGGACGTGAGGCGATCGATTTTAGGTGATACCCATGTCGATCATGCCGAGGGTTGCAAAACATCCTTTGATGAGCCGTTTCAGACCTTGATTACCGAAGGGGCCTGGGGAACGGTTTGGGCGTCGGACGGGATTTCGGATCGGGAACGCTCGATGCTGACACTAGCGCTGTTGGCCGCACTTGGTAATTTTGAGGAAATCCCGATGCATATTCGCGCCACCGTCAATACGGGTACAAGCAAACAAGACGTTTTGGAGGCCTTTCAACACGTAGCCGTTTACGCAGGTGTTCCGCGCGCCAACCATGCGCTGAAGCTTGCTAAACAGACCTATGAAGAAATGGAACAGGACTGACACGAGAGACGCGCGAACGTTTCCGTAGCAAAAAGGAAAATGTCGACATGGTGAAACCCGGCGAATTCTACCAGCGTGACCGTGACTGGCATCCCCCCGCTTATGTTCAAGGATATAAGACCTCGGTGTCCCGTTCGCCAAAACAAGCGTTGATAAGCTTGCAAAACTCAATGAGCGAGATCACTGGACCGGTTTTTGGTCATGAAGATGTTGATCCGATAGATAAGGATTTGCTGTCGAATTATGCCAAACCCGGCGAAAGCCCGATTGGCGAGCGGATCATTCTGCACGGACGGGTTCTGGATGAAAACAGCCGCCCAGTGCCTAACACGCTTGTGGAAATGTGGCAGGCAAATGCCGGTGGGCGTTATCGCCATAAGAAAGACACTTATCTTGCCCCTATCGATCCGAATTTTGGCGGTTGCGGACGCGCGATCACGGATGAGAACGGATATTATTATTTCCGCACCGTGAAACCTGGCGCCTACCCCTGGCGCAACTGGGTCAACAACTGGCGTCCCGCGCATGTTCATTTTTCCGTCTTTGGCACGGCCTTTGCACAACGTCTGATCACGCAATGCTATTTTGAGGGGGATCCGTTGATCGACCTTTGCCCCATCGTGCAAACCATTCCCGATCCAAATGCGATTGAGCAACTGATTGCGGCACTGGATATGAACGCGACGATCCCTCTCGATACCATTGCCTATAAGTTTGACATCGTGCTGCGGGGGCGCCGGTCCACCCTGTTCGAGAACCGACTGGAGGGGAACTGATCCGATGCCTCAAAAGCTAAACTATCTCAAGGAAACCCCGTTTCAGACCGCTGGCCCATTCGTACATATTGGTCTTGCCCCTGGCGCGGCCGGGTTCGACATCTATGAAAACGAGTTGGGCTGGGACATTTCCGGTCCCAATGCCAAAGGTGAGCGCATTCGGATCGAAGGTCTGGTCATCGACGGGACGGGAAACCCGATCAAGGATGTGCTGATCGAGGCGTGGCAAGCCAATGCCGATGGCAATTACGCACACCCGGAACATGCTGGTGACGTCGAGGACGGGTTTCGCGGCTGGGGCCGTGTGATCACCGATTTCGAAACCGGCGAATGGGGATTTGATACGATAAAACCCGGCACGGTTCCCGGTCGATCGGGCACGATAATGGCCCCTCATATCAACCTGTGGATCGTAGCGCGGGGCATCAATGTTGGCCTCAATACACGCCTCTATTTCAGTGACGAAAAAGCGGCCAACGCCGCTGATCCGGTCATCAACCTGATAGAATGGGAAAGCCGCCGCCAAACATTGATAGCTCAGCGTAGCGAACGGGATGGTCAAGCTGTTTATCGGTTTGACGTTCGTCTTCAGGGCGAAAACGAGACCGTGTTTTTTGATATCTGAGCTTTCGCTCAGTCCCTAACCCTTTCCAGGCTTTGGGGCAGGCAAGCTAATCGGAAAGAGTGCGTCATGAACAAACCATGCATCCTCTGTGTCGCCATTACTGGCTCCTTGCCGACCAAGGCGAACAACCCCGCTGTTCCAATCAGCATCGAAGAGCAGGTTGAAAGTACGCATGAAGCCTTTGAGGCGGGGGCCTCGATCGCCCATTGCCATGTCCGCAATGATGATGGCACGCCAACCAGCGATCCGGAGCGGTTTGCCAAGCTGATCGAAGGGCTAAAGGAACACTGCCCGGGCATGATTATCCAGCTGTCGACTGGCGGTCGGTCAGGGTCGGGAAAGGAACGGGGCGGGATGTTGCCGCTTCGGCCTGACATGGCATCCCTTTCCGTTGGATCGAACAACTTCCCGACACGGGTGTACGAAAACGCTCCTGACCTCGTGAATTGGCTGGCGTCTGAGATGCAAACCTATGGCGTGATGCCTGAGATTGAGGCGTTTGACCTATCCCACATCCTTCAGGCGATCCGTATGCACGAAGACGGCAAACTGTCTGCCAAACTGTATGTTCAATTCGTGATGGGTGTAAAAAACGCCATGCCTGCCGATAAGGCCGTTTTTGATTTCTACGTCAAATCCATGCAAGACAGAGCACCAGAAGCCGAGTGGTGTGCCGCCGGCATCGGCCCGAACCAGATCGTCGTCAATGAATGGGCTATCGCGGCGGGCGGGCATACCCGCACTGGGCTGGAAGACAACGTCAGGATGGATCAAACCACGCTAGCCCCCTCGAATGCCGCGCTGGTGAAACGAGCGGTGGACCTGTGCGACAAATACGAGCGACCCGTTGCCAATCCCAGTGAGGCCCGTAAAATCCTAGGGTTAGGTGCTGCCTGAGGAGGGATTGATGACCGCCAATTTCGTGCCGGGTGAAGTATGAGTGACGTTTTCGATCACCCCTGGCTTGGTGGATTGTTTAGTGATGCTGAGATTAGCCATGAGCTTTCCGCAGACGTTCAGCTTCAACACATGCTGGCTGTTGAGGCCGCGTACTCGCACGCATTGGGTGCCGTTGGTCGAGTTGACGCTGAGCTTGCCCAACATACGGCCAAGGCGATCAGGGATGTCACCATTGATATAGACGATCTTCGCAAGGGTGTCGCCATAGACGGCGTCGTCGTGCCCGCGTTTATGCGATCCATAAATGCGGCATTGCCCGAAAACTACCGCGCCGCGGTCCACAGCGGACTGACATCGCAGGACATAGTCGATACGACTTTGATCCTATCACTGAAGACAATTTGCACCCTATTCTCAAATCGCCTGTCTAGTTTAATCGAGCGATTGAATGCCCTTAGCGACGCTCACGGTCAAAACGAATTGATGGGGCGCACTAGGATGCAAGCAGCCCTTCCGATGAAAGTCGCTGACCGTCTGGAGAGTTGGATTCTGCCGCTGAACGACCATCGTGTTCGGCTGGAACAGATAAAACCTCGTCTTCTGAATCTTCAACTTGGTGGTGCAATCGGGAATGCCGCCGCCTGGGGAGGTGATGCCCAGAAGATTGGCGCGGAAATGGCCCAAATACTCGGTTTGAAAACCACGCCTCATTGTTGGCATAGCCGCCGGGACAGCATCGCGGAATTCGCGGGATGGTTATCGTTGGTTTCCGGCTCTCTGGGCAAGATCGGGCAGGACGTGGCACTGATGGCCCAACAAGGGATTGACGAGATCAGCCTGTCCGGCGGTGGTGGCTCTTCGGCGATGCCGCACAAGCAGAACCCGGTTAAGGCCGAATTGCTGGTCACGCTGGCTCGTTTTAATGCCACCCAACTTTCGGGAATGCACCAAGCACTTGTTCACGAACAAGAGCGTTCCGGCAGTGCCTGGTCTTTGGAATGGATGGTGCTGCCGCAAATGGTCATGACCACGGGCCGATCCCTGGGGGCCTCGCTGGAACTTGCGGATCAGATTGTTCTACTGGGTAAGTAATGAAAATGGCAATACCCCCAGAAACGTATCCCGCGTCGGGACATTCGGTGCCTGAGCCGAATGATGAAGACAGTTACATCGAGAGTGATGATTTCGCCCGAGGAGCCGACATCCCGATTCACCAGCAGTAGGGCAGCATGATAAGGATAAAGAAGGTCTTTGCGATTAAACCGGGAGTTAAGGCAATCAAGATCATTGTTACAGCATAGGCCTCGACAATGATCGCATGAGTGATCAGGACCACCGGGGGTGGAGTATGGATATCCTGAACGCCACCCCCTAGATCAGCAAAGCGGCAATCGCTACGCCAATCTCGGCCAACTCAAAATCCTCTAGGAAGAGCTTGTTGATGATAGAACCGGTCAAGATTGACCAAGCATTCACCAAAACTACGCCGATCAAGACAACCCGCCGAAAAGCGCTCAAATTGTGATCAGGTGGCGGGCAATAATTACAAACTTTGCCACGCCACCTCTATTCTGCCGCCGCATCACATCACTGCGAACTCATATTCTGAGAAACAAGGCTGACGGCGCGGTCGTATATGGCCTGCCCATCGATGCCCTTTTCGTTCATTTCGGCAATCCAGCGCGCCGCCACCGGCTCGAGCGCTGTCTCAAAGGCAGTCCATTCTTTCTCGCTCAATTGGATGTGCTCGTTCCCGGCCTTGGTGGCAACGTCTATTCCAAACGCTTCGGAACCGTCCCAGATTTCGCCCACTTCCGCATGCCATTCAGGGCCTGAGTTTTCGATGAAAATCTGCTGAATATCGGCCGGTAGGCTGTTCCAGCGATCCTCGTTCATAACTAAGGAAAACGTGGTGGTTCCCAGCCGTTTTCCATCAGGGCCCTCGATCTGATATTTCGTTTGTTCTTGTATTTTCAGCGGGGGGATGATCTCGAACGGGATCAGCGCGCCGTCGATGGCTTTCTTTGAAAGAGCGACAGGTATTTCACCGACTGATGTTTGAACTGGGCTGGCCCCCAGCGCTTCCAGCACCCATGCGCCAGTCCGTGACGGGATGCGGATTTTTTTGCCTGCGAACTCTTCCGGTGACCGCACCGGTTCGCTGGCCATGTGAATGGCATTGCCGCCATGAACGTGCTGGAACAAGGCCACGAGACCTTTGAAGTCCTTAGATAATTCGTCAGGGTACATTTCCAGCATCGCCTTGTTCACAGCGGCGCTCTCACCCTGATGGACACCGGGTAATTCGAAGACTTCCGTCCGCGGGAAAGCCCCGGCAGCATAAGCGTTTACCATCCAAGCCATATCGACAACGCCATCACGCGCCTGACGTGGCAACTGTGGTGGCTTTCCACCCAACGTCATGGATGGAAAGATCTCAATCAAGATGCGCCCGTCCGAGGCCTCCATGATCCGTTCTGCCCAGGGCTCCAGCATCTTCGCATGCGCCGACGCTTTCGGACTCAGGAAATGGTGCAGTTTAAAGTCGAACTCTGCAGCCCAAGCCGACGACGAAATGCCCGCGGCCAATAAGGCGCCCACAACCGAGTGTTTTATTTTATGAAACGCGTTCATTCTTCCCTCCTCGTAACCCTGTTGAACGCCGCATCTTGTTGATGATGCGACACTGCGATTCACAGCAACCGATAGAAATCACGTATGCAAGTACGGGTTGCCAATCGCCGACCTTTACAGGTGAGGCTTACTTGCCCCATCGTCGAACCGGTCGTCTTCGCGACGCCACCTCCCAATTCAACGAAAGCTGAATTCCAGTTTCTTTTACTAAGATTGAGATTTCACCAAGATAGGATTTCTCTTCTGATAACTTTATGAAGTGTGAAGGCTTAGATGAGAAAGTCCGATTGAAGAAGTTTTCCTGATAGAAACTCAACATTTTTCGCCACTTCTTACTATCATTCCGGATACGCAAATCTGTGGTGTCAGAAGTGATCGTCCAGTTTCACTCCCAGACGTGCCTGAATTTGTTGACTGAACCCTTGAGTAATGCGGTCGGCAATCATGGCAATGATGGCCATGCCGATGCCTGCGGTCATACCGACCCCAAAATCGCCGTCACCGAGACCGATGTAAATCTGCTGACCAAGATCGTCGGTTCCAACCAGTGCAGTGATTACTAGCATCGAGATGCCGAACATAATCGTCTGGTTCAGGCCCAACATGATTGAAGGAACCGCCAAGGGTAGCTTCACCTGCCACAGCAATTGCCGGGGCGTCGTGCCGATGGCCGTTGCGGCCTCAATCACGTCATGTGGCAGGTTACGTAACCCGTGTTCGGTATATCGGATCGCCGGAACGATCGCATAAACAATGATTGCCAGAAGGGCCGTGAATTCGCCGATCTTGAACACCATGACAAAGGGGATGAGGATTACGAACAAGGGCATGGTCTGCAGCGTGTCGATCACGGGCCGCACAATGCGTGACACGGTATCATTTTCAGACGCCCAAATTCCGATGGCGCTGCCGAACAGGAAGGACAGCAGAACGCCTACCCCGCAGAGGTAGAGAGAAATAACCGACGGCTCCCAAATACCGGTCAGCAGTAAAAAGGCGACCCCTGCTAAGGCCCAGAGAGCAAGGTTTTTACCTCCGGCCTGCCAGGCAAGAGCCACGATGATGGCACAAAGCGCCACCCAGGCCAAACCGGTCAGGCCAGAATACAGAACCAGAGCAAACAGGATCACCCAAAGTGCTGGAAGCATCTTTCCTTTTAGCGCGAAATACGCAGCCACTGCCGTGACGATCAGTGCATAGCCAATTGTTACCGCCGGGGTCATGCCAAACCCCCAGGTAAACGGGCTGACGGCTTGAGACAGCCCGATCTTGATCGGCAGCATCAGATAAAACAGCGCGGCCCGCTTGATTGCCTCAAGCACGGTGCGGAATTCGACAAAGACCCACTCGAGCCCAGCATTCATTGCCGGGGCCGGGTTCAGCACCCACGCTTCGGGCCAGTCCTTGAGGGGCGGGAAGAATAAAGCCAGCAGCCACGCCGCGCCAAACAGTGCAGCGCAGATGATCCAACCCGAAGCACCGCGCTTGGTTGAACTGGACTGAACTGCAAACCCCCAGGTGATCCGGTCCAACACCATGGCCATCAACGCGATCACGATTCCGGCGAGCAGGCTTTCACCAAACTGCGCCTTACGCATGGTCGACAGAACCTCCCATCCGATATCGTTGGTGCCACCGATGATCGAAGCGATGATAACCATCGACAGGGAGGCCATTGTCGTCTGGTTCACCCCCAGCAGTATTTGCCGCTGCGCCGTTGGAACCCGCACCCGCCAGAACAGCTGGGATGGGGTGGCGCCGCTCATCAAGCCGCTTTCGATGACCTCGTCCGGAACCCCACGCAGACCGACAATGGTGTTGCGCACCATCGGTGGAAAGGCAAACAGGATCGAGGCGACCAGGCCGACGGTCGTGCCAAAACCAAAGAGCAAAAGGATTGGCAGCAAATAGGCAAAGGCCGGAACCGTCTGCATTAAATCCAGAACCGGCATGATGATGCGATAGGCCCGGTCGGACAGAAACCCCCATGTCCCCAGCGCGAATCCCAATGCCACTGCCAACGGGATTGACACCACCACAAGGGCGAAAGAGTTCATCGACTGGGTCCAGAACCCAAACGTGACCATGTACAAAAGACTGACGGCGGTGAAAATCGCAAGCCCCCTACCCCCAGCACGCAGGGCCAGATAGACCCACAGCACGAACCACGCCGCCCATGGCACCGCATGCAAAAGTGTCTTGGCCAGCAGTATCGGCCAGTCCAACAGCCAGGAAATGCCTTTGAAAAACCAGCCGAAAGTCACGACAAACCACCGCATCGCGGTGTTCATCGGATCGGTCACCGGCAACACCAACGCCTCAGGATAGGTGACCAACGGCCCAAGGCTTTTGGCAAAGACGACGCAAATGGCCACAAGCACCGTGACCGCAAGCCAAACCACCAGCGATCTGTTCGAAGCTGCATCCATGAGGTCAGTCCTTGACCGCTGAGGCGTCGGATACACCGCTGGCCAAAGCAGCGATCACGTTCTGACTGGTCATGTGTACCAGCGCATCGTCCTTTCGAACGGCCACTCCGTTGTCGTGTGAGGCCAAATAGGGCAACAGGTCTGCAACATTGGTCGAGGCAGGAACCTCTTTGATCCCAGCCGGCGGCGCATTATCCGAGGCCACATCGCCCGCAGTCAGGATCAGCTCCCACGGAACATCATTGGTGAATTCGCGCACATAATCGTCGACCGGGTTCAGGATCAGATCTACCGGTCGCCCGATCTGTACCACCGCGCCGTCTTTCATGATTGCCATACGATCGGCAATACGCAGCGCCTCAAGAAAATCATGAGTGATGAAGACGATGGATTTGTGCAGTTCCTGCTGCAGCCGCAGGAATTCGTCCTGCATCTGACGGCGGATCAATGGGTCCAGCGCGCTAAATGGTTCATCCAAAAACCAGACCTCGGGCTCCACAGCCAAAGATCGCGCGATACCGACACGCTGTTGCTGACCGCCAGACAATTGGCTGGGAAAACTACTTTCACGGCCCTCCAGACCAACCAATGAGATCACACGCTCGGCACGCTCTAGACGTTCTTTGTCGTCCAGGCCTTGCAGTTTCAGCGGAAAGGCCACGTTTTCCAGAACGTTCAGATGCGGCATCAGACCAAAGCTCTGAAATACCATTCCCATCTTGTGCCGGCGTATGTCGATCAGTTCCTTCGCTGAGACTTTCAGAAGGTCTTCACCATCCAGTAGAATCTCACCGGCGGTCGGTTCAACCAGACGAGACAAGCAGCGCACGATGGTGGATTTTCCGGATCCCGAAAGCCCCATGATTACAAAGATTTCACCCGGCATGACGTCAAAGCTGACATCGGTCGAGGCAACAATGCCACCGTCATCGCGAATGCGCTGCGCCAGAGCTTTGGCCTCGGACGGGTCCTGCCCTGCTATGTCGGTGTTGCGCAAATGTTGATCTGCCCCCTTACCGTAAAGTTTCCAAACGTGTTTGCAGGAGAGTTTCGGGGTGTTGGTCGGGGAAGATGCGGTCATTTCGGCAGCCTTGAAAATGGGCGGAGCACGCAGAGGCGCTCCACCAACGTCAGAGAGGGTTACTGTTTTGCTGCTGCAACCCAGGGCTGCCAAACGTCTTCGTTTGCCCCCATCCACTCTGCCACGACCTCTTCGACTTCACGCCCGTTCTGGTCCACTTCCAGGATCAATCCGTTCTGCACGTCATTGGTCATGCTCATCAGCTCAACCATCTTCATTGCATCCGGATAGGTCGTGGCGAAATCCTTGGCCACAATCTTGTCGACGGTTGCTTGCTGGAATCCACAGGCCTCACCACGTTTCTGGCTGGCTTCGTCGCAAGTGCCATGCGGCGTGTCCCATTCAACCCAATTCACATCGGTTTCGGCAAAGACCCAATGCGGCTGCCACATCATCATCAGGATCGGCTGCTCGGCGGCCACGGCACTTTTCAGTTCAGCCAGCATTGCGCCTTCGGACCCTCCGGGAACCGGTTTGAACGGCAAATCGATCAGTTCGACGAGATCAGCGGACCGGGTGCCCCAGTCTGCTGGGTAAGTGATCAGACGACCATCCGGGAAAGTATCCGCGGCGGCAAAAGCCTGCGCACAGTCATACAACGCCTCATAGGCGGGCAGCCCTGGGCATTTTTCGGCCATGTATGGCGGATAGATCCAGCCTTCCTGCGGCTCAAGCCCCAGACCGCCGACAACGATGATGTCACCGGCCTCAACAGCCTTGGGATAGATGTCACCAACGTTGTTGGTCCACAGTTCGGGCTGATAGTGCAGGCTACCCTCCGCAATAGCAGCCAGCTGCGGCACGGCACCTGCGGTTACATACTCGACTTCGTGACCCAGTTGTTCGAACAACGCCCCTGCAAAATGGGCCGAGATGTGCTGACCCGTCCATTCGTTGACGGCGATCTTAATGGGATCGGCCAGAGCGGCACCCTGAGTTAACAGCATCGCTGCTGAAGCCAGCAGGGCGGGCTTCAGAGTGTTTGAAATTGTCATTGTGTGACCTCCGTTGGTGGACTGGCCATTTTGGCCTTTTTTGTTTGCTGTATCGAAAAACAGTACAGTTCCGGGCATTTGACCCAACAAACCGCTTTCTTTCAACAGTGTTTGTTTCACCCTTTCGAATGCAAGTTTTTACTGCACCCTGCCGAGCATGACAGCGATCCTAACATGAGAAAGCCGTCCATCAAGGATATGCACCGCGAGTCGTTGAATTAGAAACGCCACGTCAGGACGTTTTCATATTATCCCAAGGCAAGCCCCGTCTTTTTGTTTTCGATCGAATGGCTGATCCCGTGTACCAATTAGAATACGCTCAGACCTTTGTTTGTTCCGTGAATTCTGGTCCGCATACACGCATCATCTTTTAAAAATTCTTGAATTTTTAAGAAATCAGGGGCTAATTAACCGTTGTACGATTGTTTTTTGTTTTTACGAGTATCCCATGACGACAACGTTTACCGTCTTTTCCCTTGGCAACCAACAAATCTGGGACCCTTCTGAGGGTAACTCAAACCTGGCCCCAGGTGCAGTCAACGCGAGTCTCGGCACTTATGGCTCCGGGGCAAACCCGCTATTTGACAGCAGACAGACGTTCTCGCCAGCGGGATCGGGTTTCAGCGGTGGGGACTCCACGGCCTATGATCTGGACAATAACGTCTCGAATGACCAGTTCAGCATCGACGGAGGACCACCCCAATCCTTTGATGCCGCAATGGTTTTCGACGCGGTCATTACTTATACAGATGGAACCACCGTCGATATTACGGCCGTTGTTTTCCAAGATACCAATGGCAACACTTATTGGGCGCCAGAGTTCGAGAGCAACGCGGATCAGGATGCAATTGATGCAAGCGCGATCCAGTCTCTCGAACTGGTTACGCCCATTTTCTCCAACGGTCGTAATACCGGATACTCGATGTTTGGGGACCGGGCCGATTCCGATCCTCTGTGTTTTGCGCGAGGAGCGATGATTGCTTGTCCCGGCGGCCCCCGACCCATCGAATCCCTCCAGGTAGGGGATCAAGTGCTGACAATGGACAATGGCGCACAGCCGATTCGCTGGATTGGTCGGCGCACCATGGCGGCCATCGGAAAATTTGCACCCATCAGGATTCATGTGGGTACCCTGGGGGCAGAAGACACTTTTGAGGTCAGCCCGCAACACCGCCTTCTAATGCAAGGGGCCGAGGTTGAACTGCAATTTGCCAATCCGCAGGTTCTCGCATCGGCCAAGCATCTGGTCGATGGTGTAGGAATATCAGTGCGGACAGGTGGTGAAGTCGAGTATTTCCACCTGCTGTTTGATGATCATGAAATTGTCTGGGCCAATGGCGTCGCATCGGAAAGCCTGCTTTTAGGCAAAGCAGGGACTGCCGCGTTGGACGAAGAGAGTGTCATGGAAATTCAGACGTTGTTCCCAGAGCTTGATGTGACTTCGGGACGGGGTCACGAGGCCGCTCGTCCGATCTTGAAGTCCTTCGAGGCGTCTCTATTGAAGGCGCAACTTGTGGCGGATACATCGGAAATCTGTGCAAAGGTCGCCTGAGTCGCCGAAAAAATCTATTGATTTTAAAGTGGTGCGGGTGGAGGGACTTGAACCCCCACGCCTTGCGGCGCCAGAACCTAAATCTGGTGCGTCTACCAATTTCGCCACACCCGCACGGCCGGTCATGAGTACCGGATCGACGTGCTCAATAACAAAGCCTGCGGTGGAGTGCGAGAGGGAATTTGGCTTGTAACAAAGATTATTGATCTCTATTCCGCGACAATGTTTGTTGAACGATGCCCCATGTCTGACGCATAGGACCGATGCCCTTGATGATACGTGAGATGTAGAATCGGGTCATTAACCAAAGATATTATTGAAAAATTACAAATCTCTGCCTTGGCGGAATTAATTCAGATTTTACGTCACCCCAATTTGATCGCACCATCAATTGTAATCCAAACGTGGACATAGAAAAATTAGCTATGAAGTTAAACTCGCTTACGTTGAGTACGTTAGGTGAAAAGAAGAAATGACTTGGTGACTTCTGCAATCTTGCAATCGACAAGATGCGGGCTTCAACTGGAAGAAAATACTACAACTTACAATATTATTGTTTAAAATCATATTATTACATAGAATATAGGTTGCCATTTCAGTTCAAGCACCAACCCCACTTTCAACACTGCCTCCATAACTCGAACGTAGTTGAGGCATTGCAGCTCGACCAAGAGTTGAATTCACTTGGTGAGTAGCGACCATATTTGCGCCACAATTCAAACGCCAAAAAATCTTATTCGCGTCAAAATAACACCGCCTTGCCAACAATTATGGAGGACGGGAGTTAATGAGTCTTTTTGCCTTCGGGCATAGTACGAGTTCCTTTTTGCTCAACTCGAATGCGAGGGTCTTAGCTGTGACCAATATGATGAACGCTGCTTCTACTGAGCAAGACGCCGTTGGTCTTGCCCGCGAAAGTTTTCTTGGTGAACTGAAGTCCTTGAACCGGGATCACCCCAACACTGGCTTTGGTGTGTCGTTGCGCACGCATTCCGGTGGACATTACCTGCTTGCCAATTCGCGCATGCCGCTGCCAAAGACCAAATCAAAGAATTTCCCGACCGGACGCCGTCTGGCTTTGCTGGAAAACTGTGAACAGTTCAGCTCGATCGAAGTGCTTGCCGATTCTCAAGCCTATGAGTCGATCTCACCCAGTGACGAGGCCGCGATTCTGGGCAATGCGCTGAACCTGATTGCCCGGATCGACATTATGACGAGCTCTCCTGACGGTCAGGACCACCATCCCATCGCTGCCACTGGAACCGGAGGCTGACCATGGCCCGAAATGACCACCTTCTGTCCGTAGGAAATGAGGCGCTGACGCCGATGACTTCGGCCATGACTGCGCTGTCTACGCAGATCGACCAATTGACAGAGGTGGCGGATGCGCGATCCTCGGCGCGGCTTGCGACGCTCAAAACGAAGATGGAGAATTTTACGGCCAGTGTGACACTGGTTGGGCAGGTCAAAGCAGGCAAATCCTCGATTGTGAACATTCTGGCCGGGCGCCCTGCTCTGCTGCCGTCGGATGTGAACCCGTGGACTTCGGTGGTGACCACGCTGAACATCAACGCCCGCACTGAGGGCGACAAAAGGGCTAAGTTTACCTTTTTCGAACAGGAAGAATGGGACAACCTGATGGTCGGTGGCGGCCGTCTGGGCGAGCTGGCCAATCGCGCCGGTGCGGATGACGAAATGGAAGATATCCGCCGCCAGATCGGAGAGATGAAGGCCAAGTCCGAAGCCCGCCTGGGCCAGCATTTTGACCTGATCCTGGGGCAAAGCCACCAATACGATTATTTCGACGAAGAGCTGATCCAGCGCTATGTCTGCCTGGGTGACGACGAAGACCCGGACATTAACCCCAAGACTGGGCGGTTTGCCGACGTCACTAAATCTGCGGAATTGTTCATGGACATTCCGCAATATCCGATCTCGCTGAAACTCTGCGACACACCCGGCGTCAACGATACTTTTATGGTGCGCGAGCAGATCACCCTGCGTAGCCTGCGCGGATCTGAGGTCTGCGTAGTTGTACTGGCCGCCAGCCAAGCTTTGACCACGATGGACATGGCGCTGATGCGGATCATCGCGCAATTCGAAAACCGGCAGATCATCCTGTTTGTGAATCGCATCGACGAGCTGTCCGATCCGGTCAATCAGGTGCCCGAAATCCGCGACCGGATTCAGGACACACTGAAACAGAACAATATCGACACCAACACCAGCGTTGTGTTCGGCAGCGCCCTTTGGGCCGAAGCCGCACTAACCGGCAATCCCGACATTCTGACAGAAGAGTCGCGGCAAGCCCTGAACACCTTCTATCTGGCCGCAGGATTCGGTGATCAGGCCCCTTCGTTAGACAAAATCTGGGCGTTGTCAGGTCTGCCGGATCTACTGTTGGCTATGAATGAACGAATCGCTGACGGGGCGGGAACACGCCTTCTGGACCGTGTCCGTCATCGCGCCCGCAATATCGCCAGCCAGATTCGGGCGACTGCAGTGGCCAAGCACCTGTCTGACGGACAAGGCGTTGTACGCGATCTGGACGGCGTGTCCCCCGAAGAGGCCATCGCCAAGGTTGCCGCAGAATATGAAAAGAAGGTCGCAGAATTGACGACTTCTTTGCGCGACAAAGTGCTGGAACGGCTCAAGTCGGCCGAAGCGAACTTTGTCAAACGGGCCACCGACTCGCTAATTGCGCATCTCGAGCAGAATGGCGAGGAAGGCACCTGGCAATATGACCCAGCGGGCCTGCGTACATTGCAAAAGGCGGCCTATTTCAGCTTTGCTCGCGCCATGCGCAAAGAAGCGGGCGCGCTTTACAGCACCGCGGCAGCGGATGTCGAGGCGCTTTACCAGAAGCTGCTGGGCAATCATCTGGGTGAATTCAGTATCGAAGCCCCGATAGTTCCACGCGTTCCACCACCGCTGGGCATCGGACGCACCATCGCGCTGGACCTTCAAAGCACATGGTGGCGTCGCTGGTGGCAACGCCGCAAAGGGTTCGAGGCATATGCCGCCGATTACACGCGACTGATCGCGTCCGAGGCGAATTCGATCACCAAGGACCTTGAAGAAAATCAGATCGCGGCCGTTCTGGAAAACGTCCGGGCTGGGTTGTCGGACTTCCTGCGCGAGCAGGCCGAAACCCTGCTGAGTATCTCGGCCTCGGCCGAGCAGGACCCAAACCAGGCAGCCCTGATGGCGGGTATGAAACCCAAGAAATCGCGTGACGATATTCTGGGCGACATCCTGAAAGATCTTAGTAACGAGGCAGCATAAGTAGCGACATGGCAAAAGATTCAAAAACCCGCTTCGTCTCTCCTAAGGCATGGGAACGCATCGAGCAGTGGTCCCGGCGCAAACCGATATTTGCGTTGATGGGAGAATTCAGTGCCGGAAAATCGACGCTGATGAACTTTTTGCTTCGCTCACAGGCGTTGCCAACTCAAGTCACAGCAACGCAATTGCCGCCCGTGTGGTTCAGTTGGGGTAAACAGTCGGCTTATGTGCAGCGCCATAATGGCGACCGCGAGAACATCACGCTGGATCAGCTAGGAACCGTAGGGGTGAACGACGTCCAGTTCGTTCGCATCTTCCTAGAAGCCGACATTCTGGAAGCGGTGGACCTGATCGACACCCCCGGCATTTCTGATCCAAAAATCTCAAGCGACGTCTGGCGTCGCGCGGTTGGACAGGCCAATGGCGTGTTGTGGTGTACCCATGCGACGCAAGCTTGGCGCGAGACCGAGCGCGCGACTTGGGTGTCTCTGCCCGAGCGGCTGCAACATAACTCGTTGCTTTTGGTCACCCGCGCGGACGTTCTGGGCCAGAAAGATCGCCAGAAAGTGCTGCGCCGTGTGAACCGTGAGGCAGGTCATCTGTTCAACCGGTCGATCCTGTTCTCGGCACGTGACGCGATCACCGCAAGGGACAAGAGCGGCGACGCCGAGCTTTGGGCCCGCAGCGGTGGCGGCAAGATGGTCGACAGTTTCCTTGAGATCACCGAACAGATCATGGATAACCGCGCCGATATACTGGCACGCTATCAGATCGACAACAGCCTGTCCGACGGTCCTCGGGTTCAGCCTATTCGCCCCAAGCGGAAAGCAGAACAAACTGACGAACCGGCACCATTGAAACTGGTGAACCCTGTTCCCGAGACTGAAGCGGGCGCAGAAAATGAAGTTGTCACCAACTTTCCAATCCGTCCGGCCCGTGTCGAGCGCCGTGTCGGCGATACCGACCGCGAAGAACGCATTGACGCAGCAGAGGCCGATCGCCTGCGCGCTGAGATGGTGACGGAAACGGAGGTTGCTGAACCGGCCCAGGAAGCTCAAGAGGATGAACTGCGCGCCTTTTTCCGCGACACGCCGGAAAACAGCCTGAGCTTATCCGAACACGTTCGGTCGTTTGAAGAAGAAGACTCGTTCGATCTGCTGGATGAGGATGAGTTGGACGAAGATGACGATATCAACCTTCTGTCGGACTCGGATGCGGCAGATTCTGCCGAAGATCCCGCAGCCTCGGACCCTTTCATCTCGTCGTTGGAAGACAAGCTGGCAGGCACGCCCGAGCAGGTCGAACCCGCTGACCAATCACCGGAAGGACAGAGCGCCGATGTTTCGGTCTCGTCAATCACGGCGTTGATGGCGGAACAGCCGAAAGGCAATGATGACGAGTATGAGCCCGAGCCCGAATCCAATGGCCTTGTGGACATGCAGGTTGTGCCCCTATCCAATGGTGCTGCTGACGAGACGGTCTCGGCAGAGGAAAACAGTGAGAAACTGGAAGACTTGTTGAACGTCCCTGCGGGTAAACCGCTTAGCGCGGCCTCCATGTGGCGCGACATCACTGCGGATGAGGATCTGCCGGACGATGCTGACGGCATGAAGGAAGTGTTCAACGCATTCCTTAAAGAGTTCGACCAGATTGCCGCCGAGCATTACGCACGTCACGCCAAGGAAACGATGCATACGGTTCCGAAAGCTTCGAAAAACGGCGGCGCGGAATTCCATGTGTTGTGACCAGATACGCAGGTAGAAAGCGATGACGATCCAAGCCGCACTGAACACCGCGATAGACACCATACCCGACTGCATTGCAGCCGGGTATGTCGATATGGAAACGGGGATGTTGCTGGGGACCAACACCACGGATGCAGACAGCGCGGACGTTCTGGACACTTTGGCCATTGCCGTGGCTAACCTATTTCAGGGACGCGGCGTCAAAGCCTTTGAGGAATTGTTGCGCTCGGCCGGAGTTGAAGAATTGGACAGCCCGGGATTTGGGGAAATCGCGGTGTTTTCGAATGAACGGCTGCACATCTTTCTGCGGACCCGGGAATATCCCGATCATGTGGTCTGCTACATCTGTCACAACAGCGCCAACGTCGGGTTGGCGCTGACAAAATCGCATCTCAGCCTGGGGCCGGTAGCGGCTGCAGTTTAGACGGGACCAGAGGGGGTCACGGCATGATGGACACGGACATACTTGAGCTGCTCGACGATATCGGTCGCGCGTCTGTCGCCCGCCTTAATCCGGCGGTTACCGTACCGGGCGAAACGGCTCAGGCGCGGCGCGAAAAAGTGTTGCGCACCATTCGCGGCACCATTCTGCCCCGTCGGCTGGAATTCACCGCCGGCAATGGCGATTGCCTGGCGATCGAGGTCAATAGCTCTCGGGTGACCGATGTGTTTCGCGTGCAATCCGGCATCGCGCCTGATTTCGAAACGGAGTCGCGAGAGGATCTTGCCGTCAAACTGGCGCAGTTGGTCACCGACATCGCCTGTGCACCGGCACCGCTTGAGCTGATTTCTCTGCAACCGGATTCCGCACTTGAAGCGGATGATGTCGGCATCACTTTCAGCGAGATCGAAACCGCCTGTGAAAACATAGAAGTTCCGGCGGAGCCGGTTATTTCCATCGTTCCAGGCAACTCTGAACCGGAGGATGCGACACCCGTCGATGAGGCTGTACACACAGACACTCTGGCGCAGCGTTTTTATGACGGTTCCGAGCGGTTTGCGCAGGGTCGTGTTTTGGCGACTGGCGCTGACGGGGCGGCACTGCAATCGAGTGGCGATTGCGCGGAAGAAGGTCCGCTACATCCTAATTCCGATCTATTGGCTCGTTTTGCCCGCGATCTTGCTGGGTGGAATGACGACAGCTCCACCGCAATGGATCAACCACAGTTGATTGTAATGCGTCCTTCGGGCGGAAAAGGGGCTGGGTTGGCGATCCTGAATGATGGCGAGAACTTTGCAATAGCCGTGCACGAGGCACGTAAGCTGGGTGCGGTCGTCAACCTGTGGACAAGTCTGAAGAGGCCGGACGGATGACCTCGGCCAAAACATTCAATTTTTCGACTAATTCTATCCGTGATTACAAGTTACCAGGGTAAAGTTTATGAGTGAGACCAACCGTCGCGAGTTAATCCGTATTGCCGATGACATGAACGGCGCCTCTAACGAAGAGACCCGTCAGTTCATTTCCCGCATCGTCAGTGACCTGACGAATTTGAAACCTTCGATTGCCTTTGTCGGGCAGATCAAGGCTGGCAAATCCCGTCTGATCAACGGCTTCACCGGGCAGGCCGAATATCTGCCGTCGGATGTGAACCCATGGACGACGGTGATCACCGATATGCATTTCGGCCACCCTTCGGGACGCACCGCAGGGGCCGAGTTCCATTTCTTCGACAACCGCCAGTGGCAAGCGCTGATCGCCGAAGGCGAAGAGCTCCGCAACATGTTCCCCGATGACGAGGACAGCTATAAGCGCGAGATGATCGAAGAGCAGGTCGAGGCGATGAAGACCCGCGCCAAACTGCGCTTGGGCGAAAGCTATAAGCACCTGCTGGGCCAGCATCATGACCTTGATGAGCTGAACTCGGACGATCTGGCGCGCTATGTTTGTGCCGGGGATGATCCGACCGAAGAAGGCGAGCACGATCCGGGATCGGATCGTGGCCTTTACAGTGACATCACCCGCAAGGCCGAGGTCTATTTCGACATCGGCCACTTCCCTTTCCCGCTGACAGTAACGGACACGCCGGGCGTCAACGACCCGCTTTTGATCCGCGAGGAAATCTCGCGTCAGTATCTCAAGGAATCCGATTTCTTTGTTGTGGTCCTGTCCGCGCACCAAGCCCTGTCGCGCGCTGATCTGAAACTGTTCCGCCTGATGCAGGCACTGGAATTGGGTCAGATCGTGGTTTTCATCAACCGTGTCGACGAATTGGGCGGCGGTGCCGAAGATGCGGGCAAGGTCCGCGCCGATGTGATGGACGGTCTGGAAAAGGCGCTTGGCAACTCGGACATCGACGTGCTGATGGGCAGCGCGCAGTGGGCGCATTATGCGCTGACCGGCGACGAAACCGGCATCGACCATGATGAGGTCCTGGCTTGGCTGCGCGCGCATCCCGAACAGATGAAACAGTATCTGGACGGGGTCGAGGAAATCAAACGTGGCTCGGGCCCGATCAGCCGCGAAGGCGTCTTGCGGTTTGCCGCGATGATCGCCTCGGGCCTGCCTGATCTGCGTCGGCACGTCACTAGCGCCTTGACCGAGGGTCCGCGCAACGAACAGCTGCGGATGGCGTGGCAGCACCTTAACAGTTTTGCCCAAGGCGAGCTTGAACGCAGTAAAGCCCATCTGCGCGCTATCGAGGAAGAAAGCATTCCTACCACCGATAGTAGCGATGAGAATAACAAGACGCTAACCGATCTGCGCTCGCTTGTTACACAGAAGACGTCGGAAATCGTCAATGACATGGATGATGTTCTGGCCAATCTACGCGGCGTCATGGATGACACCGTGGCTGAGGCGGTCTCGGCCGTGGTCCGGGGACCGAACGGGGATTCACCTCTGCTCGCCAAGGGCGGTGATACCGAACTGAACTTTACTCCGCTACGCGACCGCATGCGCGAACTGGTTCAGGGAGCCACGCAGGTGGTGCGTCAGCGGATGCTGAGCGAGCTGTATTCGATCGACATGCAAAGCAATGCCGCCCTGCGTGCCCTGCCCGGCTGGCAGGACCCTAGTGACAACCGCATGAATACCAGTGCCGTTCGTTGGTTCCGCCCGGACACCACGGCGCTGACCCGTGGCATTACGGTTGAACTGCGAGTCAGCTGGCTGTCTCGGTTGATATCGCGCAAAAGCGTTGTCGCCCGCGCAGAACGCATGATCGTGCAGGAATTCGAGATGATCGGAGACGATCTGGTGGACACCGCACGCGCCGATTTGCTGGAACGCCTGAACACCGTTCTGGATCATTATCTGGCCCTGCTGGCTGGCCATCTTGAAAATCGGATGGGAAGCGGCAAAACCAATGAACGCGCAGAAGCGCAAACGGCTCTTGACCAAGCACAGCGCATCACGGCAGAACTGAGCGCCATTTTCGGCGCGGATGACGTAGACAAATTACTAGCAGAGGCTGCGGAATGATCGAATTTCCCGGAACCGAACAGGAAGTTAGACAACTTGAACGCTTTCTGAACGCGACCGAAAACCTGCAAACCGATGAGGCTCTGGGTGATATGCGCGACCGTGCGCTGGCGCATGCCGAGCGGTTGTCCAACGCGGTTAATATCGGTTTCGCCGGGGAATTCGGGGCTGGTAAGTCCAGCCTCGCCAATATGCTGGCCGGGGCCGATATCCTACCAACCGGACCGCAACACCTGAAATTGCCACTGGTGATCGTGGCCTATTCTGAAACTCCGGAAACTACTGTGGGTTGGTGGGACCGTGAACCCAAGGTCTATTCCGGCATCGCGCTGGAAAAAGCTGCTGCGGATGAGCCCGATTTCATTTCGGTCGGGCTGAATACCCCTGCCCTGCAGGAAATCTCTCTGTTCGATCTGCCGGGAACCGGTGCGCTGGACGACAATTACAAAGAAACGCTCGATCTGCTGAAATACGTCGATTGCGCGATCTGGTGCACAAACGGAACCAATGCCTGGCGCGAGACTGAACGACATCTGTGGGTACAAGTCCCGCAAGAACTGCGCGCCAACAGCTTGCTGGCCGTCACCCATACCGATCTCCCGCATGTCAACGAAGCACTTGATCGGGTTCTGTCGCGCCTCAACAAGGAAAAGGGCGATTTGTTCCGCTCGGTTGTGCCGATCGGCACCCCGGTCGCCGTCCGCGCCATGGCACAGGAGCCCGAACCAGATTTCGCGTTATGGGAAACTTGTGGCGGTCAGGGTCTGGCCGAACAGGTTCTGGAAATAGCATCGACCCGCCGCCAAGCCGACCTTGAGGCCGCACGGGCAGATCTGAAAGAGGACTTCCTGCCGTATCTTGAAACGCTGGATATTCCCGAAGCCGAACCGCAACAGACAAACGCAGCCTCCATGCAAGCCACGCTGGAATCCGCTTTGCCACCGCTCGAAAACCCGATTCTCGAGGACTGGCTGGCCGCAATTGCCAGCATCTATGAAGACCTGCGCGAGGCGTCCGATATCGAACCCGCGGCCTTTCTGCATTCATGTCAGGAAATCGTCGAAGATTTTGCTGAACGTCTGGAACAAGGGGGCGAAATCGACCCTGCTGCTGACTGGATTCCGGGCGAGTTCGAGAAGGCCACCGACTTGTTGCTGCTGCTGCAATTTGAAAGCGGAGACGCCCCTTTGAAAGACGCGATCAGCATATTGGCGCAGCTCAGCGATAACCTGGCCTGGGCCGGCAGCCGGGTGGATTCTGCACAGTCAAAAACCGGAACCTGATAACTTCTCGTTAAAATTGAGTCGCCAAACAGCGATTCGGAAACCTTAGAATCGAATCTAAGACTTTCTGAGTCCGTTGACCAAGCGGATACAAACAACCGATCAGCCTGCATTTTGTGCAGGCTGTTTTTCAATATATAGACGCAGAAATTCATCAAAACACTACATGTTGTTTATGGTCAAAAACGATCCATAGTGAAGCCATGAGGCGGCCCCAATAAAGTCAAATTTGAAACGTCTAACCGTCTCAAGTGTCCTGCGGTTGTGTTTGGTTGTGAGTTCGGGGCGATTTGACCCAGTTGGTTTAACCGCAAAACGATCAGAACGGGCGGAAAGAAATGAGCCACAACCAGGCGGTCGGTGCATCGCACGACGAACCGAAAATTGAAGGGCTTCAACCCGGCGCAAAACTGTTGCGCGGTCAGTATGAAATCCTGCGTTTCCTAAGCAATGGCGGCTTTGGGATCACCTATCTGGCCCGCGACAGCCTTGAACGCGATGTGGTGATCAAAGAATGCTATCCGGGCGCTTTGTGTCACCGTAACGGCGACACGGTCGAGCCCGCCGATCCAGATCACAAAGACGATCTCCGCGCCATCATCGACTTGTTCATTCAAGAAGCACGCAACCACGCGCGCCTGGTGCATCCCAATATCGTCGATGTCCATCAGGTCTTTGAAGACAACAATACCGCCTATATCGCGATGGATTTCATCAAAGGATGCGATCTGCTGGATTACGTCGAAAACTCGGACAACAAGGCCGGTCCGGATTTCATCGTACAGGTGACAGAAAAGATGCTGTCAGCAGTGTCTTTCATCCACCAAAGCGGGATGCTGCACCGCGACATCTCGCCCGACAACATCCTGATCGACGAAAACGGCGATCCGGTTCTGATCGACTTTGGCGCTGCGCGCGAGCAAGCGGCGCATCAATCGGCGGCTCTGTTGACCCTGCGGGTGATCAAGGACGGATATTCGCCCCACGAATTCTATGTGCGCGGCGCCGATCAGGGGCCCAGCAGCGACCTCTATGTTCTGGCAGCCACCCTGTATCACGCGATCAGCGGCGAGCGTCCGATTGACGGCCAGACTCGCCTGAACGCATTCAACAACGGCCAAAACGACCCATATACCCCGCTGGCGGGACAGTTCAAAGGTTATCCGGACGGGTTCCTCGAGGCGATCGACAAGGCGATGGAGGTGCACACCACCGACCGCCTGCAAAGCGCGTTGGACTGGCTGCGCATGTTCCGCGGTCCGGGCGTCATGTTCGATACCTTTGACTACCGTCCTGTTTCAGTCATCGTCGCAATGGACCGCAAAGATGAAGAAGTTGAAAAGGCCCGGATCAAGGCGGAGAGCGAAAACGCCGAGGCCGTGGTGACCGCCCTGCTGGCTGGCAATGCAGATCTTGCTTTAGGCAACGAAGATAAGGACGATGATGAGCTCGCCAAGTTCACCTCCAAGGAAGAAACACCTGTGGCTGTGGACACCGTGGTCAAAAGCGGATCGGGTGGCAGCGGTAAACTGGTCGCGGGCATCGCCGTTGTAGTGGCCGGTTTGGCCGCGGGCGGATATTTCCTGATGTCCGGCGAAAAAACAGAACCGACACAGGATACCGCAGTCGTTACCGAGCCCGCGGCGTCTGAGACGGCAGCACCTGTCGAGCAGGTAGCCGAAACCCAAGCACCTGTTGAACAGGTCGCTGAAACCGAAGCCCCTGCTGAGCAGGTGGCTGAGATCGAAACTGCGCCGGAACAGGTTGAACCGGCGCCCGTTAAGGCAGAACCCACTCCGGCGCCTGTCGAGCAGACACAGGCCGCATCGGCTGAAACAGAAGAGGCGCAAGCCCAGACAGCCGAATCCACACTCGTCGCACCTTCACCTGAATCGGCAGGGACCCCGGCAGAAGCGCAAGTTGCCTTCTCGCATTGGGATGTCGAAATTCCGTTCCAGATATCTCGACGTCGCGCATCCACGGGCAGCGTCATCGCTGTAACTGGCGTTGACCCGGCACAGGACATGTCGGTTATCGGTGACTGGATCAAACGCGGTGCTGCGATCTATACCCTGAACGGCGAGCCTATTCGTGAGAATGCAAGCTTCGCCGCGCAGGTACTGGATGATCTGTCCGTTGATCCCGACGGGTACATCCGCGTGACAGCGCGCTATCGCCCGCTAGGTGAGACCCTGGCCAAAAACGGCTTGCTGGCCCTGCCCGCCATCCGCATGGTCGGCCTGGAAAACGGCTTTGGGTTTACCGTACGCAATGAAGGCGGTCAGGGGTGGCAGACCGTCGTCACCACCGTCCCCGTCGATGCAGCAGGAAGCCTTCGGAATGGGGACGTTCTGATTTCGGATTCACAGACCGGGGCTGTCCTGAACGAACAAGAGAGCCTGGATACTCTGCTGAAAACCCTTGTCTCAGATAATCAGTCCCAGGCCCGCCTGACCGTATCGCGCAACGGCGCCGAAACGGCTGCCGTCATGCAGCTAGCGCAGGAGTAATCTGACCGGTTCGTAAGTGATCTACCGCAATGTGAAAGCTGAGGGTGGCGCCCGGAAATCCGCCACCCTGACGGGAACCGGCCCGTCGCGGTAGGTAAAAGTTGGTTTGGTTTCCAGATTGTTAGTGCCGTTGTGCCGATGCGCGCAGAGGCGATTAGTAGCCCCCCACAGGAAAACAATCCTGTGTCAGAAAGCAAAGGTGTCGACACCATGTTCAAATATAAAAGCCCTCTCAGCCGGCTTCTCGAAGGTGCCGGCAAACCCAAAGAAGAAACCGAAGTTGAAGTGGTCGCCGAAGAAACTGCAGAGCCCGAGGCTGAAAAACCCCAGCCGATCGCGGATTTCAATGCGCTGCGCAATGCTCTAGCCGGTGGCAACATGTCATCTGAAGCCTACGAAGACACTGACGAGCTGATCCCTGAAGAGGACATGCCCGAGTTTTCCGACGAGCAGGACGAAACTGCTGCGGAAGACGTAGTGGTGACCGAAGTTGTAGAAGAGACGCAGGACAACATCTTTGAGACACCCGAGTCCCCGTCCGAACTTGAAGAGCCGGTCGTGACGCTACACATCGCAACCGACGAAGAACCCGTTCAGGCCGAGGCACCGCAGGAAGAATCCGTTATCGAGGTTGTTGTTGAAACACTCGAAACTGCTCAGCCCGAACCGGTTGAACCTGCTCAACCCGAACTAGTTTCGGAAATCTCACCTGAACCAGAAATTACACCCGAACCGCCGCAGCCAGTGCAAACCCCTGCCGCTGAGGACCGTCGCGGTCGCGTCAAGACCACGTTTCTTGGCTTTGAACGCGCGGACACGCATGTTCAGGAAATGATCGAAAGCGCAGAGCCGGTGGCCAAGACCGAAACTGCGCAGGAAACCTTCCCCGTGGGTTGGCTAGTTGTGACCGCTGGTCCAGGACGTGGTTCGTGCATCACTTTAACCGAAGGTCTGATGCAGATTGGCCGCAACGATGATCAGGCCATTCAACTGGACTTTGGTGACACCGGTATTTCGCGCAGCAATCATGCCGTGATTGCTTATGATCCAGAAGATCGCAAATGCTATCTGGGTCATGGCGGCAAGGCCAATCTGGTTCGTCTGAATGGCAAGCCCGTACTCAGCACCGTGGCGCTGTCCAGCGGGGACCTGATCCGGATCAGCGAAACATCAATCCGGTTTGCCGCCTTCTGTGACGACGGCTTTGACTGGCGGGATGCCTGATAGATGCTGGCGCAACCGGCATATGATATTGCACTGATCCTGGACAAGGGTCAGCGCGACACGCAGGAAGACGCGGTCGCAGCGCGTATGTTCGATGCAGCCAATGCCAGCTATGCAGTTGTCGCTGACGGTATGGGCGGACACGCGGCAGGCGAAGTAGCATCAGAACTGGTGATCGCCGCCTGGCGCGAAGCGCTGGATGCTGAACTTGATGGCACTACCCCGACCGAAAGCGCAGCAATCGACGCATTGCCCATGGCTGCTATGCAGGCCAATGCGGCTATCGCCGCTCATTGTGAGGAAAAAGGTGATGGCCTCAACATGGGGTCGACTTTGTTGGGTGTGCTTTTGCTGGACCAGCGCCTGTTCTGGATTTCGATCGGTGATAGCCCATTGTACCTGTTCCGCGACGGGGTTTTGCGCCAGATCAACGAAGATCATTCAATGGCTCCGGTCATTGATGCAAAGGTGGCCCAGGGCACTTTGACCGAGGCTGAAGCGCAGGTCCATCCGGACCGTAATCAGCTGACATCGGTGATCATGGGGGCTGCAATTCCCAAAGTCGATTGCCCCGAAGAGCCGCTGCATCTGACCGCTGATGATGTGCTGATCCTGGGCAGTGACGGGCTGCAATTTCTCAGCGATGCAGAAATTCAGACCATTGTGCGAGCCAATGTGCACGCTTGGTCGCAGGACATCGCCGATGCGCTGTGGCAGGCCCTTCACGCCAAGGGCGACCCGGATCAGGACAATGCCTCGATCGGCGTTGTGAGACTAACAAGAAACTAACTAAGGCAAAGTTACAGGACCCATGAAACCTCATCTGTTCATATCCAGCCTGGCACTGGCTGCCGCGGCCGGAGCCGCCTCGGCGCAAGAGGCATGCTCGACCTACGAAATCCAATCGGGCGACAGCCTGCGCGAGTTGACGATCGAAGTCTATTCGACCGAGGATTTCCGTATCATCTTTGACGCCAACCGAGACGTGATCGGCAATAACCCGAACATCATCCGCGTGGGTGATGTTCTGAACCTGCCTTGTCTGGAAGATATCGGACGTGCGCCGAATGTTCCGCAAACCGAAGCCGAGGCCATGGCAGCCGAGATGGCGGCCGAACTGGTTGAAGCCGCCGAAAAGCGCGCGGCCAAAGCCATAGCCGAGGCCGAGGCCCGCGTTGCCGAAGCAAAGGCCGAAGCAAAAAAGGCCAGCGAGGATGCCGTGATTGCGGCCAAAGCCGCCGCCGGTGAAGAAATCGAAGCTGCCCGTGCCGAAGGCGCCGCGCTGATCCGCAACGCGAATAGCGGAGAACGCCCCAATATCCGCGATCGCCAATTACTGCTGATCACCGGCGGCAACTATGCGCCCTTCACGGACGAAGCCCTGCCCCATCGCGGCCTGTATACCAACCTGGTTGAAACCGCGATGCTGCGGGCTGCGCCTGAGCAAGCCTATAAGATTCAGTTCGTCAACGACTGGTCCTCGCATCTGGACCTGCTGATGCCGACACTGGCCTTTGACGGCACCTTCCCCTGGTCGCGCCCCAATTGCGAAGAGCCCGAGGCACTGTCGGAAAAAGATCGTGCACGATGCGAAACCTACAATTTCTCGAACCCGTTCTACGAGGTCGTGGACACCTTTTTTGCCCGTGCAGGATCGGGCTATGAAGAAACGCTGACCTATGCCGATTTTGCGGGCACCACGATCTGCCGCCCTGAGGGCTGGTCACTGTCGCATATGGATGCGGTGGGACTGTACGAACCCGCAATCACGCTGATGCGCCCGGTGTCTCCGGATGACTGCTTTCACGCGGTTATGGAAGGCACCGCAGATATCGCCGCGATCGAGGCCCACCTAGCCGTCGGAACAATCAGCCGCCTCGGCTATGAGCACCGTATTCTCGAAAACCCCAACCTAGCGGCGATCAAGTCGCTTAACGTCATGACCCACAAAGATAATCCGGATGGGGAAGCGATCCTTGAGACGCTTAACCAGGGTCTGGCGATCATGCAGCAATCTGGCGAATGGCGTGACATCGTTTCGACCGCTCTGCGCCATCAAATGGAAAACGGCTGAAACGACAAAAAGCCTTCTCAAATTCAATCTGGAGAAACTAAAGAATGCCCGAACTACAGCTCCACAATGTTGTGATGACAACTGCTGCCGTCATCGCTCTAAGCGCCGGAGCCGCTGCCGCCCAGCAAGCGTGTACGAATTACACCGTACAAGATGGTGACACGATGGCCACCATTGCGATTGCTGCATACGGTACGTCGAACTACCAACCTATCTTCAACGCAAACCGCGAGAATATTAACAATCCGAACGCGTTGACCCCCGGGCTGTCTCTTGTGCTTCCCTGTGAAGACGGGAGCCTGCCGAACGGTCAAAGTGCGCGCGACATTATCGCGGCACAGCAACAACGGTACGCCAACTCTTCCTCGCAAGGCGCGTTTAAACAACCGATCAAACTGGTGACAGGAAACGGTTGGGCGCCTTTCGCAGACGAAACTCTGAACGGCGGCGGTTTTATCACCCGACTGGGCACCACGACCCTGCAACGCGCCGGTAACAACGAGCAATACTCGATCAGCTTCGTTGACGACTGGAATTCGCACATCGAAACACTGTTGCCTCTGGGCGCATTCGACATTTCGATGGCCTGGAACATCCCGGACTGCACCAACAGAAGCTACGAATGGTCCTGGGAAACCGAGATCCGCTGCACTCAGTTCCACGCATCGGCGCCGGTCTATGACATCGTTTTTGGTTTCTACAGCTTGCCCGAAAGCCAGTATGCAGCAGCAACCAGCTTCGAAGATCTCCACGGCGCCACAATCTGCCGTATGGAAGGCTGGCCCTTGCACGATCTTGAGCAAGAAGGTTTGCGCCGCGACGAAACGATGACCGTGCTGCAACCGGCCACTGCGCGTGAGTGCCTTGATGCCGTCATTACCGGAACTGCGGACGTCGCCACGTTCGAGGTGCAACTGTTTGCAGATGCCATGAGCGGGATGGGGTTGAATACGAATGACATCGTTGAAAACCCCTATGTCTCAACACTGTCATCGCTGCGCTTCATTACCCACCGTTCCAATCCACAGGGTCAAAAGTACCTAGCCCTGATGAACAAAGGCCTGAACGAAATGCGGGAAACCGGGGAATGGTACGCCATCATCTCCGACACCCTGAATGAGCATAACCAACGACTGTTAGAGGCTACTAACTGAGGTCTCAGTTTCACATTCCAACTCGAGGGAGGAATAAAATATGCTAAAACAAAAACTCAACGCCAAAGTGACGACGGCTACGGCCGTCCTCACACTCACCGCAGGCGCAGCAGCAGCGCAGGAAGCCTGCACCAACTATACGGTCACGGATGGTGACACGATGGCCACCATCGCCATCGCGGCCTATGGCACCTCGAACTATCAGCCGATCTTCAACGCGAACCGCAACCTGATCACAAACCCGAACGATCTGGCCCCTGGTCTGGTTCTTGCCCTGCCTTGTGAAGACGGCAGCCTGCCAAACGGTCAGTCGGCCCAGGAAGTCATTGCCGCTGAAGAACAGCGTGCGGCAAGCGTCAAACGTTCGAATGTCTACGCACCGCCGATCAAAATGGTAGCCGGCAACGGGTGGGAACCGTTTACTACTGAGTCCCTGAACGGCGGCGGAATCATGACCCGCTTGGCGACAACCAGCCTTCAGCGCGCAGGCAACCAACGCGAATACTCGGTCAGTTTTGTTGACGATTGGAGCTCGCACCTGGAAACTCTGTTGCCGCTTGGAGCATTTGACATTTCGATCGCTTGGACTGTCCCTGACTGCACCAACAGGACCTATGAATGGTCTGATGAAACAACCGCTCGGTGTACACAGTTTGTCGCTTCGGTACCGGTCTATGACGTAGTCGGTGGATTTTATACGCTGCCGGAAAGCGAGTACGCGAGTGCGACCTCATTTGCAGATCTCGAAGGTTCCACTATCTGCCGTATGTCCGGTTGGAGCATGGTTGTGCTAGAGGAAGTTGGTCTAAACCGCGAGAACTCCAACGTCGTCCAGCCCAATTCGGCGCGTGAATGCCTCGATGCTATTTTGACCGGTACCGCAGACGTAGCGGCATTCGAAGTTGACCTGTTCGCCTCGACAATGAATGACATGGGCCTGACTTCGGCTGACATCGTTGAAAACCCATATGTGTCCACCTTGTCATCAATGAGCTTCCTGGCGCACCGCACCAACCCGTTCGCTCGCGAATATATTGCGATGATGAACAAAGGCCTGATCGAGATGCGTGAATCCGGAGAATGGTACGCGATCATCTCAGACACCCTGCGCGAACAGAACGAAAAGCTGAACGCAGCGTCGAACTGATCTTTCAGTTCACTTGAAATCTTTTGGGCTGGTCTGAGGACCGGCCCTTTTTTGTCGAGGCGCGGAATTTCGGTCAAAGATTTGGGATGGATTGCGTCAAATGACGAGGATACGGGAATCCCCCAATATCGAAAATTATCTGGGGTGATATTTTGGAATCAACAATACCGGAGAGGCGCAGCCTCCCCACTCACTCAAAAAGGGCCGGCTTTGGGGGTCGGCCCTTTTTTCTATTCAAAACCTTATTCTAAGGTCAAAAAGCCACGCCAATTGACGTGGCTTTTTGCATTCAACCGATGATGGCATTCAAAGTCGCGCTGGGGCGCATCACAGCGGCAGCCTTGGCTGGATCGGTGTGGTAGTACCCACCCAGATCGGCCGGCGCGCCTTGCGCAGCGGCCAGTTCACCCAGTATCTGACCTTCCTTATCGGCCAGCTCTTTGGCGATTGGCGCAAACTCGGTCGCCAAATCGGCATCGTCGGACTGCGCCGCCAGAGCCTCGGCCCAGTACAGCGCAAACCAATAGTGGCTGTCGCGGTTGTCGGGCTGGCCAACTTTACGGCTGGGCGACTTGTTGTTGTCCAGAATGCCCTGCGTTGCGGACTCGGCCGCGGCACCCAGAACGCCTGCCTTGGCGTTGCCCTTGCTGTCGGCCAGGAAGTTCAGCGATTCACCCAACGCGCAGAACTCACCCATCGAATCCCAACGCAGGTGGTTTTCTTCAACCAATTGCTGCACGTGTTTCGGGGCCGAACCACCCGCACCGGTTTCAAACAGACCGCCGCCATTCATCAGTTTGACAATGGACAGCATCTTGGCCGAGGTGCCCAGTTCCAGGATCGGGAAAAGGTCGGTCAGATAATCGCGCAGTACATTGCCGGTGATGGCTATCGAATCCTTGCCAGCGGTGATCGTCTGCAAACTTTGCTGAGTTGCTTCGCGCGGAGCCATGACCAGGAACTTGTCGGCCACGCCAGCCGCCTCAAGCGCAGGCTTGACGTATTTGATCAGTTCGGCATCGTGGGCGCGATTTGCGTCCAGCCAGAAGATCGCCTCGGAACCGGTCAGACGCTGACGGTCCAGCGCCAGTTGAATCCAGTTCTCGATCGGAGCTTTCTTCACGGTGCAGGCACGCCAGATATCACCGGCCTCTACCTCATGCGACAACAGAACATCACCACTTGCCAGCACGATACGGATGGTCCCGTCTGCCGGTGCTTCGAACGTGGTCGGGTGCGAGCCGTATTCCTCGGCCTTTTGCGCCATTAGACCAACGTTGGCGACCGCACCAGCAGTGGCAGGATTCAGCGCGCCATTGGCTTTGAAAAAATTGATGGCCTCGTCATAGACACCGGCATAGCAACGGTCAGGGATCACACAGTTGGTGTCGCCCTTGGCACCGGTCTCATCCCAGCCCTTGCCGCCCGCGCGGATTACGGCGGGCATCGAGGCATCGATGATTACATCCGACGGCACGTGCAGGTTGGTGATACCCTTGTCGCTGTCGACCATGTACATGGATGGACGGTCGCCTTTCAGGGCGTCAATGGCCGCCACGATCTCGGCGTTGTCCTTGACGCGGTCCAGCAGATCACCCAGACCCGAGTTCGGGTTCACACCCAGCGCGTCCAGTTCCGCGCCGAATTTCTCGAACACCGGTGCCAACCAAGCTTTGACGGCATAGCCAAAGATGATCGGGTCTGACACTTTCATCATGGTCGCTTTCAAATGCAGCGAGAACATGGTGCCGTCACTCTTGGTGTCTTCAATGGCCTTGGCCAGGAAGGCGGACAGAGCTTTGACCGACATGAAGGTCGCGTCAGCAACGGTGCCTTCAGCCAGTGGCCAGTGATCTTTCAGAACAGTTACGCTGCTGTCTTTACCGACGAATTCGATCTTTGCGTCGCCCGCTTGCGCAGCGGTGATAGTGGCCGATTTTTCGTTGGCATAGAAATCATTGCCCGACATCGACGACACTTTGGTCTTGCTGTCAGCAGCCCATTCACCCATCGAATGCGGGTTTTTCTGAGCATAGTTTTTAACAGCCTTTGCGGCACGACGGTCGCTGTTGCCTTCCCGCAGAACAGGGTTCACGGCCGAGCCCTTGATGGCGTCATAGCGCGCGCGGATCGCCTTTTCCGCCTCGGTCGAAGGTTCTTCGGGGTAATGTGGAATATCGTAGCCCTGCGATTGCAGTTCTTCGATGGCAGCCGCCAGCTGTGGCACCGAAGCCGAAATATTCGGCAGCTTGATCACATTGGCCTCGGGTGTCTTCACCAGTTCACCCAATGCGGCCAAATCGTCGGTGATACGCTGCTCATCCGTCAGGTTTTCGGGGAAGGTTGCAAGTATACGTCCTGCCAGCGAGATGTCCTTTGTGCCGACGCTGACACCCGCCGCCGAAGCGAATTTGCGAATGATGGGCAGGAAGGACGCGCTGGCCAGCTCGGGCGCTTCGTCTACAATGGTATACAATATATCGAAGTTCGATTTTTCTGCCATATTCTTTTACCTTTTTTCACCTTTCGGGGCGTGGGATCCAAGAGAGTGCCACAATTGCGTGGCTTGACATAAGGCGCGATTTTCCTGCCGCGCCAATGGTAACTCTGATTTGACAGGAACTCCCTTAAATCAGGTTGGCCTTGGGATCAATCGTCTAGTGGGGGCGCAAATTGACACGGGGTTGAGAAAACCCGTGGTTGTTGAAACATTCAGCAGTTTAGTTAGGCCTAACTAAATCTTTTCCAAATCGTGCGGCACCGCGCTTACAGGGCGAAACCTTAGCGGATCCAACAATCTGCCAGCATGTAAGACGCAGTCGGCAATCACTTTTTTGAGATGCTCATTTGAACTGTCATATGCTTTGCGTGTAAATGATATTCCTTGGTCGGCGAAGGCATCCAGTATTTCTCTTCGTCCTTTATATCCAAAGGATGGCAAAGCGTTTTCCAACTCTGGCACCGCTAAGTCCGGCCGCCCCAAAACTGCGTAGAGATGGCCGCGGAGCATCATTTCTTTTTTGTTTCTCCACAAATACCATTCGATGGCATTGTAGAACCACCGCTTTATGACAATGCCTTTCTTTGTGCCATCATCTTCATTCTGATATGCAGCAAGCTTTTGAACGTATTCTATCCCTTTCCTTTCATCACCTATCTCGAGGTGCACACGGGCTTATAACCGCAGCACTGTCTTGATGTCGGACGTCAACCGTTCAACTTCTGACACAGCCGCCAACGCGGTAAGGTAATCACGGGCATAGCTAAGATGATATTCCACAAGCAGCTCGTAGGCCCAAACCTGTTCTGGCCAGCGCACTGAAGTCTGGTCCAAAAAAGTCTTTAAACCATCTTTTCCGTCTTCTTGATTTAGCAAATAGGCAATTGCATAAGCGCATTTTCGGCTATCAGGCTTAATATCAAGCACCCGTTCATACTCTAGAACAGCCTCAGCAAATCTTCCTTGTCTTTCATCAATTTCCGACTTTCCAAGCAACGCATTCGTGTTGTCTGGATCTATCGACAACGTTTTTACGTAGTCGGCTACAGCCGCTTCGCTGTTTCCCTGAGCGTCTAAAGCTATAGCATGCCTCAGAAACGCAATCGCATCTTTGGATCGTAAAGCCAGTGCCTGAGCATAGTCCGAAATGGCGTTCTTGTACTGGCGATCGCAGTAAAAGGCCCAACCACGTGCCCTAAACAGTGTGCTTTTGTGCACCGGAGTGAGCCCCTCAACCTCCATCAACGTGGTGTACGCGCCGACTACGTGGGATGTGCCTCCTTTGTTCCCGAGACATGATGCGGTTAGCTTTGTGTATTTCGCTTCTGATCTGGATGGAGAGTTAAACGACAACACCAAGGCGGCAATCACAACAATCAGGGCAGCAATACGTAAATGCATCAAGGCTCTTTTGGGTCATTGGCACTCACCTTAAGGTGGTGGTTTCTAAATCAACCACAAGAGGAGCGATCTGCCAATTGACTGTAAATAGGGCATAAAGATCACACACCCCACGTGTCGCTTAGCCGATACCCACTAGGCCAGGGATCGTCCGGGTCCAGCATGTGCTGATGGGTGCCGGTAATCCAGCCGCGACCGCTGATCTCGGGGACAATGGCCGGGCGGTCGCCGACGCGGGTTTCTTCGAAAATCCGACCGATAAAGCGAGAGCCGATGATCGAGACCGCCTCGAAGGTTTGCCCGACCGTCATCTGCCCCTTTGCCGCCATCAGCGCCATGCGTGCCGACACCGCTGTGCCGGTGGGCGAACGGTCGACCTTGCCCGGCTGGATGGCCACGGCCGATTTGCCGGTCATTCCGATTTCGTTGGCTTTAAGCGGACCGCAAAAGGCACAAAACGAAATGTGGTTCCAGTCCGGGTTCTGAGGATGGACAAAGCCAAGCTGTTCATTGGCAGCGTTCGTAATCGCCACACCGATGCGCGCGATGTCGCGGGCCTCGCTTTCGACGATCTCGACCCCAAGTGCGGCGGCATCAACCACAACAAAGCTGTCGCCGCCATAGGCCGTATCCACGGTCAAAGTGCCGATACCCGGAATCTCCAATGGCACCGCAATCTTGTCGGCGAAACTGGGCAGGTTCTGCACGTGGATACGCTCGGCCTTGCCGTGTCGGCATTCGGCCCGGACACGTACTAACCCGCCCGGAGCCTCGAGCGTTATCCGGGTTTCGGGCTCCTGCATTGGGACAATCCCTCCATCCAGCAGCACAGTGGACACGCAGATCGAGTTCGATCCGGACATGGGCGGCGTGTCTTCGGGCTCCATGATGATAAAGGCAGCATCAGCCTCAGGGTGTTTGGGCGGCACCAACAGATTGACATGGCGGAACACTCCGCCGCGGGGTTCGTTCAGTACGAAATTGCGCAGAGTCTGATCCCGGGCAATGAATGCGCGCTGATCCCATAGGGTTTCGCCCGGCGGTGGCTGGACCCCACCGACAATAACATCCCCCACTTCACCTTCTGCATGGGCCGAGATCACGTGGATGGTTTTGATGCTGCGCATGTCTTGTCCTTAAAACCGGGTAGCGGAGAAAGGGATCAGTGAAATCTGAGGGGGCTGCCCGTCAATCAAAGCACCGACCAGTTCGGCCGTTCCCGCCGCTTGCGTCAGACCCAGATGGCCGTGGCCAAAAGCATAGATGACATTTTGCGCCTTTGGCGAGGCTCCGATCACCGGCAGGCTATCTGGCAGAGACGGGCGAAACCCCATCCACTGTGCCCCCCCATCGATGTTCAATCCGGGCAGAAATTGCGCGGCCTTCTTTAGCAACGTATCGGCCCGTTTGTAGTTCGGTGGCAGGGTCAAGCCGCCCAATTCGACCGCTCCGCCGATCCGTACACCGCCATTGATCCGAGTGGCAACAAACCCGTGGCCTGAGAATGTCAGGTGCATGCGGAGGTCAAACGCGCCTGCGGGCAATGTGGTGTTATAGCCGCGCTCAGTTTCAAGCGGAATGTGATCGCCCAGGGTTCGGGCAAGGTGATGTGACCACGCGCCTGCGCACAGGACAATTTTTTCCGCCTTGATTTCACCGTCTGCGGTCGTGATCCGCACGATGCCATCAAAAGAGGTTAGTGCGCGGATCTCTTGAATTTCAATCTCTCCACCCCGATCGCGAAAGGTCTGAGCCAGATGGTTGACCCATTTCTTCGGGTCGACGGTGTTCATCCAGTTCGGCGTAAAACCTGCGTGGGTAAAACGGGGGCTCAGGCCAGGTTGTTTTTCGGCAATTGCTGCGCGGCCTTCCAGCAGTTCAAACTCGATCCCATGTTGCCGCCGCAGTTCCCACGCGGGCAGGCTGGCGCGGAATTCCGCTTCGCTTTCATACAGCTGCATCTGCCCGTCGCGCTGCAACATGGGTTCACCGTCAACATCGGCGATCAGGCGGGTCAGCGCGGCAGCAGAATGTTCCATCAGGCTGGCCTGAGCACTCAGATGGTTTTGATAGGACCCCGCACGGCTTGCACGCCAGAACCGAAACATCCACGGCGCGATCTTCAAGGCATAGCTGGGCGGGATGGAGAGCGGCCCCAGTGGGTCCAACAACCATTTTGGCGCTTTCCACAGGATGCCAGGAGTTGCCAGAGGTTCAACCTCGGAAAAGGCAAAAGCACCCGCGTTCCCGGCCGAGGCCTGTGCCGCGACGCCCTCTCGATCCAGAACCAGTACGGAATGACCGCAGCGTCGCAACTCCAGGGCCGTTGCGATGCCGATCACGCCAGCGCCAATCACAACGACCTGAGGGGTCATAAGTTGATGCCCATCTTGAAGGGATCATTTTCATCAAAGATCAGCTTCGCTTCGGCCATGATATGGGCCTGACCAGTGATTGACGGGATGACGCCACCGTTCGCTCCGCGCTGATAGGACAGGCGATAGGCGCTGCCGATGACACTGTGTTGCACGATCTCTTCGCCAGGTTTCAGCAGCCCATCTGCGGCCAGACAGGCCAGCCGCGCTGAACTTCCGGTGCCGCACGGGGACCGGTCATAATTGTCGTCCGGACACAGAACAAAGTTGCGGCTGTGGACGCCTGAATCTGGTGAAGCATCCTGAAAGACGACGTGGTCTATCGGATCGCCCTGCTCTCCGCCAATCCCTTGCGCAATTGAGGCCTCTCGAATCCCGATCGTCATATCGGTTAGCGCACGGATGTTACCGGTTTCCACCGGTATCGGGCTGGGATCGACGATGAAAAACCAGTTGCCTCCATAGGCCACATCCCCGGTCACTGCGCCATAGCCCGGCACATCCAGGGTCACGCCGCGATGTACCCGGCGGCTTTCGATATTCGTGACGGTGACGGTGTTGGCGTCGTGCAGCTCAACCGTAACTACCCCGGCAGGTGTTTCGATCCGATGTTGTCCTACACTGATCCGCCCCAGATGCGCCAGTGTAACGGTCAGCCCGATGGTGCCGTGGCCGCACATGCCTAGCACGGCATCCACGTCGAAATAGATCACGCCAGTGACGCAGGTGGTATCAACCGGCTCGACCAGCAGCGCGCCTACCATGGCGGGCTGTCCGCGAGGTTCCAGCATGATCGATCGGTAGAATGCCTCATGTTCTGTTGCCAACCAATGGGCGCGTTCGGCTAAAGAACCGGACCCCAGATCGGGTGCGCCGCTTAGGATGACCCGCGTCGGCTCACCCCCGGTGTGGCTGTCGATCACATGCATTCAGCGATCACCCCGCCCTGTTTGGACCAGTCAGCGAACCATGCGCGGAACAGATCGTATTGCTGTTCGCAATAGTTCCGCTGCGCATCGGTCAACTCGTCCGTTTCGTTAAAGTGCAAACGGTATTCCTGTTCTCCGTTCAGCACCAGAAGATGCTTGTAATACAGCACCAGATCCGGGCCTTCGTCAAAGCTGGACAGCACTTGGATCGCTTCGGTCAGTTCCTGTGCGCGCTGGCGGGCTTCGGCATCCCCTTGAGCCGCCTTTTTGGACAGCGCTGCCAGCAACAACGCCTCGCGCGGCAACGCGGTGCCGATCCCAGTGATCGACCCGGTCGCGCCGCAATTGACGAAGCCGTGGTAAACTTCGGTATCGACACCCACCATCAGGGTCACCTGATCATCCTGAGCGGTAATGTTTTCGGCCGCGTATCGCAGATCGTCCTTGCCGCCGAATTCCTTGAACCCAATCAGATTGGGATGTTCAGCGTGCAGGGCAAAAAACAGGTCCGCCCGCGTGGAAAACCCATAATACGGGCTGTTGTAAATAATCGCAGGTACATCGGGCGCTGCGGTCAGAATCGCCTTGAAATGGTTCTTTTGCGCGGTCGGAGAGCTGCCGCGCGACAACACGCGTGGGATCACCATCAAGCCAACAGCACCCATCTTTTGCGCATGGGCCGCATGGGCCACTGCTGATTTTGTATTGATCGCCCCGGTCCCGACCACAACCGGCAATCCTGCATCAATCAGTCGTTCGACGCCTTCCATGCGCTGCGCGTCGGTCAGCAGCGGCCAATCCCCCATCGAGCCGCAATAGACCACCGCCGACATGCCCGCATCGATCATCTGCCTTCCCTTGCGTACCAGCGCATCGAAATCAGGCGTCCGATCGGCCTTACAAGGGGTCATAAGCGCAGGCATGGTGCCGGTGAAAACATTGGTCGACATCGGAGCTATCCTTCCAGAATGCAGCGTAAGAGCGGGCGGAATGAACCCTTTCAACTCGCCATAACGGATATTGGATACAAAATCCAGAAAAATTGCTACCGACAAAAAACGTGCCGGATCGGCAAAACCGGCGCGTTCTGTTTGGTTCTGGGTTTCGCTGTTACCGGAACCGTTGCCCGCTCTCGGGATCGAACAGCATGGCGCGGTCTGTGCGCACTGTGATGCCGATACGTTCCCCCTGCTTACTGCGCTGGTCGTCACGTTCTTCGACGATCAGCTTGTCGCCATTTGGGGTCAACAGATAGGAATAGCTCACCCCACCAAGCGCCTCGGTCAGATCCACGGTGCAGGTATCACCCGCACGATCAACCTCGATATGTTCCGGGCGAATACCCAGCGTCACTTTGTTCAGACCCGAAGGCACATTGACCGCCACCTCCAAAGGCGCACCAAGCGCCGGATGCGAGACTTTGCCTTCCGCGAAATCGCACTCCAGAAAATTCATCGCCGGTGAGCCGATAAATCCCGCCACAAAGCGATTGTCCGGGTCTCGATACAGGTCCATTGGCGCGCCGACCTGTTCAATCCGACCATCACGTAGCACCACGATTTTATCGGCCATGGTCATCGCCTCGACCTGATCATGGGTCACATAGATCATCGTTGCGCCGATCTCATTATGCAGGCGCGCGATTTCCACCCGCATCTCGACGCGCAGTTCTGCATCGAGGTTGGACAGAGGTTCGTCGAACAGAAATACCTCAGGGCCCCGCACGATGGCACGGCCAATGGCGACGCGCTGACGCTGACCGCCGGACAAGGCTTTGGGCTTACGCTTGAGGTACTGATCCAGCTTCAGGATATTCGACGCCTGTTGCACTTTCTGGTCGATCTCGGACTTGGGAACCCCGTTCATGCGCAGACCAAAACCCATATTCTCGGCTACGGTCATGTGTGGATACAAAGCATAGGTCTGGAACACCATCGCCACGCCACGCTTGGCCGGGTCCATATGGGTCACATCGCGCATCCCGATATGAATTTGCCCATTTGTGGTGTCTTCAAGTCCCGCAATCATCCGAAGCAAAGTGGATTTGCCACACCCCGAGGGGCCAACGAACACGCAGAACTCGCCATCCTCGATTTCCAGATCGATGCCATGAATAACCTGCGTTTCACCATACCGCTTGATCGCTTGGTTCAGAGTCACACCTGTCATGTCGCTTGTATCCTGTCTTTGTCGGCGTTCGGGCGGGTCTCGGGGAACCGCCAGGCCTGTGCTTCGGCTCCGATCTGTTCGGCCACTCGGCGAACACGGGGAACCCAGGTTTCCAATTGTTCGAAATTCATCCGCTCGGTCGATCCGGTGACCGAAATCGCCCCCAGCATCCGCCCTCCGGACGTCAGAATCGGACAAGCGATACAGATGATGCCGGGCTCGTGCTCTTCATCGTCGACGGCGTATCCTCGACTGCGGATCAGGTCGAGATCAGCGCGCAGCGCCGCCTCGGATGTCAGGGTTTTTTCGGTAAACCGGTGATAGCTTTGCTGAGACACGGCGCGGTCGAGCGCGACGTCATCCAGATATGCCATCATCGCCTTACCGACACCGGTACAATAGGCCGGGCCGACTTTCCCCGCCTGCGAATACATCTCGATCGGCTGGGCGGCGTTGCGCTTGTCCACATACAGCACCTGGCTTGAATCCAATTGCGCCAGATGCACCGTTTCCCCTGTTTCGGCGCTCAGCGCATCCAGAAACGGCCTCGCTATCGGCGCCAGCGAGCTTTGCGTCCACGCCGCATGCGCCAATCGCACCAGTCGCAGACCGGGCGTATAGGTCTGCCGGTCCGGATCGTATGACAGCATGCCCTGATTGGTCAGCGTTTGCAGAAATCGGTAGAGCGTCGCCTTAGGGAAAGTACTGCTCTCCAACAGTTCCGCAAATCGGACCGGGCGTGCAAAAGCCGCCACCTGATCCAGCACATCACATGCTTTTCCTATTGTTCCGTCACCTGCCACGGGCGTCTGTTCTCCTCCCATTGACCCATCACCATTGTCACGAGGGTCTTGACAAGACTAACCGAGTCGATGTGTAGTTTTCAATATATAAAACACGGTTTCATTATTTGGAACATTAAGTGGAAGCTAAGGGAGGAAACCATGCATTCCATGTTCAAGCGTACTGCGGTGGCGCTGGCGGCCAGTGTGGCACTTGCTGCGCCCGTTGCAGCCGAACTGTCCGGCGAGCTGAGAATCTTCCTCGATACATCGAACCCGGCGCCCCGAGCGACGATGGAGGCGATGATCGACCGGTTCGCACAACAGCATCCGGGGTTGGAAATCGAAATCACGGTGATAGACCGCGAGGCGTATAAGACGCAGATCCGCAACTTTCTGACTGCGGACACACCGGACGTTGCCAACTGGTATGCAGCCAACCGAATGAAGCCCTATGTCGAGGCCGGCCTTTTCGAGGACGTCTCAGACCTGTGGGCTGAGCCCGAGATTGCAGAGAATCTGGCCTCTACCAAAGGTGCGATGACCCTTGATGGTAAGCAATGGGGCGTTCCCTATACATACTATCAATGGGGTGTTTACTACCGCAAAGACATCTTTGATGAACTGGGCCTGACTGAACCCACAACGTGGGAAGAAGAGCTGGTCAATTGTCAAAAGATCGTCGATTCAGGACGAGTATGCTATACGATCGGAACACGAAACTATTGGACCGCTGGCGGTTGGTTCGATTACCTGAACATGCGCACCAACGGGTTCGACTTCCATAACCAGCTCGCCAATGGCGAAATCAGCTGGGAAGATGATCGCGTAAAGCAGACTTTTGCAAACTGGAAACAGCTTCTCGACTTGGGCGCGTTCCCCGACGACCACACAGCGCGCAGCTGGCAGGAATCGCTTCCCCTTATGGTTCAAGGCGATGCTTCGGCCATATTGCTGGGTAACTTCGCTGTTGCACCCTTGCGCGAAGCGGGTCTTACGGATGACCAATTGGACTTCTATCAGTTTGTTGCGATCAATCCCGACGTTGAACTGGCCGAAGATGCACCCACCGACACGTTCCACATCCCGGCCAATGCCGCAAACAAGGAAGCCGCGCGCGAGTTCCTGCGTTTCGTGGTGTCTGCAGACGAACAGACCGAGATCAACAATGGTGCAAACCTTGGCCAGCTGCCGGTGAACGCCCAGTCGTCGGTGGATAATGACAAGTTCCTGCAGCAGGGCTTTGAAATGCTGTCCACCAACAGCCCCGGCGGTATTGCCCAGTTCTGGGATCGCGATGCACCCGCAGAGATGGCCAAAGTCTCAATGGAAGGGTTCCAGGAATTCATGGTCAAGCCAGATAATCTGGATCGGATTTTGGCCAAGCTTGAACGCGCGCGTGGGCGTATCTACGAGAACTGATCAAGAATGGGCCGGGTCAAAGTCCGGCCCATTCGGATCTTGGCGATAAGTCGGGCATTGGCCCGCCAGCACCTTAACCGGAACAAAACCATGACCCCTGCCGCAGATATGGAACAGGAAAGCTGGTTCCACAGAAACCAACAACGTATCGCTCCGTGGCTGTTTCTGGCCCCGGGCCTGCTGTTCTTCATGGTCTATGTGATCATCCCCTTGTTCCAGTCCTTCAACCTTTCGCTCTATGAGTGGGACGGGCTGGGTGCAGCGGAATATGTTGGATTTCGCAACTATGAAGACCTCTATTGGGAGTGGGTAGATCGGGATGCGTTCTACATCTCCCTCAAGAACAACCTGATCTGGCTGATCCTCTATCTCGGCGCAATACCGGCAGGCCTGTTCATCGCGCTGTTCCTGAACCAGACGGTCTGGGGCATCCGTCTGTACAAATCACTGTTCTTCTTCCCCTTCGTTATTTCTCAGGTCGTTGTCGGCCTTGTGTTCACCTGGTTCTATGACCCGACATTCGGCCTGCTCAACGAGTTCCTCGGTCTGTTCGGCCTCGGACCGCTGAACGTCCTGGGGGACGAGCGCTTTGTCACCTATGGCATCATCTTCGCCGGTCTCTGGCCGCAAACAGCCTACTGCATGATCCTCTACCTGACCGGCCTGAACGCGGTGGACCCCGAACAGATCGAGGCCGGGCGTTTGGACGGCGCCAAGGGCCTGCGGATGCTCTGGCACATCATCCTACCGCAACTACGCCCCGCAACATTCATCGCTTTCGTCGTGACCATCATCGGCGCGTTGCGCTCTTTCGACCTGATTTCGATCATGACCCAAGGCGGTCCGTTCGGCTCATCTCGCGTACTGGCTTATTACATGTTCGAGGTCGCACTGTCCGAATACGGCTTCCGCATGGGGTATGGTGCAGCCATCGCCGTGGTCCTGTTCCTCATCATGCTCTGCTTCATCGCCTATTTCCTGTGGTCGATGTATCGCGAAGAAAGGGGGCACTGAGATGTTTCCCAAACCTATCGAAAAGCAATCCCGCGCCGCACAGATCAGCTATCAGGCCATGCTGCCCGTGGCTTTGCTGCTCTGGTTGGGCCCTCTGCTGGCGGTCGCCCTGTTCTCGGTCAAACCGGCTGCGGATTTCACCAACGCGAACTATTGGGGCATGCCGTCCAGCTTTGAAGGAGCGTTCAACTACGGGCAGGTGTTCTTCAACTCGGACATGCCACGATACCTGCTGAACTCGTTCCTAATTACCATTCCTACGGTAATCGGAGCCGTTGCACTCAGTTGCATGACCGGGTTCGCGCTGGGGATTTACAAATTTCGCTCGAACCTGTGGATTTTCTTCATGTTCGTGGCTGGCAATTTTGTGCCCTTCCAGATCCTGATGGTTCCGGTCCGCGACCTCACCCTGCAACTGGGTCTCTACAACACCAAAACCGGGCTCGTGCTGTTCCACATCGCCTTCCAGACTGGGTTCTGCACCCTGTTCATGCGCAACTTTATCCGCGCCCTGCCCTTTGAGCTGATCGAAGCGGCCCGGGTCGAGGGCATCAGCGAATGGCGCATATTCTGGTACGTGGTCCTGCCACTTATGAAACCTGCGATTGCAGCGCTCAGCGTGCTGATTTTCACCTTCATTTGGAACGATTATTTCTGGGCCATTGTCTTGACCCAGGGCGCCGAAAGCCAACCTGTCACCGCAGGCATCACTAGTTTTAACGCACAATATCGCGCCGCCTATCAGTTGATGAGCGCCGGTTCCATCGTCGCAGCCCTGCCGCCGGTGGCCATGTTCTTCCTGATGCAAAAACACTTCATCGCGGGCCTGACCCTCGGAGCAGTTAAATGACAAAGATCACCTTTATCGGCGCGGGTTCTACAATCTTCATGCAGAATATCGTGGGAGATGTTCTACTGACTCCGGCGCTGGCTGAAAGCCATTTTGCGCTGATGGATATCGACCCCGAACGTCTGGCCGAAAGCGAAGCAGTCGCCCGCGCCATGATCCGTTCGGTCGGGTCGGGCGCAACCGTGTCCACTCACACAGACCGCCGCGCGGCGCTGGATGGGGCGGACTTCGTAATCACCGCCTTCCAGATCGGTGGGTATGAGCCCTGCACAGTCACCGATTTTGAGATCCCCAAGCAATACGGGTTGCGCCAGACCATCGCCGACACGTTGGGTATTGGCGGCATTATGCGCGGCCTGCGCACGGTTCCGGTTTTGTGGAATGTCGCACAGGACATGATGCAGCTGTGCCCGAATGCGACACTGTTGCAATACGTCAACCCTATGGCGATCAATACCTGGGCGCTGGCCGATCAGTTTCCGGCGTTGAAACATGTTGGCCTGTGCCACTCGGTGCAGAACACGGTCGAGGAGCTGGCCAATGATCTGGACCTTCCCAAGGACGACATCCGTTACAAGGTCGCTGGCGTCAATCACGTCGCCTTCTTTCTGCGACTGGAACATCAAGGGCGCGATCTCTACCCCGCTTTGCGGCAGGGTTATGCAAGCAGCCAGATACCCAAGGCCCCATTGCTAATGCCACGCTGCCCCAACAAGGTCCGGTATGAGGTTATGGATCATCTGGGCTATTTCTGCACCGAAAGCTCCGAGCATCTGGCGGAATACGTGCCGTGGTTCATCAAGGATGGGCGACAGGACCTGATTGAGCAATTCTCGATCCCGCTGGACGAATACCCGACCCGCTGCGTGGAACAGGTGGCAAGTTGGAAGGAGCAGGCCAAGACCCTGACCGACGGGCGCGATATCGTGGTCACCCGCAGCCACGAATTCGCCGCCGATCTAATGAACGCTATCATTACCGACACGCCTTACGTGGCCTATGGCAACCTGCCCAACACCGGCCAAATCCCGCAACTGCCCTTGGGGACTGCGGTTGAAACCCCTTGTTTGGTAGACAGCAACGGCGTGCAGCCCTCGGTCGTGACCAACATCCCACCGCAATTGATCGCTCTGATGCGCAGCCAGATCAACGTGCAAGAACTGACGGTCCGCGCGCTGGTCGACCAGAACCCCGAATACATATATCACGCCGCTATGATGGATCCGCACACAGCAGCCGAACTGGATCTGCGCCAAATCCGCAATCTGGTCGATGACCTGCTCGTTGCTCATGCGGACTGGTTGCCGGATTGGTGCAAACCCGCAAAAGCCGCCTGACCCGAAGTATAGAAGGCAGATTAAAATGACAAAGAAACGCCGATCACAGCACTGGTATGGCAAGTTGGACAAAGACGGGTTCATCCACCGCTCGTGGATGAAAAACCAGGGCTTTCCTGATCACGCTTTTGACGGGCGCCCCATCATCGGCATCTGCAACACATGGTCGGAATTGACGCCGTGCAACTCGGGCCTGCGTGATCTGGCCGAAGGGGTCAAACGCGGTGTGTGGGAGGCCGGGGGCTTTCCGGTCGAGTTCCCGGTGATGTCGCTGGGCGAAACACAGATGAAGCCCACCGCCATGTTGTTCCGCAACCTGCTGGCGATGGATGTCGAAGAGTCGATCCGCGCCTATGGCATTGATGGCGTAGTTCTGCTGGGTGGTTGTGACAAGACCACGCCGGGGCAATTGATGGGTGCAGCCTCGGTCGACCTGCCCTCCATCGTGGTCAGTTCTGGCCCGATGTTGAACGGCAAGTATCGTGGGCAAGATATCGGCTCAGGTACAGATGTTTGGAAATTCTCCGAGGCTGTACGCGCCGGGGAGATGACCCTGCAGGATTTCATGAACGCAGAATCCGGCATGTCGCGCAGCGCCGGTGTCTGCATGACCATGGGAACAGCAAGCACAATGGCTTCGCTGGTCGAAGCGATGGGCATGAGCCTGCCCACCAACGCCGCCCTGCCCGCCGTGGACGCACGGCGCATGGCGCTGGCCCATCTGACCGGGAAACGCATTGTCGAGATGGTGGACGAAGACCTCAAACCCTCGGACATCCTGACCAAGGAAGCTTTTGAAAACGCAATTCTCGCCAATGCCGCCGTGGGTGGATCGACAAATGCTGTGGTGCATCTGCTGGCTCTGGCGGGGCGTATAGGCGTTGAACTGACGCTAAAGGATTTCGAGATCGGCTCGGAAATCCCGCTGCTGGTCAACTGCATGCCCTCGGGCCGATACCTGATGGAAGACTTCTGTTATGCAGGTGGGGTTCCCGTCGTCCTGTCAGAACTGAAACCCTTTCTGCGGCCTGCGAAGACGGTTTTGAACAAAGATATCTCGGCCCACTATGAAGGCGCAGAATGTTTTAACCGCGACGTCATCCGTCCCTTTGATGATCCCGTGAAACCAGCTGCGGGCCTTCGCGTACTGAGGGGCAATCTGGCACCGAACGGTGCGATCGTAAAACCCTCGGCCGCGACGGATACGCTATTGGAAACCGAGGCTGAAGCTTACGTCTTTGAAAACATCGAAGACCTGAAGGCCAACATAGACCGCGACGATCTGCCGGTGACGGCTGAGAGCATTCTGGTGCTCAAAGGCTGCGGCCCTAAGGGCTATCCTGGCATGCCCGAGGTCGGCAATATGCCGATCCCCGCGCGGCTGGTGAAAGAGGGTGTGCGCGACATGATCCGCGTCTCGGACGCCCGTATGTCCGGCACTGCATTCGGAACCGTAATCCTGCATGTCTGCCCCGAGGCACAGGCGGGCGGCACTCTTGCGCTGGTGAAAACCGGCGACCGTATCCGTGTTTCCGCCAGTAAGGGAGAGCTGGAACTGCTAGTCGACCAAATGGAACTGGACGCCCGCCACGCTGAATGGCAACCGGACGCGCCGCATTACACGCGCGGTTATGCGAAACTCTATATCGACCACGTGCTGCAGGCCGATCAGGGCGCAGACCTTGATTTCCTTGTCGGCAAAGACACCCGCCTTGTGACCAGAGAGAGCCACTGATGAACCAACCCGCCACCTTCCACGACCTGAACGGCGCATCCGTCTATATTACCGGTGGCGGCGCAGGCGTCGGCGCCGCGCTGACGGATGGGTTTCTGGCCCAAGGCGCAAACGTCGCCTTCATCGGCCGTTCGGACGCCACCGGTTTCGTCGAAGAGATGCGTGACAAACACGGCCGCGAGCCGCTGTTCATGCAGGGCGACATGACGGATACCGAATTGTTGCATGCCACAATGCAAAAGGCCGCCGAAGCGCATGGCCCCCTGAACGTGCTAATCAACAACGCCGCCAACGACAAACGCCACGCGCTTGAGGAAACGACACCGGACTTCTGGGACTGGATGATCGAGGTGAACCTCAAGGCCTATTACTTTGCCTGTCAGGAGGCCGCCCGCCAGATGCAGGGCAAAGGCGGAGCGATCGTCAATTTCAGCTCAATCAGTTACATGATGGGCAATTCCGGTTATCCGATCTACACCACTTCGAACGCCGGGATCACTGGAATGACGCGATCTTTGGCGCGCGAGCTTGGGCCAAAGAACATCCGCGTTAATGCGCTGGCCCCCGGCTGGGTTCTGACGCAAAAACAACTGGATATGTGGGCCACGCCCGAGGATCTGGCCGCCCATCTGGATCGCCAATGCCTGAAAGAACACCTGACGCCCGAGGACATGATCGCACCGACCTTGTTCCTGGCTTCAAACGCCAGCCGGGCCATGACTGGGCAGTGCATGGCCGTCGATGGCGGCGTCGTCGTAACGGGGTAAAACCATGAATACAGAATGGATCGCGATCGATTGGGGAACGTCTCATCTGCGGGTGTGGGCGATGCAGGATCAGACGGTTCTGGACTACGCGCAGTCAGAAAAAGGCATGGTGCGTGTGGGCCAGAACGAATTCCAGCCTACCTTGTTCGAACTGATCGAGGACTGGCTGGGCGCCGCACCGATTGACGTGGTCGCCTGTGGCATGGTCGGCGCCCGGCAAGGCTGGGTCGAGGCCCCATACTCGGCTGTTCCGTGTGAACCGACCCCGGTGGTGCCCGTCCGTGTGCCGGGTACAGATCCCCGCATCCGCGCCTTCGTCGTGCCTGGGTTGAAACAAACGGCTCCGCCAGACGTTATGCGCGGCGAGGAAACCCAGATCGCGGGCTTTCTGGCTACCCGCCAAAATTGGGACGGGGTGATTTGCCTGCCCGGCACCCACACCAAATGGGTGCAGATCAGCGCCGGAGAGGTCGTCAGCTTTCGCACGTTCATGACGGGTGAATTGTTCGAGCTGTTGGGCAGGCAATCGGTGTTGAAGCACTCGGTCGGCGCGGGCTGGGACGAGGCTGCCTTTGCCGAGGCCACCGCCGATGCGCTGTCGAAACCGGAGCAATTGGCGGCACGACTGTTTGGCTTGCGGGCCGCCGATCTGCTGCAAGGGCAGGATGGCGGCGTTACCCGAGCACAGCTTTCAGGTTTTCTGATCGGCGCGGAACTGGCAGCCACTCGCCCTTACTGGCTAGGTCAGCAACTGGCGATCATCGGGGCCGAGAACCTGTCGGAAATCTACGCCAAAGCCCTGCAGCAACAGGGCGCGTTTGTGGAAACCGCCAAAAGCACGCAATGCACCCTGACCGGCCTGCTGCAGGCCCGATACCTGACGAGGCAAACCGCATGAATCGTCCCATCATCGCAATTCTGCGCGGATTGGCCCCTGCGGACGCCATAACCACCGGGCGGTCCCTGATCGACGCTGGCATCGACAAAATCGAAGTACCGCTGAATTCACCTGATCCGCTCACGTCAATTAAGGTTCTGTCCACTGAGTTCGGTGATCGCGCCCTGATCGGGGCTGGCACTGTTTTGACGACCCAGCAAGTCGATATGGTGGCAGAGGTTGGCGGTCGTTTGATCGTTTCGCCCAATTGCGATCCGGAAGTGATCTCTCACTCGCATCGGCTGGGTTTGGAAAGCTGGCCCGGTATCTTCACCCCGACCGAAGCTTTCACTGCGCTCAAGGCCGGTGCAACGGGTCTGAAACTGTTCCCCGGCGCACTGGCTGGACCAACGGGGTTGGCGGCTCTACGTGCGGTGCTACCCGAAGGCACAAAAGTATACGCCGTCGGCGGCGCTGGCCCCGAGAATTTCGACCTGTGGATCAAGGCTAGCGCAGATGGGTTCGGCATTGGGTCGGCGCTGTTCAAACCCGGCATGACCGTTTCAGAGGTCGCAGAACGAGCCGCTCAAATCGTCGCTGCCTACGATGAGGCTGCTAGATGAACACCGTCTACGACGACCGCCCTTGCGAACTGGGCGAAGGACCATTGTGGCATCCGGAACGGCATCAGCTGTTCTGGTTCGATATTCTGGGCAAACGTCTGATGACGCGGGAAGAAGGTGTGCCGCGCTGTTGGCAATTCGACGAGTACGTCTCAGCTGCGAGTTGGGTTGATCAGGATACGCTTTTGGTGGCGTCTGAAACAGGCCTTTGGCGGTTCGACCTGCGAAACGGCCAGAAAGATCCCATCATTCCACTTGAGCCGGATAATCCGGTCACACGCTCGAATGACGGGCGCGCTGATCCATGGGGCGGATTCTGGATCGGAACTATGGGCAAACACGCTGAACCCGGCGCGGGCGCGATCTATCGCTATTGGCGGGGGGAACTACGGCAACTGGTGGCCGATGTCACGATCTCGAACGCGATCTGTTTCGCGCCTGACCGGTCCTGCGCTTATTACACGGACACGGAGACGAAGCAGATCATGCGATGGCCACTGGATGCGGAAACCGGCTGGCCCGAGGGCGAAAGCATAGTCTTTCTGGACCTGCGAGTCGACGGTCTGAACCCCGACGGCGCTGTGGTCGACGCCGCTGGAAATATCTGGATCGCCCAATGGGGAGCAAGTCGTGTTGCGGCCTATACCCCGGCGGGGCGGTTCCTGACTGCCATCACGTTTGAGGCCGCCCATGTTTCGTGCCCCGCATTCGGCGGCAGCGATCTGACCACACTGTTCTGCACCACCGCCCGCGAGGGGCTGGATGCGGAAACGCTTGTCACGTATCCTACCAATGGCATGACTTTTGCCGCCCTCGACGCAGGTATAGGCCAAGCCGAACACAGAGTCATTCTATGATACCTGAACTTGGTGTTTGCTATTACCCCGAGCATTGGCCCGAAAAAATGTGGGCCAAAGACGCCGCACAGATGGTTGAAACCGGCCTGAGTTGGGTGCGGATCGGTGAGTTTGCCTGGAGCAGGATGGAACCCACTTCGGGTGATCTGCAATTCGACTGGTTGGACCGAGCGATTGAGGTGCTGGGATCTGCGGGCCTAAAGGTTGTTCTGGGCACGCCGACAGCAACGCCGCCCCGATGGATGCTTGAGAAATACCCTGACATGCTAGCAGTGGATGCTCGGGGGCAGCCACGCAAGTTCGGGTCACGCAGGCATTATTGCTTTAGCCATCAAGGGTATATCGCCGAATGCGCCCGCATTGCCCGGGTCATGGGCGAACGCTACGTGCGCAACCCGCACGTGGCCGCCTGGCAAATTGATAACGAATATGGCTGCCATGACACAACCGTCAGCTACAGCCAACCTGCCCAACAAGCCTTTCAGCAGTGGCTGGAAGCACAATATGGCTCGGTCGATGCTTTGAACGAAGCCTGGGGCAATGTGTTCTGGTCAATGGAATATGCAAGTTTCGACCAGATCGACCTACCCAACCTGACTGTGACCGAACCCAACCCCGCGCATGCTCTCTCCTTCCGCCGGTTTAGTTCGGACCAGGTTGTTGCGTTCAACAAGGCGCAGGTTGATGTACTGCGACCACTGACCGACGCCCCGCTGTTACATAACTATATGGGCCGGATTCTGGACTTTGATCATTTCAAGGTTGGCGCGGATCTGGATATTGCCACTTGGGACAGCTACCCGATCGGCTTTCTCTCGGACCGGCTTGAAGCTGACGGGGCCCATAAAACCGCGTTCCTGCAACAGGGTGATCCGGATATGCAGGCGTTTCACCACGACCTTTACCGCGCCGTCGGGCGTGGACGCTGGTGGGTGATGGAACAACAACCCGGCCCGGTGAACTGGGCACCTTATAACCCCGCGCCTCTGCCCGGCATGGTCCGTCTGTGGTCACTTGAGGCGGTGGCCCACGGGGCCGAGGTAGTCAGCTATTTCCGTTGGCGGCAGGCTCCGTTCGCGCAGGAACAAATGCATGCTGGCCTTTTGACGCCCAACAACAAACCCGCTCCGGCGCTGGCCGAGGCACGTCAGACCGCCGATGATCTGGCCAAACTCGGTACGTTAACGCAAGCACAGGCAGACGTGGCCATTCTGTTCGACTACGCCTCGGACTGGGCGTGGGCGACACAGCCGCAAGGGGAAGGTTTCAACTATTTCCGGTTGGTTTTTTCGGTTTATCGCGCATTGCGGCGGGCGGGGCTGTCAGTGGATTTTATCTCGGCAACGGAAACGCCCAAGAGCGAATACAAGCTGATACTCGCCCCCGGCCTGGCTACGCTGGATGGCGATCTGGAGAACCGCCTGACGACGAGTTGCGATCTGGCCATCCTTGGACCTCGGACCGGCGCGATCACGCGTGATTTTCAGATTCCGGTCTCAGGTCGCCCGGGCCTGTCCGGGTTGGATTGTGAGGTTGATCTTATCGAGACCCTCCCCCCCCACGTACAGCGCGATGTAGAAGGCGGCGGCGCAGCGCAGCATTGGGTTGATCGCCTGTCCGGAAATGCGCCGAACCTGCTGACCTTTAAAGGTGGCACGACCGCCCTTAAGGGTGAAAATGGTCTGTGGTATCTTGCAGGCTTCCCGGACGAAGTGCTTTGGGACAGGATCATCGCAATGGCTGCGCAAAAAGTCGATCTGACCTTGCATTCACTGCCCGACGGGCTGCGTCGACGCGAAACCGGGCAGCATGTTTTTCTGATGAATTACACCGCCACGCCCGTATTATGGGATGGGTACGAAATCGCAGCATGTGACATCCTCATCCTGCAAAAAGATACACCCGCTAACGGATAGTGTTCAAGCGCTTTCGAACTTGATGACGAACTCGGCCCGCGCCTCGGCATACCATGGGGCTTCGGCCAGCCACGGGTTAAGGTTGGCCAGGGAGTCGCCCGGATAGGCCTCGGCAAAGTTTATTCTGAACTCATCGCCTGCGAAATCCTCGGCCCCAAGTACGGCCGTATTATATCCGTTCACCGCAGCCGCCGCTCCGGCTGGCTCGGGTTGATACAAATAGTCGATGAACGCGTAAACCTGTTCGATGTTTTGCGCGCCGACCGGCATTGCAAGTCCATCTACCCACGCCATCGCACCTTCGATCGGGGCCTGATAATGCACTGGCTCTCCTGCCGATTTCAATGCCAACGGGGGCCCGTCCCAAGTTTGACCCACAACCACACCGTCATCCATCAGCCCGAATTTTTGTGTCTCTGCATCGTTCCAGATCAGCTTGATCCGATCCTTGCGTTCAATGCACCAGTCCGTGATCTGACCCCAAACCTGACGCATGATTTCTTCATCGTCATAGGCGTCCCAGACGGAATCGGGCTCCATCTCACCCATACGTTCCAAATACAAACCGGCGCACAGCATCATCGAATGCGCGCGGCCCATGGTCATGCCAGCATTTTCCTCTGACCAAACATCCCCATAGGAAGGCGCAGAGCCCTCGGGCGACCACAGATCGGTGCGATAGGCAATACCCTCTGTGCCCCAGATATGCGGCAGCCAATGCGTACCACTTTTGTTAAAATCCCAAGCGTCGGTGCCAATCCTGACCATGGATGGGTTGACCGCATCCACGTTCACCTTGTTCAGATCAAACGGTTGCAACAAGTCCAGCGGTGCCCATTGCAAGGAACGCATATTTGTAGGTGTGACAAGGTCAAACCCCTGTCCATTCGAAGCAATCATCATGTCGAGAATTTCTTCGTTCGATCCGATCCCGATATGATTGACCTTAATCCCTGTCTCGGCTTCGAACCCTTCCAGGAATACAGACGGCAGATAATCCGACCACATCACAACGTTGATCTCTCCCGAAGATGCCAACGCACTTTTACTGTAAAGCGGGGCTGCCAATAAAGACGCGCCCGCGCCTTTCAACATTGAGCGTCTGGAAAGAGTTTTCCGGTCAGCCATAGTTGATTCTCCCGCTATTGATCTGTTTTCACGCTTTTACTTGCACAGACAGGAATGTGGAGCGACAAGTTTATTGATCGCGCCATATTGATACCCCGTAGGGCGGGATTTCAGCACCACCAACCAAATAGGCATGTGGGCCGTCAGGCAAAAATGACGACCCGGTTGGCCCGAAATTGAAAGCAAATCCCACCCCCCCGCGACGGGTGATCCGCAGATCTGGCCGGCAATCGGAAACGGGAAGGCCCGCCCAGCTTAACGCGTCCGATAATATGGCATGCAGCAATGGGCCACGCGGGATCATTGCCAGATAGATTGCCCGGTCCGAGCTCACAATTGCCGGGCTGCCATCCCGGTATGCGCTGCAAAAACTGGACACTACCGTTTCGCTGGCTTCGATGATTTCCCTCCAACCGGTGAAGTCATAGGTCGTTCCATCCCGCAGGCGCACCGATTCCTGCGCAAGCTCAGGCAGCGATTCCACGCGCTGGACCGTCACGCCGGTCAGGTCAGCCAGTTCCCCAGGGGCAAGATTAGGCGGAGTGTGCATGTCGGGGGTCTTGCTGCCAGCACGTGCGCCCACCAACAGTTTTGCCCCACAGTCCCGAAGTTTGGCCGCCAACTCAGACGAAATAATCATGCCTTGCGGGATAACGATCAGGACATACCCGTTCAGGTCATCCTGCGGCCCCACGAAATCCAGATCGACCCCCAGCACACGCAAACCAGTATACCATTCGCGAATGATCTGAGCGTTTGGGAAGGCATCGTCATGCGGCAGGATGTCAGCCGCCCAGATGGATTCGTAGTCCAGCAATATGGCCACCTGCGCCCGTTCTCGCGACAGCTCAGGCAGCATGTCACGCTCGGCCGCGACCTGTGCCAATTCCACAGCGGCCTGATCCGGGCTGCCGTCCGAGCGTAACAGCGCCGTATGATACTGTTCCTGTGCGAACCTGGCCTGCCGCCAGCGAAAAAACATCACCGCCTGCGCGCCATGGGCGTAGGCTGCCCAAGTCCAAAGGCGCACCATTCCATCCGCCGGTGAGGGGTTTTTCTCAGCCCAGTCCACCGGTCCGGGCTGTTGTTCCAGCACCCACATGCGCCCTTTGCCTTGCGATCGGTATAGGTCACAGTGAAACCCCTGATAATCCGGCGCGCCGGTTCGCAAATAGCGTCGCTTTTCGTCGTCAGACATGGGCGAGCCGAGCAGATTACCCAGTGGGTAACTGTCGAATCCGACGATATCCAGATCGGCGGCAACGGCATGGTGATCAAACTCGAAACTGCCCGCCATGAAATTATGAGTGATGTCCCGGCCGGGTGCGTATTGACGCAATACGTCCACTTGTTCGCGGTTGAACAGCCGCACCCGATCCGAGGAATAGCGAGCAAAATCAATAGCATGGGTCGGGTTGGGGTTGGCTACCAGCCCATTGGGCAATTCGATCTGATCAAAGCTGGAATAGACCGAGCCCCAGAAAACGGTCCCCCAGGTTTTATTCAGCGCCTCGATTGACCCGTAGCGATCCACTAGCCAACGCTGGAACCCATCCCGCGCTGCATCCGAATAGCTGAACACCGTGTCGTGGTCGTTGTATTCATTGTCGATCTGCCAGGCGTGAACGTAAGGGTTCTGACCGTACCGGCGAGCATACTCGGTGGCGATCCGGCGGGCCTCAGCCAGATAAACATTGCTGGAAAAACAATAGTGCCGCCGCGATCCGTACCCGCGCACGCGCCCGTCTGCGCCAACCGGCAGAATCTCGGGGTGGTCGTCAATCAGCCATTTCGGCGGGGCGGCGGTGGGCGTGGACATCATCACGCGCAGCCCTGCTTCTCCCAGAATATCAATCACCTCATCCAGCCAATCCCAATGGAAAACGCCGCGCTCCGGTTCGATCAGACCCCAGGTGAATTCAGCGATACGCACCCAATCCAACCCCATGCCGACCATTCGCTGTGCATCTTCACGCCAAAGCGACCGATCCCATTGTTCGGGGTAATAGCAGACGCCTAGTTCCAGCCTGCTCATCGGTCTTCCCTCGCCGTTCGGCGTTCGATCCACTTCAGGAAACTGGCGCAGCCCAGCGTGATCACCACGTAAAGGATCGCCGCCGTATTGAATGGCGCGAAGGGCAGGAAGCTGGCCGCCTGAAACTCACGCATCCGCTGGGTCATGTCACGGACAGACAGAATCGACAGCAGCGAGGTATCCTTGATCATCGCAATGAATTCATTGCCCAAGGGCGGCGTGACGATGCGCAGCGCTTGCGGTAGGATAATCAGCCGCGCAGTTTGCCAGCGCGACAGGCCCAGCGAGCCGCCGGCCTCGATCTGCCCCCTCGGAATGGCCTCGATCCCGGATCGAAATATCTCGGCCATATAGGCGGAATAGCCGACAGAGATCGCGATGATCCCACGCGTCATATTTGTCATGTCGATGCCACCGCCCGTGGCATCTTTAACCGCCCCGGCCAGAGGCAGACCAATATAGAGGATGATCACCAGCATCGGAATGCCACGGATCGTGTCCACAAAGAACTCGGCCCCGACGGCCAGCGGATGCAGCTTGTGCTGCGCGCCGCCTATCGTCAGCGTCAGCAACAGAAAGCCAAACACGGCAAAGGCCAATGCAGGATTACGGTACTGATCCGGCAGGAATTGCGTCTGCCAGATCACCGGATAGCCCTTAGTGTTGGCGCCGACCGGGACAAAGGCGCCCGACACGCTGTCGACTGTTTCGATCTGTTCCACCGCACTGGCAGCGTTCGGGGCGCTGCGGATACGGTATTGCTGATCTTCACCGCCTTCGAATTCACCAAACCGGATGATGTCGGCCTGCGCCTGCGGAGTACCGCGTACGATGGCGATGCGGGCGTCCAACGTGCCGATAAGTTCGTATTCCACCTGCGGCTGCATGAAAAAAAACGCCGATATACCCAGCAGAGCCAGGCTGACACAGCCATAGGCAATCGTCGTGCGCGCCTTGGGCTTAAACGATTGCAGCCCGACCCAGATCAGGCCCAGAATGGCGGCGAAGATATAGGCGAAGATGGCGGCGCGAAAGGTGATGGCAACTCCGGTAGCAAATTGCCAGTGCGCCATGAACATCAAATAGAACAGCGCCGCCCCGGTCAGGATTTCAAACCCAAGCTGGGCAAACCCCTGCGTTTTGGCGGGCAAACGGCCCGACAGAAGAATACCGGCAATCACAACCGCATAGATCAGCAACAAGACCTGAAGGCCGGTTTCAACTTGATCAACTACCTCTGGAAGCAGCACCCAAGTTTGCGAGGATCGGTCGATCAGGGTCGAGGTATTTTCGCTGAGCGCATGAAAGAAAACAGACTCGGCAAATGGCATCAGCACTTTCGGCGCGACGAAACCCAAGACCGCCAGCGCCAACGCTGCGGGTAAGGCCCCCCATGCCGAGATACGCAGCCAGCCCGGCGCGATTGGGAACCGGGCATTCCGGGCGCAGAGATACCCCAGAATGGCCACCACCAGAACCAGCAGGAACCCGACAAAAATCGGCCCTGCATTATTCCCGATCCCGAGAATGGCAATCAACGAGCGCAGATATTTCGATGAGGTTGCGAACAGGTAGATAATGAACGGGGCCGCGGCGAGCAGAACAAGATTGCTCGGGCGGATCGAGCTGAGACGCTTCATGGGACCTCACAGTAAACATGTGGCCCGGTCACCATGGGTACCGGGCCAATACGGGTCAGACCGGGTTACTCGGTGCCCCAGTATTTGCCGACCAACTTGTCCAGCGTTCCATCCGCCTTGATCGCCGCCAGCCCCTCGTTGATGGCGTCGACTGTAGCATCGCCTTCTTGAAACACGATGCCCAGCGGGTCGGATTGCAGGCCAGTAATGCCCACGGTCAGCTCACCCGCGAACTCCTGTTCATAGGCTGCGGCCGATGTCCCGTCGATTATAACACCCTGCACATCCGCGTTTTGCAGCGCCAGGATCGCGGCCGAGAAGTTGTCATACAGACTGACATTCTCGCGCCCGACCAGCTCTTCGGCCAATTGCGCGTTGGTGGTGCCGGTCTGTGCGGCCAGTTTCTGACCACCAGCTTTGAAATCCTCAAGCGTCATGTCCCCGTTGTCGACCTGCAACAGGATGGCCTGACTGACCACAATGTAGGGTTCCGAGAAATCCATCGTCTCCTCGCGTTCCGGCGTGATCGACACCCCCGAGATCACCAGATCAAACTCGCCCTGCTGAAGCGCGGCAAAGATGCCATCCCACGCGGTGTTGACGAAATTCGGGACGCAATTGACCCGTTCGCAGATCGCATTCATCACATCCACATCAAAACCCACGATCTGACCGGTCGACTCGTCAACGGTTTCCATCGGTGGATAGGTGGCGTCGGTTCCGATTTTAAGAACGCGCCCTTCCAGATCGGCGGCATAGGCCACGGGGGCTGCCATTGCGATCAGGGCCGCTGCGGCCAATAGATTTTTAAACATCTTCAAGTCCTCATTTGTTGGTTTATGTGGTGGGTGCCTTTTGCGGCGCGGGGGTGTCAGGTTGGCGCTCGATTAGCGTGGCCCTGATCTTTTTCTGGGTCTCAGACGGGTCAGCCCCGTCCAAAGCTTTCAACATGTACTCGCCCAGCAGGCGACTGGTCTCTTCAATGGGCACATAATACGTGCTGGTCGGTGGTACGAAGTAACGGCTGAGTTGCAGATCATCGGTCGAAATCACCACCATATCCCGGCCAATCTGCACACCGGCAGCGTGGGCTGCGGACAATACGCCAAGCGTCATCGCTTCATTCGCGCAGATACAGGCTGTGGGGCGATCTTCCAGCTGCATCAAAGCCTTAAAACAAAGCTGCCCGGTGCGGGCGGTTGTGGGGCCGTTGAATATCAGCGCCGGGTCAGGCGTAATGCCGCCATTGGCCAACGCCTGCTCGTATCCGGTTTGGCGCTGTGCGGCATAGATCAACTCGGGCGGGGGGTTCACCAGCGCAATACGCCGGTGCCCCAACCCCACCAACCGCGCGGTGGCATCAAACGCAGCCGCCTGACTGTCGAAATCGACATAGGCGTGGGGCGTCTTGCTGTCGCTCATGCCCATGGTCACAAAGGGAAAGTCTTGTTGCTGCAGAAAGGCAATGCGCGGATCATCCTGCAACGTGCCCGAGAAGATGACACCATCGGCCAGCCCGTCCTGCACAATCCGGGCCAGATTGGTCATTGCATCAGGCAGGTCGGCCACGTTGAACACGGACATCTCGTATCGCGATTCCTGCAAGGCCGCCGAGATACCGGCCAGAATACGAGTGAATTCTACTCCTTCCCATTCCTCTGCCGCATCTGGTGACACGCTGACCAGCACCGCAATGCGGAAGGATTTGTTGGTGCGCAGCTTCAACCCATCCATATTGACGCGATACCCCAGCCGGGCGGCGACAGCCTGAATCTTTTGCCTCGTGTCTTCGCGGACAGACGCCGCCCCGCGCAGCGCGTTCGATACGGTGCCGACTGAATAGCCGGTTTCCCTAGCAATCGACTTGATCGTTGCGCGCGCCATTAGCCGAACTCCGAAGACATCTGGCCCAGCAGGAATTCCCGCCCGATCTGCAAGGTTTCGGAGTGATTTGGTGCCTCGTCATGTTCGACAAACAGGTCGGTGCAGGGGCTTTCATCGAGGTCACGTAAAATCCGCGACCAATCCACAACCCCCTGCCCCAGATTGCGCCAGCGATCATCACCCTGCCCCGCAACCGGGTCCGCATCCTTCGCATGTACCGAGATGATCCGCCCCGCGTATCGCCGTAGCACCACTGCCGGGTCGGGCACAGAGACGGCAAGCCACCCGATATCAGGCTGCCAATACAGCGCGTCATGCGCCAGGATCAGGTCCAATGGCGTTTCTCCGGCCTCGCCCACTAGGTCGAAATCATGATTGTGATAGGCCAGACGTACACCCTGACCGGCCAATCGTACTGCCAAGCAAGAGAGCTGATCCGCTACAGCCTGCCATCCTGCAGTCGTAGCGGGGCGGGCTTGTGGTGCCAGCCACGGCATCACGGCAACCGGACAATTCAAAAGGTCCAGCAGGGTTAGAATATCCTCAATCCGAGTTTCGAATTCCTCCCAATCGAAATGCGCCGACCGCACGGTTAGACCCGACTGCGCCACCTGTCGCGCCATTTGTTGGGGGGGTAGATCGTGAAAGCCAATCGTCTCGACATCCGCAAAACCGCAAGCACGGACCAGATTCAGCTGCGCTGCAAAATCCCCGCACTGTCTGACGGTATAAAGCTGTGCCGAAACTCGCATTTGCTTAATGGATGACTCCCATTGAAACGTTTCAATTACGTTGAAACAGCGATACCCCTTTTGTCAAGATTTACCCCTTGAGGGCTAGTATTTCGCCGGAAGAGCTGACAAAACACACTGAATCACAAATGATACCGCTAACATCTAGAACGTATCGGGCCGAACTGATAGTTGGCAGCTCACCCGGCGCAAACAGGTTCTGACCATGGATTACACCCGCTCAGATTTTCCAAAGGATTTCCTCTTTGGCGTGGCAGACTCTGCCCGGCTGGCCGAGCGGCAATTCGATCTGGTGCGTGATGCCGGGTTTGATTGTTACAGGTTTTCGATCAATTGGGCCCAGGTTCTGCCCGAGGGGCGCGGTGAGCCGAACCAAGAAGGGCTGGATGGCTATGACCGCCTGGCCGACGCACTGTTAGAGCGTGGCATCCGCCCTTGTGCAACGTTGTATCAGGGGGAACTGCCCGCGGCGTTGCAGGATCTCGGGGGATGGCGAAACCGAGATATCGCCGGGTGGTTCGCGGATTACACCGAGGTCATCATGGAGCGCATCGGTGATCGTATTTACAGTGTTGCGCCGATCGACGCTCCGGCACTCGTGCGCGGATTGTACGATCCTTCAAGCCAAGCGTTCGACCCACGCGATATCCGAGCTGCAGCCCGCGAAATGCATCACGCTCTGCTGGCTCATGGTCACGGTATCGAGGCGATGCGAGGGCTGGGCATGACCAACCTTGGTGTTTTGTTCGATCAGGCAATGGCTGCCCCATCAAACCCCGATCTGTTTGACAACAACCCAAACCGCTTCTTTCTGGCGGGCGTGTTTAACAGGACCTACCCTGCGGCCGCTCTGGAAGCACTGGAGCCTCATCTGCCCACAGGCTGGCAGGACGATTTCGAAACCATAGGTGCTCGGGTCGATTGGTGTGGATTGCGCTTTGGTCCTCACAGTAAATCCGCTGCCGACCTAACCTGCCAACTGAGCTGTATTCAGCAAGACTACACGAAGGACTTACCGATTTTTGTCACCGAAAACGGCGTGACGAACTCGGAACAGCCACTAAAGGACACACGGATTATTGACCTAAACCAACAACTGACGGCATTGCAGGGCGCGTTGAAACAAGGTGTCCCAGTTGCAGGGTTTTTTGCCCAGTCTTTGCTGGATCATGACAATTCGGCCCAGGGCCGTGAGGAGCTGATAAACGCGGGCGACACAGGTTCCATCTCACCAGATGACAAAACAATGGGGTTGTATCGAACCCTCATACCTTCTCTTTCGGATGGGGCTGTTTCCTTACCTCTGGCACAACCAGCCGGGGCTATGCGCGCGCACTGGAACCTTGTGGCTGATATTGGAGGCACCAATACGCGCCTGGGCGTGATCGCAGAGGGAGACCTGACCGAACTGCGCAAGTATCCAACCGGCACCCTGCCCCAGATGCTCGAAGCCTTTCACGCTCTGCGGGATGAGATCGGCACCGATCCGCGCGCCGTAGTGGCCGCTGGAGCAGGGCCAGTGAAAGACGGAACCATCCGTCTAACAAATGCAAAGCTGAATCTGTCAGAGGATGATATCGGCAAGGCCACCGGCGCACAGCATACATTTGTGATCAATGACTTCACTGCCGCCGCATGGTCAGTGGCCGAAATCACCGGCGAGGATGTCGAGGTATTGCAAGGCGCCGCGGCCCCTCCACCCGGCACGCGCCTGGTAGTGGGTCCAGGCACTGGTCTTGGCGTCGGGGCGCTGTTGTACTCCGACGGCCGATATCACACCGCATCCGGAGAAGGCGGTCATATCGGCCTGTCGCCGCGCCATGAGGATGAGGTCGAGATTTTCAAAGCCGCGCGCCATGTTGCTCCGGAATGTTTCTTTGATGACACTCTGGTGCTTGAAGCGGAGATGTTCCTCAGTGGCACTGGCCTGCCGATCCTTTATCGCGCGGCCGAATTGGCCGCCGGTCGGACCGCCACGCCAAAGCGTAGCGCGAAAGACATTCTCGAAGATGCCCGCGCACAATCCGATCCAATCGCAGAGAAAGCCGCCCATATGTTCACCACACATTTGGGCGCAGTCATGGGTGATCTTGCTGTCGTGCTGATGCCTTTGGGGGGCGTGTTTCTTGTAGGCGGGGTGGCCGAGAAAAACCGCTGGCTGTTCAAAGATGCCTTCCGCGATGCCTTCAACGCAGGCGGACGGTTCAGCGATTTGCGGCGGTCGATGAGTTTGTATGTTTCGGAACAGGACGAATTTGGCATTGTTGGCGCTAACAATTTCTGCAAAAGTGCGCTCGCGCGTTAAACTAGCCACCTGATCCTATAAAACAGAAAGGACCCGGCATGATCCTGTGCTGCGGTGAAGCCCTGATCGACATGATCGCTACCCCAACGGTTTCGGGCGAGGCAGGCTTTGTGCCTCACTCCGGCGGCGCGGTATTCAACACCGCCATTGCGTTGGGTCGGTTGGGGTCTCCTGTTGGCCTGCTGACCGGGCTGTCCTCGGATATGTTCGGAGAGCAGCTGGCCGATGCACTGCAGGCCAGCCACGTGGATGCAAGCCATGTGATCCGGTCGGATCGACCTACGACGCTGGCCTTTGTGCAACTGAGGGACGGGCACGCCTCGTACAGCTTTTTCGACGAAAACTCGGCCAATCGTATGCTGATGCCTGAGGATATGCCGGATCAGTTGCCCGCAATATCAGCACTGTATTTCGGAGGGATCAGCCTGGCCTGTGAGCCCTGCGCCGACGCTTATGCCGCGTTTCTGGACCGGCAAGGCGCAGATCGGGCGGTGATGATTGACCCGAACATTCGGCCGGGCTTCATCAGGGATCAGACCCGGTATCGCACCCGACTGAACCGGATGATCGCGCAGGCAGATATTGTAAAGGTCTCGGATGAGGATCTGGATTGGATCATCCCCGGGCCAGAAAGCATCTCTGAGAAAGTGCCGCTATTACTGCAGGCCGGACCCGCCGTGGTTATCGTGACCCGCGGCAGCGACGGCGCGTCGGGCTATCTGAAGGACGGGTCCGAAACGTCGGTCCCTGTTCGACCGGTTCAGGTGGTCGATACCGTCGGCGCAGGTGACACGTTCAACGCCGGAGTGCTGGCCGAGCTGGAGCGCGGCGGACACCTGACCAAAACCACTCTGCGCGCACTGACCACCGAAACCCTGCGCGCGGCTCTCGCCAAAGGCGCTGAGGTTGCCGCAATCACCGTTTCCCGCGCCGGCGCCAACCCGCCCTGGGCGCACGAACTTTGACACCCAAGAGACCCAAATGAAACGTTCAGACATCAACGCCATCAAAACCGAGGCCGAGGCGTTTATTCGATCCTTCGGCGCAGTCCTGCCCCCCTTTGCCAATTGGTCCCCCGACCAGATGCGCGGCGACAAAGCCGCCGGCATTCGCGAACGCGGGCTGGGCTGGGACATTACCGATTACGGGCAAGGCCGCTTTGATGAGTTGGGCCTGTTCCTATTCACCTTGCGCAACGGCGATGTGGGCGATCTGAATAATGGCCGAGGTATGCTGTATGCCGAAAAGCTGTTGGTGTCTCGGGACAAACAACTGTCGCCAATGCACCGCCATATCATCAAAGCCGAGGACATCATCAATCGCGGTGGTGGTGATTTGGTGATGGAGATTTATGCCTCGGACGCACAAGGTGGCACCGACCGCGACAATCCCGTTGTCGTGCCCAGCGACGGCAGCCCCGTCACGATCCAACCCGGCGAGTTACTGCGCCTGAAACCCGGCGAAAGCGTCACCCTAATGCCCGGCATATGGCACGCCTTCTGGGCCGAAAAGGGCGATTGCCTGATTGGCGAGGTCTCGACTGTCAACGACGACCGCACAGACAACGTATTCGAAGACCCGATCCCACGCTTTGCAACCATTGAAGAAGACGTTGCGCCGGATTTCTTGCTGGTCGCGGATTACTATACCTGAAACGCGGATTTCAGGCTGATAGGCCCCTAGAATGACAAGTCCCTTTTCTTAAACCGGAAAAGCGCATTAACATGGTTCGGGAAACCGAAGGTGAGGTTGCCGCCTCTGACCCTCGGGCGCAACAACTGTAAGGGGACCAGTTCCATGGTCACGAAAGCCGAGCTTGAAGCCCAGGTTGCCGACCTGCGCCGCCAACTGGCCGAGCAATCGGCGGCCAATGAACACGCACCTGCGCCGGAGCCGCACGATACAGTGGCCGACAAGATCGCCGAGAACATCGACAACTGGACCGGTCAGCTTGAAGAGGCACTGACCGAGCTGGAGGATCTTCCCCACAAAAGGCCGATCCTGTTTGCGCTTGGCATTTTTACGCTTGGCTATCTGCTAGGCCGGTCCCGGTAGGAGCCTAATCATGAGCCGCATTTCCCGCAATATCTCAATCATTCTGCGCGCCGAACGGCTGATTGCTCAACGCCACGTTGCCGTGGCCGTCAGGCGCACCGGTTTCTACGCCGCGGCAGGACTGGCCATGGGTCTGGCTGTTATCATGCTGAACGTGGCCGGGTTTTTCTGGCTGTCCGCGACCCTGTCCAAACCGCTGGCCGCGCTGATCATGGCGGGGGCCAATCTGCTGTTGGGCGTGATCCTGGTGCTGCTGGCCAACACGCAGAACGCGCAGGCAGATACGACGGCGGCGGTCGAACTGCGGGATATGGCATTGATGGATATCGAGACCGAGGTCAAAGACACTCTGTCCGACGCGCGCAATACGGTAACGGGCATCCGCCGCGACCCGCTGGGTGCCCTGACTCCAGATATCATCAGCGCCATTCTGAGCACGTTGTTAAAATACGCCAAACGCCGCAAAGACAAACCCAAAGAATAGCGGCTATTGCACCATCCGGGCCGCGGCGCGGGCGATTACCATCTCTTCATGCGTAGGGATTGCCAGAATACGGACGCGGCTAAAGTCGGTCGACAGAACCGTGCCGTTATCGGCATTTCTATTGTGGTCCATCTCAATCCCGATCCAGCGCATCCCTTCGCAAACCCGCTGACGGATCAGCGCCGCGTTCTCACCGATCCCGCCGGTAAAGACCACGGCATCCAACCCCTCCAGCGCTGCGGACAGAGCACCTAGTTCGCGCCGGATACGGAACACGTAATAATCGATTGCCTTGCGCGCTTCGGGCGTTTCGGCAGCCAGCAGGGTACGCATGTCCGATGACATTCCCGACAGACCCAGCAGACCGGATTTGCGATAGAGCATGTCGGCGATTTCATCAGCACTCATCCCTTCCTGCTGCATCATGTACAGCACGACCCCTGGATCCAGCTGACCACTACGCGTTCCCATCGGCAGGCCGTCCAACGCGGAAAAGCCCATCGTGGATGCCACGGCCCGGCCGCCAGACACAGCGCACATCGACGCGCCATTGCCCAAATGCGCGATGACCACGCGGCCATCATAAAGGCCCGGCGCTATCTCTTTCAGCTTTTGGGTGATGTAGTCATAACTCAGGCCATGAAAACCATACCGGCGCACGCCCTTGTCGTAATAGCTCTGCGGCAAAGCGAAGGTATCGTTGACCCAAGGATGAGTACGGTGGAACGCGGTGTCGAAACAGGCGACCTGAACAGTGTCCGGAAAGGCCGCGCTTGCAGCACGGATACCGGCCAGGCTGAAGGGTTGGTGCAGCGGCGCAAATGGAATGAACCCGGCCAGAGTATCCAGAACCTTGTCGTTGATCCGCACCGGTTCGGAATAGACCGGCCCCCCATGCACAACCCGGTGGCCGATAGCACGGATGCTGATGTCCGGCAGGTATTCGCGCGTCATGTCAAGGAAGGCCTGGATCGCCTCGTCATGGCCGCGGGTGTCGGTCAGCGGCTGGTTGATCGAGCGGCCACCCGCAGATTCCGCAAGCAGTCGCGGCGCATCCCCCAGACGTTCTATCTGGCCGTGCCAGCGCATACTGGGGCGATTGCCTTCGACCAACTCATACAATCCAAATTTCAGTGAAGAAGACCCGGCGTTCAGCGCCAAAACATGGTCAGCCATTAATTTTACCTTTGTTTGCCTGCGCATGCAGCGCCGCCACTGCACATGAAGCCAGCCGTGAGGCATCATCATCCGCTCGTGAAGTCAGAATGATCGGGGCGGCGGCACCCACTACGATCCCAGCCGCCTCGGCATGGGAAATGTAAGTGAGCTGTTTAGCAACCATATTACCCGCTTCGATATTCGGGGCCACAAGGATATCCGCCGACCCGGCGACCGCAGACTTGATGCCCTTTGTACGCGCTGCCTTAAAATCGACCGCGTTATCCATCGCCAGTGGGCCATCGACCAGGCCGCCGGTGATCTGGCCCCGTTCGGCCATTTTCGACAACAGCGCCGCATCCACAGACGAGGGCATGTGCGGGTTGATCGTCTCAACCGCCGACAACACGCCAACCTTTGGTGTTTCGATCCTGAGGGAATGTGCCAGATGGATGGCATTCTGCACAATGTCTGCCTTTGTCTCGAGGTCCGGGGCAATATTCACCGCCGCATCCGTCACCATGATGGGTCGTGAAAAGCCCGGCACGTCCATCACAAACACATGCGACAGGCGACGGCCCGTTCGCAGGCCCCGCTCCCGTCGCAGAACTGCCCGCAGCAAAACATCGGTGTGCAGATGCCCTTTCATCAGGGTTTGCGCCCTACGCTCAACCACCAGGTCCACCGCCCGATGGGCGGCGTTTTCGTGGCTGCGAGCTTCCATAACTTCGATATTCGACAGATCAGCCCCCAGATCGGCGGCGGCAGCAGCGATCTTGTCAGGGTCACCCAACAGGATCGGTGCGATAATACCCTTGGAATGCGCCAGCAACGCGCCACCCAACGCGTTCGGCTCTTCTGGGGCGACCACTACCGTAGGCATTGGGTCCAGCGGCTTTGCCTTTGCGATCAATGCGTCGAAATGACGATGGCGCTGAACGATCAGGCCAGGAACTTCGACCGAGTCAAAGGCCAGATGTTTGGCCGGGGGCGTCACCAGCACCTCACCACTAAGGATCAGGGCATTGTCGCCCACACGGTGCACTTTGGCAGCACAAAGCAGATCGCCATCTTCTCGCTTTTCCGTCACGGTCAGCGTTGCGGTCACCTCATCATCTGCAAGAACCGGCGCATGAAAAGACAGGTTCGCCGACCGTGCCTGCGTCCCGGCGCCGGGCAGAATATTGCCCAGGATTGCCGCTATCAGACCGGCAGGCCACAGAGCCGGGGCCACTGCCTCGGGGTGGCCATCGCCGTCACCATCATATCCGGCCAGATGCAGCGGGTTATGATCGCCCGAGGCCGAGGCAAAGGCATAAAGATCATCGACCGTGCACAAGCGCGTCACCTGCGCCACATCCCCGACATTGATCTGCGCGTAGGTGCGATTTTCCGTTATTTTCATTTCTGTTTGGCCTTATTCGCAGCAGCCGACCTGCGCCCTTTTGGTTTAGCCCGAGTATCGTTTTTCTGTTTAATCTCAGCAAGGTCAAGCGTGTCGTACAGTTCCTGCGCCATCTCGACAAGCTCAGGCGAAGGGTTTGGAATGTCGCCCAGAATACGCTTGAGCAACTCTACCGCCTGCTTTCTGTCTGCGACGTGCGGCAACAGGTCCGGCAACGTGTCGATCGCACTCTGTTCGTCAAAGGTGACGATCACAGTCTGTTCGCGCAACATGCGTTGGCGATGTTCGACAGAGAGGTCCTTGAATGGTGCCTCATGTTTAAACACATGGGCCCAGCGATGCAGAATCTCGGCCCGAAAGCTCTGGTTGCTCGAGGCCAACAAAAGCAACAACCGGATCACGGCCTCGGGCAACCCGCCTTGTTTCATATGGGCTAGTGCCGCCTCAACCTCGGGCAGGGCCTTTAGGGTCTCGGGATCTGGCAAGGTTCGGTGGGCCGCGTTATTCTTGCCGAACCACGTGGCCAGAGGACCACCCCACAGCGCATAGAACATCCCCTCATACCAAGCATCGCGCAGGTCGCGGCTCAGATCCATGGCCTGTTCGATCCAATCGGCGGTCCGCTTTTCCATCTCAAGAAACGGGTTGTCAGGTGCCGCCGGGGCGCGATGTTCGCGCGCCATCTCGGCCAACTGCTCAACGCCCTTCATCACCGGGCTAGTTGAGGACATCGCTGCCCGCTGAACGCGCAGGGGGTGAAGATCGCGCAGAGCCTTAGCGCCCATCTGTGTTGAAACGGACCGCACGAAAGGACGCCCGAAGGTTTCATAGGCATTCGCCTGCACCTCGGACATATGGGCGACTGCGGCAAAGCTGGCCTCGTCCTGCTGACCGTCGTCCAAAGCTGCCAAATCCTCAAGAGTACGATCGTAGAACCGAACCTCGAACTGTTTGTCCTGGCCTTCACCTTTGGTGTTTTCGATCACCATTTCGTAAAGCCCCGGTGCCATCGCCTCGACCGTTTCCAGTGTCGACGCCAGTTCGGTATGTTCTTTACGCGCCACTTTGGACGAGACGAAAATGCCCAGATGGCCAACCTCATCATGCAGCATATAGATGATCCGCTGACCTCGTAGACGGATCTCCTCTTCATCGGCGTAGGTCGCCGCAATCCAGTTCAGCGCCTGCTGGGGCGGGGTGATGTTGTCGCCTTGGCTGGCAAAGACAAAGATCGGGCCTTTGACCGCCTTGATATCGATCGGCACACCCGGTTCCAACTGTGCGGTGTTCTTGATCAACCTGTTGCCGACGAAAAGCTGCTCGACGATCCAATGAATCTCAGCTTCGTTCAACAGGAAATAACCGGCCCACCAGCGCTCGAAATCAATGAAACGTTTCCGTCCCCCATCCGGGTCGCGGTAGAGGTCGAAATACTTACCGAAATAATTCCGGCTGGGGTTTAGCTGCTCAAAGTTCATCACCAGATTGGCACCATCGAACGTGCCCGCGCCCACGTCCGACCAGAACATTGGCTGCCAGGTGCCACCCAGAACACCGGCATTATAACGCATCGGATTTTCGCCCACCTCACCGGACCACGGCGCAATGGGGGCTCCGTTCAGGATTAGCGGACCGGTCAGATCAGGATTACAGGCCGCCATCAGCAAAGTCGCCCAGCCACCCTGACAATTGCCCGTCACGACAGGCTGCGGGCTGTTGGGATGCCGCGAGCGGACAGTGCGCACGAACCCGGCCTCGGCATGCATGACGTCGGCCAGGTTTTGCCCCGGCACCGGATCCCGTCCGAAACTGACGAAATAGACCGGGTGACCTTTGGACAAGGCAACACCAACCTGACTGTCTGGTTTGAAGCCACCGATCCCGCCGCCGTGGCCGGCACGCGGGTCGATGATAATATAGGGACGACGAGTATCATCAACTATCACACCCTCGGGCGGCAGGATGCGCAGCAATTGGTAATTGCAGGGTCGTGTCAGGGTCGCGCCGTCAACGATAACCTCGTAATCATAGATCAGCACCGGCGGACAACCTGCAGCTTCATGTTCCAGAAAAACATCTCCGCGTTCGCGCAGCGCGTCCAGGGTCAGAACCACACGCTGGGTGGCGTCTTTCAGATAGGTCGCCCAATCTTCGACCACCGATTGCGAACGTGCAATACGCTGCGAGACATCGGCAAAACCCTGTATCAGGTCGCGGGTACGCTCTGCATGAGTTTCAGCAATCCGCGTTGATTGCAAACGGGCGGACCGGGACAACAGGGTCCACTGTATGCCGCAGCGATCGAGCGCCCGCGATACAATATCAACCGTTCGGTCCTGAACCTCAGCCGCGTTTTCGGCCATCTCGGACCCAATTTTCAACGAGGTCTTCTGCGCATTGGTCATCATGAGCCTGTCCTCTGAGCGATGATAAATTGCCCGCGCCCATCCTTGCGTTTTGCCATTCGGCGAGTCGATTTCTGCGGCGCAGAATAGTTTGTTTCGAAGTGAGACTCAAACTTAACTCTGTACCCCACCCCGCATTTCGGACGGCTCCCGACGGCTTCAACTTCCGGGCGAAGTTCAAAAAGGCGAAAAATAAATGTTTCAATAATGATCTGAATCAAAATTCATCACATTCAAATTCGCTATTCGGATAACCTAGTCAGGGAATCAAGCGCGTACAGTCCAGCCATATGAGCCAGATGACCAGCCGTCGGGCGTTTCTAAGCGCCAAAGTACTTCGGGAGGACAGCAGTATTGTCCGTCCTCCGGGATCACGTGTGTCGGGATTTCTGGATCACTGCACCAAATGTGGCGACTGCGTCGAAGCCTGTCAGGAAATGGTAATTGCCGTCGGTCAGGATGGTTTCCCGGTATTTCAACCCAGTGAGGATCCTTGCACGTTTTGCGGCAATTGCGCTACGGTATGTCCGACAGACGCTTTACAAGTCGAACGCCTGCCGGATTGGCCTTGGCGCGCGGCGATCGAGACATCCGCGTGCCTGTCCATGAACGGGGTCAGCTGCCGCGTCTGTCAGGATAATTGCGAACAGAATGCCATCCGCTTCAGGTTGCAACTAGGCGGTCTGGCCGAGCCTTCGCTGGATGCCAAAACCTGCGTTGGGTGTGGTGCCTGCGTACCCTCCTGCCCTGTCAATGCCATCGCGCTTGACCGTCAGCCCACATCTCAAACGGAAGCTATACAATGAATATTTGCGGTTGCCTTGTACATATCGTCCCTGACCAAGCTGAGGCCGCAGCGCAAACGATGCGCGACACCCCGGGCGTCGAGGTACATGCCCAGGCCGAAGACGGTCGTTTCGTCGTCGTCGTCGAAGATACATCCGATCACCTTGCGTCTGAGATCATCATGGATCTGCATCAGATCCCCGGAGTGGTCTCGCTGACGCTGACTTATCACCATTTCGAGGATCTTGCGGAGGCCCCTCCGCATCCCGATGCCCCAAGCCAAACCACCAGCCGGAGGCTCACGCTATGACTACATCAGAATCTCGCCGGACTTTTCTCAAGGCCTCTGCGGCCGCTGCCACTGCATCAGCCGCAGGCATTCCTCTGGCCACCGGTCAAGCCAATGCGCAGGCCGGAGCCCCCGATATCCGCTGGGACAAGGCCGCTTGCCGGTTCTGCGGCACCGGTTGTTCTGTGCTGGTTGGTACCAAGGATGGTCGCGTGGTCGCCACGCAGGGCGACCCCGACGCACCTGTTAATCGCGGCCTGAACTGCATCAAGGGTTATTTCCTGTCCAAGATTATGTACGGCAAGGATCGCCTGACCACACCTTTGCTGCGCAAGACAAATGGCGAATATGACAAGAACGGTGAATTCGAACCGGTCAGCTGGGACGAAGCCTTCGACGTCATGGCCGCCAAGTGGAAGGAAGCCCTGGCCAACAAAGGCCCCACCAGTGTTGGCATGTTCGGTTCGGGTCAGTGGACGATCTGGGAAGGCTATGCTGCCTCTAAGCTGATGAAGGCCGGGTTCCGGTCGAACAATATCGACCCCAACGCGCGGCATTGCATGGCATCTGCCGTTGTCGGGTTCATGCGCACCTTCGGCATTGATGAACCGATGGGTTGTTATGATGATTTCGAACATGCGGACACATTCGTGCTGTGGGGTTCGAATATGGCCGAGATGCACCCGATCCTGTGGTCGCGCCTGACCGATACGCGCCTGACCAAACCGGGATGTGAAGTCCATGTGCTGTCGACCTTCGAACACCGTTCGTTCGAACTGGCAGACAATGGCATCGTGTTTGAACCACAGACCGATCTGGCGATCCTGAACTACATCGCGAATTACATCATCCAGAACAACGCGGTGAACGAGTATTTTGTCAGGAACCACGTCAACATCACAAAGACTGCCACCGATATCGGCTATGGCTTGCGCGAGACCAACGCGCTGCAACAAGAGGCAGAGAACCCGAACTCTGGCGCACTTGAGAGCATCAGCTTTGAAGAATACGCCGAAGCAGTAGCGCCCTATACGCTGGAATACACCTCGGAATTGTCGGGCGTTCCGGCGGATAAGCTCGAAAAGCTCGCGCAGCAATACGCGGACCCGACCCGTAAGGTTATGAGCCTTTGGACCATGGGCTTCAACCAGCATACCCGCGGATCTTGGGTGAACTCGTTGATGTATAACGTGCATCTGCTGGTGGGTAAGATTTCCGAACCCGGCAACTCGCCCTTCTCGCTAACAGGTCAGCCATCAGCCTGCGGAACTGCGCGTGAGGTCGGCACCTTTGCCCACCGCCTGCCCGCCGACATGGTGGTAGCGAATGATGAACACCGCGAGATTTGCGAAACCGCGTGGAATATCCCCGAAGGCACCATTCCACCCAAACCCGGCTTCCACGCAGTTCTGCAGCACCGCAAGCTGAAAGATGGCGAGCTGAACGCCTATTGGGTGCAGTGCAACAACAACATGCAGGCCGCGCCTAACATCAACGAAGAAGGCTATCCCGGCTATCGCAACCCAGAAAACTTCATCACGGTGTCCGACCCCTATCCGACAGTCACCGCCGTTTCTGCTGACCTGATCCTGCCCACCGCCATGTGGGTCGAGAAGGAAGGCGCTTATGGCAACGCCGAACGCCGCACCCAGTTCTGGCGGCAGCAAGTGCAGGCCCCGGGTGAGGCCAAGTCCGACCTGTGGCAACTTATGGAATTCTCCAAACGCTTCACCGTCGAAGAAGTCTGGGGCGAAGAACTGCTGGCCAAGATGCCCGAGCATCGCGGCAAGACCATGTTCGACGTGCTTTATGCCAACGGTAAGGTGGATCAGTTCCCGCTGTCTGAGACGGCCGAAGGGTTCCACAATGACGACGCCGAACATTTCGGCTTCTACGTTCAGAAAGGTCTGTTCGAAGAATATGCAGAATTCGGTCGAGGTCATGCGCACGATCTGGCTCCGTTCGAAATGTACCATCAGGCACGCGGCATGCGCTGGCCGGTCGTGGACGGCAAGGAAACGCTGTACCGCTTCCGCGAAGGTTTTGACCCATATGTTCCCGAAGGTGCGGACGTAAAATTCTACGGCCACAAGGACGGCAAGGCTAAGATCATCTTTGCGCCCTACGAACCCGCGGCCGAAGAGCCGGATGAAGAATTTGATCTGTGGTTGTCCACGGGACGTGTGCTTGAACATTGGCATTCAGGCTCGATGACCCGCCGCGTACCGGAATTGCATCGCGCCTTCCCGTCCGCTGTCGTCTACATGCATCCGCAGGACGCCAAGGATCGGGGCCTGCGCCGCGGGCAGGAGATCGTTCTGTCGACCCGCCGCGGCGAGGTCACCAGCCGGGTCGAAACCCGCGGACGCAACAAGGTACCGCGCGGTTTGGTCTTCATGCCGTGGTTCGACGAACATCAGCTGACCAACAAGTTGACGCTGGATGCGACCTGCCCACTGTCGAAAGAGACCGACTATAAAAAGTGCGCTTGCAAGGTCGAGCGCGCGTAACCGGCCCGGATCGCGAATGTAGTCCCCATGTCTTTGGCCGGTACACCCCTCTCGCCGCAACGGCGCCGCTTCTTGCAGGATTCGGCGCGCGCGGCAGGCGGCTGCGTGGTCGCCGGGTCTTTGCTAGCCTGGCTGGCCCGCGATGCCCGTGCATTGCCGGCCGAGGCTCTACGCCCCCCCGGCGCATTGCCTGAGGAAGCGTTCCTGTCGGCCTGCATCCGCTGCGGGTTATGTGTGCGGGACTGCCCTTACGATACGCTGAAGCTGGCCGAACTTGGGGTGGATGCCGTTGCTACTGGAACCCCTTATTTCACGGCGCGCGATGTGCCGTGTGAGATGTGCGACGATATTCCTTGCGTCGCAGCCTGCCCCACCGGTGCGCTGGACCCGGGGCTAGACAATATCGACGACGCCAAAATGGGCGTTGCCGTTCTGGTCGATCAGGAAAACTGCCTGAACTTTCAGGGCCTGCGCTGCGACGTCTGTTATCGCGTCTGCCCCGTCATTGACCAAGCGATCACACTTGAAGTGACGCACGACGCCCGCTCGGGTCATCACGCGATGTTCATCCCGACCGTACATGCCGAGCGTTGCACCGGATGCGGCATGTGCGAAAAAAGCTGCGTTTTGCCTGAAGCCGCGATCAAGGTTCTACCCGAACGGCTGGCGCGCGGCAGTTCTTCGGACCACTACCGCAAGGGCTGGGAAGAAAAAGAGGCACATGGCGGCCCCCTTGTGGACGGCCTGATCGACCTGCCCGACCGTCTGCCGGGACCGGGCACGGACAATCTGGCCACTCCGGGCGGCTTCGCGCCGTCATATGACCTGCCGGGAGTGGGCCAATGAACGCACGCACGCAGATGCCCGTCGGTCATGAAGCTGTCGAAGTCAAAGGCTGGATTGGTGCGCATCGTTTTCTGTTGCTGCGCCGCACCAGTCAGTTGTTCTTTCTGGCCCTGTTCCTGCTGGGTCCCTGGTTTGGCATTTGGATCGTGCAAGGTACGTTGGCCGGGTCTCTGACCCTTGGCGTGTTGCCGCTGACCGATCCGCTCATCGTACTGCAAAGCATCATTGCCGGACACTGGCCCGAACTGACGGCACTGATTGGTGGGCTGATCGTTCTGGTAACCTATGCGCTGATCGGAGGCCGTGTCTATTGCTCCTGGATCTGCCCAATCAATCCAATAACCGATGCCGCCAACTGGCTGCACCGACAGCTGAACCTGCAGAAAGGCTGGCAACCCAAACGCAGCACGCGCCTGTGGGTGCTGGCAACGGTCCTAGTGGTGTCGGGCCTGACCGGCGTGATCGCATGGGAGCTGATCAACCCGGTCACCATGCTGCATCGCGGCCTGATTTTTGGCGCTGGATTTGTCTGGGCCATGGTTACTGCAATCTTTGTCTTTGACCTGCTCATTGCGCGCCACGGATGGTGTGGCCATATCTGCCCGGTCGGCGCTTTCTATGGACTAATCGGCAGCAAAAGCCTGCTGCGTGTCAGCGCCGGAAACCGGACGGCCTGTGACGATTGCATGGATTGCTATGCCGTTTGCCCGGAAAACCAGATCATTTCCCCCGCCCTCAAGGGCAAGCCCGGGACAACGCCACTGATCCTTTCCCCGGACTGCACCAATTGCGGTCGTTGCATCGACGTATGCGCCGTCGATGTCTTCACCTTTACTCACCGGTTCGACGACCATGTCGCCGCACCTTCCGATCCAGTTCCCGCGCCCGAGCGGCGCGCAGCCAGACCTATCTAAGGGAGTGCCAAGATGAAAAAATCAATCGTGACAGGCGGAATTGCCCTGATCCCCGTTTTGCTCCTGAGCGGGTTCGCCCTTGCACAGTCAGCCAATGTGGAAACCCTGCGCGGGGCGGATGTAGATGAGCTTATTCCGCTCGATCAGATCCACAAGAACGTCGAAGGGCGCATGCAGCGCAACTATCGCCAGCAACCACCGCTGATCCCTCATTCGATCGAACAATATCAGATCGACGTACGTACCAATCAGTGCCTGTCCTGCCATGACTGGACCAAGGCCGGTGAACGCAACGCGCCGACCCTTTCGATGACTCACTATCTGGATCGCGAAGGCCGCGAGCTGGATCACATCGCGGGCACCCGCTATTTCTGCAACCAATGTCACGTGCCTCAGGCAGACGCGCCTGCGTTGGTCGACAACGTGTTTGAACCCTCGTCCGGCAACTAATCCAACGCATGTCTGAAAGGAGCACCAAGATGGCAGACTCCCCCGAAAAACGCGGTTGGATTGGCCGCATCTGGAACTGGATCTGGACACCCGCAGTGGCGTTCAGCTCTGGCTTTCTAATCCTGGCCGGCTTTCTGGCCGGCATCCTGTTCTGGGGTGGGTTCCACTGGACGCTGGAACTGACCAACACCGAGGAGTTCTGCACCTCGTGCCACACGATGGAGGTCAATCTGGGCGAATATCGTGAGACGATCCACTACAACAATCACTCCGGCGTGCGGGCGATCTGTTCGGACTGCCACGTGCCACATGAGTGGAACCACAAGATCAAGGCCAAAATCATGGCCGTCAAAGACGTCTATCACGAACTGGCTGGTACCATCAGCACGCCTGAAAAATACGAAGCGCACCGTCTGAGCATGGCGTCTGCCGTCTGGAAAAAGATGAAGGCGTCAGACAGCCGCGAATGCCGCAACTGCCACAACTTTGACTACATGGATTTCACCATCCAGGAGACCCGCGCCGCGTCCGAACACCAGCGCGCCATCGACGAGAACATGACATGCATCGATTGTCACCAGGGTATCGCGCATAGCCTACCGCCAAATTACCTCGAGACATATCAGAAGATCACGGATGAGCTGGCTGGCGATCCCTCGGGCTCGTTGCATCAGCAAGTGGCAGATGGCAGCAAAGAAATCCGGTCTTTCCTGACCGAACAGGCGGATTAAAAAGGGGCAAGATATGCTGGAACTTCTGGGAACAATCGGGGCCAACATCATCAGCCTTCCGGGCATTCTGGGTCTTGCGCTTGGAATGATGACGCGTCACCTGTGGCTGGGCGGTCTGATGGGGGCTGTGGTCGGCGTGCTGGAAACGTTGATCTTCGCCCATTGGAACTTTGCCAATGTTAGTATGGTCGAGCTATTGATTGCTGTCGTCATCGGCCTGTGCGCAGGTACGTTGGGTTCGGTCATCCGCATCAAGGGCGCGACGGTCTGAATCCCTCTAACCTTGTATCAATTCGGGGCCCCGTTGCGGAATGCAGTCGGGGTTCGCCCGAATTCAGCTTTGAACGCTCGCGTCATGGCGCTGGCGTTTTCATAGCCGCAGCGACTGGCGATTTCCGCGATGGATTGCTCGGTCTCCTCTGCCAGTTTCCGGGCCATAGTCAGCCGCAGGCGCCGATACAGTGCCTGCGGTGTCGTGTGTAGTTCGGCCTGAACCCGCATCTCGAGCTTCTTTTGCGAGCATCCGATTCTGCGGGCGACAACCCTGATCGCCTGCGGAGTTTCTATGTTCCCCTGCATCACCGCCAATGCACGATTAACCAGCGTATCTTCGGATTTCAAAGGCAAGGCATAGGGATCAGCCGCGCTGCGGCTCATCAGCAGATGAGCCACCTCCATCGACAGCAGCGGACCGTGATCCCTGCGGATCAGAGCCGAGGCCAGATCAAACGCGGCCATCGCCCCGGAACAGGTCAATCGGTTGCCATCTATGACAAAGCGTTCCTGTATCACTTCAACCGCGGGAAAAGCCTCTTCGAAGCGCGACAACTCATCCCAGTGAATCGTCGCGCGGTGATCGTCGAGCAAGCCAGCACGCGCCAGCAACCAGCTGCCGGTATCCAGCCCGGCCACTTGCGGATGGGTGCGTGCCGCTGCCAACAGGGCGCGCGTGGTGGCACGGGTATCCAGCGACAGGTAGCCGTAGGATGGCATCACTGCCAACACATCGCCGCTGTGATCTTGCAGCGCCCCATGCGGTGTTACGACCAGCCCGCTGGAACTTTGGACAGGTTTTCCGTCCAAAGAACAGAATCGCCAGACATACAGTGTTTGTCGCGAAAGCGAGTTGGCAGCGCGCAGCGGTTCGACCATGTTGGCCAGGCAATGGTTCGAAAACCCGTCAAACAACAGAATGTCATAGCGGTGCGACAATTTTTTCTAACCTTGCATGTTTTTCGACCAATCCTGCATGTCGCAAAACTGACCTGTGACGTTTCATTCGTCAACCACCATCCAGGGAACACACGCCATGCAATTCGGTCTGTCAGAAGAACAGGAAATGATCGTTTCGACGGTCCGCAGCTTTGTCGAGAAAGAGATCTATCCCCACGAAGACGCGGTCGAACGTAGCGGAACCGTACCGAAGGAACTGGGCGAAGAGATCAAACAGAAATGTATCGACCTTGGCTTTTACGCCTGTAACTTCCCCGAAGAAGTCGGCGGCGCTGGTCTGTCGCATCTGGATTTCACACTGGTCGAACGTGAATTGGGCCGCGGTTCCATGGCGCTGACCCACTTCTTTGGCCGCCCGCAAAACATCCTGATGGCCAGCAACGATGATCAGCGAGAACGCTATCTTCTGCCCGCCGTGCGTGGCGAACGGATGGACGCGCTGGCGATGACCGAACCGGATGCCGGATCGGACGTGCGGGGTATGAAATGCCAGGCCGTGCGCGATGGTGGAGATTGGGTCGTCAATGGCTCAAAGCACTTTATCTCGGGTGCGGAACACGCGGATTTCTTCATCGTGTTCATCGCAACCGGTGTGGATGAGACCCCCAAAGGGCCCAAAAAGAGGATCACCACTTTCCTGGTGGATCGCGGCACGCCCGGGTTCGAGGTGCGCGAGGGCTATAACTCGGTCAGCCACAAAGGTTACAAGAACTACATCCTCTATTTCGACAATTGCCGCCTGCCCGATGCACAGGTTCTGGGTGAGGTTGACGGCGGTTTTGCCGTTATGAACGAATGGCTCTATGCCACCCGGCTGACTGTTGCGGCTTTTTCGGTCGGACGCGCGCGGCGGTGCTTTGACTATGCGCTGAACTATGCGGCCGAGCGTAAGCAGTTCGGTCAACCCATCGGCAAGTTTCAGGGCGTTGGCTTTCAGATCGCCGACATGATCACCGAGATCGACGCTGCCGACTGGCTGACCCTGGCCGCCGCCTGGCGACTGGACCAAAACCTGCCATCGAACCGCGAGATCGCCTCGGCCAAGCTGTATGCCTCCGAGACGCTGGCACGGGTGACGGATACCACGCTGCAAATCTTCGGCGGCATGGGTTTGATGGATGATTTCCCGATTGAGCGGTTCTGGCGCGATGCAAGGGTCGAACGCATCTGGGACGGCACCAGCGAGATTCAGCGCCACATCATCAGCCGCGACCTGCTGCGTCCCTTGGGCGCCTAATGATGAGCAAAGATCTGAACCGGCTGCTGCGCCCGAAATCCATTGCCGTCATTGGCGGCGGGGCCTGGTGTCAGCAGGTCATCCTGCAATCGGAACGTATGGGCTATGCCGGTCACATCTGGCCGGTACACCCCAAGGCGAGCGAAATTGCGGGGCACACGGTTTTCGCCTGTCTGGAAGACCTACCACAGGCCCCGGATGCCGTATTCATCGGCATCAACCGACACGCGACCATCGAAGCGGTGCAGGCGCTGTCCGCAATGGGTGCGGGCGGAGCGGTGTGCTTTGCCTCTGGCTTTTCCGAGGCAGTGGCCGAAGATGACACGGGCGCGGACCTGCAGGAGCAGCTGCTAGCCGCCGCCGGGGACATGCCCATTCTGGGCCCCAATTGCTATGGCTTCATCAACGCGCTGGACGGGGCGCTACTATGGCCGGATCAGCACGGCGCAGCGCCGGTGGACAAGGGCGTTGCGATCCTAACGCAAAGCTCGAATATATCGATCAATCTGACCATGCAGAAACGCGCTCTGCCGATTGCCTATATGGTGACCTGCGGAAACATGGCCCAGACCAGTCAGGCCGAAATTGCCTCGGCCCTGATCGACGACCCGCGCGTAACCGCCGTTGGTCTGCATATCGAAGGGTTCAAGGATATCCGGCAATGGGAGGCATTAGCCGCCAAAGCGCATGCAAAGGGCATCCCCCTGATCGCCCTCAAGGTCGGTGCATCGGAACAGGCGCAGGCTGCAACCATTTCGCATACTGCATCTCTTGCGGGAAGCGACGCCGGAGCACAAGCGCTGCTGGAACGGTTAGGTATTCCGCGCCTGTCTGCCCTACCCGATTTCCTAGAAACGCTGAAACTGTTGCACTGCTATGGCCCATTGCCGGGCGGCAACATCGCCTCGATCAGCTGTTCAGGGGGCGAGGCCAGCCTGATCGCCGATATGGCCCATGGCACCGGATTGACCTTCCCACAATTGACCGACGACAAGAAATCCCATCTTCGCGGTGCGCTTGGGCCGATGGTCGCCTTGAACAATCCGCTGGACTACCACACCTATATCTGGCGCGACGAGGATGCGATGGCGCAGGCGTGGTCCGGAATGACGGGTGACGATATCGATCTGACCTTTTCGATTGTTGACTATCCGACCACCGACCCGACAGATTGGGTCTGCGCATCGCAGGCGGCGTTGAAGGTCCGTGCCGAGACCCGCGCACGTTTCGCCATCGCCGCGACACTGCCCGAACTTTTGCCGGAGGACGTCGCTCAAGACCTCATGGACGGAGGCGTCGTCCCTCTGATGGGTCTAAAGGAAGCGCTCAGCGCCGCCCGCGCGGCAAGTCAATTCACAGCACCCGCCGAGGCCGCAGTTTGTCTTCCCGGCACATTCGAAGCAACGCGCACATTGACTGAGGCAGAAGCCAAATTGGCGCTGGCTGAATGTGGCTTGCGTGTCCCGCAGAACCGCTCGGTTCGGGGTGCTGACGAAGCGCGCGCAGCGGTGGCAGACATGGCCGCGCCCTTCGCCGTCAAGGGCGTCGGGTTAGCCCATAAATCCGAACACGGTGCTGTTCGCCTTGGTGTCCGGGCCGAAGATGTGGCTGATGTGGTCGCCGATATCGGAACCGATGAAGTCCTGATTGAAGAGATGATCACCGGCACCGTTGCCGAGCTGTTAGTGGGTGTCGTGCGTGACCCTGCCCATGGCTTTGTCCTAACACTGGGCGCAGGCGGTGTACTGGCTGAAGTGTTGCGCGATACCGCATCACTGTTGGTTCCCAGCACATCCGACGACATCCGCGCCGCACTTGGCAAGCTGAAAATTGCCCCGTTGCTGGCGGGCTATCGCGGTCAACCTGCGGCTGATATGGATTCGATCATCACTGCAATTCAGGCCGTTCAGGCCTATGTCATGCAAAATGCCGACACGCTTGGCGAGGTCGAAATTAACCCGCTTCTCTGCACGCCTGACAAGGCCGTCGCAGTGGATGCCCTGATTAGAAAGGCCTGAGACATGGACCCGATCAAAACCCGTCGCGATGGCGCGATTCTTGAGGTGACGCTGGACCGCCCCAAGGCCAATGCCATTGATTTGGCGACCAGCCGCATCATGGGCGAGGTCTTTGCCGAGTTTCGCGATGATCCTGAACTGCGCGTCGCCATCCTCACCGGTGCGGGCGAAAAGTTCTTTTGCCCCGGCTGGGATCTGAAAGCCGCTGCCGATGGCGATGCTGTCGACGGCGATTACGGTGTTGGCGGGTTCGGCGGCCTTCAGGAACTACGCGATCTGAACAAGCCGGTGATCGCAGCGGTGAACGGGATCGCCTGTGGCGGCGGTCTGGAACTGGCTCTGTCAGCCGACATGATCCTGGCGGCTGAGCATGCCACATTCGCACTGCCCGAAATCCGCTCGGGCACTGTTGCCGATGCAGCCAGCGTCAAACTGCCCAAGCGCATCCCCTACCATATCGCGATGGAGCTGCTGCTGACCGGGCGCTGGTTCGATGCCGAAGAAGCCAATCGCTGGGGGTTGGTGAATGAAATCATCCCCGCCGATCAGCTGATGGATCGCGCGTGGGAGTTGGCGCGATTGCTGGCCTCGGGTCCGCCCTTGGTTTACGCCGCGATCAAAGAGGTCGTGCGCGACGCCGAAGACAGCAAGTTTCAGGATGCCATGAACCGCATCACCAAGCGCCAGCTACGCACGGTAGACGTACTCTATGCCAGTGAGGACCAGCTCGAAGGCGCACGGGCTTTCGCAGAGAAACGCGACCCGGTCTGGAAAGGTAAATAAGCGATCAGCGTGGCGGCGGTGTCAGCCATTGCGCTGACATCCCGAAATTGGAGTCCTTGATCTCTTGTTTTGCGATGGCCTGCAGGTGCACCTCATCCGGGCCATCCGCATAGCGCAACGCCCGCGCCCAAGTATAGCTGTCGGCCAGTGGCGTATCCGGCGTCATCCCCATAGCACCAAAGACCTGCATCGCACGGTCGGTCACGGCGGCGTGCACATTGGGTGCGACCACTTTTATCAGCGAAATCTCGCGCCGGGCCTCCTTGGCACCAACTTGATCAATCTTCCATGCGGCCCGCAGGGTCAACAAACGAGCCTGTTCTATTTCTAGCCGCGATTTCGCGATCCACTCCCGGATCACGCCTTGATCCGACAGCTGCTTGCCAAAAGTCTTCCGTTCTTGCGCGCGTTCAACCATCAGCGACAACGCCATCTCTGCGGCCCCAATCGAGCGCATGCAGTGATGGATGCGCCCCGGCCCCAACCGCGCCTGCGCCAGAGCAAACCCACTGCCTTCTTCGCCCAACAGGTTGCCGACAGGCACGCGCACATCCTTGAACAGCAACTCAGCATGGCCTTCGGGGTCATGCATATTCAGGATCGTAGGGTTGCGGACAATCTCCAGTCCGGGCGTGTCCTTGGGTACGATCACCATGCTTTGCTGTTTATGTCTGTCGGCATTGGGATCGGTCTTACCCATGACGATGAACATTCTGGTGTTCGGATGGCAGGCATTGGTGATGAACCACTTGCGACCGTTGATGATATACTCATCCCCCTCGCGCCGGATCGAGGTGGTGATATTCGTCGCGTCCGAGCTGGCTACATCCGGTTCCGTCATCGCAAAGGCCGAGCGGATTTTACCGTTCAGCAACGGCACCAGCCAGTCCTCGCGCTGCTCGGGCGAGGCGAACATGTGCAGCAGCTCCATGTTGCCCGTATCCGGCGCATTACAATTGAACACTTCCGAGGACCAACTGACCTGCCCCATCAACTCGGCCAGCGGTGCGTATTCCAGATTGGTCAGCTGCGTGCCGGGTTCATCATCACGCAAGGAAGGCAGGAACAGGTTCCACAGCCCTTCGGCCCGAGCCAGCGTCTTGAGGTCTTCCATGAAAGAGACCGGGAATTTGCCTGCCTCAAGTTCTACCTTATGGGCGCGGATACGCGGATAGATATGCGCCTGCATAAAGCGCTTCAGCTGATCGCGGTATTCCACGGCACGGGGCGATAGGGCAAAATCCATTGCGATCCCTTTTCAGACTATAACGTCAGACCATTCACCATACCCTAGACGCGCGATTGGTGTTTGTGAAACCTGCTTGCGAGCTCTAAACCCCAAGTGCCGTTAGGTCATTCCGCTTGCAGTCAAAGCCCATCTGCTCACAGCTCTGTTGCCCAACCCACTGCATGAAGGTAAGCGTCTGTGAACACGTGCAATGAACCGAGGGTCAGGTGTCCGAGCAGCAGATCAAGAAATCGGATGACATCGCCAACAAGCTGTTGACGCGGATTGTCCGTGGGGCACTGAAGCCCGGCGCAAAGCTGCGGCAGGATCTGATCGCCCGTGAATTCGGAGTCAGTCAGGTCACTGTGCGCGAAGCCTTGTTGAATCTGGCGTCAAAGGGGTTGGCAGTTGCCGTACCACGCCGGGGTATGTGCGTGGCACCAATGGACCAGAACGCCATTCAAGAGCTGCGCGTAATGCGGCGCGCCCTGGAACCGGTGGCCGTGCTGCATTCCGTCCCGAACCTGACCGCCCAGCAGATTGCCCGGATTGAGCAGGTTCACGAAGATTGCGACGGAGCCCAGACAGCGGAAGATTGGGAAGAGGCCAATCAGCACTTTCACATGGCGGTCATCGCGGCCTGCAACATGCCACGGATGATCGAAGAGATCAGGAACCTGCAAGTGCTATACACGTGGCATTTCAACAACCTGCACACTGCCAAATGGCGACAACGCGCTGATCCGGATCATGCGGCAATTTTGGCCGCCATCAGGGATCGCGACGCAGCACAGGCGCATTCGGTCATGCAGCGCCACCTGACTCGCCTGCCCTAGACAGGGTTAGATGAGCTTGCGGGCAATAATCCAAGTCGGGTTATAGGTCAGTGGAACACCGGACTTGCCGCCAAACTGCCGGACATAGTTGTTACTGAAGGCTAGCAGGCTGGACTTCGTCCACGGCTTCTGAGCACGCCCGTTTACGCCGGTTCTGCGTAGATGTTCCAACACGTTTCGGGGCGAGGAAAATTGCATCTGTTGTTCCGTCTCTCCGGCAGAAACGACGTCCAGAATGCCCTCGACCGCCGCGATCATCACTTCAGGTCCACATAGGCCAGGTGCTTTAGCCGCCGATCCAACCTGCACCAGTTCCTGATATTGCTGCTGGCCAAATCCGGAAACGGCCAACCATCCACCAGGGGCCAATGCCAGTGCCGCACGGCGCAGAAACACGGCTGGATCAGGAAGCCACTGAATCATCGACGCAGACCCGATCAGGTCGGGCCTTGCAGGCCAAGTGACCGTTTCAGCATCCCCGCACAAGAACCCGGCACCAAAGGTGGCGGCGGTCTCATACGCCTCGGGCGACAGATCGTTGACGATTAGGCTGTCAAACGCGAACTGGGTACTTAATCTCTGGGTCAAGTGGCCGGTGCCGCAACCGAACTCCAACCCCGAGGCAAACTGTGCCGGAGCGCCACCGCACTGCAAATCCTGCACCAACCGTTCAGCGATCCGCGCCTGCTGGCAGGCGGACTCGTGATACGAGCGGAAACTGCGGCTGAAACTGCGCTGAACGCGACTGGTCAACTGAACATTCATGCGACCCACTCCTGCCAGCTCTGACCGCTGGAAAAAGGCACATGAGCAGTTGGAACAGTTCGGACTGCCTCTTGTTGCCCAGCCCATGCGGCCTGTTGCGACGGAGTGGGAATAATCCGGTCCTGCCGAGGAATCCAAATCCGGTCAAACCGGGGATCAGGTGCCGGACCGCGTTCGATCACTGCGTATAGCTCGGCCTTTGTTGTGTCGATATCTATCTCGGGCGGAGTGCCACTCAGCCCGGCACGACGGCAGAACTTGGCGAAACTTGAAGGGCTCAGCTGATCCGCAGTGGCCCTGATCATGTCCGGCGCGATGCCCAATTCGGTGTCGGCCGGGTGCAATGTGCCGCTAACCGCGATCAGCCGGTCTGGTCGCGTGCCCGTCTGCGCCAGCCAATGCGCCGCCGAAGCCACGCCAAACGAGAAAGCGATCAGGGTGACGCAGTCATAATTTGAAAGATCATTCAACGGATCATCAAGCTGGGTGTAGTCATCCACAAACAAGACATCCGTATTGCCCGACAGGCCTTCGAAAGGACCAGGGCCAAGGGCCCAGCCTCCGAACACCAAAAGCACCTCAGCGGTGTCTGTACGGGACATCCAGCGCTGTTTCATGACATCCCCCGAACCAGCGATACCATGGCCGATGTCACACGGCTCAGCTCGTCCGGCGAGATTATGTAGGGCGGCATGCAATAGATGTTACGCGCGAACGGACGCAGCCAGACGCCGGTTTCCAGCGCCAATCCATGCGCCACCGATGGGTCGACCCATTCCTCCATCTCGATGACACCGATGGCACCCAACACGCGAACATCCGCCACACCGGGCAAATCGCGTGCCGGAGCCAACTCCTGCGTCATCTGCGCGGCGATGCCCGCCACTTCCGACCGCCAATCCCGGACCGAGAGCTGTTCCAGACTGGCCGCCCCCGCTGCGCAAGCCAGCGGGTTTGCCATATAGGTCGGGCCATGCATCATGACGCCTGCCTCGCTTTCGCCGATCCGGCGCGCGACGGTTTCGGTCGTGACCGTGGCCGCCAGAGTGATATGTCCGCCCGTCAGCGCTTTGCCCAGACAGAGGATGTCCGGCACGACACCGACATGGTGCAGCGCAAACAGCTCGCCCGTACGGCCAAATCCGGTGGCTATTTCATCAAAGATGATTAGCACGTCATGCGCCTTGCACATCTCATGGGCGCGTTGCAGCCAGGTCGGATGATAGAAATACATCCCCCCTGCCCCCTGCACCACGGGTTCAAGGATCAGGCCCGCGATCTGGTCGGCTTTGGTCTCTAACAGCTGCTCCAGTGCATTCAGCCCGTTCAGATCGCCATCCTCGGACCACTCCTGACCAAAGGCGATCTGCGGGCGCGGCAAAAAATGCTGAACGGACAGAGCACCGGCGAACAAGCCGTGCATCCCGTTGACCGGGTCGCAAACGCTCATCGCTTTCCAGGTGTCGCCGTGATAGCCGCCACGGATGGTGGCGAATTGAGTGCGCCCCCTACGGCCCTGCGCCATCTGATACTGCACAGCCATTTTCAGAGCCACTTCGATGGCGACCGAACCGCTGTCGCTGTAGAAAATGCGGTCCAGACCGTTGGGCAATAGCCCGATCAGCTGGCGGCCCAATTCAATCGCAGGCGAATGTGTAAGACCGCCAAACATCACATGAGGCATCTGATCCAGCTGCGCTTGCATGGCCCCGATGATGGCTGGGTGACGATGCCCATGCACGGCACACCACCAGGACGACATGGCGTCGATCATCTGCGTACCATCCTCAGCCGTCAGCCAAACCCCATCTGCCCCGGTGATCAGATGCATCGGGCCGGGTTCCAACACATTGGTGTAGGGGTGCCACAGATGACGGGCGTCAAACTCTAGCGGTGTCATAGGGCGCTCCGGATGGTTTCGACATCGATGCCAGCGAAGGCGTCGGCCAGAGTTTCACGCGATAGCTTGTCGATGAATGGCAGACGCCCCAAATGGCGGGTGTTGCACATTTCGGCGATGGTTTGTTCGACGTCCGGCTCGGCATCGCCAACGAAGGCCACACCGACCACGTCACAGCCAGCATTACGCAACGCCATCAGGGATAGGGTCGTGTGGTTAATCGTCCCCAAAGCGGTGCGGGACACCAGAACAACTGGGGCCTGCCACTGAGCAATCACATCAAGGAAAAAGACCCTGCGGTTCAACGGCACCATCAAACCGCCCGCGCCTTCGGCGACCAGAGGGCCTGATACCTGCGGCAATGTCAGGCAGGCGGGATCGATCTCAATTCCCATATCTTCGGCCGAGAGATGCGGCGAGGCAGGCATGTTCAACCGATACGCCTCGGGCAGCACTTCGGCCCCGGTCAGGGCCTTGACGGTTTCCGAGTCCGTGGCCTCTTCCAACCCCGATTGCACGGGCTTCCAATAGCGCGCGCCAAGGGCAGCAGTAAGGCCAGCCGCAAAGACGGTTTTTCCGATGCCGGTATCTGTGCCGACTACGATGACAGGGCTCATGCGGCCTCGCTTTGATGCTGAGCAAGCGTTTCAAACAGAGCAGTGATATCGGACTGCGAAACATTTCCGGTGATTGAAACACGCAGCCGCGATGTCCCACGCGGAACTGTGGGCGGGCGGATACCGCGTACATCAAATCCCTGCGCCTGCAGGGTCGCAGCCATGCTCATTGTGTACGCCTCATCCCCCAGAATGACAGGGATTATCTGGCTGTTCAGCACGTCCTGCGGTACGCCATTTCGACGTGCCTCGATATGGGCATGAGACATGCGGGCGTTTGCGGCGTCGGTCAAGCCGTTATCCGCCTGCAGATGCGCCAGCACCGCCCGCACAAGAGCTGCGTTGAACGGAGACGGCGCGGTCGCGAAAATGAACGGCCGCGCCCGGTTGATCAGTGCCTCGATCATCACTTGCCGCCCGCAGATCAGACCACCTGAAACGCCCAGCCCCTTGCCACAGGTATGCAGCGTCAACAGCTCGGCCTTCAGGCCGTGCGCCAGACCTTTGCCGCGCGGTCCGAAAACGCCGGTTGCATGAGCTTCGTCCACGACCAACACCGCATCCTGTTCCACGGCCAGATCGGACAGCGCGCTTAGCGGCGCGAGATCGCCCTCCATCGAATAGATGCTTTCCACTGCGATCCAGATTTGACCGGACCCACCCGTCGATTGCCAATCAGCAATGGCACGACGGGCGTCAGCCACATCATTATGGGCGAAGGCCCGCGTGTCGGCCCGACCCGTACGCATGCCTTCATGGGCACTGGCATGAACCAGATCGTCATACAGCATCAGGTCGCCCACAGCGGGAAGCGTCGAAAAGATCGCCTGATTGGCCTGAAACCCGCCGCCCAAAAACAAGGCAGCCTCGGCGTCGAAAAACGCGGCGGCCTCGGCCTCCAGTGCTTCGTGTTCCGAGTGGTTGCCCCGCAGCAACCGCGATCCGCCCGATCCCATCGGCACGCCGCGATCCAACGCCTTTTGTGCGGCATCTTTTACCAGCGGAGATTCCGCTAAACCCAGATAATCATTCGAGGCAAAATCCAGCCCATACCTCGGGGCCAGCACCCTGCGGCGATGCCGGGCGCCCAGCGTTTCAAGCATCGCGTTCAGGCGATCCAATGCTTTCATTCAGCAGCTTCCGCACAGCTTTGCCCGGCCACAGTTTCAGCTTCCAGCCCGAGCTTGGCAAAGAGGATCGAGTCCGTGTCTTCTTCGGGATTCTCGGCCGTCAGAAGTGTTTCCCCAACAAAGATCGAGTTCGCCCCGGCAAAGAAGCACATGGCCTGATGCTCATCGGTCATGTCGCTGCGCCCGGCGGACAGGCGAACATAGGATTTCGGCATCATGATGCGGGCGGTGGCGATCACACGTACGAACTCGATTGGATCAATCGGCTTGGCATCGGCCAGCGGGGTATCTTCCTGCGGCATCAGCATGTTGATCGGCACTGATTCAGGCGCAGGGCCCATATTGGCCAGCGTAACCAGCATATCGACGCGGTCGCCGACCTCTTCACCCATCCCAAGGATACCACCGGAGCACACTTTGATCCCGGCTTCCTGCACACGGTTCATCGTGTCGATCCGGTCGGCAAAGGTGCGGGTGGTGATCACCTCGGGGTAGTAGCGCTCGGACGTGTCGATGTTGTGGTTGTAATAGTCCAGCCCCGCGTCGCGCAGGCGAAACACCTGATTGTCGTCCAGCATGCCCAGCGTCATGCAGGTCTCCATGCCCAGATCGCGGACACCTTCAACCATGGCCACCAGCGCATCCATGTCGCGATCTTTCGGCTCACGCCAAGCTGCGCCCATGCAGAACCGAGTTGCACCGCCGTCTTTGGCCTTGCGGGCCTCGGTCAACACGCGCTGAACTTCGATGAGTTTCGAGGCCGACAGCTTTGAACCGTTGCGCGCCGATTGCGAGCAATAGGAACAATCCTCGGCGCAGCCACCCGTCTTGATCGACAGCAGCTTAGAGGTCTGGATCTTGTTGGGATCGAAATTCTCGCGATGCACTGTCTGCGCGCGAAACAACAGGTCCATCAGAGGAAGATCATATACGGCCTGCGCCGCCTCGCGGGTCCAAGTGGGGGAGGTGTTTTCCATTTTATCGATAATCTGTCCAAAACTCCATGCCTGCTATTTGTAATATCGATAAACAAAAAAACTACAACGAAAAACTCTCCCGTCAGCGCCAAACCGCGCGTCTGATCACGCTGGTCCGCCCAAGGAAAATTAAGCTTTGTGCGAAATTACGCGACGGGGTCGCGCTGTGATTTGGAAGTACGAAGAACGCGCTTCAACTTCCTGCCCCGTCGGCGCAGGATATTGGCAATATCCCGGAAGGGGCGGAAATATATATCGATCAGATTCGAGGCGTGGGCCTCGGAGGGTTTCAAGCCGAATGTCAGGCTCCGGTCTTTTTCCGACAGGTGCAGCGACCCGAATAGCCAATCCCAGATCGCAAAGGCGACGCCAAAGTTCTTGTCATGATGTTCGCGCGCAATCGAATGATGCACCTGATGCTGCGCCGGGGAAATCAGAACATGCTCAAGCCAACGCCAATACCGGATCGAAACATGCGAGTGCCTTAGATTCGACCCCGTCACATGAAAGACGAAGGACATCACATTCACGCCCAACACGGTGTACAGATCAACTGCGCTGCCGAAAAAAAACAGAAACGTCGCCATCACCGTACCCTGAGCAACCGCGCCGCGCAGCCCGTACAGAATCCCCTCAAGCGGATGCGTGCGGTAGACCGTAATTGGCGTCATCGTCTCGGCAGAATGGTGGGTCTTGTGGATGGCCCACAGCACCGGCCAACGGTGCATCCAGCGATGAACAAGGTATTTCGTATAATCGTCCACGACAAAAATGGTCGCGGTGAACAGCGCCACGATCACACTCTTGGACGTATCTGCAAACACTCCGCGCTGCAGGAAATCCACGTCATGCAGCGCGTAATACAGCGCCGTTGCAATCGCCAGTTGTGACACCAGCAGCGGTGAGATGAACAAAGTAAAGACGCGGTTGATTACGAAAATTTTGTAATCCGCCTTGGCAGAAGGCGAGAACAGAATCTTACGGTCAAACACTTTGCTAAGAGCTGCCCGGATCGAGGACCGGCGTATAGCCACCAGCCAAACCAGCGCAATCAGGATCGTAAGAAAAAGGTACCCAACGAAGATACGCTTCTTTGGGTTGGAAAAATCAGCAAAGACCGCGCCTATGTGATCCAGAAGTTCCAAGGGGTCTCTTTCAGCATGATGCCCGGCGGTCAGGGAACCGCCGAGCTTGGATCAGATGACCCTTAGTCGTTTTCAGCCGACGCGTTTTCACCCAACTTTTCAGCCAGCGCCGCCAGATCAGCGGTTGCGTCATTCGCACGGCTTTCGATGCCGAATTTGTCAATCAGTAGCTGCTGAACTTTCAGCATGTTGACCTGATAGTCGTCCAGCGTCATGTCGCGACCGCGCACAAAATTACCATCCGCATCGACATCAGACACCATCTTGCCATCGGGCATTGCCGGGCCGAAGCCGATCAGCCAGTTCAGATCAATCGCGGTGGCGCCCAGATTGTTCTTGCCCGACTGCAGCGCCATCGAGAAGCCTTTCAGCTCACCCCAATGCTTGACGTAGTTGCGCAGCGCTTTGTCAACGTCCTCGCCAGATTTCAGCTTGTAGATATCCTTGTAAACCGAACCGGTATATTTGAACGTGGCTTCAGCCAGAGTCTTTTCCCAGTTGGTCTCGATGATATCGGCATAGTTCTTCAGCTCGGCTCGCTGCTCGTCAGTCAGAGCTTCGCCATTGGCCGAGGCGATCAGCGCACGACCGTCGCGGAAAGCGTTGAAAATCGTGCTCATGTACTGGGTGTTTTTGTTGCCACCTTTGTCCGCACCAGCTGCATAATAGGCCGGACCAAAGACCATTTCCGTCTTCAGATCGATCACACCGTCACCGTTGGCATCCGCAGCTGCCGAATCTTTTTGCTTGGACACGCCATAGTTCTGATCGGGCGACAGGCTGTTCGAGTGCGCTGCGGCACCGAAATAACCGAACGCCTCATCCCAGGAATGTTCCTTTCCGGTGTAATGCGCACCTTCTTTGTAAGGCTTGTCGTTAGGCTTGTTGTCGGCGTCCAGCTTCTCGTCCAGATAGTTGTCGACCGCCTGGTTATACGCCATCGCACCCAACGTGAATTTCGAGATAAGCTGACCCCAATCCATGCCGTTTACCGGATCATAGCCTTGCTCGGACGCCGCAGCCATCTTGATCATCTGCAGGGCCACGTCGACACCAGACTGGTTGCCCGGCCACGCTGGCATTGCGCCGTTATAGAATTTGCCCGAAATGTTCTTGCCCTTGGAGATCTCATTCACGGTCGATTGCTTCACCGGGAAGCCATCCTTTGAAGTCGGCGCGATGATTTCCAGATCTTCTTCGGAACCGTTGAAATACGCCAGCATCAGCGCCTCGACCGCTGCCGCATTGTTGCCGCCGTCGCCTTTGGCTGCGGCTTTCTTCAGGCTGTCGTGCAGCACGTGACGCGCGATCTGACCGGAATAGGAAACCGAGTTGGTTTTGTCGCCATCATAGCCTTTTACGGTGACCGGGAACGGGCCATAGGCCTGATCAGCAACCGCAGCGCCGCCAATCAACGTCACGGCAACAAGCGCCGAGGTGAATTTGAAAGTGGATTTCAACATGGGGGTCCTCGTTCTATCCGACTGTTTTCATCAGGTATTTGTTTCCGACTCTTTTAGTCGATTACTAGTACAGCTCGTCAACCCCCAAATTGCTTATTTCTTTTCCATTGGTTCGCACTCAAAACGCCGCAACCTGAGGCAAAAGGAAAACGCCGGTTTCAGGGGCACGGTTTACTGCGATGTGACAGCCATATGCCTGACTGAGAACCTCGTCGTACAAGGTATTCTGTGGTGCGCCCTGGCTTAGGATTTTACCGCCGGACAGAAGCAACACATTGTCAGCACACATAGCTGTCAGATTCAGATCGTGCATGACCATCACCACGCCCCCGCCGCTGGCCGCGAAATCCTGTACGATCTGCATCACCTGCAACTGGTGGCCGATATCCAGGCTTGCGACGGGTTCATCCAGAAATAGCCAGCGCGCACCTGATGGTCCGGTCGGTTGCCAAACCTGCACCAAAACGCGGGCCAGTTGTACGCGCTGCTGTTCACCCCCCGACAATTCCTGATAGAAACGACCTTCGAAACCACCCAACCCGACACGCGCCAGCGCGCGCAGTGCGATCTGATCATCCTTATCCATGCGCATTCGTCCCATGCGGACAATTTCCAGAACAGTAAAGGGAAAGCTCATCGGCGTTGCTTGCGGTAAGACAGCTCGGAAATCGGCCAACTTAGCAGCGTTGGTCTGCGCGACATCCCGACCATTCAAAGTGACAGCGCCATCATGACCCTGATCGCCGGTCAGAGCGGCCAGCAAGGTGGATTTACCCGCCCCGGACGGGCCGACAACAGCGGTCACCTGTCCGGACGACGCCGAAAAAAACAGATTATTCAGGATGGTGCGACGCCCCAGCCGCACACTCAGGTCAGAGACAATCAACATGGTCTATAGATCCACAATTCCCCGTTGCCTCAGCAAGATCCACAAAAAGAACGGCGCGCCGATCACTGCGGTGACAATGCCGATGGGCAGTTCTGACGGTGCGATGATCATCCGGCTGATCAGATCGGCCAGCACCAGAAGCGCTGCACCGAGTAATGCGGAATTGATCAACAGGTACTTGTGGTCGGGCCCCGAGGCCAACCGCAGCAAATGCGGCACCACAATACCGACAAAGCCGATTCCGCCGCTGACGGCTACGGCGGCACCGGTCGCAGCCGCGACGATAAGAATGGCGCAGGTCTTAAGGTGCTGCACGCGGATGCCGATATGCCCGGCAGCGGCTTCGCCCAAAGCCAGACCGTTCAACCCCTGCGCCAGAAATGGCGACAGCACTAACGGAATCAGGATCAGCGGCCCGGCGACTGAGATCTTACTCCAACTGCTGCCCGCCAGAGACCCCATGGACCAAAAGGTGAAATCCCGCAGCTGCGCGTCATCTGCCGTATAAACGAGGATACCTGTCAAGGCCATCGCCAGCGCGGTCAGTGCAATCCCGGCCAGAAGCATTGTCGCGACCGAGGTTCGGCCGCGCCGTGTTGCCACCCGGTACAACAACAAGGTGGTGATCCACGCGCCAAGAAACGCGGCGATGGGAACAAGCCATGTCGCCAGCCCTTCGACGAAGGTCAAAGCCCCGCCCAGCACAATCGCGCTGACCGCCCCCAGGCTGGCCCCGGCGCTGACACCGACGATGCCCGGATCAGCCAGCGGATTGCGAAACAAGCCCTGCAGCACCGCGCCCGATACGGCCAGCGCCGCCCCCACAAGACAGCCCATGACAACACGTGGCGCACGGATGTCCAGCAGCACCACCCTGTCGCGCAAGGACAGCTCTTGACCCTTCGCCAGATCAAGCAAAGCCTGCCACAGCGACGTACCCGCCGAACCGGTGGCAAGCCCTGTCAGCACAGCTACGCACAGAGCAGCAATCAGGACCCAGCTTAGCCGACGCGCCGTAACGCTCCGGTCACCGGCGATTGCAACCCCGTCGGCGGTCCAGTCAGCCATTGGTGTCACGTAATCCAGCCACCAGATCGGTGATGGCCTGCCCGGTACGAACCGAAAAACCCAACAGCAGCATACCGTCCATCCGCAGCAATTCGGCGTTCTGGCCCGCCGGAGTGGCCGCAATCGCGGGATGACTCAGGACCTCGTCATCCGTCAGGGACATCTGTCGTCCACCGCCCATCAACAGGATGACATCGGGGGCCGCAGTGAGGATTGCCTCATCCCCCAGTGGTTTGTAACCTTGAAAGCCCTCAACCGCATTTGTGGCTCCGGCCAGTTCAATGATGCCCTGCGCCGCCGTATCCTGCCCGGCAGCCAGAACACGTCCGCCCTGCATGGCCAGCACAAACAGAACGCGCTGATCGGCAAGTTCGTTATCTGCCGTCGCGATATCGATGGCGCCACCAACGCGCTGCGCCAACGCTTCGCCCTCGCTGGGAACGTCCAGCGCCGCTGCCACGGCTTTGATCTTGGCCACAACCGCCGCGCGGTCATGGCCCATCGGGATACTGACCAAAGGGATGTGGCTTTCGGCCAGAACCTCCAATGTTTCCGGCGGGCCTGCGCCTTCTTCCGCCAGAATCAGATCTGGACTGACCGAAAGCAGTCCTTCAGCGGATAGGCGGCGGACATAACCAACATTGGGCAGCTCAACGACCTGCGGAGGATGGTTCGACGTGCTGTCACGCGCCACCAGACGGTGTTCTTGCCCCAACGCATAGATGATCTCGGTGATCGACCCCCCGGCCGAAACGATACGCTGTGCCGGGTCGGCATGCAGGCTGACTGCAGAAGCCAGCACGACCAGAACAGCCAATTTTAGCTTTGTGGTCAGACGGGTCATGCCGGCACCTCTTCGGGTCGTTCTTCCAGGGTCGCGACCAGATCGTTCCAGATCGCAGCCGACTCCGGCTCGGCCAGCACGCCGAAGATTTGCAGGATAAGCGCGCCCTGCGCGTCAAACGCCTCGACCGAGATCGCGTCCCCGCGCTTGGTGGATTTCGTGGCCTGCCAAACCTCGGCAATGTGGTCCGCGCGCAGATGCAGGTTAAAGCCGGGGTCGAGGACGTTCAGCCAAGGGCCCATCTGTTTGACCTCTTTGACGGGACCCGTGTGAATTTCGATGCACCCCTGATTGCCAACAAACACCATGATCGGCAGGCCGGTTTCCGCAGCCCGATGCAAAACGGTGTCCACAGCCGTGGTTGCTAGAGGCCGCACATAAGGCGCCCCGGCCATGCGATAAGCGCCCAACCGGTTGAGTTTAAGCTTGCGAACCATCTGTAGGAATTGATGAGTATCCGTAATCTCATCCCACCCGACGCGCAGGCGATCTGTTTTCTCGGGGTCGACCCTGGCAGGCTCAACGGCCGCACGGGACTCAACCGTCAGGGTTTCAGACTGGTCAGGCAGTTTCAGCGCTTCAATCACCGCATCCCATTCTTCGACCACCGAGGTGTCACGCAGAAAGATCTTATGAACCGCATCGCCTGCGGCATCAAAAATCTGTAGCGACAGGCGTTCCGAATCGTCCTCAAGCGACTTCGATACAGCGAACCCGTGAACCCAATGACGCGGGAACATGCGCAGATCTATTTCGTGATTTGCGATCAGCCCCGCATGAGAGCCACCCCGGTAATCATCATATATCCCCACCTTCTCGATCACGCAGCTTTCGTTGCGGGTCAACGCCATGACTTCACCCAACCGGTTCACCAGGGGCATCAGCTGATCCATGTCGGGGTTGATGCGAACGACACCGTGGCCGATATGCGCAGCCGCCAGCTGTGCCTCGGTGATGCCGAGACTATCCGCCAGGTCACGTTCACGCAGTTTGGGGTTTTCCAACCGCGCAGCACGAATCTCAGAAGGGCTTGGATGGGTCATGGTCGTCTCCAGAATGGGTTCGAAACGCATTTGGCTAGGACCGAGACGACCGGGCTGCGCGCTGTTTTGGCTTTCTTTGACCTTGTCCTAAGCGGTCATGGCTGTGGCATCAAGAGCACTCAGTAATTTTCTGACAAAATTACTATGGTATTGACGAATCTAATCCGCTAATGACCCGGCCTCATGGACCAAAGCGCGCGACAACCTACGCCAAGGCCCACGCAAACACCCAGCATATCGCGAGGTAGCATCTGAATTTCGCCTGTTTCAGGCGGGTGCACCTTTGACTGCACGACACACATACTGGGGGTTTCAATGGAATCAGCATTAAAGCGGTCTACCGCAGGCCTGGCACTGACCAGCGCCGTTCTGGCGGCAACACCGCTATGGGCGCAGGAACAAGAAGACGACATCATCCAACTTGATGACATCATTGTCACCGGCACCGGGCTTCCAACCGAGGTTTTCAACAGCCCAGCCTCGGTCACCGTTGTCGATGCCGGTGAAATCCGTGAAATCCCTCCGGCCTCGGTCGCCAACCTTCTTTCGGACGTGCCCGGCGTACAGGTTTCCGAGAATGATTTGGATCGCATCCGCATCCGTGGTGAGGATTCGCAGCGGGTTGCCATCCTGCTGGACGGTCAGCGCCTGTCGGATCACAACCGCTATGGCACACCGCTGCTGGTGTCGCCCACTGATATCGAGCGCATCGAAATCGTGCGCGGCCCGTCATCCGTTGTGTCCGGGAACCGAGCCATCGGTGGTGTCGTGAACATCATCACAAAACGCGGCGCCGACAAACCGGTCGAGGTTTCGGGCACCGCCGGCTACATCGGGGCCAATGACGGTTATCGCGCAGCAGCCAGCATCGCCGGTTCGGTCAACAATTTTGACTATCGTCTATCATACTCCAAACTGAATCTGAACGACCGCGAAACACCGGACGGGGATCTGGTCCCTTCGAGCAGCGAAGAAGACGGCGTGCTCGGTTTTGTAGGTTACCGTTTCGGCAGCAGCTATGTTGGCCTGCGCGCGCAGGATTTCGATGCCTCGACCGAAGTGTTTACCGGCAGCCCCGACGCCCAGATCAACTTGCCCAAACGCGACCTGCGCAAATACAGCGCGTTCTACGAAGGCGAGGACCTGACCCCCTGGACGTCGATGCTGAAGTTCAGCGCCTATACGCAAAAAGTCGATCGCGTGTTCGAAAGCGAATTTATCAGCAGCGGCGGGCCTGTTACGACAATTGTCAACGCGGGTTCGGATGATGAACAAACGACCAGTGGGTTTGTGGCAACCGCCAATTTCGAATTTGCTCCCGGTCACCGCTCGGTGGTGGGGCTTGAGTATGACGATGACCAGCTAGAAACAGCCAAGACCTCAGATATTACGATCATTCCACCGTTTGGCCCGCCATCGCAGATCAGCGTTCCTTCGTTCACGGATGCGGAAATTCGCACGGCCAGTATATTCGGACAGCACGAAGCAACCTTCGGCGACTTTGTCGCCACTGTCGGGGCCCGCTACTATAACGTCGAAAGCGACCTGAATGAGCGTACCGTCAACGGATTTCCGCTGCCCGATGCCAGCAACAGCGATGACCGCTGGTTGGGCTCGGTCGGGTTGGTTTACAACCTGTCGGACGACACCATCCTGCGGGCCAATATCTCGCAAGGTTATACATTCCCCTCCCTGTCCGAATTGTACCTATCCACCTCGGCTGGTGGTCAGGTCATCAATGGCAACCCAAACCTGAAACCCGAGACCGCGACAAACTATGAAGTCGGTGCGCGGGTGGATCGCGGGAACCTCGTTCTGGATACGGCCATCTTCTACACCGAGGCCAAAGACTACATCACGACCGTAGCCGATCCGGCCAATGCGACCGAGCTGATCTATGACAACGTCGACAGCGCCGACAGCTGGGGCTTTGAGATCGCGGCTGAGGTTGATCCCGGCTGGGGCGGTATTCGCCCCTATGTCATCCTGTCGAATGTCACTCGAGAGTTCACCTATTCCAACGGGTTCAGAACCAAAGACAGCGGCACGCCGGAATGGACGGGCACACTCGGTTTGCGCTCTGACTGGCAGACCGCCAGCCTGACTGGCACCTGGGATGTGTTCCTTCGGGGCGAAAGTTCAGCCGACTTGCGGGATGAGAACGGCAACATCGTCGACACGGGAACGCCCACTGGCACTAACCCGACTGCAGGTTGGACCACGCTCAACTTCCGCGGCAGCATGGACCTGACCGAGAATGCACTGCTGACGCTCGAGCTCAACAACATCCTCGACAAGTCCTACCGCGCCAACGATCAGATTCCGGCAGCGGGACGCAACATCAACCTGTTTGTCACTGCAACGTTCTGATCCGCGAAACACCGGGGGCCGCGGGTTTGCCTGCGGCCTTCCAGAATGGCCAGACCGGCACCGCCGTATTGCAATGACTTAGGCAGTCCCGCGCTCTTTCCGGCAGGTTGCGGCGCCCGGTTCACCCTTGCACAGTGGAGGTTTTCATGCTTTCCCGATTGATCCTGGTTATGACTCTGGCAGCCGCACCTTTGGCAGTTGCTTCGCAAGAACCGCAGTCACCTGACGTACCGGTGACGAGTGGTGCCATTTCACAAACAGCAACCGACACTTCACTGGAGCCAACATTCGCTACGGACGAGCAGATTGGGCCAGTGCTGGCGAACGTGGCTGAACCAAGCGAACCATTGCCTCAACAGAGCTCGGCTTTGAGAACCGCTCAGGACTCTACCGCCAAAGCGGCTAAATTCCTTCGCAACGGCGGGCCTTCGATCTGGGTAATCGCGGCGCTGTCGGTGGTAACCATGGCCTTGATCCTGTGGAAAATCTGGCGGCTGGCCCTGATCGGAGCGTGGTCGGAAGGCAAGGCCGGGCAGGCCGTGGAGTTATTCGAAACGGGAGATGCCAACGCCGCCATTGCCACGATTCAGCGCCGTAGGGGAATACGATCAAAGATCGTGGAACATGCAATCCGATCCATTCGCACCCTGCCCGAGGACCGCGCCCGCGAGGACGTCTCGCGCGTGGCAAGACGTGAGATCGCCGCCGCTGGTAGCGGCCTTCGCGCGCTGGAATTGATTGCCACAATTGCTCCCTTACTAGGTCTATTGGGCACTGTTCTTGGGATGATCGCGGCGTTCCAGGCTTTGCAGCAATCGGGGAACCAAGCCGATCCCGCCCTTTTGGCGGGTGGCATTTGGGAGGCATTGCTGACCACCGCAGCAGGCATGGCCGTTGCGATCCCAGCCTCGGCCGCGCTGACGTGGTTCGAGGCTGTGATCGACCGCATCCGCCGCGATGTCGAAGACGCTGCGACCCGCATTTTCGTTTCTGGCAAGCCGGACCATCTGAAACTGGCGGCAGAGTAGCCCAATGCAATTCACACCGCCTGCAAATCCCAGACGCAAGCCCAGCCTAACGCCGATGATCGACGTGGTGTTCCTGTTGCTGGTGTTTTTTATGCTGGCTTCCCGGTTTGATATGGACTCGATCCTGCCGCTGCCGCTGACCTCAGCAGGTGGGGAATACATCGGCCCGCCGCGACTGATCGACGTTCTTTCCGACCGGGAATTGCTGAACGGCAAAGCAAGCGCGGATTTAGTCGGCGACCTTGCGCCGCTAATGCAGGCCCCAACGGACATGGTGATCCTGCGCGGAAAGGATGGTGCAACATTGCAGCGGATTGTCACCGTCACCGAAACCCTGCGCGAGGCTGGGTATACCTCGGTCGTTCTGGTGGAGTAGCGCGATGGATTTTTCGAGCCCGCGCAACAATCCGCGACCTGAATCCATCGTACCGATGATCAATGTGGTGTTTTTGCTGCTGATCTTTTTCCTGATGACCTCGAACCTAGCCACACCAGAACCGTTCGAGGTCGATCCGCCAAACTCAACATCTCACACCCATTCCCAAGTCGAGCGGGTACTCTATGTCGACAAAACCGGCCATATGTCTTTTGAAAAGGATAAAGGTGAGGCCGCACTGACAGCTTTGGCCACGATCAGCGGAACCGACAGCGTCATCCAGATCCGCGCCGATGCCCAACTTGAGGCCAATGTGATGGCCAGAGTGCTGAACGATCTTGCGCTGTCCGGTCTGAATAGGGTCGAACTTGTGGTAGCCCGGAAATGACACGCTGGATCGAGGCCTTGGTTTTTGTGGCACTGGCAACAGCCCTGCACCTGGCCGCCTTTGCCAACCAATCAAAATCCGGTGTTGTTGCGGGTGGCAACGGCGGAGAGAATGTTGCATCGATAAAGGCCGCAACATCCACAGTGGCCGAGATGGTAAAAGTTTGGGAGGACCCGCCCGTCACACAAACTCAACCGCTACCAATTCTGAAAGCCCCAAACACCTCAAGCGGCCCAGCCTCGCCGACACTGACAATCGAGCAAGCCCCCCGGGCACAGATGGCAATTGCATTAGCTCAGTCCTCACAGGATAAGCCGCCGGTGGCCGACACCACACCGCCCCCTGTTGCCGCGCCGAAAGAAAAGGCAATACGCGATCCAGAACAGGCACAGAACGAACCCAAGGACGAAAGCCAGAAAGCCAAAGTAACATCGGCGAGTATCAACAAGCACGTTGCTGCAGGTTCGGGCGGTGGAATGCAGGCCGGGGCGGGATCGGCAGAAGTCAACGCCGGGTCCTCTGGGAAGGAGACAAAACTGAGAGTGCTTTGGGGTGCGAAGGTCCGCGCCCGTATCGAGCGCAACAAGCGCTCGTTGCGCGGCACGGATGGTGGCAGCGCGACGATCAGCCTAAACGTTTCGCGCGACGGGCGCTTGCTGTCGCACAGTCTGGTGCAATCCTCGGGGAATTCGGTGTTGGATCAGGCCGCGCTTAATACCGTTGCCCGCACGAAGCGCGTTCCCAAGGTACCCAAGGGACTGCCGGGCGACAGCTTTCGCTTTTCCGTTCAGATCAGCTTTGAGCCGAAATAAAACTTAGGACCGTGCCATCCGATTTACCCTGCGGACTGACAGTGGACGCTCATTGTGGTGTGCAAAGGGTATCGGTTGAGGGCGTTGGTCAAGAAAACGGGAGTGGCTCCAACAGAATTCGAACGGAGATCGCCATGAAAAACAGTGCGCTGCCGGTCAGAACAAACACGTGCCAGATTGTGTTGTGAAACGGCATTTGTTCTAAAAGATAGAAAGCGACACCAACAGTATAAACGACACCGCCCGCCATCATTAGCCAAACAATCGTCGGGTGCAACTCGGCCAGCATGGATTGTCCGGCCCAAATGATTGCCCATCCCATCATCAAATACAGACACAGACCAAACCACCGGAAACGGCTAGGGTCGATCAATTTTAAAGCCGACCCCAGTGTCGCCGAAGACCACAACCCGATTAGCAGTCCCGGCGCCTGACCGCCCGATAGCAAAACGAAGGGCGTGTAGGTCCCAGCAATCTTGACGTAGATACCCGAGTGATCGAGACGGCGCAGAAGATCGGACCACCTGTCATTTTCGACCATGTTGTACAGGGCAGAAAACGTTAGCATTAGCACCAGGGTCACGCCGTAGACTGAAACGCCCAAAACAGCCTCTGGCTCAGGTCGGTGCTGGACGGTGATCGTGATCAGAACCGGCACGGCGACAAGGGCTGCGGCCACGCCCAAAACGTGCACAACCCCATCACTGATACGCTCGGCACGGGTATAGGCCGGTCGGATGTCTGCAAATGACCACATAATTCAAATTTAGGGGCCGGATCGCAACCGGACAAGCTTAGGTGGGGTCATCCCCCGGCTTGGGGTCTTTGTACCGGTTTAGATCGAACACACCTGCCTGAACCGGTTTCTGGTCCAGAAACATCTCGTAAATCCGGTCGCTGAGTGCCCAGAATTCAGGGCTTGTCCGGCGCACACCATATTCTGCCACCACGGCCATGTAATCGTTTTGCGATCTGACGGATTTCAGCGCGGTTATGAAAGGGGACAGCTGGTCCTGCCGGATGTGAAAGTAGAAGTTCGGGTAACTGCCGATTAGACCCGGTAGAATTGTGACTTTGTCCTCGACCATATTTCGACGCGCCTTTTCATCAAACAGGAAGGCGACGTTATAGTGCGCTTTGTCATGGGCCAGAGTGAAAAGCTCTGTCCCGTCGCTTTGTTCAACCACCAGAACGGACAGATCGGGCAGGTATTTCACCCAATCACCGGTCTGATCCGCCAGATCGCGCAGAGCCGGGCCCGACTGGTCCGAGAGACAGTCGCCACCCGAACATCGGTTGATCGGGTCCGTGGTGGCCCACAGTCCATTGCCGCGTTCAAGCAGAGTCAAAAGAAACTCTTGCTTAGGTGTAGCGGTTTCAAAGGTAACACCAGTGGGAAAATTTCTGTCGACATGTCGGCGGTGCCAATAAGTGTGCCATTCTGCCAGCGCACCCTGATACCAGCTTTTGTGCATCTGTGACCGGACTTCCTTGGGCATGAAAAACAGAAACGTATCCTCACTCTCCATCCGCAGCTCATCCATATATAAACGTGTGGTCAGCTGATGTTCGACCCGGCCGAAAACGTCGTAGCCCGCCACAAGGTCATAGTAGATGCGCTCGAACACCGGGAAATCAATGACCCACGCGGTTTTGGGAATGCCGCCGTGAAACCCGGTCATGGCCGAGGCATTGTCGAAATGGCGGAATACGGTGATCAACGCGTTTGGGTTGGTGCCATCACCGTCCCAGATCGAACTGTAGTCAAACCCAGTCTGGTATACCTGAGCATCCTTGTATCGCGCGTCTCTGAACTCAAGATACCGAATCTGGTTCCTGTGCGAGAATCCAGGCAATGATCCCAGCGCACCAGCATCAGCCTCGGACACGGGTAGTTCCAGATAGGCTGCCCCGCTTTCCAGAAAACTGGGATCCGTGACCGACAAATCCGCGTCCGGATCAAGGAAACTGACCCAGAACCGGTCCTCGATCACATCAACAGCGGTCTCACCATGGCAGACAGGACCGCGGATGAAGCTGCGGACAAAAAACAACGCGTCGTCCAACAGAAACTGATAACGGCTATTGGCGGGCATTTGCATGTAGGTACTGAACGGATTTCCACCCTCGGCGTCGCCATAGGCGGGCAATTTGGACAGGGTCCAATCAGGGTCCAGAAACAGCTGCCGATAGCGCGCCATGCGATCCGGCCCGAGAGTATAGACCAGATGTTCCTTATGCACGATCGTCTCGGTAATCGGCTGCAAGCGATAGTAGAACGCGCCCGACCCTGGATCGTCGAACGGTCGCCGCGAGGCGATAATGTCGATGGCCTCACCCGGCGCGGTGGTCGAACGGACAAGCTGGAAGAACCGCCTTGGGTCATCACTCTGAAAGTGGAGACGGGCCAGGAACAGGTGTTCGTACAGATAGCGGCTCATTAACTGGCTGCGCGGGTCATTTGAGTTCAGGAACACCTCCCACTGCGTGATCTGATCCTGAACCTCTGTAGGAATGTCGGGTGCAACAGATGGCCGTGGCGCTGCACTGCCTGCCCAGGCCATGAGGGTCTGATATTCCCCATCCGCAAGGGGAGCTGTGCCATAGGGCATACCCGCAAGTGCATGATCGCGGCTGAACTGGTCGAATTCATCTGATGTTGGACAGACCAGAGGGCGATCCAGCGCCATACCCAGCGCATCCGGTAGCGGCGCGTTTTCCGGCATCGGTTTTTCGCGCCCAAGTTCAAGATAACGCTCAAGCAGGCCAGGAGTATCGGCCTGTTCCGGATCGCTGGTCACCGTATGAAACCCCAGCGCGCGCCACTCGGGGACAGTTTGTGCATCGATCCCCAGCCGAGTGGGTTGGGCATCCGTCAGACGCTCAGTATGGTAGACCGCCTGTTTGCTGGCCCCGCGCAGAACGCCCTCGGGTGAGGTAAGTTTCAACTGACAGGGCGCATCATAGCAGCTGTGGCAAACAACACAGCGGCGGTCCATGATCGTTTTCACATCGGCCCAACTCCGCTCTTGCGCAACAGGGGTGGCCGCGTCCTGCGCCCGCGCCTCAAAGGCGCAAATGCCGATGATGAACACAGCCAGCACCATTACAGTTTGCAGCGGCAATAGACCTTTTTGCATCGGCGCTCCCCCGTAACCTGCCAATATCATTGCAGTTACGAGGGGCGTTAGGCAAGGTAGGCCTTGGCGTCAGCCGATATGATACCCCGGTGTCGAGCGTGAGATCCCGGCCTCTTCTTCTGTCATCTCAACCGGGAAATCGTCAAACAGGGGCGTGCTCAGATACCGCTCACCCGTGTCGGGCAGCATGCAGAGAACCGATGCACCAGGCTCGGCCCGTTCGGCGATCTGCATCGCAACGGCGAAAGTCGCACCACCGGAAATACCGGTCAGGATGCCCTCCTGGCTGGCCAGCTTTTGCGCCCATTCAACACCTGCTGGGCCTGCTACAGGGATCAGCTCATCGAAATAACTGTTGTCGATGGATTCCTGTAAAACTGCGGGGATGAAATCCGGGGTCCAGCCTTGAATCACGTGCGGCTCGAAAGCCGGGTGGCTGGAAACGGGGTCGCTGTCTTTGCCACGTTCGGTCGCGACACCACTGCCCACCAGCTGCGCATTGGCAGGTTCAGTGAGGATGATTTTTGTATCGGGACTCTCAGCGCGCAAGACACGCGACACGCCGGTGACAGTCCCACCAGTGCCGTAGCCAGTCACAAAATAATCCAGTCGGTCACCATTGAAATCACCTAGAATTTCCCGCGCTGTTGTTGCGGCGTGGATCTCGGCATTGGCCTGGGTTTCGAACTGACGGGCCAGAAACCAGCCATGTTCCTCGGCCAGTTCGGCGGCCTTGCGGTACATGCCAAAGCCTTTTTCTGCCTTTGGCGTCAGCACAACCTTGGCCCCCAGCATGCGCATCAACCGGCGACGCTCGGTCGAAAAGCTTTCGGCCATGGTCACCACCAGCGGATAACCCTTTTGCGCGCAGACCATCGCCAGACCGATGCCAGTGTTGCCGCTGGTGGCCTCGACAACCGTTTGGCCGGGCTTCAAGGCACCGCTGCGTTCGGCCGCCTCGATGATGTTGACGGCAAGACGATCCTTGACTGATCCGGCGGGGTTAAAAGCCTCGAACTTGACGAACAGGTTGACGCCCTCGGGCCGCAGATTGTTGATGCGGATCGTGGGGGTATTCCCAATCGTGTCGAGCACGCTGTCAAAGATACGGCCATTGCCCGATGTGGTTCTGAGTTTGGCGTCGGTCATTGGAATTCCTTACATGAATGCGGGTGATATCTGGCCTTTTTACCCGGCGCTCATGACAATGTCCCGAAAACCTTTGTGCCTCAGAGGTCGAGCACCACCGTGTCTGACCCATTGGCGGGCACGGCACAGCATATCAGCACCTCGTCTTCTGAATGCTCGGCCGTTGGTTCTGTGCGATAGGCAACATCACCGGCGATCTTGCGAGTCAGGCAGCTGCCGCACGATCCTGACCGGCAGGAAAAGGTTGGTGTCAAACCCTGCGCCTCGGCCACGTCCAGCAAGGTCGGATCACCTTTTACCCATTGCGCCTCTTGATTGCTGGCTTTGAATTCTACCTTGGCTGCTTCGGCTTCGGGCTGAGGCTGGAATACGATGGCGGTCCCGTCGGTGCGCCGGGTCAACGCAGCCGGTCCAAAAGCCTCGGCAAAAATGCGGTCATCCCGCACGCCGAGATCACGCAGCATGTCATAAATCGCCTGCGTAAAGGGTGCCGGGCCACAAAGATAGAAATCGTAATCATCCAGCGCCAGCGTTTCGCGGATCAGCGCGGGCGTGATGTAGCCCTTAGCGTCAAAATCCACCCCCTCGCGAGTGCCTTGCTCGGGCTGTGAAACAACCGAGACATACCGGATTTTGCCACTACTGTTGGTTGCGGCGTGTTGCAAGTCAGCGTGAAAGGCGCGTTGTGCGACGGTTTGAGCCGCGTGGAATATTGTCAGATTGCGGGTGTGGCGGGTCCGCAGGCCTTCGTTCATCACATGTCGGGTCATCGACATCATCGGTGTGATGCCGACCCCGCCCGCAAACAGCACAGCCGGGCGGGTCTCGGCGGCGTCCAGAAAGAACTGACCTTTCGGAGCTTTGACCTCGACCAGATCGCCAACGGAGAACGTGTCGTGTAAATGGTTCGACACCATGCCACCCGGTTCGCGTTTGACGGAAATCCGGTATCCCGCCTGGCCGGGCGCCGAGGAAACCGTATAAGTCCGCGTTGCCGGAGCCGCACCTTCGGGGCTTACGCGCAGTGTCAGGAACTGGCCCGCCTCAAACGGCAACAGAGGCAAATCATCCGTAGCCTCAAACGTGAAAGACCTTATTACGTCGCTTTCATCCTGAATCGCAGCCACGCGGAGGGATCGCCACTGACGGCGCAGCGCTTCGGCCTCTTGTCTGGCTTCAACAGTCTGCCAGTCATCCGCCATCAGGCTGTTGGGCGAAAACTCAAGAAATTCAGCCCGAAACGGCAGTGCGTCGTAAATTCTCAAACCGTGGTCCAGATGAAACCACCAACCTCGGCTGGCCCCATGGAACGCAGCGATATCGGGGTGATCTTCGGACAACACCTCGACCGTTCCGGTCAGCATCAGCACATCGCCGGTCTGATAGTCCGGGAACAACAGGCCTGCCCGTGGATTCACCAGAAAATTGCCCAGCGTATTGAAGAAATTATTACCTGCAAAATCCGGCACAAGCAGGCTATTGCCCTTTACCTGAACAAACCCTGACCGACCGCCCCGGTGCGAGACATCAACACCGTTGTGGTCTGGAGTATTGGCGTGGCTGGCGACATAGAACGAATTGGCTGTCGCGATCATGTCCTGGGCCTGCGCGTCCAACTCAAGGAACCGGTCGCTTGGGCGGCGGTTAACAGTGGCCTCAGGTTCTCGGACAAAAGTAACATCATGGGTCTGGATGTATTGCGGGCAATTCCCGAAGGACTGCACCACGTCTAGTGAGAAACCGCCGTCTTTGATCCGGCCCACAGTGGCATTCATGCGATTACGGCGACGCGTAGACAGCTCGACCCCGACAACGCCGATGGGTGCGCCGGGCTGCAGCGCATCATTCAGCGGATCTTCGGCCAGCGGCTGAACATCAATATCAAGCCGACGGTCATGTGGTGATTGGATAAAACCCGGTCGACCCGAGATCATAGACGCCCACGGCCAACCTTCGGCATCGACGCTGCCCACGACAAGGGAAGGCAGCTTATTAAAGAACTCACGATGCTGATCGGGCATGTACGGGCGGATGTAGTTCCGGCCCACTGCTTCCATCTTATCCCGCTTGCCGATGCGGGATTGCATATCCCGTTCGCCTGCGTGGAAAGGCGATGTATCTGAAGCGGTCGGAGTATTCATGGCAGGCCTCATAAGTCAGGGGCGTGGTGGCCAGCAACGTGTTCGCAGCTGGCCGGTGGGCGAGTTAAGCCGCGTTCAGGCCAACCGCGGTGCGGGGCATTGGGACAAAGCCGTCCAGCGCCTCGATATTGGCCAGCAGGCGGCGCACGTTTGTGTAAGGCTCCAGCGAAACGTCACCTTCGGGCGCGTGTGCGGTATAGCTGTAGATGGCGACATCCGCGATGGTCGGGGCATCCCCAACCAGCCACTCGCGGCCTTCGAGATGGGCGTCCAGCTTGGTCAGAACCTTGGCTGCAGTGGCGTGTGTGAAATCCTTGTCCAGCGGCGCATTGAAGACGTTGATCAGGCGCGCTGCGGCGGGGCCAAAGGCAATCTCACCCGCGGCGAGGGTTAGGAATTTCTGCACCTCGGCCTCGCGCACCGGGTCTGTCGGCAGGTAGGACGGCGCGTATTTACGGGCCAGATAGACCAGAATGGCATTGCTGTCGCTGACAATTACATCGCCGTCCTCAAGAACCGGCACCTGACCCGCAGGGTTTATCGTCAGAAACGGCTCGCGCTTGTGTTCACCGCCCGCCAGGTCCACATCAATGACCTCATGATTGATACCGGCAAGGCTTGCAAACAAGCAGGCACGATGGGCGTGGCCAGACAGGGGGAAGCTGTGAATTCGGATCGCGTTGGACATCTGATAGCTCTTTCTTTGATTGATGGGTTCGGCTGAGGGTCAGCGTCTGTGCACTAACCTAGTTTGCTTTTCAGGGGGCGATAATGTATCCATCTGGTGAATAACTATGAACGCTATGTAGACAATGGACACAGTTCAGGGCATGCGAGCCTTTGCAGCGGTGGCGGCACATTCGTCATTCACCGAAGGCGCAAAACAGATCGGCATCAGCACCAAACTGGCCAGCAAATATGTCGGCCAGCTTGAAGATCGCCTGAACGCGCAACTGTTCAACCGCACCACCCGCAGCGTTACCCTGACCGACACCGGACGAGCCTACTACGAACGCTGCCTGCCCCTGTTGGAGCAGTTCGATGAGTTGGAGGGACTGGTCCAACAACGCCAGACCGAGCTGGCCGGACGCATACGGATCACCGCGCCAACCGGTTTCGGGTCGGCCGAACTGATCTATTTGTTGAAACCATTCCAGTCCGAACATCCGAAGGTTTCGATCGAACTGCACCTTTCCGATCATCACGTCTCGATGGTCGAAGAGGGATATGATCTTGCCATTCGGTTCGGCGCCTTGAAGGATTCGAACCTTGTGGCGCGCAAATTGACGGATATGCGGATCGTCTGCTGCGTGTCGCCTGACTACCTAGCGCAATACGGCACCCCGCAAGAGCCCGCCGCGTTATCCACCCACAATTGCCTGCTGCAGACCACAGGCAACACGGTTGACCATTGGGCCTTCAAAGGGGCGAACGGAGAATACTCGGTTCCGGTTTCCGGAAATTTCCGCGCAAATTCTCCGCGCGCCGTGGCGCATATGGCAGCGGATGGGTTGGGGATCGGGCGCTTTCCTCTGTACACAGCGCGGCCCTTTCTGGATTCGGGACGCTTGCAGCTGCTGTTTGAAGCGCAAGAGGCGGTTTCGGTGGGACTCTATGCTGCTTACCCCCAAAACCGACACCTGACCGCGCGGATACGTGCACTCATCGACCATCTAGTGAAGCAGCTGCGAGGGGCTTGAAAGCAACCTCTGACGCGGCACTGCGAGTCACTAGAAGAAAGACAAAATCACGGTTGCAATTTTACCTACCTATTGATAGGTAGTTTACATCAACAACACCATCAAAGGAATCACACCTATGAAAATCCACGACGTCGAAGGGTTTCCTAACCCGACCCGCATCCGCATTGCGCTGGCTGAAAAAGGTGCCTCGGACAAAGTTGAATTCATCCCAGTGGACGTGATGGGCGGCGAGCACCGCACCCCTGAGTTCAAAGCCAAAAACCCTGACGCCGCAGTTCCCTGCCTGGAGCTTCCCGATGGAACACATATCGCGCAGTGCAACGCGATCACCGAATATATTGATGCGACATTCGACGGCCCGTCGCTGACTGGGGAAACTGCGAAGGAACGCGCGCAAATCTCGATGATGAACCTGCGGGCGGAAAACGGTTTGCTTAACGCGGTCGGAACTTACTTCCATCATGCGACCCCGGGTCTGGGACCGGATCTTGAAACCTATCAATGCGCCGAATGGGGTCAGAAACAGAAAGAAGTGGCTGGGCAAACCATGACTTATCTGGATTCAGTTTTGGCCGAGAATGAATATCTGGCTGGCGACACTTTCTCGATGGCAGACATCACGGCCTTCGCCGGGTTGGCCTTTGCCGACTTCGCCAAGGTCGACATCCCAGAAAACCTGACCCATCTAAAGGCATGGCGTGCAAAAATGGCAGCGCGCCCGTCCATCGCTGCCTAAATTGGCCCCTGCCACTGAAGTCGAAAGGAATTCTGTCAATGGAACTCAACTCGGACTTTTCTTCCCGTGTCGTCGTTCACTCTGATCAGCTTGAGTGGCAGGCCTCGCCCATGAAGGGTGTGGACCGGCGTATGCTGGACCGGATCGGTGGAGAGGTCGCCCGCGCCACCACCATCGTACGTTACGCACCGGGCAGCAAATTCTCAGCTCACACGCACACGGGTGGTGAGGAATTCATCGTTCTCGATGGCGTGTTTCAGGACGAGCACGGCGATTTCCCCGCTGGAACCTATGTGCGCAATCCTCCGACCTCGACGCATACACCTGGCTCGGAACCCGGCTGCACCATATTCGTCAAGCTCTGGCAGTTCGATATGGATGACCGTACCCAATTTCGCAAAACCATGACGGATGAATTGGCCGCCCCTGTAAATGGCGTGGCCTCTGCCACCCTGCACAGGGATGACCGGGAGATTGTCACCTACAACCACCTTGATCCGGGTGCAGTGTTCAATTCTTACGCCGCTGGCGGCATTGAGCTTTTGGTAATTGACGGATCCATCACAACCGGTGGTGACGTTCTGAATAAAGACGGTTGGCTGCGCTTGCCCGAAGGTCAGCCCCTGTCGGCCGTTGCAGGGCCCAACGGGGCAAAAATCTGGATGAAAACCGGGCATTTGCTGTTTGCGCAAGCCCCGGCGGTCTAGCGCAGGGCGCTCAATTCCTCTGGCATTTTGCGGGGAGGGCCGGTACAGCACTGAAGGTGTTGAAGGCAGGGGAACACCCCTGCCTTTGGCTGACTCGGAAAGGGATTGAACGCAGATGGCGACCGATACCAAAACCGCTTTGCTGGATGTTGCCGAACACGCCGCTCGTGCGCGCGGGTTCGACGGGTTCAGCTATGCCGATCTGGCTGATGCGGTGGGTATTCGCAAAGCCTCGATCCATTATCACTTTCCCACCAAGGCAGTCCTGTCCGCCGCGTTGATGGACCGCTACCACTCGGTGTTTGAGGCCGAATGCCAGAAAGCCGAGGCCGCGTGTGATACCGGATCACAGCGTTTGCTGGCCTTGATCCAGCTTTACCGGAATGCGCTCAACGATGGCAAAACCCTGTGCCTGTGCGTTTCGCTGATCAGCAGCCTGGAAAGCCTGTCAGACGAAGTCATTGAAAAGATCAAGGCCTTCCGTTCGATGATGGTCGGGCGGATCGAAGCGATCTTTAAACTGGGCCAGCGGGACAAGTCGATCGCAGGCGTGACCAACCCCGCAGCCGAGGCGCGCGCCACCCTGGCCGTACTGGAAGGCGCGCTTTTGACCGCCCGCGCCGAACAAGATGTGCAGGCATTCGATGCGGCCGTCGATGTAATGAAATCTCGCTGCTAAGGCGTACCGCGCGCGGTAGTTTGCTGGCCATCCGATTACGAATGTTTCAGAATCCCGCGCTTTGTCACCTGTGCGTGAAAGCTCTTTCAATGCGTTGAATTCAACGGTCGCTTCACAATCTAAGAGGCACAAAGCAACGCAAACTAAATGAAAGGTCACCCCATGGCGATGTCAGAAAGCGCACACTCTTCGGCGGGTCTTTTCCCGCGTTTCAACATCCCGCTCGTGGGAATGATGTTCATTTCAGGTTTCTTCGCATCCAATGCGTTTGACCTGTGGGGGCAAATGATCAGCCCGGCTTTGGGGTTTGCCAATCTTTCTCCGCACGGGCTGGCGCGTAGCCTGTTGGGCACTTTCGGCCTGCCCAACGGCGATTTCGCCGGGTATTTCGTTCATTTCTATCTGGTTGGCCTGATCGGATACCCAATCGGCTGGCTCTACGTCTTCAACCCGCTCTGGACGACAGTTTTCAAAGGCCGCCACATCTTTTTGGGCTCCGCGGTCTACGGCTTTGGGCTTTGGGTTTTCGCGATCGGCGGTATCACAGCCATTGCCGGGTTGCCGTTCTTCCTGAATTTCACCGGCATAACCTGGGTCGCGCTGGTTGGACACGTGCTATACGGCATCGTGCTGGTGTGGGTCATGCGCCTGATCGAACGCTGGTCTTAAAAGCTCAAGCCGTCCAGTCGAAAAGCCCAAAAAGTGGGCGCGCGAGATATCATCCCGCGCGCCACGACAAATCGGAAGGCTCTACTTCTTACCGGCCACGATCCGATCCAGGATGAGCGCGCAGAACAGGATCGCCAAACCGGCCAGAATGCCTTGACCTGCGGCCGCATATTGCAGCGCTTCCAACACGTCCTCCCCCAGACCCTTGGCGCCGATCAGCGAAGCAACAACTACCATGGCCAGCGACATCAGGATGGTCTGGTTTACGCCTGCCATGATGGTCTTATGCGCCAAAGGCAAATCAACTCGCCACAGCAAGTATCGCGGCGTGGCCCCAAAGGCGAGCGCAGCCTCGCGCACCGTTTCCGGCACCTGTTGCAAGCCCAGAACGGTAAAACGGATCACCGGCGGGCTGCCGAAAATCATGGTGGCCACGACGCCGGCTGGTTTGCCTGATCCGATGAAGGCCACCACCGGAATCAGATAGACGAAGGACGGCATTGACTGCATGAAGTCCAGAATGGGTCTCACGATGGCAAAGGCACGCGGGCGACGGGCGCAGTAGATGCCCAGCGGGATGCCTAGCGTGATCGAAATCAGCGCCGCCGCGCCCAGCAGGGCAATTGTGGTCATGGCCTTTTCCCAGAAATCCAGCAGCCCAAGATAGGCCAGCGCCGCACCAGTGAAGATCGCGACACGTGCTCCTGCCGACAGGTAAGCCAGCATAACGATCACCAGAGCCACCACGGGCCAGGGTGTGTCGACCAGCACCACCTCGATCCAGTCCAGCAGGGTCCGCATGCCATAGGTCAACCCGTCAAAGAAACCGCGCCCTGCAGTCTTGGTCCATTCAAAGACCGCCTGTACCCCGTCGCCCACATTCAACCGCCAGTCGCGATTGGTCGGGAAGGTTTTCAGCACCGCAAAGGCATCGGGCTGCGCAAATTTAATCATTGAGAGTACGACGACAACGCCGGTCAACGCAGTGGCCACGACCATCCGGGAGGTCGACCAGCCATTTGCAACACTGGTGTCTGAGCGCCAGCGCGCAAACTGTCCTTCAAGCGTCCAGTTGGCCAGCGATGCGGCCAAAAACTTAACCGCCAGCAGCAGGACAATCCCCACCACCAAGTAAGTAACGCCGGTGGAATCTGCGCTGCGCGCGGCTTCTTGCGCGCCGACCAAAGCACCCTCAAGCGATTCCGCAGCACGTTTCAGTGACTCCAGCGTGGCAGAACCGGATTGTTCGGCGGCGGCAATCTGTTGGCGGCGCAGTTCCAGCGTCTGTTCGATCTGGGCCGCGCGCTCACGGAATTCCCGCCCAAGGTCACCGAACAACCCCAGACCGATTTGGATATAGGCTAGCGTTTCCAGCACCAGAAAGCCCAGAAACCACGACCACAGCCCACGCGCACCGAACCAGATCGGCCCCAGGAGCGCCGCAGCCTTGTTCAGAGTGAACCGATAGCCGGGTGCCTGCATCATATAGGCAAAGGTTTTCTGATAGTAACCCTGCCCCTGCCCTACGAAATCGGCTATCAACCCGTTCAGCCGGTCAGCGGTTTCCGGTTGGATCTGTTGCACATCAACATGTTTCATATCAGTCCCCTTATGCCTGGCTGTCCTGAATGGCGCGGATCAGACCCGCGCGGTTGATCACGCCCACTGTCTTGCCGTTCTGCGTCACCGCCACCACGCCATGCCCGTCAACGCACAGCGTCATCAGATCGGACAGATCCATATCCGGATGTGCCTCTTTCGCGTCATCGGGCACCTCGCCGTGATGCGCCTGATACTCATCCACTGGCTTCATCACCGCATGGGCGAAGATCATGTTGAGCTTTGAGATTCCGGCAACAAAATCTGCGACATAGTCGTCGGCTGGGTTCAGAATGATCTCCTCTGGCGTGCCAATCTGCACGATGCGCCCGTCTTTCATAATGGCGATGCGGTGTCCGATGCGAATGGCCTCGTCCAGATCGTGGGTGATGAACATCGTCGTTTTATTCAGCTTGTGGCTGAGGTCCATGAACTGATCCTGCAACTGTTTGCGGATCAGCGGGTCAAGGGCCGAGAATGGCTCGTCCATCAACAGGATTTCCGGATCGGCGGCGATGGCGCGGGCAAGACCCACACGCTGCTGCATACCGCCCGAAAGCTCATGGGCGTATTTGTCTTCCCAACCGTTCAGCTCGACCAGTTCCAAAACCCGGTCCGCCTCTTCCCAGCGGCGGGCCTTGCCGGTGCCACGTATTTCCAGCGGCATCGCCACGTTATCGCGCACGGTGCGATGGGGCATCAGGCCGAAGTTCTGGAACACCATGGCAACACGCCGGTTGCGCAAGTCTCGCAACCCTTCGTCATTCAGGCCCATTACGTCATCGCCATCCAGATAGATATGGCCATCCGTTGGCTCGAGCAGTCGGTTCACATGACGCACAAGGGTCGACTTGCCAGAGCCCGACAGACCCATAACGCAGAACAGTTCCCCGCGCTCAATCTCGAAACTGGCATCGGCCACACCAACAACACAGTTGAACCGGTCCAGTACTTCGGCCTTGCTCAGCCCTTCGCTGTGGATGGCTTTCAAAGCCTCCTGCGAGCGCGCGCCGAACACTTTCCACACGCCTTTTGCGTCAATTGCGATATCCGCTGTCATACTGGCCCCACCGCTGTTGAGAGTGTTGAAAGGCGCCCCCGAAACACCGGGGGCGCAACGGCTTTAGTTTGTTTTCAGACCAAGCCAACCATCGACGGTATCGCCATTGCCGGCGATCCATTCGGCTACGACCTCGTCAATCTCGCGGCCCTTGACCACGACCTCATAGGTCAATCCGCTAAGCTGGGCTGCGTCCATGTCGATATTGGCCAGGAAAGAGGCAGCCGCCGGATTGCGCTGTTCCAAAGACTTGGAATGCGCCACGGTCACGGTTTTGACTGGCTCGCCGGTGCTGACGTGAGACTTATTGTACCAGTCGGCATCCTGATCCGGCTGCACCATCTTATAGGTGGCCGCGTCATGTTCAGGCTCTTCCAGAATGGTCACGTCATAGAGGGCATGCACATAATGCGGCGCATAGCAGTAAAACGCGGCCCCTTTCTGCTGGTCGATCTGATCCTTCAGACGCGAATAAAACACGGTTTCGTCTTCGGTGGTGGGTGTCAGGAAGGTTTCGATGCCGTAGTCCCGCACCCGCACCTTGAACGTGTTGGTCGACGCCCAACCGGACGCGCCAACCCAGACCTCACCCAGCCCGTCACCATCTGAATCGAACAGCTCCTGCGCCATTGGGGTGGCCAGATCATAGATGGATTTAATGTTGTGGTCCTCGACCATGTAGTTCGGCACGCAGATACCAGCGCGGCCTTCGTAGCTGCCCGAAGACAGTCCAACTGTACCCTTCTGATCAACATACTCATCGGTGAACGAAGACTGGTTCGGCAGCCAGACGTCCGGGTGTACGTCGATATCACCCCGCCCACCATCCATCGCGGCAAAGATCACCGCGTTGGCGCCGGGGGCATAACCGACCTCGCCGCCCAAACGGGTTTCGATGACCTGCCCGATCACCCGGCTCATGATCTTGGCACCCGGCCAGCTGGGCTCACCTACCATGACCTTTTCCTGCGCCATCGCTGTTGTTGCGCCTAAGGTCAGCGCCAGAGTTGCCGTGAATGCGAGTTTCTTCATGTGTCTTCTCCCGTTGCGTTGAGTTGCATGCGCCATCAGGCGCGCGCCCGCTTGCGTTGCGGGTCTATGAATGGAATGTCCGAGACAGTTGCTCCTAGGCGCTTCATACGTCCGTCAAGCTGGCCGATCTCAAGGCTGGTGCCGTTCTCCGCGCGTTCGACTGACAGCCGCGCCATAGCGATGGCGTGTTCCAAAATTGGCGATCGTGTGGCTGAGGTGACCACACCCACCTGTCGCTCGCCTGCAAAGACGGGGGCACCGTGGGCGGGCACATCATCGCAGCCAATCAGCAAACCCTTGAGCACCCGGCGCGGATCGCGCGCATTGCGTTCCAGGGCCGCCTTGCCGATGAAATCAGATTTGTTTAGGTCGACAGCAAAACCAAGCCCCGCTTCGAACGCATCGACGCCCGGGGCGAATTCGGCGTTTGCGGCGGCCAGGCCAGCCTCAATTCGAATGATGTCCAGCGCGGCCGAACCCATCGGAGTGATCCCGAATTCCTCGCCCGCCTCCATCACCGCGTCCCAAATCGCTACGGCATCGGATTTGGAGCAGAAAACTTCATACCCCAATTCCCCGGTATAGCCCGAACGCGACAGCATGAACGGCGCGCCTTCGCGGTCGCCTAAGCGAGCCACGGTAACACCGAACCATTTCAGGTGATCCAGAGCGGGAACATGGGGTTGCGTAAAGGCGATTTTGCGCAACAGATCGCGCGACTTCGGGCCTTGGATGGCCAGGTTTGGCATGGCACCACGCAAGGCATGCACACGTACTTGCAGGCCGCGCTCATCGGCCAGCGACTGCAACACGCGCCCACTTTCTTCCGAACCACAGCACCAGCGGAAAATCTCGGGCGCAAGGCGGAATAATGTGCCGTCATCAATGACGGCCCCGCTGTCGTCACACATCAAGGTATACGACCCGCGCCAAACCGGCAGCTTGGCGACATTACGTGTGGTCGCCAATTGCAGCAGTGCCTCGGCATCCGGACCGATGATGTCGAATTTGCGCAGCCCGCTCATGTCCTGAACCGTCACTGCCTGACGACAGGCCCAGTATTCCCCCAGCGTGCCATGGGCCGGATAGCTGACCGGCGCCCACAGATCGCGCGCCGGGGCGAAATGTTGAGTCAGCGGCGCGAGACGGTCGTGAAACGCGGATTCCTGACTGATCGACATCGGGGCATCTTCCTTTTCACGATAGGCCACCGCGCGGCGGATCGGTGTTTCAGGGCGATAGATGCGCACATGCACATCCGTCGGGTTCCACCCGTTTATCGGGTCAATGTCATCCGGACAGGCGGTCGAGACACAGACCAGATCCTCAATCGCGCGCATCGCGACGTAATCGCCGGGACGCGAATGGGACTCTTCGGTCTGGATGTGATGTGTTGCCGGGTCGATCCAGGTGTTCCAAAAGAAATTGATGGCCGGCCAGGCCGCGCGCCGGCCCACGCCATAAGGGGTCAGCGCATTCGACATATTGTCGGAACAATTCAGATGGCCCGGGAACCCCCGCTCCTCATACCCGCGCGCAGTGCAGGCCAGTCCGAAAGTGTCATGCCGCCCACACGTGTCTTGCACCACATTCAGCAAAGGCCGCATCTCACGGTCATAGAATTTGTCCAGCAACCCGGGCCCCGGAAACGCCCGCCGCACCATCGAGCGAGTGGCGGTCGAGTCGATCATCCACTCGTCACCATGATCCAACCCATCAGCACGCAATGCCATGAAATCTGAACATTGCTGGCCTTCGATGTCGACGATCTGAACGAATTCACCAGCCTTCAATTCGTAGGCAATTGCCCTGCCCCGCGGCACGGTGAACTCATCCCTTGTATCGCCCAGCAGAGGCGGCAAGTGCAGGTCATGCGTGGCGTAAGATTTGTGCTGGACTGTGACACATCCAGCCCCTGCACCTTCGATCAAGCCCACACGCTCGATCGGACGGATCACCCAGACGGTGACAGGTGTTTGGGCGCGCAGAATCGCAGGCTCGGTCGTTTGATCCAACCTGAAACAGGGAACATGGCCCGTACCGCCCCGCGCATCGATCCATCCTGAAAAGCGGGCGCTGTCAAAGTCCGTAACCGCAACCTGACCGTTTGCCGTTAATCCTAGGGTTTCCAGATTGAACTCTCCGGCCTGATCAAACACCACCAGATCAAGTGGTTTGATCGGGCCAACCCCTTCTATCGACAGCAAATCCCCTACAGACATGTCCAGCCGTACGGCCTCTCGCGGGGCCAGGATATGCGTGCGTGCACCAGTGGATTTCGGAAAGCCCGGAAATCGCCGACCCGGGCTGTCAAACCCGGAATTCGTAAAGGCATGTAAGACCGAAGAACCGAGCATGGCGCTATCAGAATCCCAAAATGTAACTAGTTACAGAGGTTGATGAAACTAGTTACATATGTCAACACTTTCTTGAACGCCCGGAAAAAACGGAAAAAAAAACGTGACGCAAAAAGCCCTAGAGCCCAAAAAACGCGCAAATCTCAGAGACGTGGCAAAGGCAGCAGGCGTTTCGGTGGCGACAGTGTCGCGGGTTCTGAATGAACCGAGCGTGGTGAAGAAAGACACGCTCGAGAAAGTTCAGTCCGCCATTGACTCCTTGAAATTCGTACCCAGCGCGGCCGCGCGAGCAATCAATTCCGGTCGCACCCGGTTTGTCGGAGCCTTAGTACCAACGCTGGACAACGCGATCTTTGCCCGGTTCCTCGCCGCACTTGAGCGCGAGCTGTCTGAACATCAATTGTCCCTTATCGTTGCCACAACGGACTCTGATCTCGAAATCGAAGCCGAAAAAGCGCAAAGCCTTGTTGATATCGGCGCCGAAGGCCTGATCATCACCGGCGCAACGCACAGCGACACGCTGCACGATCTGATCGATCGGACTATGCTGCCCACAATCATCACCTCCTTCCATGATGCGGAAAACTCTCTGCCGACGATCGGATACGACAATGAGGCGGTGGCACAACTTGCCCTAAAGCACCTTGCAGACCTTGGGCATCGGCACATTGCCGTCGTGCACGGTCCCGTTCACGACAATGATCGAACCCGCGCGCGCCTGTCCGGGCTGCGCGCCCTACCCTGGGCCGGAGAACTAACCACCTACGAAACCGAGATCAGCCATCGCGGCGGGGCCGAAGGTGCCAGGCGCATCTGCAGCCAGCCTCAAATCCCGGATGCCGTTCTATGCCTGTCAGACGTGGTCGCATTGGGGGTTCTGTTTGGTCTTCAGGCCGAAGGTGTCAGCGTGCCCGACGACGTCTCTCTGGTCGGGATCGACGACCTGCCCAGCTCAGCCGTTGCAGTGCCCGCTATCACTACAGTGCATTTGCCGGTGTCCCAGATGGGTGAGAAAGCCGCCATTGCCCTTTCGCGTTGGATATCGGAACAGGAAAGACCCCGTGCCGAGCGCCTGGAAGGGCGGTTGATTGAAAGGCAATCTGCCATTCCAAATACGGCCCGTTTGGCCACCTAAGCACTTAAAGCATAAAGAAAAACGCCCCGACGTAAAGTCAGGGCGTTTGATTTGACTTCAGCTGTTAAAGCTTATCCGTAAATCAATCTGGGCAGCCAAGTTATGATTTGCGGGAAGAACATACACAACAGCAAGCCGACCACCTGCAAAGCCAGAAACGGCAGGGCCGATTTGAAGATGTCGGTCATCGGGATATGATCAGGCGCCACGCCCCGAAGATAGAACAGCGCGTACCCGAAGGGCGGCGACAGAAAGCTCATCTGCATATTCACCAGATAAAGTACACCAAACCACAGGACCAGATCTTCGGGGCTTTCCAGACCAAAAGCCTGCGCACCAAGCGCCTTGATGATGGGCACAAAAATCGGGACGCAGAGTAACAGAATCCCGACCCAATCCAGAAACATGCCTAGAACAACCAGCAGGACCTGCATCAAGATCAGAATGCCCCAGGGTCCCAGACCGGTTGCGGCCAATGCGTCCTGTACGAATTGCTGGCCACCCTCCAGAACGTACAGACCCACAAAGATCGTAGCGCCGAACATGATCCAGATCACCATTGCCGACGCCTTCAGAGTCGTGGTGCAAGCCTCCCGTATAGTGGGCCAATCCAACTTACGGTGAATTGCGGCCACGATAAACGCTCCAAAGGTGCCGATACCGGCGGCCTCGACTGGCGTGGCAACACCAGAAAAGATGATGCCCAGAACAACAACGACCAGAGTGATCGGTGCGGCCATTTTACCGACCAGACGCAGCTTTTCGGAGTTGGACACCCGTTCCTCGACCGGAATGGCAGGGCCAAGCGACGGGTTGAGGAAACATCGGACGGAAACATAAAAGATATACATTCCTGACAGCAGTAATCCTGGGATAACCGCACCGATGAACAGCTCACCAACAGATTGTTCGGCGACAACGGCATAAATGATGGCAAGGATCGACGGTGGGATCAGAATACCCAAGGTTCCGCCAGCCATAATCGACCCCATCGCAATCTTTGGATCATAGTGCCGCTTTAACATTGCCGGCAAAGCTATGATGCCCATAGTCACAACCGCAGCGCCAATGACACCCACCATCGCGGCAAGGATCGTTGAGGCAACGATGGTCGCCGAAGCCAAACCACCTTTGACACCCCCGAGAACCTTGTAGATCACATCAAACATATCGTTGATGATCCCGGCCCTCTCCAGCATCGCCGCCATAAAGATGAACAGCGGAATCGCCGATAATTGATAGTTGGTCATCAACGGGAAGATGCGCGATGGCACGATGTTCAATGCCCTTGCGTCGCCGAGAATGAAGAGAAACACACAGGCAAGACCACCCGTTACGAACGCCAGGGGCAAACCCGCCATGAGCAGGGCCAGCAGGCTGCCGAACATAATGAGTGTCAGCCACTCAATTCCGATTTCGATACCCATGTCTCTTAGTTTCCTCGTGCGATTTCACGGATGTCCTTGGACATCTTCGAAATACCCTGCAGGACCAGCAGCAGCCCGCCCATAACCATGACCCACTTCATCGGCCACAGCGGTACTTCCCATTCGTTAAAGCTGATCTCACCCCAACGGATATTGGAGTCGGTCCATTGGGCGGCGCTTAGGCTTGTCAGCATTTCGCCCAGCCCGATCTGGCCGCGTGCCCAGTCTGACACGACCGAGTTACCGGCGGGCACAGCCAGCGCATCCATGGCGAAAATCCAAGATGTCACCAACAGGGTTCCGGCAAAGATGAAGAAGAAGATCGAAGTCAGCAGATCGACCCAGGCCTTTTTCGGACGCGACAGCGGAGCATAGAAAATGTCAACGCGCACGTGGCTTTCCGTCAACATCGCATAGGCACCGGCGATCAGATACTGCATCCCGAACATCAGGTACATCGCCTCATGCGCCCAGTTAGTGGGCGAGCCAAAGACATAGCGGGCGATGACTTCGTAATAGTAGACGAAGACGGCAATCACGGCCCAGTAGGCCACAAATTCACCGCAGAACAGCGACAGACGGTCAATCCAATTGGTGGCGTATTCGCTGTCGTGTTTCGGGCCCTCTTCTGCTTCGGCCTCTTCCAAAGCCTTTTCCGCATCCGATTTTTCCTCGTGCGCGGGCAGGTTGGCATTGGCGCGTTTGATCATCCCAGGCAGCAACAGCATGTCGATTAGGATCAGGGCCAGAATTAAATAAAATGCGTATCCTGCGGCATTACTCCAAAATGCGAATGTGCGCTCCGCCTCATCCTGCAAAGGCGCAACCTCTTCAGCCACAGCCCGCGCTTCCTGCAGACGAGTTTCGCCCTTTTCGATCGTATCTTCGGCGCGCTTCAAACGACGCTCTGCACTTTTTTGCGAGAACGATCCCTGTTCCGCCGCATCGACGGCCGCCTGAAGCTCACCCAGGTTTGCCTTGGCGTCTGCTACCCGATCTTCTTCACGCGTAATGGTGCGCTCCGCGCTGCGGGTCTGGTTCACATAATCTGACAGGACATTCCGGGCGTCCTGAGTCTGACCATTGGCAAACAGGACAAACAGGAAAATCGGCAGATAAACCAATCCCAGCATGCTTTTGAGATAAAAGCGATGCAGTCCGATAATACCGCCCGTCACCGCAATCATATAGGCCAGCGGTAATGAGTAGCGTTTTTCAGTCGGCTGTGGGCGGCGCGAAAGCACCATCGCCACAAGGGGGAATACGATCAACCCCACCCAATAAAGCCAATGCGGCAGCGTAAAGCCAAGCCCCGGCATAGCAGTCCTCGTTTTTTGCAGGGATAAACAGCTACCCGGGGCCTTCACCCCGGGTAGCGGTCAAATTTATTGACCAGATTAAAGCTTGAGTTCCAGACCCTGAGTCAGTCCCGGGTCGACATATCCCAATGATCCCGACTGCATGTAATCCAGCTGAATCTTGAACACCCGCGCGGCCTGCGGGTCGCGATTGGCGTAGTCAAACCAGATTGGAACGGCGACTTCAGTCATCAGGTCAACATCATCTTGGGTGAGGCGCGTAACTTCTGTGCCGTCAGTCTCGAATTTTTGCCACGCTTCCTGGTCAGCTGCCTGAATCGCGGCATGATGCATGTCGGAATAGACGTGAGTTTCCATCTCGACAAATTGCTGCATCTGTGGCGACAGCTTATCCCACGCCGCCTTTCCCACGGTGATGTCCATGATGTCAACCGGTTGATAAAGAGACATAAAACCCGGAGGGCCCATGACGATATAATCGGTAACCTGGCTGAACCCAAGCGCGTAGTTTACGGCCGGACCAACATAGTCGGCCACATCAATCGTGCCCTTTTCCAGCGCGGGGAAAATCTCCGACCCCGGCAGAACCGTGGTTTCAGCGCCAATGGCCGTAAACACTTCGGCGACCATACCACCGGGCAAACGCATCTTGCGCCCAGCAAAATCGTCGATCGACCGGATCGGAACTTTAGAGTGAATGATGTTCGGGCCATGATGGACTGGGCCAACAAAGTGCAGACCTTGGGCCGCATAAAGCTCGCGGGCAATGTCCAAGCCGCCAAGACCATAGTAGAAAACATCATATTCATGCGGGTTGCGTAAACCCAGCGGGATCGACGTCAGGAAGGTTGCGGCCGGAATGATGCCTTGGGCATAGATGGTGAACGGGTTTACCGCGTCCAGAACACCATTTTTAACCGCATCATAGAGTTGGAAGTCACCAACAACATCGTTTGCACCAAACGGTTGAAATGCCAGCTCCCCACCGGTTTTTTCGACAATCGTGGCACACCAGTCTTTGAATACTTGCAACCCAGCACCGCCGGGCCAGCTTGTTTGAATTTTCCAGGTCGTACCTTCTGCCGCCTTGGCAATATGTGGTGCCGCCAGAGTGGCTGCACTCGCACCTGCAATCGCCCGCAACGCGCCGCGTCTTGTCGTGAATTTCTGAGGCATTGTGTATCTCCATCCGGGTTTCCATGGCCGATCGCAAAGGAGTGTCATGCGACCTGCCATTTGGTAGGTGTAGCACGGCTTTTACCAATTGGTATAGTTTTCTGTCCAATTGCGGCCTTGCGGTGAGACAAGCAAAATTGAATTCACTCACGCTCGGCAGAAGCCTCGATGCTTGGTCCAGGACGGTGAAGGTACCGGCATCGCCAAAACGACAGGCCAAGGCGTCACAGCAAACGACGCCTCTGTAGCCATTGAAGGCTAAAACAATTCCTGTCGAAATTAGCTGCTCAGGATTTTCTCGATCCGCTGGAAAACGTCCGCCAAACGCCCTGCGCGTTTCGAGCCTAGGTCGTTCTTCATGTTTGCAGCGATCGCCATTCTATTTTCGACAATTTCCGCGAACCCCTGCAAAAGGTCTTCACGTTGAGACGCAATGTCCTTAAAGCACATTCGATCAATTTGCACCAGCACGACATCACTCGACGCGGTGAACGTCTGAAACGACGGCGCATCGGTCAGCATAGAGGCCAGACCGAAATACTCGCCAGACACCAGCGGATTGAGAATTCGTGTTTTCCCAGAGGCATCGGTAACACTGGTTTCAATAACCCCGTTCAAAACAATATAGACAGACGGAGAAATTTCACCTTCGGGCAGAACAACTGTACCTGCATCAAAAATCGCCGAGTAGCTGCGAGAGTTCAGGCTTTCAAGCTCGGCTTCGTCAAACAATGATGCAAAATCCAGACTGCGTAAGGCGTGAAGCGTCGTCGGTGGTGTTGCCACAACTTTTTCGGCTGCCTGAAACCTGACATCCTGCATAGACGGGGCACTTTGAATTCCCGCCTGCTTGAGCGCATAGTGAAGCTCCCGAAAAAACTCTTCTCGACCTGCAAACATTGCCGGGTAGTTCGGAAAGTGCAGCCAAACGATGTACCGATACGGAATTTTCCCCGAGTCGACCAGGCGCACGCTGGGCAATGGCGTTTTACTCAATCGTTTGCACTTGAGCGCGACCTCAAGCAAGAGCGACTTGGCGAAACGGGGGTCAATTTCGGGCGGCAGGGTCACAGTGTACATCGGGGAATAGCGATGATCAGGGCCATGCAGATTTCGAAATTTCTGTGCCGCGAGTTTGCTGTTTGGCACAATCAACGTCGTATTGTCCCACGCCCTTAGCCGGGTCGCCCTCCAGTTCAGGTCCCGAACCTCACCTTTCGTTCCATCCTCAAGCTCTATCCAATCTCCGATTTTGAACGGATGCTCGACACTTAGCGAAATACCGGAAAACAAGTCCCCCAATGTGCGCTGCATCGCAAATGCAATGATTGCTGCCATCGCGCCAGTCGACAAGTACAGACCGTTTATCGAAAGACCGTGACTTACCCCAAACGTCGTGAGGCTAAGAATAATGGCCGCGCCAAACAGCAGCACGCGCGGCAATCCAGGGATATAGCCTTCATCAATGAAACTGGAACGTGAAATCCACAGCAGTTCAATGGATCTTGCGATTACAACACTGACGGTGACGTACACAATCAGAAAGGTGGAAAATTCCAGCTTGGCGGCCAGATCTGCGTGCTGACCGGCATCAAGTCTCAGGCTCAACAGTGCATGCAGTGACATAACCGCTGAGACGGTCAGAAACCCCCCTATAAGGTTGAGGATCTGATGAATACCGGCCACCGGTCGCGACAACGCCATCGCCCGGTGCGGTCGCCAAACAACCCAGAGCACAAACAACGTAACTGCGAGAACGGCAAACCAAATGTTTCTTTGGATAAATTCATCGATAGATTGAATAAGACTCATCCACACCTCGCGTCGCATGGTCAGTCGACTGACCCACAGGATCAAAGAAAATCATCTCTGCCTTTATGCGCAAGTATGTTGAAGTAAACCAGTCAACAGTTCTTTAGGCCTTGGTGATCAAAGGGTTTCACAGAAATTCCGGTCGAACTTCAACTAGAGACCCATGGTCATAAACAACCTGACCGAGCGTATTGCTCTTGGTGCCTGGCGCTAGCGCCACCCAATACTTTGTGTTCCTACAACCAAAAATCGGAAAAGAACGTTTCACGTCCACCCCTCAGGCTGAAGCCTAGACTTTCTAATTGCCATCTATTTTTTATGGATCGTTACCGTTTGCACCGCGAGAACAGGAACCCCCTGGAAAACCCATGCCACTAAGCTCCATACCAATAATTTCGGGGCTTGCAGGTTTTTGCGGTAAACCAAACGTGAATTACAGCGAGAAGCCAAATTCTCATGCTGCAAGGCCACCACGACCGAAGGACCAAAACGCTTGTGTACAATCGGTGTGATCATTTTGGACGATGGTAACTACTATTTTTCAAGAACAAAGATCTCAGTCTGCCGAACTTTGACTAACGTCTGGTGTCCGATCCATCGGTTTTTGGGGTCTCCGGCGTCAAAAGTTTTGCTGCAATCGATGATAGCGAGACGGTGTTTTCCGGGCTGCCCATCGGCGCCGGAGATGATGGTTAATGTAGCATCATGCATGGAAGGTACGCTTTCGGTCGGGCCACTGATGATCCAGTACGTTTTGACCTCTACAAGCGACAGACTAGTCCAGGCACCCTTGGACGAAATGCTCAGACCAACGCGATTTGCAGGCGCGTCCACAGTGACAACTGGTGTAACGCATCTGGCTTTTTTGTCGTCGGTCTGGCCTTTCGTTATACAGGGACCAGCCTTTGCTTTAAGCCGCGTTTTTGCCACCGAGACAGGACGTAGGTTCAAAAACCCCCATAGATCAGAACTCGACCACTGCACGAATGGATTTGCCTTCGTGCATCAGGTCGAAACCTTCATTGATCTGATCCAGAGTCAGTTTGTGGGTGATCATCGGATCGATCTCGATCTTGCCATCCATGTACCAGTCTACGATCTTGGGTACGTCTGTACGGCCGGAAGCACCACCAAAGGCTGTGCCGCGCCAACTACGCCCAGTGACAAGCTGGAACGGGCGGGTCGAAATTTCGGCTCCTGCGGGCGCCACGCCAATGATGATCGATTCACCCCAGCCTTTGTGCGCGCATTCCAGCGCGGTGCGCATAACACCAACATTGCCGGTGGCGTCAAATGTATAATCCGCCCCGCCGTTGGTTACCTCAACCAAATGCGCGACCAGGTCACCGTCCACTTTCGATGGATTGACGAAATCGGTCATCCCGAATTCGCGCGCCATGTCGGCCTTGCTGTCATTCAAGTCGACCCCAACGATCTGGTCCGCTCCGGCCAGCCGCAGACCCTGAATGACATTCAATCCGATGCCGCCCAATCCAAAAACCACTCCGCGCGAGCCGATCTCGACCTTGGCCGTGTTGATGACCGCACCAATCCCGGTGGTGACACCACAGCCGATATAGCAGACCTTGTCGAACGGTGCGTCCTTGCGGATCTTGGCCAGCGCGATCTCGGGAACAACGGTATGGTTGGCGAAGGTGGAACACCCCATGTAATGGTGAATCGGTGTTCCATCCAGCATTGAAAACCGGGTGCTGCCGTCGGGCAGCAACCCCTGCCCCTGCGTCGAACGAATGGCCTGGCACAGGTTGGTTTTGGGGTTCAGACAGTATTCGCACTCACGACATTCGGGTGTGTAAAGCGGGATCACATGATCACCAACCTCCAACGAAGTGACACCTTCACCCACTTCGATCACCACACCAGCACCTTCATGCCCAAGAATTGCGGGGAAAATGCCTTCGGGGTCGTCACCCGATCGGGTGAATTCATCGGTGTGGCACAGACCCGTGGCCTTGATCTCAACCAGAACTTCTCCGGCGCGGGGGCCCTCCAGGTTCACGTCCATCGCCTCAAGCGGTTTACCAGGGGCAAGAGCGACTGCAGCGCGAGTTTTCATCATTAGATTGTCCTTACTTGGAAAGTCATCAAAGGTGGCGTCCGGCCCAAAGTTGTCGCATCTCGGACCGGACGCCGAGATTCGCCGCACGGGTATGCGGCGAAAGGGAGTGTCTTTGTTACGCGGCTTTCTCAGTCCCATCTTTGGCCGCTGGCCCGGCCGGGAACACGCCGGACATTACGACGAAGCCAGGAAGGCGTTTGAACCGATCGCACCAGCGGCGGATCGCCGGATAATCCATCCGCGATATGCCTCCATCTTCGCTAAGCATGATGTAGGGGAAACAGGCGATATCGGCGATGGTCGGATGATCGCCTGGGCAGATCCAGTCCTGCCCGTCCAGCTCGGCAAAATACAGATGTTCGTCGAGAATACGGAAAAGCCTGTGAGCCCCGGCGCGGGCTGCATCAATGTCGAGATGGCGATACAGCAAGCTGTCGTGCAACCGGGCGGCGGACGCCGTTGACGTAATTCCATCGGCGAAAGCCAACCACTGCGATACCTGGCCCAACAATGCCGGATCGGCGGTTGGGTACCACTTACCTGACCCATCATATTTCGTCGCCAGATAGACCAGTATCGCCTGCGCGTCGCGCAACACCAGCCCGTCATCGTCGATCACCGGCAGTTGCCCCAGCGGGTTAAGCTGCAGAAACTCATCGGACTTGTGTTGCAAGCCCGGATAAAAGTCGATCTTCTCCGTTTCGAACTCGATACCCAGAAAGGACATCAGCAATCGCAACTTGTAGCAGTTGCCAGATAGTTCGTAGTCATAAAGCTTGATCATGATGCACCTCAGATATCCAGAATAAGACGGTCGGATTTAGCCCGGCTCACGCAGGTCATGATGGACTTGCCTTCGGCCTTTTCGCTATCAGATAGGTAGACGTCCTGATGCAGCACCTCGCCTTCGATCACGCCGCACCGGCAAGTGCCACAAGCGCCCTGCTCGCAAGAACTGCCCATGTTTATCCCGTTCTCCCGCAATACACTTAGGATGGTCTGACCAGCTGGCACCGTCAGCGTCATGGCCGAGCGAGCCAGATCAATTTCGAAACTGTTGGTATCATCCAGCTCAACTGTGTTCTTGAAATACTCGAAATGCACCGCTTCGTCGGACCAGCCGCAATCTGAGGCGACCTGACGAGCCGCCTCAAGCATCGGGCCCGGACCACAGATATAGACATGGCGGGCACGACCGGGTTCGGTCAGAACCTTGCGCAAAGTGGCGACGGTGTTATCCGGCGACAGGCCTTTGTGAAGGGTCGCGGCCCGGTCGAATTCACCAATGGCCCGCTTGAAAGCCACGTGGTCGTCGGATTGAACGAAATAGTGGAACTCAAAGCCCATATCTTGGCTGTTCAAAGTCCGTGCCATCGATAAAAGCGGCGTAACGCCAATGCCCCCGGCGACAAAGATTGTTTTCACTGCATCCCGGCGCAAAGGGAAATTGTTGCGCGGCACCGAGATTGCCAGGACATCACCCTTGCTGACACTGTCATGGATGGCAGCAGAGCCTCCCCGACTGTCCGGTTCGCGTTTCACACCAATAGTGTAGTGATCCGTTTCACCGGGCCCATTAGTCAATGAATACTGGCGTATCAGTCCGTTTTGTAGATGAACGTCAATATGAGCGCCGGGCTGAAATGTTGGTAGCCGGCTGCCGGTCAAAGGTTCCAATCGCAGGCTAACGACGCCTTCGGCGGTCATCTCTTTTGCCGCGACCTGCACGCGCAAGTCAGCCTTGCGCCCATCGGTACTGACCGGCGGAATGTCGACCAGCTCCTCGGATACCCGACCGATCGGAGCGGTCATTGGTTCGGGCGTTTCGAGTTGCGCGGCCTGTGCTTCGATTTCACTGCGTAAGGCTGTCAGAGTCCGGTTGTACAACCGCAATAGTGCAACGTGTTCCGCCCCCTGCACAGCGTTGTTTGCCAGCCCGCGAATGACACTGTGGTTGCTGTCACAAGGCTGCACGAAAAAGCGTACCGCATCACCGTCCGCAGCCGTTATCGTCACCGATCCGTCGTCATTCACCGATCCCACGCAGCCATCGCTAAAGCTATAGTCTTTCAGTGCGTTGATCACGAAATCTCGGGGCGCATTGACCGGGATAGGCCGCAGAACGGTTGCGGTTTCGAACCCATCTAGTACCGGGATATCACCTACGGCTTGCTCGCCACACCACACCAAACCATGCGCTTCGTGCGCAGGATAGGTATTGTTGCAGATCGTCCGTGCCGGTGCGTCTGCCGGGTGGGCTGGGATATAAGTGCAGCCCGCCGTACGATTGGCATAGCGCCAACCGTGATACTGGCATTTCAGCTCGCGCCCGTCATTGATGCCGATGGAAAGGCGCACACCACGGTGAAGGCAGCGGTTCTCCCAAATATTGACATAGCCGTCATCGGCACGCCACACCGCAAATTCACGCCCCAAAAGCTTAGCCTGATACACATGGCGCAGTGGCAGATCCGAGCTGGACGCGATCGGGATCCATTGCGAATGAAGTTCGGTAGTCATGAAAAGTCCTTTCTGTGCCGGCTCAGGCGACTGCTGGCAGCGTGCCGAAGGTGACCTTGTGGTCCCTCAGCCAGCGGCGATAGAGAATGGCGACCTTGTCCGCGCGGATCGGCGTTTCAGCTCGGGGATCAAGTGGCAATTTGCGGGGAACCTGGTTTTCCAGGATCGGCTTATCCTGTGCAAAGATCAGCTGCATGAACCAGCGCAGCGTATCTTCTTCCATCCCGTCTTTGACGTAGCAGAGGTACGGATGCACGATGCAGTCTTCGGGTCCGACCGGCTGCACGAACAGCACGATATAGTCGTTGCGCTCAGGATAGGTCGGGTTTGTTTTGTAGAGGGCTACGGTATAGGGCCGGTAGACGCGATAGGTATATTCCACCATGATCCCGCCTTCGGCGGTCGGTGAAGCCTGAGGCTGATAAAAGAAGCATTCCGACGCGATGATCTCGTCATCCTTGGTCAGTTCCACCTCATAGGGCTGCACCTCCGTATGCGGCTCCTCGCCCAGCCAACCGGTGTGTACAAAGGGGAAATGACCCATATCCAGGAAATTCTCGACTACACGCAATCCCGAAACCTTGACGCCGAACGATCCACCGCTGACCAGATACCGGTCAGACTCAAAAGCTTCCGGTACATGAATGATGTCGCGGTCCGGGGTGCCAAGGCACGTCCAGATGAACCCGTATTTTTCCTGCAAGGGCAGCTCTGGCCCCTGCGCAGTACCATGCCTGATCTGGACTGTGCCATTTCCATCCCGTGACACATAGACAGGCTCTTCAAACAATACGGTTCGTTGTACGTCGCCAAAGGCCAACAGGTTAGCCTCGGCAACAACATGCCAGTCGTTCAACAGAATTTTGTTGTCGCAGGTCATGGTATCCTCCGTGGAATTGAATGGTTCAGGGGTTGGAAACCGGGATAACGCCATAAGTCAGACCTTTGCTGCTCAGCCATCGGCGATAGGCAATTGCGGATTTGTCGGCGCGGATCGGCGTTTCGGCCCGCGGGTCCAACGGCAATCGCTTAGGCATCTGATTTTCCAGGATTGGTTTGTCCTGCCCGAAGATTACCTGCTGAAAATACCGGATAGCCTGATACGAGCTTTCCTCATCCAGAATGCACATGCCCGTATGCGCCAAAATGCTCTCGGGACCGACCGGCTGAATAAACAGATAAATTGCATCCCTGCGGCTTGGGTCATTGGGGCTGGATTTATATAGGATAGAGCAATTCGGGTGCGGGACACGATAGGTGTATTCCACATCCGCCCCCTCATCCGAAGAAAGCGCTGCCTGCGGCTGATAGAACCGACAGCGCGTGGCCAGAACCTCGTCGCGGGTTTCTGAAACTTCGACATCGTACTCTTTGACTTCGGTATGAGGTTCCTCGCCGAGAATACCTGTATGAACGTAGGGGAAATGGCCCATATCAAGGAAATTCTCGACTGCGCGGCCTGCCGAAACGTTCACGCCAAACATCCCTGTCGGTACAAAGCGCCGATCGGATTCATGATATTCCGAAAAGGAAAACAAAGGCTCGGGGTCTGTGCCCAGACAAGCCCAGATATAGCCGTACTCTATTTGCGACAGGACCTGATCCCCGGTTTTGCCAGGTACAAAAGCCATACCGCTGGGCGCATCAGATGTATGATGCCATACATGTGCCTGTCCGTTTGCATCCAAGGCAAATGACAATTTCTGACCCAGCAGAACCGTATCGTGAACCTTGCCAGGCACCATTTCGTCCACCGAAGAAAGAGGGTGCCACTGTGCGAGAACGACCGGATCAGTGCATGTAGCGTGTGTCATGAATGCTCTCCTCATTACGGATCAGCGGAAATACGGGATGCCCAGTCGCAGTGGCTGCCTGGACCGACGACGCAAACCCATCAGCAAAAGGATCGAAGCCAGGTAAGGAAGCGCTAAGAAAATCTGATGCGGCACGTCGATGCCCAGCACCTGAACATGAGTTGCCACGCTTTCGAGCAGGGCAAAGATCAGCACGGCCGCCAATACGCCCTTGGGCATCCAGTTGCCCGCGATCAACGCCACAATCGCCAGCCAGCCGCGCCCGGCAGTGATATCGGCAAGAAACCGGTCGGAAAATCCAAGCATCAGAAAGCCACCGCCAAGTCCGGTCATCACGCTACCGAACAACACTGCAGCATATTGACGGACCGAGACGCTGAGGCCCTTGATGTCCAGCGCCTTTGGGTTTTCACCCAGACAGCGCAGTTCTAACCCCCAGCGGGTTCGGTAAAGCAGATACCAGACCGCCGGCACGGCAGCGAAGGCGACATATGTCAGCAGACGCTGGTCAAACAGGATTTCGCCGACGATCGGAATTGAGGAAAGGATCGGGATCGGAGCATTGTCGAAACCGTCAAAAGTGGGCTGTGCCCGCCCTCTGATATACATGCGAAACCAGTAGAGCGTGAGCCCCGCGATCAACAGATTAACGGCAAGTCCGGTGATAAAATGGTCCACCCGCATGGTCACGGTCATGAAGGCGATGATCAGCCCGACCAATGCACCAGCAACCATCGCCATAAACACGGCAAACCAGATCGAACCGGTGGCCGTGGCGACAAAATAGGCGGTAAACGCACCCATCAGCATGGTGCCTTCCACACCCATGTTCCAGATACCTGCACGCTGGGTGACAAGCTCTCCGATCGCTGCGAACAGGATCGGCGTTGCGATACGCACCATACCCGCAAGGATGCTGATCAGAATGGTTTGTTGAAACAACTCACTCATTTGTCTGGGTCCTTACGATTTTGTAGCGTGCGGCCACCCCGGCGCAGAGAAAGGTCAGCATCAGGATGCCTTCCATCGCCGGAACCAGCGCGGCGGGAACTTGCGCAAGAAGTTTCATGTAAAGCGCGCCGCTGCTGAGCCCGCCAAAGATGATCCCTGCTACGACCGTACCGAGGGGACGTAAGCCACCGATCATGCCAATGATGATGCCGGTATAACCAAGACCAAACAGCGTGTCCGAGCGCAGTCTGTGCGCAGTGCCGAAGATTTCGGATACCCCGGCCAGACCGGCTATTGCACCACTGAGGATCATCACCACGATGATGGTGCGCCCAATATTGGTGCCGCGATATGCCAGCGCGACTGGATTATAGCCCATTGCACGGATCTCATATCCAAGCGGCGTTTTGTCCAGAACGACATAACAAACCAGTGCCGCGACGATGGCGAAGACCAGACCCAGATGCAGCTTAGCGCTGCCAAACAAAGCAGGCAGTTGCGCCGCCTCGCTGATCGGTGCGGATTGCTGGTAGACCACCGACTCTGACACCTCCGTCCATGGTCCGCCACCAATCAGATAAGACAACAGGAATACGATCAGATAGTTCATCATTACGGTCGAGATGATCTCATTCACATCGAACCGGTCCTTCAGGATTGCTGCCAGCGCCCCCAATATGGCCCCCCCGATCATTCCACAAAGAATGATGCCGGTGACGTACAAGACGGGCGGCAAACCGGCGAGCATCAGATAGCCCGTGTAAGCCCCCATCGCCCCGGCGTAGACTTGACCTTCTTGTCCGATGCTCCAAACTTGAGCCCGGAAAGCGACCACCGTAGCGAGGCCAGTCAGGATTAGCGGCGTTGCCTTGGACAGCGTGGCAACGATTGCCTTTTGGCTTCCAAAACCACCTTTCAACAACGCTGAAAAGGCTTTGACCACATCTGCCCCGCTGGTCCAAAGCAGCAGGGCGGAGAGTAAAAGCCCTAGCACTGTTGCCAGGAAATACATCGAGAATGTCCAGATCGGTTTGCGGTTCACTCGCGGTTCGATCCTGAATCGGCTGGGCGCGCGCGATACCTGGGTGTCACGTTCGATGGAGGTCATTCCGCAGCCTCCTTCCTTTGTCCGGCCATCAGCAGGCCGATTTCTTCAACAGAGGTATTTTCGGGATCGACGACACCCGTGATCCGGCCACCCGAGATAACGGCGATGCGGTCAGAAAGGTTCAGCAGGTCTTCCAGTTCTTCCGATGCCAGCAGAACCGCATACCCCTCGTCCCGTTTGGCGATGATCTGTTTATAGACATATTCGATCACCCCCAGATCCAACCCACGCGTTGGCTGATTGGCCAAAAGTAACTTGTTCGAATGCACAAATTCGCGCGCCAAAATGACCTTTTGTGCATTGCCGCCAGACAAGTGATTAACCGGAGTAGCGGCCGATGGGGTTTTGATCTGAAACTCGTCAATCAGCCCTTCGGCGACTGTGCCGATCTGCTTGTGGTTCAGGAACGGCCCTTGAGTATAGTCGTCATGGCGCTGCCAACCCAGGATCATGTTTTCCTGAATATCAAACTCGGGGATCAACCCCTCGCGAAAGCGGTCATCAGGCACCAGCCCCACACCGCGATCCATGTAGTGACGCGATGGCAGACCTTCGATCCTTTCACCGGCCAGCGTCACTTCTCCACTGGCAGGAACAAGGATACCAGAGAGGATTTCAAACAGCTCTTTCTGCCCGTTGCCGGACACACCCGCCAGCCCCAGTATCTCACCACGGCCGATTGTCAGGCTGACCTGATCCAGCGCCAGATTATCTCGGTTGTCTCGGAAGCTCAGGTTGTCCACCACTAAGACGGTCTCTTTCGCGGTCTCATCTTCGGTTGCCCGATCGCGAATGACCCGCAGTTCAACGTCGCGCCCAACCATCATTCGGGTCAGCTCCTTGGGCGTCACTTCGCCGGATCTAACTGTTCCAACCACCCTGCCCTTGCGCAGGACAGTGACACGGTCAGACTGCATCACCTCGACCATCTTGTGGCTGATCAGAACGATGGAAATTCCAAGGTCTTTCATATGGTTAATGATTCGAAACAGGCGAACGGATTCTTCCGGCGTCAACACCGCGGAGGGTTCATCCAGGATCAGGATTTCGGCGTTCAAATACAGCGCCTTGAGAATTTCGACCCATTGCTGCTGCCCAACCGCAAGGTCTCGGACCAGCACATTAGGATCAAGGTCGATATCATATTCCCGGCACAGCTCATCCACACGCGCACGTGCTTCGTCCTGGTGCAGTTTCCAGCCGACGTCATGGGTCCCGACCATGATGTTTTCCAACACGGTAAAATCGGGAACTAGGACAAAATGCTGATGCACCATTCCGATACCAGCATGAATAGCGTCCCTTGGAGAGCGGAACTCGACAGGTTCCCCCTTTAGCTCCAGGCCACCTCCCTCGGGTTGGTAGAACCCGAACAAACACGACGATAGAGTCGATTTCCCCGCGCCGTTTTCGCCGAACAGACAATGAATTTCGCCAGCTTCAAGATCGAAACTTACGTCTTCATTCGCAATCACGCCGGGAAAGCGCTTGGTCAGGCTCCGTGTTCGCAAAATCGGTGGCATCAGAGAGTCCATCATTTTGTTCGGGTGCATCGCTCTACACCGGTGCAGGCATTGCACCGGGATCAGATAAACGGTTTGTCAGTCCTTCAATCGGACTTGGGCTGTGATACGTCGAGTTCGACCGTCAGCGCGCCCGATGCAATATCGTCCAGTGTCGACTGAACTTCTGCCTTGATGTCGTCGGGAATCTTGTCAGCCAGATCATAATAAGGAGCTATGCTTGTCCCGCCCTCGGCCATCCCGCGCCAGATGATCTCGGTATTGCCGTCGAACGGCTTACCGTCGACCTTGTTGGCCCACCATTCGTCGACGACCCATTTTACATCCGGGTCCCAGTTCGCCAGCGAGCTGGACAGGATGGTCGACGGAGAATAGTGGTGATCATCCCCAAAATTCGAGAAGCAAATTATACCCGCCTCTTCGCAGGGCTGAAAATTTCCAGCCAACTGGTAAATGATATCCGCCCCGGTCGAAATCTGGGCCGAAGTCATCTCGGACGCCTTGCCCGGATCATACCAGCTTTCGATGAAGGCTACCTTCTGGGTCACGTCGGGATTGACCGACTTGGCCCCGGCAAAAAAGGCATTGATTAGGTCGTTGATATCATCGGCGGGATAAGTGCCTACAACACCCAAGGTATTGGATTCGGTCAGATTGCCCGCAAGAATACCCAGCGCATAGGCCGATTCATGCACACGCTTGTAAACCCAGTACTGGTTCCCACCCAGACCTTCGTTCCCCGACCCGACCACGACAAACATGATTTCGGGGAACTCATCCTTCAGTTTCTTGACCTGATCGGAATAGGTCGAATGCGCCCAGATGATGTCATATTCGCCTGACTCGGCAAACAGGCGCATCGCGTCACCCGCATCGTCACCCCAAAGCGGGTCGGTATATTGCCATGAAATGTCCAGATCGTGCGGCTTTTCCGCCTGCACCCGCTCAAGCGATTGAATAAGCGTTCCATCCCAGCTTGATTCAATGCCCGCCGACAGGATGATAGCAATGTTAAGGTCTTCTGGATCCTCGGCAGCGGCAAACTGCGTGGAAGCCATGAAAGTACCAAATCCCAAAGTCAGGGCACTGGCGGATTTCAGAAATGTTCTTTTGCGCATCGTATTATCCCCTATTGTTTATGGATGTCATAAATCCAAAACCAGTAGGTCCGAGTGCGCCCGAGAACAGCACACGGTCATCTGGTCGTTTTCTGCGTGTTCTTCCTCCGTCAGCACATAATCCCGATGATCGGGCGTGCCTTCGAGAACTTTGGTGACGCAAGTGCCGCAGATGCCTTGCTCACATGATTTGGGGATGTCGAATCCCATTTCTTCCAGCACGTCGATGACGGCCCTTTCGGCCGGAACATCAATGATCTGACCGGTGCTTGCGATCTTGACCTTGAAAGGGCGGTCATCTCCATCCGTTCCGGGCGGGTCGACCGCGAAATACTCACGATGAATGGCATCTGAAGGCCAACCCTTGTGGGCCGCGTCCAGCACAGCATCCATGAACCCGGTCGGGCCACAGACGTACAGATGACTACCCGCATCCGGAGTCTGACGAAGCCCGGCAATGTCGAATTTCTGATCCTCGGCTCCATCATCGAAATGTAGATGCACCCGATCCGCGAAGTCCGACGCCAGCAGGTCCTCGCGAAAGGCCATCCGATCAGCGGTGCGAGCGCAATAGTGCAGGTCGAACGAGGCACCCTGTGCGTGCAGCGCTTGCGCCATGGACAAGATCGGAGTGATACCTATGCCCCCTGCAATCAACAGAGAATGCTTAGCCTTATCCGACAGGGTAAAATGATTACGGGGCTCGCTGATCTCAACCCGCTGGCCGACATCCAGTTCATGCACGGCCTCAGACCCGCCCCTGCCATCCGTTTCCCGCAAGACGCCCAGACAATAACGGCCCGTCTCGGACGGATCGTTGCAAAGAGAATACTGACGGATCACACCATCCTTCAGATGAACGTCGATATGCGACCCTGCGGTAAAGGCGGGCAACGGCTTGTCGCCTGCAGCCACCAGTTCCAGCCCGGCGATATCCTGAGCCAGAACCGACTTTTCCCTGATTTCCACCTTGATAAGGGTGACGGTCATCGTTGCTCTTTCTTCTTAGCTAGCGATCGGGGCGCCGAGCCCGAATTTCTTGGCCAGTGCGCGCCGGTATTCCAGGGAAATTCGGTCCGCCGGAATGTGAATTTCTTCGGTCAGATCCAATGGCAGATCTTCGGGATGCTGACCCTCAACCAGAGGTTTGTCTTCTTCGTTGATCTGCGAGGATTCCTTGATCAGATACTCTGCATCCGGCTCATCAGTGTTGTCGGTGATGATCTGAAACAATTTTGATTCATGCGCCGAAACCGGACACACGGTGTCGGCGATGATCTGGACGTAATCGCTGTCGATCGGCTTGATATAAATGGCAGTACTGAACGGGAACGTCAGTTCATACGTATAGATCACATTGCGATCTTCAGCTTCGACCCCATCCGGAAAACGGTTGCCGCCTTCTAGATAGGGCATATCGAAGGTCAGCCCGTAATCGGTTTCGTGTACTTTGTACAAGGGCAGCGGGGCCGGGATTTCATTGCCAAAAGTGTCTCCGTGAACAAACGGGAAATGCGCCAGATCGTTGAAGTTCTCGACATGTCGGCTGGCCGATGCCATCCAGGTACCCGATGGAATGAAATTGAGCTTGATCCCGGGGTCGTCCAGCATCTCCCATGTCGGAAGGGTCCAGTTGGGTTCACCGCTCAGGCAAGCCCACACAATACCGTATCTCTCTTCACTCAAGACCGAGTACAGACGCATCTTGGGTGGAATTCTTGCGTTCTGATCCGGCATCGAGGGAATTTTTGTGCATTGGCCGGAATGGTCGAAGCACAACCCATGCATCGGGCATACCAGGGTATTGTCGCGAACCCAACCTGCACTCAATCGGGTTCCGCGATGCGGGCAGATGTCGCGTGCTACCGATACACCCTCGGACGTGCGATAGAGCACAAGATCCACATCCAGCAGACGCGCTTTGACGGGCTTGTCTGACACGTCATGTGCATAGGCGACCGGATGCCAGAAATTCGAAAGTATCCGCCAATCGTTTTCATCAAACGTGCAGCCTCTCGGCAGCTCGCTGGCAAATTTCGAGTGATTCACTGACTGAAACATAGCTGGCACTCCGAAGGCTGGCTGTCTGAGCGTCTGAACACTTCACAACGCGGTTGGTTTGCAGTCTTGTTGATTCAGATCAATCTAAACATGACTCTGTTTCCCTAATTATTGACTGTAGTTAAGATTCTCGGCTACTTTCTTTACGTCCTGTTCCCAAGTGCGAACACCACGCAACGCGCAGCTATTTAGCCGACACCGACTGATTCCGGAGAAGAGATGGAGCAACTATTCGTTCAGGTTCGCGGATTTTCTTTCGGTCAGGCGGTATACCAGCACGGCGGGACTTTTGGGCCCATTCTGCGGCCTTATCTGGCGTTGATTGCAGTTCGCACCGGTGCTTGCACAATGAAATCAGAAGTAGGATCGCTACGCGTCCAAAGTGGGCATGTTGGAATATTTGCTGGCCGTGCAAAATTCGAATTCCTGTACGACCGAAATGTGACCACCCAGGTCAGCTGGTGCGAAGGCTTCCTGCCAAATTTGACTGAAAGTAAGTTTGCTCAGGCGTTTGAGGAGTACGATGCGATACGAATTCCCGACAGGCTGCAAAAGCTGCAAGAGATCGGCCTTGGCGTGGGACAACAATCTTCTACCGACCTGAACAGTTTACGAAACGCCTTGGGCATAACCGTATGTCGCAGCTTCCTTCTGGAAGCGCGCAGAAGCAAAGCCGAACAAAAGATCCCGCCTAAAATTCTTGAAGCTGTCAGGCTCATTCACGACAGGATCGGAGACGGCGAATTGTCGGCGGAATTCGTGGCCAACCATGTCTCGCTGTCTCCGCAGCACTTCAATACCGCCTTCAGGAAATCGCTGGGTATCACGCCAAGCAGATACATCTGGCAAAGGCGCTCTGAGAATGCCAAGCGACTTCTGCTTCATACTCGCATGAGCCATGCGCAGATCGCTCATGAGTGTGGTTACAAAAGCACCGCTCATTTTTCACGCAGTATGAAAAACCATTTCCAGGAAACTGCAGGAGAGTTGCGTCGAAATGAGGGGTTTGTACACCCCAGCGCCGACGACGCATCCGTAAAAGAAGTATATTTTGACAAAAGATTTTCATAGCGCCCCGCCTATTTTTAAACGGCCTTGACGGGCGAACAGAACCTGGGAAAGCGCTGGGTACATTGGCGCAATGTAGCGTGAAACACAGGCCACAAACTCAGTCCTGATACATTTGTTCGAACGGCTCACCACTGTATGGGTTGCAAAGTTCGATTGACAAGTATTCTTTATTTCTATATTTCATGAATTATGATAGGAGAAACTACAACGCAACTCGCTGTTCTCGGCCACCCACAGCGCATCTCAGTGTTTCGCATATTGATGCGACGCTTTCCTGACACTGTTCCGGCGGGCGAACTGGCGACAGAGCTGGGTATCAAACCCAGCACCCTGTCGAACTATCTAAATGCGCTGCAACGGTCAGGGCTGGTGACGCAAGAGCGGTCGGGAACCTCTCTGCTTTATTCGGTTGAAATGAAGAATGTGCAGAACATGATCGGTTTTCTGCTGAACGATTGCTGCCGTGGCCGCCCTGACATCTGCATGCCGTCCGGACAAGGGAAAGGCACAATGACGGATCGAAAATTCAATGTATTGTTCATTTGCGTCGGCAACTCGGCGCGCTCCATTTTTGCTGAAACCCTGCTTCGAGACATCGCCGGAGACCGGTTCAACGTCTATTCAGCTGGGACAAAATCGTTTTCCGAGCTGAACCCGATGGCCTTACAGGTACTTGAGGACAAAGGGCACGATACTTCGACGCTACGGTCCAAAAGCACCTCTGAATTTTCCGGGCCTGACGCGCCCGAGTTGGATTTCGTCTTCACCGTCTGCAACAAAGCTGCAAACGAGGAATGCCCTGCCTGGGAGGGCCAGCCGATCAGCGGTCATTGGGGCATGGTGGATCCGGTCCAAGCAATCGGCACGGATGCCGAGAAAAGCCTGGCCTTCCAGAACGCCTATGGCGCGCTCAAGCGCCGGATCGAAGCCTTCACTTCTTTGCCGGTCGAAAGCCTCGACCGGATCGCATTACAATCTGCTGTCGATGACATCGGCAGAACGCCTGTCGAGGAAGAACAATGACAACCTACGCACTGAACGGTCTGGGCCGGATGGGAAAACTGGTCTTGAAACCCCTTTTGGAAAAAGGCGTGAACATCGCCTGGATCAATGATGCTGTGGGTGACCCCGAGATGCATGCGCATCTGTTGGAATTCGACACGGTCCACGGTCGTTGGGATGCCAGGTTCGAGCATAATGCAGACAGTGTCACGATTAATGGCACCCGCCTGCCTTTCATCGGCGCCAAGGACCTGAACGCCCTGCCCTTGGACGGCGTCGATGTGGTGATTGATTGCACTGGTGTGTTCAAAACCGAAGCCAAGCTAGCCCCCTATTTCGAAGCTGGTGTGAAAAAGGTCGTCGTTTCGGCCCCGGTCAAGGATGGTCCAACCGCAAATATCGTCATGGGTGTCAACGAAGCCACCTATGATCCGGCACAACACCGGATCGTTACCGCAGCCTCGTGCACCACCAACTGCCTGGCCCCGGTGGTCAAGGTAATCCATGAAAATCTGGGCATCCGCCACGGTTCGATGACCACAATCCATGACGTAACCAATACGCAAACCATCGTGGACCGACCGGCCAAGGATCTGCGACGCGCGCGCTCTGCGTTGAATTCTCTGATCCCCACCACCACAGGATCGGCCACGGCAATAACACTGATCTACCCAGAACTTAAGGGGCGGTTGAACGGCCATGCGGTACGAGTGCCGCTGCTGAACGCCTCACTGACGGACTGCGTGTTCGAAGTAGAGCGGGAAACCTCCGCCGAAGAAGTCAACGCATTGTTCAAAGCCGCCGCCGAAGAGGAACTGAAAGGTATCCTCGGCTATGAAACCCGACCTTTGGTGTCGACCGATTACACCAATGACGAACGGTCCTCGATCGTGGATGCGCCGTCGACCATGGTGGTGAACGGAACGCAGGTGAAGGTCTACGCCTGGTACGACAATGAAATGGGCTATGCGCATCGCCTAGTCGACGTTGCCCTGATGGTTGGAGCGGGGCTGTGACCCAACGGCCCGAGGGCCTGTCGGCCTATATCGCGGTTACGGCAGCCTATTGGGCCTTTATGCTAACCGACGGGGCGCTGCGCATGTTGGTGCTATTGCACTTTCATACGTTGGGGTTCTCGCCAGTACAGCTAGCCTATCTGTTTGTTTTGTATGAGATTGCGGGGATCGTGACCAATCTGACGGCAGGCTGGATTGCGGCCCGGTTCGGCTTGACCTCGACGCTTTACGCTGGGTTGGGGCTTCAGGTTCTGGCATTACTGGCGATGACGCAGCTGGATCCGAATTGGACCATCACTGTTTCCGTGGCCTTCGTAATGATGGTGCAGGGGGCCAGCGGAGTGGCCAAGGATCTGGCCAAGATGTCTTCGAAATCTTCCGTGAAACTGCTTGCGCCGACCGAGGGCGGTGGGCTGTTTCGTTGGGTTGCGGTTCTGACAGGCTCAAAGAACGCGGTGAAAGGGCTGGGTTTTCTGCTGGGTGCCATAATGTTGGCAACCTTGGGATTCATGATGGCCATTCTGATTATGGCCGCTGTTCTCGCATTGATCATGATTGCAGTCATACTGTTCATGCCCGCAGGTCTGCCCAAGGGCCGCAAGGGCGCAAAGTTCTCCGAGGTATTTTCAAAATCTGCCAATGTGAACTGGCTATCGGCCGCACGTGTTTTCCTTTTTGGGGCCCGAGATGTGTGGTTCGTGGTCGGCATCCCGATCTATTTCTACGCAGTCCTGTCCGACGGCACCACAGAAGGCAATCGTGCAACCTTCTTCATGATTGGCACCTTCATGGCGGTCTGGGTCATCCTATATGGCGCCGTTCAGGCTAGCGCGCCTAAAATTCTTCGTGCCAGTGAACGCAGCGAAGCTGACCTGATCCGCGCCACTCGCGGCTGGGGCGCGGCCCTGTTTTGCGTCCCTGCCGCACTGACGTTTGCGGTGCTGGTATCCTCTGGCCCTGAAATATGGCTTACCGTCACGCTAGTCCTGGGTTTGCTGGTGTTCGGGGTGGTCTTTGCAGTCAACTCTTCGCTACATTCCTACCTGATCCTGGCCTTCACCAAATCGGAACGGGTGACGATGGATGTTGGGTTTTACTATATGGCCAACGCGACGGGCCGCCTGTTGGGCACCGTACTGTCCGGCCTGACCTATCAGATCGGAGGCCTTCCATTGGTTCTCGGCACCGCTAGTGCAATGGTGGCGCTGGCAACACTGGCCTCGGGTAAGCTGACCGATCAAACGAGTGCGGCATACTCATAGGCCTAGGACCCATTTATTTCCGCTGATCGTCGTTATTGCGGATCAGTTTTGACGTGAGATTAAAACAGTGTCGCGGACACTAACGGCTCGAGGAAATTGGTACAGTCATTACCCTAAGCGGGAACCCAGCGAGATACTGCGGCAGCGCCAATTGGGAAGCAACTCAAACCGGCTTTATGATAGGTCATACTGCAACCTTACCCAGCAGTTGTCATCGGAACCCTACATTTCCTCTTCCAATCTCGCCAAGGCCTTTTGCATTTTCACAATCTTCAAATCGCGCAGGGCTGACAGCCTTTCGACAGACGTCTCGCCATATGCTTCGACTAGGCCCTCGGTGAGCATTTCTGCAATATCGGAGGTAAGGTGGGGCGTACCGAGATCATCCCACCAGCCATTGAACGTGTCGGCGAAATGGTCACAAAAAGCTGTCAGGCCACCAGACCCGGCACCAAGGTTGAAGAGTGTTGTAGGACCCATAGCCGCCCATCGCAGCCCGGGTCCCGTGGACATTGCCTTATCGATGTCGCCCACGCTGGCTACACCGGTTTGCGCTAGATGGATCGCCTCGCGCCAGACTGCGGCCTGCAGCCGGTTGGCGACGTGGCCGGGCACTTCCTTGTTAACGCGGATGGTGACCTTGCCGATGTCTTTGTAGAACGCCTCAGCTATGGGCACCGTATCCGGATCAGTCAAATCATTACCCATCACTTCAACCAATGGAATCAGATGCGGCGGGTTGAAGGGATGACCCAGAATGAAACGACCCGGGTTCCGCCAGCCTGCCTGCATTTGGCTCAGTGTCAGGCCGGAGGCCGAGCTTGCCACGATAGCGTGCGGTGCAATATTCGATTCAATCTCGGCAAATATCGCGTGTTTTATCGGCAGGCGTTCGGGAACGTTTTCCTGGATGAAGTCTGCGCCCTCAACCGCTTCGCGGGCCGATCGCACAAAGTTGACCTGGCCAGGAACGCCTCGTGTTGTCAGGCCTAATTCGTCCATGGTCTTCCAAGCTTGGTCGACATAGGCGCGTACTGCGCTTTCCACACCGTCGGCGGGGTCGTAGACCGTTACTGATCGGCCCGAGGCCAAGAACAAGGCCGTCCAACTTGCACCGATGGTCCCCGCGCCCAGAACTGCGGTATGCAAAATCTCTACCATCAGAAAAGCCCTGTGTTGATTGGTGATGCAGCGGTCATACCGCCGTCGATCGTGAATAGTTGCCCGGTGGCAAACCCCGCCTCGTCCGATGCCAACCACACGGCCATCGCGGCAATATCCGCAGGTCGGCCGAACCGGCGGGTTGCATGACGGGACAACGCATCCTTTCGCGCCGCTTGCGGGTCATCGGTCAGATCAAAGCCTGCCTCCAGCATTCCTGTCTCGATCCAGCCAGGACAGATCGCATTGCAACGGATTTTTGGACCATGATCCACAGCAATGGAGCGTGTCAGGCCATGAACAAAGGCCTTTGAAGCATTATAAAGTGCCATGGATGGGTCTGCGACCTTGCCGGAAATCGACCCGATATTGATGATCGACGCGCCCTGCGGCATGACCGGAATAATTGCCCGACACATATTGAAAACGCCTCGGCAATTGGCCCCGACAACAAGGTCCCAATCGGCGTCAGTGCTTTCGACGACAGTCTTTTCGACCTGCACACCTGCGTTATTGACCAGAATATCCGTACCGTCAGTTGTCCACGCCAAGTTTGCCACGGCAGAGGCGTCGGAAACATCTAGTGTATACCAAATAACCTCATCCGGCAGATCCTCTGGTCGACCACCACGACCGCAAGTCGTAACAGCTGCTCCTTCTTTCGCGAACGCCTCAACAATTCCGCGCCCGATACCCTGACGGCCGCCAGTGACTAATGCTCTTTTCCCAGCCAACCGCATCAGTGCGCCACCATGACGTGACGGATCGAGGTATAAGCGTCGAGCGCATAAACACTCATGTCACAGCCGGTGCCAGACCCTTTCATCGCGGCCCACGGCATTTCCGGCGTCCCGACCCCATGGGTATTGACCCAGGTAAAGCCGTAGCGCAGGCGGCTGGTCATCTCCATGGCGCGGCCGACATTGGCGGTCCAGACGGACGAGGCCAGCCCATAGCGACCAGCATTGGCAATGCGCGTTGCGTCTTCGGCTTCATTGAAGCGCGAGACCGTAACGACAGGGCCAAAAATTTCATGAGTGGCCACCTCTGCGTCGTTATCGACATTGGCCAGCACGGTTGGCTGGTAGAAGTAACCCGCACCTTCGCCTGCCGACCCGCCTGCTACGATCTCGCTGCTGGCTCGGGCGCGATCAACGAACCCCGCCACGCGATCACGCTGACTGGCTGAGATCACCGGGCCCATCTCAGTGCCTTCCTCCTTTTGCCTACCAGTCTGGATCTGACCGACTTGCGCCGCGATTGCTGCGACCAGTTTGTCATAGACCCCGTCTTGCGCCAGCACGCGGCAGGGCTGAGCACAATCTTGGCCCGCATTGAAGAAACTGCCAAAGCGGATCGTTTCGGCAACGGCATCGATATCAGCGTCATCAAAAACGATCACCGGGGCCTTGCCCCCCAATTCCAAATGCACATGCCGGATTTGACTGCCAGCCGCCCGCATCGCCGCCATTCCGGTGGCTGGGCTGCCGGTCACGGTAATGGCCTCCATCTCCGGGCTGTTGATCAGTTGATCACCGATGGTTTGGCCCGCACCGTGAATTACGTTCAGAACACCTTTGGGCAGGATATCATTCAGCAGTTCTGCTGCCCGCAACGTGGATAATGGGGTCAATTCCGAGGGTTTCAGAACAACAGTGCAGCCTGCTGCAATGGGCGCAGCCAATTTCCAGGCCGCCATCATCAGCGGATAGTTCCACGGTGCGATGGCTGCGACAGGCCCAACTGGCTCGCGGCGGATCATGCTGGTATGACCCGTCACATATTCCCCTGCTGCAGAACCGGACATCGTTCTCGCCGCCCCGGCAAAGAAACGGAACGTATCGATGGTCAACGGCATTTCATCGTCGCGGGCCGAGGGCCAGGGTTTGCCAGCGTTCAAGCTTTCAAGCTCGGCCAGTTCATCCTGATTATCCTCGAGGCAATCCGCTATGGCCAGTAAAAACGCGGAACGTTCCGCCGGGGTGCTGCGAGAGAAGCTTTCAAAGGCTTCGTCGGATGACCGCACCGCGGCCTCTACCTGTTCCGAACTAGCTTCTCGAACCTGGGCAATTTCCGACTCGGTGGCTGGGTCGACGATCGGCAGCGTGGCACCTTCGCCAGCAACCAGTTCGCCGTTGATCAGCATGTTTGTCTGCATGTTTTCCCCTTCAAAAGGCAACCTGATCGCCGCCCTTGAGTCCAAGGCGCGCGCGTGCCTCAGCAGGGGTGGCGACGGTGAGGCCGAGATTTTCGATGATGTCGCGAATTTTTCGGACCTGCTGAGCGCTGGACACGGCTTTTTCGCCGGGCCCGATATACAGGCTGTCCTCCATCCCGACGCGGACATTACCGCCCAGCAATGCACTTTGGGTCGTAAAGGGCATCTGAAAGCGGCCAGCGGCCAGAACTGACCACTCATACTCATCACCAAACAGCTTGTTGGCGATAGTGTGCATGTGCATCAGGTTATCGAGATCGGCACCAACGCCGCCCAGAATACCAAACACCATCTGCACAAAGATCGGACCATCGATCCAGCCCTGGTCTCGGATCCAGGCCAGGTTGTAGAGGTGGCCCAAGTCATAACATTCGAACTCAAAGCGGGTGCCATGGCCCTGACCCAATTCTTTTATGCAGTATTCAATGTCTGCGAAGGTGTTGCGGAAAATGAAATCGCGGGTCATGTCGAGAAACTCGGTCTCCCATGCGTGTTTCCAGTTCGAATATTTATCCTTCATCGGGAAGATGCCGAAATTCATCGATCCGATATTCATACTTGCCATCTCGGGCGAGGCTTTCACGGCTGCGCGCAAACGCTCTTCGCGGGTCATGCCCAAACCACCACCGGTCGAGACATTCATGACCGCGTCCGTGGCCTGTTTGATCCGTGGCAGGAAGTCCATGAACAAGTCGGGATTTGGATCGGGTTTTCCGGTGTCCGGGTCGCGCGCATGAAGGTGGATGATCGAAGCGCCTGCTTCAGCTGCTTCGATTGATGCGGCTGCAATCTCGCTAGGCGTGATCGGCAGATGCTCGGACATGGTGGGCGTGTGAATCCCACCGGTCGGAGCGCAGGTGATGATGACAGACTTCTGCTTTGGCATGGCGGGATCCTCAGAGCTTCATCTGCTGCACCTGGGCTGACAGCCCGCCATCCAACACCCACAGTTGACCTGAGGCATAGCGTGCTTCATCCGAGGCCAGCCAATTGACCAGATTGGCAATGTCTTCTGGCGTGCCATAGGTGCGCATCGGATGAACGTCGCGTACCGCCTGTTGCAGCTGATCGATAGTTTTTCCGCCAGCGCCGGAACCATCACCGGTGAAGAAACTTTGCAACATCGGCGTATCGATATAGCCCGGACAGATGGCGTTGACGCGAATGCCTTCAGGGCCATGGTCGCATGCCATCGCACGGGTAAGTGCATGGACCGCACCCTTGGTGGCACAATAAGCCGCAAGGCCCGGATCAGCGATAAACCCGTCATACGAACCGAAGTTGATGATGCTGGCGCTAGTCCCTGACTGAGCCGCGATGCGCATAAGCGGCAGAGCGTATTTCGAAGTCAGGAACGTGCCGGTACAGTTCACGGCAAAGCTGCGGTTCCATTCATCCAGCGAGGTCTGTTCGATGGTCTTTTCGATCTCTATCCCGGCAGCGTTGACCAGAATATCCAGCTTGCCAGCGTCAGATTTGACCTGCTCCAATGCCGCGATTGCATCCGGCTCTTGCGTGACGTCCAGTTTGACAAAGACACTGCCGTCCTCGTCATGTTCAGACAGCGAGCCTTGTGGGGTAAGATCGGCGGCATAGACATGGGCGCCTTCACGGAGGAAACGCGCGACGATTGCACGCCCAATGCCGCCGCGCCCGCCAGTGACCAAAGCGGACTTGCCTTCAAGTTTTCCTGTCATCGGGAGTCCTCGGATTCAAACGATAATGTTCGGCGGCTACAGTCCAGTCCATGTGGTTGCGCACATATTGCTGGCTGGCGTCAGAAGGCGGGTTGTAGTCCCAATGCTCTCCGGCCCCTGCCTCCATCGCGGCGTGCAAGGCGCGGCGGGATTTCTGTGTGGCGATAATGTTTCGACGCAGTTCTTCACTGTCCCATCGCTCGGCCACCTCTGCAGCGAAGGCAGCGGAGACATTCTGATAAGCATGTTCGGCAGCCACGTTCGTTGTTTCCAGCGGGTCCTGATCCAGATCATAAAGCTGCGGCGGATCGGCATCGCAGTGAATGTACTTCAGAGGGCCGCGTCGGATCATGAAAACGGGATAGGGCGTCATCTCGGCGCAGTATTCACCGATAGCCTCATCTACCGGATCAGCTTCGCCCCGCGCGAGAGGCATTAGGGAACGACCATCTACCGGTTCACCCAGATTTGCCACGCTGCCACCCGCGATGTCGATAAAGGTCGGCAACAGGTCCAGAAGCGAACAGGCATTGCTTGCACTACCACGCGAAACCCCTGCCCCCGCCATGATCAGTGGCACACGGGCCGAGTGTTCGAAGAAGTTCATCTTGTACCACAACCCACGCTCGCCCAGCATGTCGCCATGATCTGCCGTCACGATGATAATGGTGTTGTCGCGTTCACCGATCTCATCGATGGCTTTGACAATTTCACCGACCTTGCTGTCGAAATAGCTGACATTGGCCAGATAAGCCCGGCGGGCGCAGCGCACTTCTTTCTCTGTCAGGGGAACCACACTGGCTTCGATTCCATCCATCACCCTGCGCGAAAACGGATCCTGCTCCTCTAACGAGGGCACATATTCGGGCATGGGGATCTCATCCTCATCATAGAGATCCCACCATTCGGGTTTTGCGACGTAAGGGTCATGTGGGTGAATAAAGCTAGCCACCATGCAAAAGGGTGTTTCATCCCCTGCCGAGCGCTCACGCCCCCGGTCGATCAGCCAACGGCGTGCGGCAAAGCCGACCTCATCATCGTAATCCGTTTGGAAAGTGGCAACAGCGACACCGCTTTCCTTGACCGTCTGCATGTTGTGATACCATTTGTCGATGCGCTCATCCGGAGCCTCCCAATCCGGAGTCCAGGCGAAATCGGCAGGGTAGATGTCGGTCGTGACACGATCCTGAAATCCGTGTTTCTGGTCAGGACCCACGAAATGCATCTTACCGGACAGGCAGGTGCGGTATCCTAGTGCCTTCAGGTAATGCGCAAAGGTCGGAACCGAGGCCCGAAACTCACTTGCGTTGTCATAGGCGGCGATGCGGCTAATCAACTGCCCAGACATAAAAGCAAAGCGCGACGGGGCACAAAGAGGCGAATTGCAGTAGGCGGCATCAAAACGCATTCCACGCGCCGCCAAAGCATCAATGTGCGGGGTTTTCGCTACTGGATGGCCATATGCGCCGGTCCAATGCGGCGCCAACTGGTCCGCCATGACAACAACGATATTGGGCTGCGTCATCGCGGTGCCCTTGCATAGGCATCCAGAACCAGACCATGGAAGTGATGAACCGCATGTTCAGATTTACCCGATCCGGTTGGATCATTCACAATACGACCCTGTGTAAAAGCGGGCGTACTCATTCCGCGCTGCACGCTTTCTACCAGACCGATATCTTCGACCTGCAGAACTTCATCCAGATAGCGGATCGCGTCCAGTTCGCCTTCATCCGGTTCTGGCGTTTCAAGGAAAAAGTCGTATGTTTCCAAGGTCCGATCCGGGCCTACGGGAATGATGTTCAGGACAATCATACTTGACCGCCCCGGATAGCGCATCAAGCAGGTTGTCGGCCAAAGCCACCAGACCGCATGGGTGCGCACAGTGGCGTTGGAAACGTCATAGGCCGTATTGGACGACTTCCCAGCATCCGCCATATGACTTGAATAAATACCGTGCGTGGTCACCTTATAAGTGTCCATATCCACCAGATCGCAGAAGTCTTTGTGCGCGGTTGGGCAGTGATAGCATTCCAGAAAATTGTCGACGACATTCTTCCAGTTCGACTTGATATCATAGGTCAGACGATGGCCAAATGTCAGTTGATCGATATCGGGGGCCCAATGGCGTATTTCGGTTTCCAGATTACCTGACTGCTCTTTCAACGAAGCGGCGGCGGCGTCCAAATTGACGTATACAAAGCCAGCGAATTCCTCGACCTGCACTTGGTCGAGACAAATTTCGCCGGTGCTGAAATTCTCAAGATGTTCGGTTTCCGGTGCCCGTACCAATTGGCCGTCCAGCTTGTAGATCCAGGCATGATATGGGCACATGATACGGGTAGTACTGCCCTCCCCCTTCAGCAACTCGTGGGCACGATGTTTGCAGACGTTGTAAAACGCCCTCAGCGCGCCCTCGCGATCCCTAACTACGGCAATGGGCTGCCCGGCTATCTCAATGGTGACAAACGACCCGGGTGCCCGCAGCTTCTCCACATGGCATACCCACTGCCAAGACTTGGCAATGATCTCATGCTGATCGGCGGCAAACCACTCTTGCTGGACATAGGCGTCCGCTTTCAAGGAATGCGAATTGCCCGCATCCGCGGAATACCCCTCACCGATGGTCGCGAATTGAGCCTGGGTCGGTAAGTTTGTCATGCCGGACACTCCTTTGCCTGCCGGGTTGCAAAGGTATGATCCTCTATAAACTACATTATAACAGGCAGTCAGATCGCCATCAAATCAACTTTATTCGCCATTTCCTAGTCTTGTAGCCGGTCGGAACATCGGCCAGGCCCTGAATTCGAAAGGCACGCGGCCTTCGATCCTATCCCGGCTTGGCGATAGGCCAAACCGTTGCTTGTAAGCGCGTGAAAAATGAACGTGGCTGGGAAACCCACAAGCGGGAGCGATTTCGGAGATGGGCAATTCGGTTTGAGTGACAAGCCCCCGAGAACGGTCCAGCCGAATATCCCGGTAATACAACTGCGGGCTTGTTTTTACGTAGTCCCGGAACAGGCGGTTCAACTGACGCTGAGACACCCCGGCAAGCCTGCACAGTTCAGGAATGCTGATCGGCGTTTCCAAGTGCCGCTCCATTATCGCGATGGCTTTCCGAACCTTTGGCGGGGTCGTGTTTCCTAGGGGTTCAATTTGACTGTCGGTTTGATGTGCACCCAATCCTCGCAGGTTTCTATAAAACAGATATTTCGCGCAATCGTTTGTCAGTGCGTCACCAACAATCCCATGCAACAGGAACAAGGCGAATTCTCCGGTTGCAGCACCGCCGCAGCAGGTTCCGATGTTGCCGTCGTGAAGGAACAGATTCTCACAAATCTCGGTCTGAGGATACTTTTCCCCAAATGCATCGATGTGCTCGTAATGAACCGTTGCGCGTCGCCCCTGCAACAGGCCTGCCTCGGCAAGAATGAAAGCTGCGGTATCAATTCCGGCAACGTAACTACCTGTCCGCGCGTACTTCCGTATTGCCGATAGCAGGGGTTCGCTGGTGAAAGCTTCGGGCGTCCAACTGCTGGAAACAACAACAATATCAGGCCGTGCTTGCTTTAGAGGCTCCAGCGGTCCCACCGCAACCTCCACACCATTGCTCGCCCGGCAAACAGCGTCGGTTTCACTTGCGATATGCCATTGGAAAAGCTGCTTCCCAGCCAAGTAGTTTGCAGCCCTGAAAGGGTCTAGAAACGCCATTGTCGCCGCAAGATTGAAATGCGGTGTGACCAGAACCAAAATCTCAGTTACTTCATTTTTATTAAGCATGGCTTCAACGCAGCGGTTCCTGGCAAATACAGGCCCAACTTCAGAAAACCACTACCGCTAGTGAAATGCCAGCCCTCGCCTAGTACAGCAGGTAAAGTAGTCTTAGCCGCTATTGGGCAGGTTTTTGCTTTTGGACGGCCAGTGGGTTGGAGAGAGGTTCGGCAGAACTTACATGTGAGGAAGAAAAAACCCATGACATACGAGTGAATGTGAGGAAACCGACATGAAGAAGACAACAGTAGCTTGCCTGCTTGGCGGCGCATTGCTCTTGGCAGCATGTGGAGCCCCAACAACGCCAACTCAGGCCCAAGCCCAAAGCGACGCTAGATGTGCCGCCGGTGTTCTGGGCGGTGCAGCGCTTGGTGGCGTCTTAGGCAATCAGATTGGTGCAGGTAGCGGCAAGACCCTTGCAACGGCGGCTGGTGCTGGGCTTGGTATGTACGCAGGCCAATCGGCGTGTAACTGACGAAAGAAAACAAACAGCAAAGTGAAGGGCCGGCTTAGTAGCTAGCCTTTTGCATTGCATCTGAATACTCATGCGTTGAACTGCGGTGCTGATTTGTCCAAAGGCAATTCGCTTTGTGCCCAGCGAGGTGCCTCGTTAAGAGTGCGCATTGGCCTGCAACTTTCTGAAATGTCGTTGTGTTTGAGCAATAACTGTAGCTCACTGATGACTTTACCAAACGCACCGCCGCCCATGTCCCAAAGCAATTAGAAAAGGTTAGTTTCAACTGGTTCTCGAGTTGAATCCCACATTGCAATGCCTTGGGAGGTCAGACGGTAGAGATTACTCTGCGGGGTCATGCGTTTCGATTGCTCGGTACGAATAGCAAAGAACCAAAAGGGCAATAACTGTCGCCACCCAAAATACAGCGGCATGAGATGAGGTTGCAGCCAGAATGGTGCTGCAAACAGCCATTCCCAGGGTTCCCCCTATCAACTGACTCGATAACACAATCCCTCCTGCCTGACCCTGCATATGCGGGGGAACTGACATTGAGACAGCCCGTTGAGAAGGAACAAACATTAGCGAAACAGCCGTACCAAATGATATGAATCCAATCATTATGATGGCTGTGGATTTAAACATCATTCCCATCGCCATGAGGCAGAGTCCAACGGTGACTAACACCAAACCCACCAAGGCTGGCCAACGGGTTCCACGCTCATCCGACAATTTGCCTGCAATGGGTGCGGCAAGAGTTGTGGGTATAACGGCCGGAAGCAAGGCCAACCCAGCCCAGAATGCCCCCCAACCTTTGACTGTTTGAAGGTACATTGATCCAAATACGAAGGTCGCGATCTTGGCATATTGAGCCGTTCCAACAATCAGGTTCGAAGCGGTGAACGTCGGATTTCGAAATAGCGCGACTGCGAGAAGAGCATTGTCGCGCCGCCTTTCGACCAATACAAATGCGACAAGCGCGGAAACCCCAAGGACCAGAGCAGCAAAAACGTTCCCTCGTAGCCAGCCAACGTCGGGGCCTTGCATGATGCCATAGACCGATAGGGAAAGTCCGCCGACTAAAAGCATCATCCCAGTCAGATCGAAACGCATTTCAGCATGTCTTGGCGGATCACGCCAAAACTTCCAGACGATGCAGCCAACACAAAGGACAACAAGCGGATTGATCCAGAAGATCCATCGCCAGGACAAACCCGAGGTGAGCGCCCCACCGACCAACGGCCCCGCAGCGAGAAAACACGTGCCAATCGCACCATAGATGCCCAGAGCCCTACCCCGTTCGGCGCCGTCAAATGACAATGCGATAAGCGTCAGAGACAGAGGAAAGATAGCGGCGGCTCCGACGCCCTGAACGGCACGGGCCAACAACAAAGCCACCCCGCTCGGCGCAAAGCCCGCAACAATCGAGGCCGCTCCGAATATCGAAAGACCAGCCATCAGAAGAACCCGAATTCCGATAATATCGCCTATTCGGCCTGCTGCGCCGGCCAGGCATGCTAAGGTCAAAAGATAAATATTGACTATCCAATGAGCTGATATCTCTGAAAGCCCAAGCTCTCTACGGATTGTCGGTAGGGCAACACCTACTGCTGTCTCATCCAATAAAATGACGCCGAGGATTGCTCCCATCGCACCCAGAAGCCACCAGCGATCGTTGTTGTCAGCGCTCAAAATATCACTCCCACGCCTTAGTTTGCACCAAACATGGGGGTGTCGCAAACTAAGCGCTTGGGTTGACAAGACTTACGTCAAGCGTGCGGGAATTGGGTGTATCTGTATCGCGCTAGCGACAAAGCAGGGAACACCCTTATTTTCACGTTGTCTGAGTGCAGAAATGCGCCTCAAAGGGGGCATAGCCAGCATGTTCTCGTCCACCCTGGGATTGAAGGACAGTTTTTCAGGCTATGGTCATAGTCGACCGCCCTCGCGCCCGACCGCATCTTCAAGAATTTGCATGGACGGCTGAGGCTTAATCCCAAATGTTTCGTCAAAGCGCGAGAGCAAGCTACCGCCATTCGGAGTCAGGTTTTGGGCAAATAGCATCCCCGTTCTTCAAATCCACAGATGCTGGCACCGGTTATACTCCAGCGCACACAGCTATAATTGGGACAACGCTCAAAACGGAACCCTGGGGCGTGGCTGAGAGCTTTTTTGTTAACTCGGTCTGGTGTAGTCTTTCGGGCGGCTTGGTTTTTAGGAGTTGTGCATGCCGGTATCCGGACCTCCACTGGCCGCACCAGCGGATTTGCCAAACCTTTTCCACCGGGGGTTGTCGGCGAATCCTGAGGCGACAGCGCTTTATGCATTGGACGGGTCATTGACCTGGCGGGAACTGGATGCCGCCTGTACACGGCTCGCGCTGAGGTATCTGAGCCTGGGGTTGAATCCGGGGGATCGGATAGCCTCGATCATGCCAAACCGAGCTGCACTGGTGATTCATTACCTGGCCTGTATGCGGGCCGGTCTAGTGGCGATGCCGCTCAACTATCGTTACATGCCCGCTGATATCGACTATGCCTTGGGGCTGACGGAACCCGCAGCGCTGTTGGTACATGGCGAGCGGGCCAGAGATGTGGCGGCGGTTCCCGGTGTCGCGCGATTGCCCGTGGGGGTGATTGCGTATGCAGGTGAAATAAACGGGGCGCTGTCCTTCGACGATCTGCTGGACGGAGAAGCCGACGGAACACTGCCGCCAGTTCCAGCCGAGGCTCCGGCGTTTATCTTTTTCACTTCGGGGACCACTGGCAAGCCCAAGGGTGTGACCCACAGTCATGCCAGCATGGGATATATGGTGGCGAGCAACGCACAAGGGCTGGGGTTAGGCCCTCAAGACGTGGTTCTGCCAGCCTCGTGGATTTCACATACCGCCGGATTGCGGCTGACGTTTGCAGGGCTTTGGGCCGGTGCCACTACAAATGTTGCACAACGGTTCACACCAGACGAGCTCTTGGCGCTCTTGCGGCAGACGCGGCCAACAGTGGCGCAGATCTTACCCGCGCCCTTGGCAGCATTGCTGACAGGGCACGGTGCAACTCGCGAAGACTTTGGCTCTCTAAAAACGATGATGGCCGGCGGAGACAAGCCCTCGCAGAAATTGGTCGATGCGTTTAGCGCTTTAGCCGGTGTGCCGATTGGGGCGTTTTATGGAATGACTGAAATGGGGACATCGCATTCCAACACCCACGGGGGCGATGAAAAGCTTGGAGCAGTTGGGGTGAACAATCCGGGTTTTGTTTCTGCGCTTCGCGACGAAGCTGATGAGGAGGTACCCGTGGGCGTAGATGGTCGGCATTGGGTAAAAAGCCCGACCATGATGATAGAGTATTGGGAGAATCCCGAAGCGACGGCAGCGGCGTTTCGGGATGGCTGGCTCGACACCGGTGATTTGATGAGGCGGGACGAGGATGGCTATTTCTGGTTCCGGGGGCGACGCAAACAAATCATCGTGCATGACGGATCGAACATCAGCCCGGCGGAAGTGGAAGATGCGTTGACAGCACATCCAGCCGTTGCGGCAGCGGTTGCGGTTGGGGTGCGAGACGAGATGCACGGCGAGGATGTCTGGGGGTTCGTGAGCTTAGCCGAAGGCGCCAAGCCCCTACCCCCAAATGAGATCATCGATTTTGCGCGCGTGCGGATTGGATACAAGGCACCGGACGTCGTACGAATAATGAGTTCTCTGCCGTTGACTATGGGTGGCAAGTTGGACCGGATGGCATTGAAGCATCTGGCAGCAGAGGAGAGTGGTGCTGCGCATGTGCTATGACGCCCTTCGCAGGCGGACCACGATTTAAGACGGGCCTTAAATTTCATAGTTGTTCAGAGTTCCAAGGGGTTCTCTAATCGACCGAACGATCTCTACGGGTTAGCGTTCATATGGGTCATTTTGAATGCACTCATCAAGAAGGGGGCCGCTACTGCTATATTCCGATCAACCTAAATCGCAAATTCGTCAAAGTTACAAACGTGGCGTTCTGCTTGTGGCGTTTGGTATGCTGGTGTCTTCAACCATCGGCGTCGGAGTTCGAGCCGTCACCGAAGCTACATCCTGGCAAATTCTATTCTACCGATCCTTGGGAACCATCGTGTTTCTTGCCGCGGTCATAGCCACCAGGAAGCAAAACGGCATGCGAGGAGAACTGACAAAGCTTGATCCACCAATTCTAATCGGTGGCATCGGCCTGATGCTTGCCTCGTGCGGAGTGATAGTCGCTTTCGAACATACAACCGTTGCCAATGCGTTCTTTCTGGTAGCAGCAGCACCGTTTTTTGCGGCCATCCTTGGGAAACTTTTACTGTCCGAGCGGGTCCGCAGGACAACCTGGTTCGCAATTGTGCTTGGGTTGGTAGGTGTGACCACTATGGTTGGCGGCGAATTATCAATCGGGCAGTTCTGGGGAAATATTGCTGGGCTGATTGCTGCTTTTGGATTGGCTATCTTCGCAGTTTCACTTCGCTGGGGTCGATCCAAGGATCTCTTAGTGCTTGCATTGGCAGGAGGATGCTTCACTTTTCTGACGGCCTCGATTGCGACACTGATGAGTGGCACGGGGTTCGTTATTTCCATGCATGACTTATTGATCAGCATAGCAATGGGCGCTTTTCAGTTGGGTTGCGCGCTCTTGCTTATTACGGCGGGCTCCAGATCAGTACCGGCGGCAGAAATTACAGTGCTCGGACTAGTGGAGATTGTTCTAGCTCCGGTTTGGGTTTGGGTCTTTTTTGGAGAGAATGTTGGGCTGGTAACTGTTATCGGAGGCTCCATAGTCCTACTTGCGGTCGTCATTGATGCAGTAACAGGTGCCCGCAAAAACGCCCTCGCAGATCATTAAACCTCTGTTGGCGACAGCCCAATCCTGCCATTCGTACCAGTCAACCATCGCTGTAGCGGCGCCCATCAAACCGAAATTGCAATTTTTGCCATTGAAAGTTGTAAGAGTGGAATTACTCAGGGTTCTTTTCCAAACTTTTGATACTTTTCATTACTTTCGCGACATGTGACGGGTCTCTGAAAATGCCAGTCAGCATTTTTTCCACGTCAGCATCAGGCCATGAATTTTTTAGTTCGGCATACTTACGCGCGGCCTCATTCGTTTTACCCAACGCGTAAAGAGCGGCGGTTTGATAGGCGAAGGAGGGCGCGCTGATCGGGTCTCCGTATTTCGCTGCTGCCGAAAACGCATCCAGAGAGGTTTGGTAATTTTCAAGATGGAAATTCGCTGCGCCAAATATAATTCGGTTCGCGAACCTCTGGTTGCTTCGGCCACCGTTCATGGCTTTTTCTGCATGTTTTGCGGCCTCGGAAAAATGACCTGAAAACAGCGCTATTGAACCGTGAATGTCCAATATATGTTCATCGTCAGGGGCAAGTGCCACAGCCCTTTTCGATATCCTCATAGCCTCATCATATTCTCTATTAGCGAATTTGGCCCACGCCTGGGCCGACTAAGCCCAGGGGTCGGCGGGGGCCAGACGAAGGGCATTGTCGGCCATGGCAAGAGCTTCTCTGGTCAACTCCTATTTTTCAGGGCCCGGCGGGGTCATAATGGCAAGTGTCGCAAGCGCCTGATTTCGGTTGGACAAAGTTCATTTTGGGAAAAGGAAAGGCGCGCTTTCACGTTCCTTATCGTACAGCGAACCTAAGTTTTACGCCGTGACTGCCACCCAACGAGGCTGAAACAAGCGAATAGTACGGCTACGACACAGACAATCGAAGGGCCTGCAGGCGTATCGAAAATGTAAGCAGATCTTAACCCTGCAACGGCTGAAAATGCGCCAATCGCCGTTGAGATCAAGGCCATCGACTCCGGTGAACGTGCCAAACTGCGCGCCGCCGCCGCCGGAATGATCAACATTGCAGCGATCAACAGAACACCAACCACTTTGATTGCCACAGCGACGGTTACTGCCAAAGCCAATGTCAGGATCAATTGTTCACGTTTAGGGTCAAAACCGCTGGCATAGGCTAGTTCCTCATTCAATGTCGCCGTCAAAAGTTGCGACCATCGCCACGTGATCAGGGCCACGACCAGCGCAGCTCCGCCCCAGATCACGACCAGATCAGACCGTGAGACAGCAAGGATGTCGCCAAAAAGGTACGCCATCAAGTCGATCCGAACGCCAGACAGGAACGAAACGGCGACAAGACCAAAAGCAAGAGCGGAATGAGCCAGGACCCCCAACAGCGTATCCATCGCATAGCCGCGCCCGGACAGCAGCGTCACGGTCAACGCCATGACAAGCGCAACCGCTAACGCTCCAGTAAACACTGACATCTGAAAGGTCAGCGACAGCGCAACGCCAAGGATGGCCGCATGGGCGGTGGCATCGCCAAAATATGCCATCCGTCGCCAAACAACGAAGCACCCAAGGGGGGCTGCGGCAAATGCGACGCCAATGCCCGCTAGCGTGGCGCGAGTCATAAAATCATCAAGCATTATTCTGCCGCTTCCTGAGAATGATCACAATGGTCATGATCGTGGTCGTGATCATGACGATACAGGGCCAGTGCACCACCCGTGCCCGTTCCGAACAGCGCCCGGTATTCCGGGGCCGAGGCCACAACGGCGGGTGAGCCTTCGCAGCACACATGACCATTAAGGCAGATCACCCGATCTGAGGCGCTCATGACCACATGCAGCTCGTGGCTGATCATCAGAACGGCACAACCAGTTTCGCGGCGAACATCTTCAATCTGACGGTAAAAAGCCGCTGATCCCGGTTGGTCGAGGCCTTGGGTCGCTTCGTCCAATAGCAAAACATCTGGTCGGTTGATCAAAGCCCGTGCCAGCAAGACACGCTGGAATTGACCACCTGACAATTGCGACATCTGGCGTTGCAACAGGTCCGGAACCCCGGCCGTTTCAAGTGCCTGAACGCAGCTTTTACGCGACACGCGGTTGGTCAGGCGCATGAACCTTTCAACCGAGATCGGTAGCGTCGGATCGATGTGTAGCTTCTGCGGCACGTATCCGATTTTTAAGCCGGACTTCAGTGAAACCTTCCCAACGGAAGGTTTGGTCGCTCCGATAATGGCCCGCAATAGGCTGGTCTTGCCCGATCCGTTCGGACCAACAATCGTGACGATCTCTCCGGGATCAATCCTAAGGTCGACATGACGCAGCACGGTATTGGCACCATAGCGAACGCTTAGGTTTTCAACGGTGATCAGGGTCATTGTTACGCCTTTTCGGTGCAGTCCGGGCAGATTCCCTCGGCTTCTACAACCGTCCGTTCGATTTCAAAACCCGCTGCGCGAGCAGCTGCACCCAAAACGCCTTTGGCCGGGGCGGATTGCGCCTCGGCCACAGCGTCGCATTTTCTGCAGATCATAAAGGCCGGCGAATGTGCTGCGCCTGGGTGAGAACAGGCAACGAAAGCGTTCAACCGTTCGATCTTGTGAACGAACCCATTTTGTACAAGGAAATCCAACGCGCGATAGGCCACCGGCGGCTGGGACCCAAACCCCTCTTCGCGCAAACAATCAAGAATGGCGTAGGCCCCTAGCGCCCGATGCTCTTGCAGCAACATCTCCAGAACTTTGCGCCGAACAGGGGTCAGGCGCAGCCCTTCCTCTTTGCACCGCGCTTCCGCCGTCACCAATGCAGTTTCGACGCAATGTGCGTGATTGTGTTTCTGGAATCCAACCGTGGCCGTCTCGTCGACCGGGATGGGGGGCGTTTCACTTGTCATGTTATTCCATATCATGTATGCCGCTCGTAACGTTATAAAATCACACAGAGGGTCTGATGTCCAGAAAGCTTCTTCCACTATCGATCACCGCCGCACTGATGGGCGGAACGGCCATGGCGGATGCCCCCAATGTTGCGGTCGACATCGCGCCTGTGCACTCTCTGGTGGCGCGGGTGATGGAAGGTGTTGGCACACCTGATCTGATCATACAGCCGGGTGCCTCACCGCACGAATACAACCTGCGCCCTTCAGAAGCGTCCGCGCTGCAAGAGGCCGACCTGGTGTTCTGGATTGGTGAAGACCTGACGCCGTGGATGGAAGACGCCGTGGAAACGCTCGCCGGGGGCGCAACTGTTACGACATTGCTTGAATCGGACGGTACAGTCCTTCTCGATTTCCGTGAAAATGCATTGTTCGAGGCTCATGAGCATGAGGATCACGAAGACCACGGACATGACGAGCATGCCGAAGATAAAGAGCATGACGATCACGACCATGGCGACGAACATGCTGAGCACAAGGACCATGATGACCACGACCACGGCGACGAGCATGCCGAAGACAAAGAGCATGAGGATCACGACCATGGCGACGAGCATGCCGAGCACGAGGACCATGAGGGTCACGAAGATCATGCTGAAGGCGAGGCGCATGACGACCACGATCACGAGGACCACGCCGACCATGATGACCATGAAGGACACGCGCACGGCAAACATGACCCGCATGCCTGGCTTTCTCCGGCAAACGCGGAAACCTGGTTGAACGTGATCGCGGCACAGCTGTCATCCGCCGACCCAGACAATGCGGGTGCATACTTTACGAACGCCGCGGCCGCGCGTGAAGAAATGGCCGCACTGTCCGCCGAGGTGGCCGAGACCCTTGAACCGGTCCGTGGCGGTAGCTTCATCGTCTTCCACGACGCATACCAGTATTTCGAAGATGCGTTCGACTTCCCAGCCTCGGGTGCAATCTCGATCGGTGATGCAACTGACCCAAGCCCGGCTCGCATTGCAGAGATTCAAGCGCGCATCAAAAACGAAGGTGTTGAATGCGTCATGACCGAACCGCAGTTCAACCCGGGCATTGTTGCTACCGTTCTGGACGGAACGGAAGCCAGCACCGGCGTCATCGACCCGCTGGGTTCTGACCTCGAACCCGGAACAACGCTGTATCCGCAAGTTATCCGCAACATGGCCAAAACACTGGCGGAATGCCTTTAACCTCCAACCCGGTCAATGTTTTAACATTGGCCGGGTTAGACAGCGTCAGGGGCGACGCAGAGTATTCGTGATTGTGGTTCAAGTGATCGCGTTGCCCCTGATGCATTAGAATAGAGCGTACTAGTACGCTCTCCTCCAGCGACCTGCAGCCAGACTCACAATCGTGCCTTGCTCCGCTTGAACTTTCTTTTTGTTATGATATCACATAATGAATCAAGGAGAGAGCAGTGATTTCCCAAGCAGCATATGACGCTGACCCCACCAAAGACCGCCGGATACCTGTCACCGTTCTGACAGGCTTTCTTGGCGCTGGTAAAACCACCTTGCTGAACGCGGTGCTGTCAGAGACGTCTTCCGGAAAAATTGCGGTTATCGTGAACGAGTTTGGTGAGGCCGGGCTGGATCACGATCTGATCGAGTCCGTCGAAGACGAGATCATCCTAATGCAATCCGGATGCCTGTGCTGTTCAATTCGAGGAGATTTGGCCGGAAAAATTGCGGATCTGATCGAACGGCGGGACGACGGCCTCCTGCGATTTGAACGGGTTGTCATCGAAACCACCGGTCTTGCCGATCCTGGCCCCATTCTGCAGACGCTTTTAGTCGACCCCGAATTGGCACGCACGACCCGCATGGATGGGTTGGTAACAGTCGTCGATGCAGCAAACGGACCCGAGACATTGGATGCACAGTTCGAGGCCGTCTCACAGGTCGCGATGGCTGATCTGATCCTCCTCAGTAAAACAGATCTGGTTTCTGCGGAAGTGGCGGATGCTTTTTCAAAGCGGTTGAGCGGGTTAAATCCCACAGCTCGGATCGAACGACCGGTCGCCGGACAGTTCGACCCAAAGAAATTGTGGGGGTTGAGCGGTCTGCGCAAAGGCGTGCGCCAGGAGGATGCGATTGCATGGACAACATCAGCGCCTGAACCCAAGGTTGACCCGCTCGCAAACCTTTCAGGCTTATCGAAGCCCAAGCCCGTGTCGTTTGCGCCGACACCGCATGATACACGGATCAGTTCTGCCTCGATCGTGCTGGACACGCCCATCAAGGATTCAGCCTTTGATTACTGGCTGGACACGCTGATCGCGCTCAAAGGCCCAGACATCTTGCGAGTAAAAAGCATCGTGTTGCTCGAAGGCATCGACGTCCCGTTTGTCTTTCACGGCGTCCAGCACATTTTCGACCCGCCAGTCCCCTTGAAAAACTGGATCGGCGATGACCGCCGCTCGGGCATCGTGGTCATCGCGCGCGATCTGACCCGACCCGAATTGCAACGCAGCCTCGACATGCTGCGGGCACATCCACCCCAAACCGCCACGAAAGAAGAAGTGTTTCTAAGCCATGACTGATACCCGCCTTCCCGTCACTGTCCTGTCCGGCTTTCTCGGCGCCGGCAAAACCACCCTGCTCAACCGCGTGCTGAACAACCGCGAAGGTCGCCGCGTCGCCGTCATCGTCAACGACATGTCCGAAGTGAATATCGACGCCGATCTGGTACGTGCTGAGACCGAGTTGAGCCGCACCGATGAAACGCTGGTCGAAATGTCGAACGGATGCATTTGCTGCACCCTGCGCGACGACCTGCTGGACGAAGTGCGGCGGCTGGCTGCGGAAGGCCGGTTCGACTATTTGTTGATCGAGTCCACGGGGATTTCGGAACCTCTGCCAGTCGCAGCAACCTTTGATTTCCGCGATGAGGATGGAAACAGCCTGTCGGATGTCGCCCGCCTCGACACGATGGTCACGGTCGTGGATGCGGTAAACCTGCTCAAAGACTATTCCAGTCACGATTTCCTGCAGGATCGCGGCGAGACATTGGGGGAAGAAGACGAGCGTACGCTGGTTCATCTTCTGACGGATCAGATCGAATTTGCGGATGTCGTCATCCTCAACAAGGTCGATGATGCCGGTCCTGACCGGACCGATGCCGCGCGCAAAATCATCCGTAGCCTGAATGCAGACGCGAAGATCATCGAGACAAACCATTCCGTAGTCGCAAGCGAGGCCATTCTGGAAACTGGCCTGTTCGATTTCGAAGCTGCCCATCAGTATCCGATGTGGGTAAAAGAACTGTACGGTTTTGCCGATCATGTGCCGGAAACCGAGGAATACGGGGTAGCGTCTTACGTCTATCGTGCACGTCAGCCGTTTGAGCCCGAGAAAATTCTGGCTCTGTTGAACCGCGACCTCCCCGGCGTGATCCGTGCGAAAGGGCATTTCTGGATTGCAACGCGGCCTGAGTGGGTTGCCGAGTTTTCCCTCGCTGGCGCTTTGTCGAGCGTACAGCCGATCGGGACCTGGTGGGCATCCGTCCCTGATACCCGGTGGCCCGAACACCCCTCGGTTTTGGACTACATCAAACAGCATTGGATGGAGCCTTGGGGAGACCGGCGGCAAGAGATTGTCTTTATTGGCGCAGGCATAGATTGGCCCGCGCTGAAGTCCCAGCTCGATTCCTGCTTGCTGACTGAGGCTGTTGCACCTGGACCCAACGCTCTGCCTATCGACATACCAGATCCGTTCCCGCTTTGGCGTCGGGTGGAGGATGCTGCGTGAACTATCTTCGAACCGAATTGAATGGCACGGCAGTGGGTGTCGATGCTACAGACACGCCAGACGGTCTGGCTAATATCGAAATGCCCGACTGCGCGGCAATGATCTGGCAACGCCAACTGCCTTCGGAGTTCCGAACATGGATCGACACGCTGGATTCATCACAACTGCCCAAGGCGCGGCTCATCCTACGCCCGGCCGCTGTGCCCGATGCTGTGCGGCACTTGTGCGATACGGCGGGCATCGAAAGCACCACGGCACGCAAGTGGTTGGAAAACGATATCTCTGATCTTGCCACGCGTTTTGCCAATATCATGCGCGCACCATATCTGCGCATTCGTCTGGATGCGATCACTACAAACGCTTGCCGGAAGTTTCATGTAGACGCCATTCATGCGCGCCTGATTTGCACCTATCGGGGCACCGGTACACAGTATGGCACTTCGACAAACGGAGAAGACCCAAAGCCGGTCTTCACCGTCCCAACCGGTGCGCCGATGGTCATGCGCGGCACGCTCTGGCCGCAGACCCGGGCATCAGGTTTTCTGCACCGTTCACCCCCCATTGCTGGCACAGGTGAAACGCGTCTGGTTCTGGTGCTTGACCCAATATTCGACCTTGATGAGACCGATTGATGGGCCGCAATCTTGGACAGACGAAGCTTCGGAAACGGCGGCGCAACGAAAACCCCATGCGCGAATTTGATCGTCTTCCTCCGGCTTTACGTGCTTGGGTTTCGCAAGCGGCTTTGCCCTGGCGACCACGTTCAGTCCTGCGCGCCTACAAAACTGCACTGGCGCAGACAGGAGATCAATTCCGTGCAATAGAGGAGTTAAAGCGCCTCGAAGCTGCACAGCTCGCAAAAGACAACTGGATAGTATCCAAAGCGTGATTTCAGCTTAAGGTACGGTTTAGCCGACCTTCGACCTTAGGTTCGAATGCTACAATTACAACCCGCATAGCGGGCTTTCGGCTTGCACGCAGTGACTCAGCCCTTAGGCAATCACCTCGGCGCGCAACAATGCCGCCGCTATGGGTTTTCGAGAATAAGCACGAATTGGTCAGCGTCAGGTTTGGTGCACTATGAAGAGAACGGTCTTGATAGTGTCAGTCTCGTCGCCATTGACGGTCGAGACCTCGCCGATCAGAACATACCCGCCTTCGCCCCAAGACGAGTGCAATCGCCTGGGCGCAGGGTGGCGCTTTCGCCGACGGAGAAACGCAGTTTCTCGTCAGGCCCAACGTTGCGTCGGATGCCATCCAGCCAAACTACACCGACGCAATCCTCTGCAAACCCAACAGCGTCGTCTGAGCCGAAAAGTTCGACGACTAGAGTTGTGTCGCCGCGTTTAATAATATCTTCCGCCTTTACAACATGGGCGTGCATTGGAGACAGTTGATCCTGACGTAAAATCAACATCTCCGTAATCGGTGATACCCCAACCGCACCGTGCGTCAAACATGTGACGTGCCTCACCTGCACCGGGCATGAATTCTTCGGGCGTCCAAAATGCGAGAGGCAGTAAAGTGAAACCAAATGAGCCAACCGTCTCCTTGCCATCGGCCATGATCTGATTGATGCCAGAGCGTTTTATGCCGGCACTTTTTGGCTCTTGAGTATTTCGATCACCATCGCTGCGGTCCAGGTAAAGCTGCTGCCTCCACAAGGCTCGCCGCTTATCGGGTCATAGTACTCCGCAAAGCCACTTTTCTCTATCAGGTGCAGGCTGTTGGTGTGAATGCGTTGCGCCATGGCTCCCTGCCCCGACCGGACCAGTCCTTCGGCTATCAAGTAGTTGACGATCAACCATGTAGGCCCACGCCAATAGCGCTGACTGTCGAAGGCTTCATGTGCCGGATCGTGGCTGGGCACCAAATAGCCGCAACGTTCTGCTAACAATTCTATCCTGCGCGCCAATGCTTCAGCTCGACCATGAGGGACATCGGCAACTACCGCAAGAAGCCCGCCAACTGTAGGCGTGTCCTGTAAGCGCCCGGTTACCCGGTTGAAACAGGTGTATTGTCCAAGTTTCGGATTCCAGAGACTTTCCAATGCCGCACGACCCTTCGTGGCCATCGCGCGGGCTTCCGATGCCATCGAAGTATCGCCCAAAACCTCAGCCAACCCCGCAACGTCGTCGCAGGACCGTATAAGGATGCCGTTAAAGCCGGGATCGACCAGACGGAAGGGAGATGCATCGTGGAGCTGTGCGTTGTCCCAGCCAAGTCCACGGAAATGTTCGACCAGCCAAATATAGCACTTGTATTGCTCGTCCGATGGACGGTGGTCAGGATTGGCATGTGTCGTATCCCGCCGTGTGAAAGGCGCGACGCCCTCGGTTGGTACAGCATCCAGCCCTTCGTCCCAGTCCACTGAGTTGTCTCGCCCGGACTCCCATGGGTGAATGATCGCAACCAGCCCCGTATTTTCGGGATCGCGGTCGCGGTAAAACCACTGATGCCAAGCGTGGACCTTAGGCAGGAGTTTCGCCAGCCGCACACGGGCGGCAGCTTTGTCTTCGGCGCGATCATAGAGCTTGCGCAAGGCAAGACCCGCGACCGCTGGCTGGGTGATGCCGGTTGTGGGCACAGTTCGTCCGGTTTGCCATATCTCCGGTCCAGGGAAATAGCCGTCATCGGGTTCATGGAACACAATATGGGGCACCATGCCGTCATCCCACTGATGGGACATAAGGGTCTCGACCTCAACCCAAGCTCGGTCCATGTCGAAATGCGAAAAGCCAAGCGCGGACAACGCGCTGTCCCAGTTCCACTGGAATGGGTAGAGGCCGTGGGTGGGCACGGTATAATTGCCCCGGTCATTGCTTTCCATGACCTCGCGGGCTTGATCGATCAGCGCTTGGCTCATCGTGCTTCTCCTTTACGCCACGGCCAGAGTGGTTTCGGGGTCGAACCAGCGTCCCCGGCCTTCTTGCGGGGCCAAGGTAAGTACATCACCAGGTTTCACGTTGAGTTCGCTGTCCAGTACCGCACGGAACTGGTGGCCTTCTACATCACAAGTCACCAGCAAGTGTGCGCCCAAAGGCTCGACAACTTTTGCGCGCGCGCCAAAGCCCTGATCCGCGATACTCAAATCTTCCGGGCGAATGGCCCATTTCAGGTTCTTGCCGTTTGCCGGACCTTCAAAGCTCTGTCCTGCAACTGTCCAGCGACCAGAGCCGGTAGCTTCAGCCGGAAGGAAATTCATTGGCGGATTGCCGATGAAACTTGCCACAAACTCGGCCGCTGGATCCCTGTAAACCTCGATGGGTGAGGCTGCCTGAACAATTTTGCCCTGATGCATAACGCTGATCCGGTCGGCCATGGACATTGCTTCGACCTGATCGTGGGTCACATAGATGGCGGTGGTCTTGCTTTCGGCCAGAACGCCCTTCAGTTCAGCCCGCATCTCCATCCGCAAGAGCGCGTCAAGATTCGACAGTGGTTCGTCCATTAGGATTACGTCCGGCTCCATCGCCAGCGCGCGGGCGACAGCGACGCGCTGGCGCTGGCCGCCGGACAACTCGCCCGAATAGCGCTTCAAAAGCTGCTCGATATGCATCAACCCGGCAGTGCGCTCAACGCGACGTTTGACTTCATCATCCGGCAGTTTTTGCATCCGCAGGCCAAAGCCAATGTTTTCGAACACTGTCAGGTGCGGGAACACCGCATAGTTCTGGAACACCATTGAGATACCACGATCCTTAGGCGAAAGGTGGTCCACCCGGCGCCCGCCGATCCAGACTTCACCTGTCGTCGCTGTCTCAAGCCCAGCGATGATGCGCAAAAGCGTGGACTTACCACAACCCGAGGCGCCCAAAAGGACCATGAATTCCTGGTCTGCAATGGTCAGGTTGATGTCGTGCAGAGCTTGGTAAGACCCAAAGTTCTTGGCGACGTTCTTGATCTGAATTTCAGCCATAACAGTTTCCTTTCAGCCACCGTTCAGCGGTTGGCGATGCCCCACATGGCAAATAGATATTTGCGTACGGCGAAGATGAAGATCAGCGCAGGCACCACGAGGATGAAGCCGCCTGCAAATTTCAGGTGCAGCGGCGCTTCGCCCAGGGTCTGCAACAGGAACGCAGGAAGCGTCCGGTTCTCAATGGTCAGCACGGCGGCCGCGAATACTTCGTTCCATGAAATCACGAAGGCAAATATCGCTGAAGCCGTGATCCCCGGCAGTACCAGAGGCAGGATTACCTTGGTAAAGGCCGTCAGCCGGGTACAGCCCAATGTCCATGCCGCCTCCTCCAGTTCCAGTGGAATGCCCGAGAAAAGCGAAAAGGTGATAAGCACTGCGAAGGGTATCGCCAGAGTGGTGTGAACAAGCGCCAGACCAAAGGCTGTGTCATCCAGACCCGTGCGAATAAATAGAACTGCCAAGGGCAACGCCAGAAGCGGTAACGGGAAAGCCCGCGTCAACAGGATCAGCAGGCGAAACAGCTCTTTCCCACGGAAGTCGAACCGCGACAAGGCGTAACCAGCCGGGGCCCCGATGGCGATGGACATCACCATCGTCATCAATGCAACCACAACCGAGTTCCACAGCGCCGCCAGCATTCCCTGAAACCCCATGAAGAACTCCAAGGACCCCATGTCGAACTCTGGAAGAAAGCTTTTGGGAAAGCTGTTGACCGTATCCGGTGAGGACATTGTATTCACGAACAGTAGGTAAAGCGGCACGATCACCCAGGCACACAGCAGGATCACCCCAGCCCGGTAAAGCCCCCTGCCCGCCTTGCGGGCGTCGGGGGCTACTACGTCAGCAACAGCCGTCATATCGTAGCTCCTTTCGGGACGCGCAGAGCGCGCATGATGATCAGAGTGAAGACGATCGAGATGATCAGAACGATGATCGCCAGTGCCGCGGCAGCACCGCCATTCTGCAAGTCAAACTGATAAGCATAGATCTCGCCCATAAGCACCGGGAAGATCGTGCCGCCAAGGGCTGCCACCACGGCAAAAACTTCGAAGGCCAGAATAACGCGCAAGATCAGTGCCGTTTGCAGTGACGGTCGCAAAAGAGGCAGAGTGATCCGGGTAAATTGCTTCCACCGCGAGGCACCAAATACATCTGCGGCCTCGTAGTACTCTTTGGGGATCAGGCCGATGCCCGCCACAAGGATCACAAGCATAATCGCGGTCGCACGCCAAATCTCGGCCAGCATGATCGCCAGAAACACGATCCAGGGGGTTTGATAGCTCAGTAAACTCACAGGTTGGTCCGTGACACCAAGCCCTAACATCATAGAGTTTAGGAAGCCTGACTGCTCAAAGATCGCTAGCCAGATGATACCAGCCGCAAGATCCGAGATGCCCAGTGGTATGGTCCAAATGTACAGAACCAGATCACGGCCCTTCTGCATTCTCGTGACCATCGTGGCCATCAGAAGCGAGAGAGCCAACTGGATCGGCACCACGGCTGCAGCCAAAAGGAAGGTGTTTTTCATCGAGATAGGGAACTTCCAGTAGTTCACAACCTCGCGGAAATTATCCAGTGAGAAGCCGTTCTCAGTCCCAAACGCCTGCTGCGCGACCAGCGCAAAGGGGTAGAGGAAGAACAGGCAGAGAAATAAAGTCACCGGGAGGATCAGAAAGTATGGCAATAGCCGCGCTTCCATCGGACCGCTCCTTTATGCTGGGAATATGCTGGGAAACCGGGCCACTATTTCGGCAGCCCGGCTGTCGGAGAGGGTCTTACTCGACCGGACAAGCGCCTTCTGAAGGGGCATCTGGTGCCCAACAGGGCGCGCCAGTTTCGTTCATGATTTTTTCAAGTTGTTTCTTTTGGTCTTCCAAAACTTGCTCGATGGGTTGGCCAGCCAGAACGATGCGTTCGAACGCATCGACGTAGACGCGGTTGAAGTCACCGCCCATGCTGCCCAGACCGGCAGGCAGCAATCCAGGGTTGGCGTCTGCCGAGCCGCTCATCTTGGCAACCGCTTCACCAGCAGCTTTGACCGAAGGTGGCAGGTCGTCAGGCAGTTCGACATCGACCACGGGGAAGAAGTTGGTCGCCTTCAGGGTCGCGATCTGAGTTTCGGGCTGCATCAAATAAGACACCAAAGCTTTAGCGCCTTCGGCATCTGGTGCTGTGCGCGGGATAGCAACACCTGCCAAGACGGGCATAAACCCTCGACCAGTCGGACCCGCGGGCGCTGGGAAAGCGACGAAATCGTCGGGGCGTTCATTGAACGCCTGCGCCAGACGCGAGGTATGATCGAAGACGATCCATGCATCCCCGTTCAGCAACTGCTCCTGCATAAACGAGAAGTTGGTCGATGCCGGGTTCGTGTGACTCCAAAGCTCTTTGAACTTTTCCCATGCCGTAACAGCCTCGGGCGATGCAAAAGTTCGCACAACACCGTCGGTGTAGGATGGGTAGAGATAGCCCTGGAAGAATCGGTGTTTCAGCCCCTTGGGGCCTGCCGGAAAGCCGAATTTTTTCTGACCCGTAGCGTCCTCGACGTTGGCCGCCCAAGCAATCAACTGATCATAGGTCAGCGCATTGATATCCGCATCATCGGGCAGATACTGCAGCGCCTCCTTGTTCGCAGCCATGATATAACTCGCTTGCATCCACGGCATGTATTGGAGGCTGTCAGTTCCCAGTTTGGCTAGACCGTTGAAGGTATCTGAAGCTGACATAACGCCAAGATCGCTGAGATCCATCAGATCATCAGGATTCATCGCCGAGAAGTTGCCGTGCAGAGAGCCCAGCAGATCAATGCTGCCAGAGCCTGCTTGCAGCTCGGCTTGCAGACGAGTCAGCCAAGGACCATCTTCGTTTGGTTGGTAATCAACTTCACCATCAAAGCCATTAAGAACCACAGTCCGCATGGCTTGCGCCTCTTCAGCAGGACGGGCCTGGGTCGACCAGAACAGAGTTTCGGCTTGTACGGCAGCGGCGGCAACAAGCATCGCCACACCGGACACGGCACCCGCCATTTTCGAATGAATGGACATGTTTTCCTCCCAATGTCTGAGGCTGTCTGAAACGTGGCAACCTCCCTCCCTCGCCGATGACCCCGAGTCGGTCTGCGGGCGAATGCAATCACAATGATATATCGTTGTATCAGGAGTCAAGCCTGTTGCCACCTAATCTCACTCATAATTTTCTTGCAAAATACAAAACCACTTGAGATTTTAGAAGAACGTTATATCACGACTGTAGCCATGACAAAAAAGCCCACCCTATCCAGCGTTGCCAAAGAAGCCGGCGTATCAGTTCCAACAGTCAGTCAAGTTATGCGCGGCACAGGCCGAATCTCAGAGCAGACGCGCCAGAAAGTTCTGAGTGCAGCCAAGCGGCTGCGCTATGTCCCCAATCAAGCGGCGGCCACAATGCGATCGGGTGACAATCGCGAAATCGGTTTTATCATAAACAAGTTGGCAAACCCGTTTAACGCAGAAGTTGTCAGTGGCGCCGTCGACTTATTGGAAGCCGAAGGGTTCATGGTGTCGGTCCTCGACGCACAAGGAGACCTTCAGCGCCAGGATCGTCTTTTGGAAGCTTGCATCCGATTTGGCCGCCGTGGCTTGATCTGGGTTCCGGCGCTCAACACGAACGAAGATGCCATGGAGCTTCTGGATGCCCACGGCGTTCCCGCTGTTACCTTCATGCGAAAGGTATCCCAATCACTTGATCACGTTGGCGTTCTAAACACCGAAGCACTTATGCAAGCCACTCAGCATTTGATTGATTTGGGTCACCGACACATCGCCTACTTTGGTGGCACCGAGCAAACATCCGTGCGCGAGGAACGCATTGCCGGTTACCTTAGCGCTTTTGATAAACTGGACGGCGCACACCCAATAATCTGGCCGTGTGAGGAGACCAAGCGTGCTGGTGTTGAAGCAATCGCCGCACTCCGCCAACAACACCCAGAGGTAACGGGCATCGTTTGCAATGGGGATGTTGTCGCACTTGGGGCATGCTTTGGCTTGATCCGATCCAACTTGAAACCTGGACATGATTTTTCAGTAGTGGGCTTCGACGACATCGAGGATGCTGCAGTTTCGACACCTGGCCTTACAACGATGGCGATCAATCCAAAAAAGTTAGGCACCCGATTGGCCGAGATCCTACTGGACCGAATGCGAGCGCCCGAACTGCCAGTCCGCCATTTCGAGTATTCCGCGACCCTGACAATTCGAGGAACATCAGGCGCAGCCCCCGACCACTAAAATGCGCATCTCAAAATTTGGGGCTGACTTTCATCGCGATCTCTGAGGGAGAAGACACCTCCATTCAGTTAGATTACAAACCCGCAATAGCATGTGCCACCGGTGAGTTAGGAGCACTTCACTTAAGGCACCTGTTGCGATGTTGTAAATTCAGGTTAATGCGAACAGCAACAATCGCCCACAAACATGGCTCAGAATTCGATCCGTTCTGCAACACTCAGCGTAACTTCCAACACTACTCCGAGGTAACACAGTGCTATCGCACCTTCGTGTGACTAAGTAATAGCTGAAGCTTCTTTTGTTCGACGAAGCAAATGGCCTCAATATCTGCTGGGTTCCAGTCCAATTGCCGTAACTCAATTTCGTACAAGCCGACACCTACACACACAGCAATCGTGTAGATCACTAGAAGGAGTGCCTGATGTCGGCTGCGCTCAGCGAAGCGAAATTTGCATCATTGTCCGATCTTCGTTTTAAAACAAATTTGAAGACAGCAGCGATTTCATCCTATCCGCCATTCACCTGAAGAAATTCCGATTAAACGGAAATCTCTAGATAGGCTGAGATCAGGACCGCGATGACAACAAGCTCTACGACCAGCGGAGGTAGAACTGCCTTGTCGAACCCGTCCGCCAGAATGCTGACAATGCGCCCGAAAACTACGACAGCCATCAGGATCGCAACAGCTAGATAACCCAACGTTTGCCCTGTGGACAGTCCAATCACAAGCAAGGCCACCGAAGACAGAAACAGCCCGCCGATTACCGAACGGATTGTGCTGAGCCCTACTGTGCCTATTGGTTCAATTGCAAAATTGGCAACCATGCGCCGAGGCGCAAACATCGACATGATGCCGAGGCCAGACAGCATGAGGGTTGCAAGAATGACTAGGATGTTCAGTGTGGTTTCCATTTCAATTCTCCTTTGATTCAAGCGAACTGGCGCAGCGCCAGATTTGCGTTGTCCTGAATGTTGATGTCAGACAGCACTCCATCAATCGCAGCCTGATCCACGACCGGCCCTGTGGGATAGCCTACTTGGCTGGCGTAAAAGCACCCGGTCCTAAACTCTGGATTGAGCAACCCGTCCAGATACCGTTTTGCCCCGGCTTCAACGCTGTGCATCATGCCAAACAGAGGCATCAGCACCCCGCCCACATGCTTGAAGAAAATGCGTTTCATAAGCGGCAGATCGTCAAAGCCCGCAGTACCAGCGGTGCCGCCCGGGCTCATGGTGACAAAGCGGATATGCGGGTGCTGACGGGCCATCGCCCCCATCCACAGGGTCGCCACAAGTTTGGCATAGCCGTAAGTCTGCATCGGATCGCCCTCGGGGCCAAACTTGCTGCCATCGGCGATCGACCGGAACTCGTCCACTGTGCCGTCGGACAGTTCGGGGCGATGCATTCCCATTTTGGGAATACCCCGGGCAGCCTCCGAACCAGCATAAAGGATTGTGGATGTCACCAACTGGCGTTCCAATAGCTCGTCCACCAGCACCACATGGCCCAGAACATTGGTGGCGAAGATATTGGTTACGCCCTCGTTAGTGAGGCTATTTGGGTGTCGTCCACCGGTGCCTCCAGCGTTTAAGATGACAGCATCAATTGGCGTGGGAAGTTTTGCCGCAGCGGAACGAACCGAGGTAGGATCGGTGACGTCCATCAGGACAATCTCAAAGACTTTGCGTCCGGTCTCATGCTCCAGTGCCGTTCTGGCGACCTCAGCTTTGGTTCGGTTTCGGCAGGCCAGATAGACTTTGGCAATGCCTTTCTGCATCGCAAGCTGCCGCGCTGCCTCGCGACCTAGCCCAGCGTTGGCACCAGTAATCAGTACAGATTGGATATGGTTCATTAGAGTGGAGTCCTTGGGTTCGCGTTCACATAGCCCAAGGTAAGTTGATCAATAACTGAACTGTAGCTAGGTATTTGTGGACACAGTGCTTCAAAAATGAAACACAAAAAACATGTCGATAAATGAAAGCCACTCCCTCAATTGGGACGATCTGAAGTACTTTCTAGCTGTTGCCCGAACCGGAACTCTTCGCGGTGGAGCAGACAGCATTCAGGTGAACCACACAACGCTGACACGCAGGCTTTCGGTCATGGAAGCGCGCGTCGGCAGTCGGTTGTTCGACCGATCCAAGTCCGGCCTCGCCTTGACACAACTCGGTGAAGACCTGATGCCTCATGCCGAACGTGTTGAGGAGGAGATGGCCGCTGCGTCAAGGGTCATAGTCGGTCGGGATACCCAACCATGTGGCACAGTATATGTCACTCTCCCACATGGGTTAGCGATGACATCGCTGATGGATGACTTTGCCGCCTTTGCTGAGCTTTATCCGGACATCATCCTGAACATGAATTTCACGAATGATATCCGCGACTTGATGCGCCGCGAAGCTGATGTCTCGTTACGTATCGCGGATGAAGTCACCGACGATGTGGTGGGGCGAAAGCTTGTTCAGATGTCTCAGGCCGCTTACTGCTCGCGCAACTACGCTGAGCGGGTCAGAGACAATGGCGGCAAAGGGTTACAATTTATCGGTTGGCACGAACCCGAGGACGCGACCACAGCAAAATGGGTGAAAGACGGATATTACCCCAAGGCCATGCTAAAGCACCGGGTATCGGAACTGGTTCCTCTGATAAACTTGGCTGCTTCTGGCTTGGGCATGGCCTATCTCGCGTGCAACCTTGGCGACCGCCACCCCGAACTGATCCGGGCTCCGTTCCAAAAGCCGATCCCTTATCGGAATATCTGGCTTCTGCTGCATCGTGATCTCAAAAACACGGCAAGAGTAAGGTTGTTTGTAGACTTTCTTGCCGAGCGAATCAGGTCCAGGCGAAACGAATTTTGGATTTTGGGAACAGAATCGCACGAATAACAGTCATTCGTTTCGGGTAATAGTCAGCGCACACCTGAGTTTGTTGACATTATTAAAACTATTGGAGCATTTGGAACGGAACCTAACGGCGGAAACGGATTTATTCCGCAGCTTCAAAACGCAGCGTGCGCACCTCGGGGTCCACGCGGCTATATGCCGCCAGCAATCGCGCAGTCCATTTCTGTGCAATATAATCAGCCATAAAGCGTGAAGGCGCAATCAGTGTCACAACACCCCCTGCCCTTTCTGCTTCAGACAAGTGTTGGAACCAACTGGACCAAAGCTCGGGATCACGCCCGTGCAGAATGGATTGAACCTGTGTCCAGACATCCATGCCCGATTTGTCGGGTGAAGTGGGTTTGACCTTGAACGGAACGATATTGGACTCTGCTTCGGGCTCTGGCGTCATCCGCGCCTGGAAATCAGTGCCTATCACCGGCCAGATCTCAGCCGTGTCGATCATGAGTTGTTTTAGATCTAGCTCATATACCGTAACGCGCCCCCGGACAGCTGGGCGCTTGACAGCGATCCAGCCTAAAGCCCGAAGTTTGGCCATCTCGCGTTTAACCGTCCGTTCATTCACGGACCAGAGACGAGCGATTTCTTCCCGACCGATGGACAGCTCATTGCTGCGCCAGTTGTAACGGGTGGTTATCAATGCAACGATACGCAGGATGCTGCGCTGGCGATGCTTGTCACCAGACAAAGCGTAAACGACCAACGCGGATAAAATATCGTATTTGATGGCTAGCGCTTTGCGCCCAACCGGTTTTGGAACCTGCATTCCCATTCTCACCGCTCTGCCTACCTTTTAAGGCTGTATATCGCTTATCCTGCGCTGTTTGCCAACGCTTTTCACCGCTCACTTCCGATTAGCGTCCAATCCTTCGATTCTGTCAAGCTGAGTCTGAAAAGAGACGGCTTTTTTGGGTAGAACCAAATCAATCTTAAAAAAGAAATTCGGTGAATTATAGGTGAAGGGGGACATCCAATGTGACCCCTTATTGGGTCAGTTTGTCCCCCTATATGACGGGTTTCACCACCGAGCGTCCCCCTAAATCTTGACCAGGCAGTCGCTCGCGGTGGAGGAGATACAGCCACACGCCCCCGAATCGGTCAGACTGCAGTTCGTCCCTATTTTCTTACCCGTGGGTAAGATCCAATACTTATGATATTTTCTTTTGCGTAAAGTGCAAATCAAGCGTAAATAGAAAAAATAAAACAAATAGCGTCCCAAGGAATGAGACACGAGGCATGTACACGCACGAAGACCTAAATGCATTGCGCAATCAATCTTTGAAACTACAAGGGTGGATTCGCCAACAAACCTTCAGCCCGGAAATGGAGAAGACCCTCCGTCGGTTTTCAAGTTGGGAAGTTTCTGAGCTGATCTTCCGCGTCAACCAATCGACCTTTCGCGGCAAACTTGCGGCGGATCCTTCGCTACCAAGCGGAGAAGTCGAGCCCGACGGTCGACAACGTTGGTTCAGCCTAGAAGAGGTAAACGAACTGCGCCGCCGGCTCAAGGTGAACCGCAAATCTTTGATGCCGCCCCGCCCTACTGGAAAGCGTGCCATTCGGGCAGCGGTTGCCAATTTCAAAGGTGGGGCTGGGAAGTCCACCGTTGCGCTTCACCTGGCCCATGCGGCGGCTCTAGATGGTTACCGCGTGCTGGTAGTGGACTTTGACCCGCAAGCCACGCTGAGCCATTCGATGGGGCTGACCGATGTGGCGGAGGACTTCACAGTCTGGGGTATCATGGCGCGGGACCTGATCCGTGAGACTGAACGTATGAATAATCGCCCCGCTGCTGCTGAATCGGGAACCGCCCTGCCCCGCCGCGAGCTGCCGCCCTCAATCACTGATATGGGCCTTGGGGATCTGCGCATTGCGGACTTCATCAAGCAGACGTCGTGGTCCAGCATTGACGCCATCCCTTCTTGCGCCAATGCAGCCTTTGTGGAATTCGCTTCGGCGCAATACCGGCACCTTAACCCCGAGTGGTCTTTCTTTGCAGCCGTGTCCCGTTATTTGGATCAGATCCCGGACGATGCGTATGACCTAATCCTGTTCGATTGCCCCCCTGCGATTGGCTACCAGTCGATGAATGCAGTGTTTGCTGCCGACATGCTCTACGTCCCGTCCGGTCCGGGATATTGGGAATATGACTCGACGACGTCCTTCATCGGTCAGTTGGCAGAAGCGCTTGAGGATCTAGCCTATGGTTTCGACAAAACCTTACCCACGGGTAAGATAGGTCTTCCCAAAATGTTCTGCGAGCTTCGATTCCTGCTGACTCGATATGAGCCTGGCAATGCGTTGCACCTCGCTATGTTTGATGCTTTCCGCAAAGTCTTCGGCGAGCATGTCGCGGATCATCCGGTCGAGATGACACGTGCCGTCGAACAGTCAGGCCGATTCCTGAGTTCGGTCTACGAGATGGATTACCGTGAGATGACGCGGGAAACATGGCGCAGGGCCCGTTCGACGTTTGACAATGTATATGAGGAATTCCGAGGCGTGATGCTTTCGGCCTGGGACAAGCTGGAGGATGACGCATGAGCCGTAAACGCAGAATGTTTGACATCGATATACCTGCCATGGACGAAATCCCTGCTGGAAAAACTCAGGACAAAGTCTCGGAAAAGAGGCGCGGGCCGATGGCCACGGCGATATCCGAGAATGCTGACGCTCTTCGCGATCAGCAGTCGACCGAAGAAACCATCCGTGCTGAAAATGACCGTCTTGCCCACGAGTTGGTTCGACTGCGGTCCGAGGGGTTGGTTACCGAGCGAGTGGCCTTGGCGAACGTTATCACCGAGAAGTTGACCCGCGATCGCAAAGCCGGGCCTGACCCCGAGCTGGATGAGTTGAAAGATTCAATTCGGGACATCGGTTTGTCCAATCCGATACGTCTTGAACGTCGGTCGGATGGTCGCTTCGATCTGATTCAAGGCATGCGTCGTTTGACCGCCTATCGTGCATTGCATAAGGAAACCGGCGATGAAATCTATGCCAAGATCCCTGCAGGGATTTCGGATGCGACCGATATTAAAAGCAGCTATCGGCGCATGGTGGATGAAAACCTGATCCGAAAGGATATTTCATTCGCCGAGATGGGAGCTTTGGCGCGGGCCTACGCGGATGATCCTGCGAACGAGTGCCCGGATATGGACAAGGCGGTTGCCGTCCTGTTCAAATCCGCAAGCTACACCAAGCGCAGCTACATCCGATCCTTCGCCAGTTTGCTAGTTTTGCTGGACAAGGTTCTGAATCATCCAAACGACATTCCACGCAATTTGGGTGTTGATCTTAAACGTAAACTCGATGCCAAACCCGGTTTGATCAGAGAGGTTAGCAATGCCCTAGTAGGTGAACCTGATCGAGATGGTCCTCGAGAGGTGGAAATTCTTCGATCGTTTGTAGCGGCCGAGGTGGGTGCCACGAAGAAGGCGTCGGCAAGTGGCGCGAGCAAAACACGCCGGGCGAAAACAACTTTTCAAGTGTCTGTGCGGGCAGGGGTCGCAAAATGCTCTGCGTCCAGCGGGCGGATCGAATTGCGGTATGATCTGGATTTTACTCGGGTGGATCGGGGTAAGCTAGAGCAGGCAATTGCAACTTTGATCGACAATCTACAGGAAGAAGACGATCTTACCCATGGGTAAGATCTGATCGTGGAAAATCGAAAACACGAGACGCCGGGTGGTGAGCCCGGCGTCTCGTGTTTCCGTCTTACCCCAACATGTCTGCGGCTGGGTTTTCGGCGATATCGACGTCGTCGTAATATTTCTGCGCCTGGGCCATGGATCGATGCAGCGACAGGCG